>NZ_BLZO01000129.1 GCF_014132355.1 Okeania sp. KiyG1
ATATTAGTGTGGTAAGTTCTTGTAAAGAATTTATGCAATATGAAATGGGATTTCCTAGTAATGGGCGGTGGTCTTCTAGTCAGAATGTGACTAAAACTGCTGAAGGTTGGCAGTGGCGAGGATGGGTAAATGTTGGTGGAGAAAGAAATAAGTTTGTATGTACTGTCGATCCTAATGGAGTTAGAGTCGCCACTAATTTTGAAGACTCCTATAATTATGAATATGAATATAACTATACCTACTAATATAAAATCTGGTTGAGTACTTATTATATAGTTGGGAGAGATAGGGAGATGGGGTGATGGGGAGATGGGGTGATGGGGAGATGGGGTGATGGGGTGATGGGGTGATGGGGTGATGGGGTGATTGAATATTGAAGTGTGAATAGAATAATAAACAGATACTGTATAACCGTATTCTATTTCTATATAACTAATAAGTATTATTCAATTTACCGAATAATTCAGGTTTAAAGCCTCTTCTTTAAATAATATGAAATACGTTAATGTTTACTACCAAAGATTGATAGGTAGATAGGGAGATGAGGAGATTCGTAAGTAGCACAATTTTTTGTATTTCATATAAGAAATAAAGAAAAAATCCTTTTCGTCAATCCTATACTTTTTCAGGAAAGATAATGATTAATTATTAATTGTTGAATGAGCAAACTAAAGCTTCAAATTTGCTAAGTAAGGATAAAATTGGTGACTCTAGTGCAGGATGGCGGAAATAAATGGTTACAAAATCCTAAAACAATTACAAATTAATACTTTTGAATTTTGACTTTTGAATTTTGAATTTTGAATTTTGACTTTTAACTTCCGCGTAGTGGCTCTAGTATTGCTTCATTACTCTTTGCATAGTCCGTTTATCGTCTCGTTGCTTAATAGTTTCACGCTTATCATAGAGCTTTTTACCCTGTGCCAAAGCAATATCAACTTTTACCCAACCACGCTTAAAATACATCCTCAATGGTACTAAAGTTAATCCCTGTTGTTCTACTTTACCAATCAATTTACGAATTTCTTGTTTGTGTAACAGTAGTCTCCTACTACGACGAGGTTCGTGATTGAAAAATTCTCCTGCTTTTTGATATGGAGAAATATGAACGTTCAGTAACCATGCTTCATTATTACGAATTAAGGCATAACCATCTCGTAAGTTAACCTTACCTTCCCGGATTGATTTTACCTCTGTTCCTTGTAATGCAACACCAGCTTCATAAGTTTCAAGAATATGATAATTAAATCTAGCTTGGCGATTATCACTAATTATTTTATATCCTTCACCGCTTTTTTATTCATAAAATATTCTAACTACACTTGATTTTTTATCTGTAATTTTTGATTATACTACAAAGTTATTGCTTATGGCAACAGATGAATGAAAACATCGCTATAAATAAAAAACTTTGTAAGCATTCAGCCATCAGCTATCAGCTATTAATTCATTGCCTTGAGAGCAGGAATTAGTATTAAAAAATTTAAGGATAATTATAAAGTATTGGAAAACAACTGACCTTGACCAAGAGAGTGTATATACATTATCTATGAAACAGCTATTAGCGGTCAGCTTTTAGCTGTTTGCGCAGCATGACCTAGGAAATGCTTACAAAACTTTAATAATATACTTTTATATAAATGCCTTGGTTATCAATAGCTGAATCAACTATTATAATTAAGTATTTTGCTGATAATTAAGCTATTTTAATTTAAATTGATACTATAGCTTTCCTAAATTGGTTTTGAACAAATGTTAGTTATTGCAGAAGGAAGAAGGAAGAAAGAAAAAGGAAGAAAGAAGAAGGAAAAATCTGGCGTTGTGTGAGTTTTAAGCTTTTTATCTGTCCGCGCCTTTTCCTTCGACTGCTATATCTAAATACTGAGGTTTACTTCTCTTGATATGTACTTAATGTTCATTATTCTATTTAGGATAGCTCTTTTAAATAAATAGAAAAAATCAAAAGTTTTAGGTGGGGCGGTCAGCTTTTTTCTCCTACTACCTACCACCTAATTAGGGTTTGCTGAATCAGTCTTTTGGTATGGGGTAGGAGTCAGGAGTCAGGAGTCAGGAGGAATGGGGAATTTAGAGGAGGTAGTAGGATATTTTATCCTTTGATTTTTTTGCCATAGTGAGCCTTTAATCCTAACTTTTTGGTCGCTCAAGCTAAAAAAGTTGCACTTTTTTTTGCTGTAAAAAAAACTAAAACCTTTACCTATTAATGCTTTTAGATTTAATCAGCAAGCTCTAATTAAATAAATAGAAAAAATCAAAAGTTTTAGGTGGGGCGGTCAGCTTTTTTCACCTATCACTTATCATCTACCGCCTAATTAGGGTTTGCTGAAAAAGTCTTTTGGTATGGGGTAGGAGTAAGAATTCAGGAGTCATAACTCAGGGGGAATGGGGAATTTAGAGGAGGTAGTAGGATATATTTATCCTTTGATTTTTTTGCCATAGTGAGCCTTTAATCCTAACTTTTTGGTCGCTCAAGCTGAAAAAGTTGCACTTTTTTACAACGAAAAAAAGCTAAAACTTTTACCTGTTAATGCTTTTAGATTTAATCAGCAAGCTCTAATTAAATCCAATTATGCGCCTAAAATACTAACTTTTTGAGCGTTTTAGACGTGATACAAGGCACTTTTTAAAAGCCCCAAAAAGGCACTTGTCTTTATATGTCAATGCTTTTAGATTTAATCAGCAGAGCAATAATTAAATAAAGAGAAAAAATCAAAAGTTTTAGGTAGGGCGGTCAGCTTTTTTCTCCTACTACCTACCACCTACTACCTACTACCTAAAACTTTCTTAATTCTGAAAATTATCCAGGTATTTCCAACAGCGATCGCTCTAAAACAATCATCTCAGAATTAATCACTGAACTACGAGCTATAACTCTACCTTGAAAGTTCATAACTTGTAACTTACTAAAGTCTAAATCTTGTGCTTCTTGAAACATTTGGTTAACTAATTTATCTTGTTCTTCCTCAGTTCTGTCATACCAATCATTATTCAGTTCAACAATTAATAAACTACTGGGAAAATTAACTCTTAAAGATTCAATAATTTCAGCACCATATTCATTAGTAAGGTCATCAATTTGATTTTGAATTGACACAATTAAATTTTGCTCTGGTGTCAACTTTGGAGGTGAAGCTATAATTGCTTCCACAGATTCAGGAGCTTCATCAAATGAATTTTCGGATACTTCTGGATCTACAGTAATAGGTAGAGACTCTTCCGGGGCGATCGCTTCTATTTCTTCAGCTATAGGAATATCTGCCACCTCAGTAGGAGGTTGACCAGGGGAAAAAGAAACAAAAATAATTACCAGAATGAGGACAAAAATACCAGCGATCGCCCCTGTTAATAACCCATCAGAAAGCTTCTGACTTAGGGACGCTGGTAATAAGGAACGAACTAATCCTAAAACCTGTTGTCCAAGGCCAGGTTTTGTCACTACTGATTTTTTATCAGTAGTAGATTGTTGTTCAGGTGGACTTTCCGGTGCCACAGAAGCAGTTTCTTTTGATTCTTGATAGACTGCTTCAGTTTCAGGTTGTTCTATATTTGGTTGCTGTGGTTGGTCTTCTGACATTTACTTTATACCTTTTGGACTAAACAAATCGATGGATAAAACGATAAATTAATAAAAGACAAATTTGTATTCTGGACTATAGTCCTTTTTCTACTTAATTTATTTTCTCAAACGATGAGTATTAAAGGTCGTCAATTTTTATTTTTAAGTAGTCTCAGCAGCATTAGTGTTGCTGGTATATGCAGCAAAATAGTAAAAAGTCTTAATTTTTTTACTTCTGCTAATGCACTGACATTAAACAATTCTTCCTCTGTTAAAACAAACCCTATTTTCAGATTTGTTGCTGTTGCTGATACTGGTGCAGGAGGCAAAGATCAATTTGCTGTAGCTGAAGCTATGGGGCGTTATTTTTTAAAATATCCTTTTGACTTTGTAATTCTTGGTGGCGATAATATTTATGAAGATGGAGAAATTGAAAAATAGAAGATGTTTTTGAGAAACCATATAAATCTTTACTAGAAAAAGAAGTTAAATTTTATGCCTGTTTGGGCAACCACGATATTCGTACTGAAAATGGATACTGGGAACTCAAATATCCAGGTTTTAATATGACAGGAAGATACTATACTTTTCAGTATCATCCAATTCAATTTTTTGCCTTAGATACTAATATTAATGCTGACTGGGAAACCGAATTAAAATGGTTAGAAAAAGAATTGAGTAACAGTGAAGCACCTTGGAAAATAGTCTTTGGTCATCATCAAATTTATTCTTCTGGAATGTATGGGTTAAATGAAGATTTTATTCAAACTTTAACTCCTCTATTTAAAAAATATGGAGTTCAGCTTTATATTAATGGGCATGAACATGATTATGAAAGAACTAGCTCAATTAATGGTACTACTTATTTAATTTGTGGTGCGGGTGGCAAACAACGTCTTGTAGGGAAATCAGAGTGGACTGAATATTCTACAAGTGATTTTAGTTTTGCTGCTTTTGATGTTTATAAAGACCGCATCATTGTTAAAGGTATTGATGTAAATAATCGTGTTTTTGACGAAGGTATAATTCACCTTAGTTGAAGGAAATTTTGTACTAGGCGATCATTCAAGAATTTAGAATTTAGAATGCGCGAATTTAGAATTACCTCTCCTTGAAAAGAAGAGGATTGACTAATCATGAAAATTTTTATTTATTATTCCCTTAAAAAGGGAGGCTTTCAACCCAATCTTTTGGTAATATTAAGTCAGGTAGTATCGGTATTATTAAAGTTCAGGTGAGGAAAAATGAAGAACAAAAAATAGATATTTATCAAGTTTTTAAACAAAGGATTTCAACGAACATGAAATAATACGATTTCCCGAATAATTAATTTGCAAAACCTTTCCTCTCTAAGGATAAAAAAATCTTTTAGTTAGCCATCTTAATTTTAAGCATAGTTCAACAATTAATAATTAACAATTACCTCTCCTTTAAAAGAGGAGGATTGACTAATCATGAAAATTTTTCTTTTTATCCCCTTAAAAGATGAGGCTTTCAACCACAATTTTTCGGTAATAATTCGTAAGCATTCAGCCGTCAGCTAGCCTCCTGTCGGAGGAACTGCGTTATCAGCTAGCCTCCTCCGGAGGAACTGCGGACTTCAGCTATTGCTTTTCGTGTAGCTTTAAAGCTGTATTAATTGAGCTAGAATTAATCTTACTACAAAAGTTGTTAAAGCCTATATTCATTTAAACTATGTCCTTAAAAGCAGGGTATTATTGCGCTCGAGCTGACTACTAATAGCTGTTAGCTCCGCATTCCGCAGGAAATACTTACGAAAATATAGTATAAGTTAAACGAATTTTTACTTCATTCTTTAAAAAGCTGACAGCTGACCGCTAATAGCTGAATGCTTACAATAATTCATTATTAATTTTTATATAATGTCCGGATAATTAGTGATGAAAAAACTTATCCTCTTGCTTAAACAGTAAATCTTTCTATTTTCCCTACTCCTCTACTCCCCCGCTCCCCCGCTCCCCTACTATCTTAATAATAAGTCTTCAACCGGACATGATATTAATTATCGAACAGTCTCATACTCTCTACAGGAGTCATATCAAATCCGTTTAACTCGGTATAAAAATATTCTCCATCTTCACCATTACCAAATATTTATAAGTTTTTCTATCCTGAGGACTGAGGACTGAGGACTGACTTCTACTTCAAAATATTTTACCGAATAATTAATAATTAGGGTTTGCGTATGGAAAGTCTTTTTGCTGGGGTAGGAGACAACCAACCCCTAACCCTCCCAACCCACTCCCTAACCCTCCCAACCCACCCCTAACCCCTCCCAACCCACCCCTAACTTTCTCCCAACCCACTCCTAACCCTCCCAGGAGGGGAAGACAGGAGACAGGAGACAGGAGAAATAGGAATTTAGAAGAGGTAGGAGTAAGAATTGTAAGAATGATTTTTATGCCCAACTATGCGCCTAAAATATGCTCCTTTTTGAGTGTGAAGAGCTGAAAACCAAGGTATTACAGACCCTAAAAGGCTAAAGTCTTTATATGTCAATGCTTTTAGATTTAATCAGCAAGCCCTAATTAAATAATTAAATAATTAAACAATTTAGCTTTATTAGCCTCCTTTCAAGGGGAAAAAAATAAATTTTTTCCTTATCGATCAATCCTCTACCTAAAAGGGAGAGGTAATTATCCATTATCCATTATCCATTATCCATTATCCATTAATGAAACTGATGCTACCGGATTTGATATAACATCATATCCGGTTGAATACTGATAAATAACCATAAAGGAGTCAGAATAGAAGAAAAAGGAAGACGAGAAGAAAGTTTTCGATCGCTAGACATCTGGCGGTCATTAAAAATAAAATCAATTCTTATTCATAAATTATCAATTATTTATCTCTTTTCCCAGAACCAGTGTTTTCTGTTCCCTATTTTCTGGAGATGTCTACTAATTTAAGACAGACATGATATAAATATTTATCCCCCATTTTTTACTATTCAACCTTCATTCGGAGGCATTTCCTTATTTGTAAATCGCTGAATTATAATTTGTATAGCTAAGGCAACTAAACCTAAAGTAACCATCGCACACATACAAGTAGCTAAAGCAATAACTCCCACAACTAAAGCACGAACAGCAGTTGAAATATTTACTACAAAAACGTTATCTGAAATAATAGGTTTACTAGCAAATGTTTCAGAAATAGATTTCATTAACATATAAGCAAGTGTGGCTAATCCACCAGCAATTATCGCACTAGCTAAACATTGTAAAGGATTGACATTTGAAGTGGATTTTTTATCAGATTTAGGAGTTAAATTAGTCATAGATTTTGAATAGTTGAAGTCGGGTTAACGCGCGTCAGAAGTCAGAAGTTATTTTTGTAACGGGGATTTGAACCCGCTCCAAAATTATTGCGCCTTAAAAGGCGGGGTTTTAGACCCATGTTATTTTGATAAAAATTGCTTTTAATTATGGGAATTATGGTAAAAATAAAAATTTCAGATAACAGTCTATGACTAGGCAAAATACAGAAAATAAATAGGATTTGCTGAAAAAGTCTGATGTGATGTTAGGCAACAGGAAACAGCTCATCTAGCAACAGTCTCGGCTATCTGCTACGGCCAATTTTTCGGCATTGTCAGGGAAAAATATTAGCATTTTGAGACTAATTGAGCCAACAACCTTGCACTTTTGTTAGAATAAAAAACACTGGAAGGCTGAACTGGTATTGATTACAATTTTATTCAGCAAGTCCTAATTATTAATTATTAATTATTAATTATTAATTATTCGGTTGCCTCCTGTCCTCTTCCCTCTTCAATGGGCAACAGTAATGCCACTAGAGTTAAACTGTGCTATCCAGAATTCTAGACCGGGGTCAGCCATTTGAGCTTTTACTGCTGCCTCAACTTCCTGTGCTTGAGCAAAAGATTCTGTCAAAGCAAATATAGTAGGTCCAGACCCCGACATCATAGCTCCTAAAATATTTTGGGACGCAAAAGCTTCTCTTAATTTTAATAATTGTGGATATTCTGGTAAAGCCACCTTTTCTAAATCGTTGTGCAATAGTTTTCCAATCTCTATATTGTCTTGGTGAGCGATCGCCGAAACCATTGGTCCAGAATGTACTCTTTGTATACTATTTTCCCGAGCTTCAGTATCATCAATATAAGTATGACCGAATTCTTGACGATAAGTGCGATAACTCCAAGGTGTAGAAATAGACAGATTCTTGTATTTCGCCAAAACCACATAAAGTTGGTCTAAATTTGGTAGTGGGGAGAGAACTTCGCCACGTCCAGTTGCCAATGCTGTCCCGCCACTAACACAGAAAGGAACATCTGACCCCAACTGCGCCCCCAACTCCTGCAATTCTCCCTGAGTCAAACCAAGTTCCCACATTAAATCTAATCCCACTAATACTGCTGCTGCATCTGTGGAACCTCCTGCTAAACCTGCCGCTACAGGAATCTGCTTATTTATAGTAATTTCAACACCACCGTACCTGGCAAATACATCTGGAAATTGTTTACCGAGCAAGGAAGCTGCTCGATAAGCAATATTGTCAGCATCAGCAGGAACCAGAGGATTTTCGCATCGAACCACAATAGTTTCAATTCCAATGGCACGAATATCTATTTTGTCTGCAAGACTAATGCTTTGCAAAACCATTGCTAATTCGTGATAACCATCTGGGCGATCGCCTATAATTTCCAGATACAGATTGATTTTAGCAGGAGCAATTAATGAATAGGAGCGCATTTTAGCTAGTTTAGTATTAGATATTTTAACTCGAAGGAAGTAAAGAAAAAGGTTAATTTTTTGAGCAAAATCATCTCTCGCGACTTCGAGTGAGACATGATACTAATCAGATTTTTTCAGTTTAGATGGTGAAATAGGTAGATCGTTTAGTGGAGGATAATCAGGAGAATCTCCCACTAATTCAGCTAATGCTTCAGACATCGCTTTCGGGTCCATAAATAGAACCTTAGAATTAGCACTTTCACTTAATTTCTGATTAGTTTCTAAATATCTTTGAGCAATCAGAAATTGCATAAATTCTGGACTATCTGGGCGCAAATTTAAAATTTTGGAGAGAACCTCTATAGACTCTGCTTGTCCTTGAGCTTTAGCAATAGCAGCTCTTTTTTCTCCCTCTGCTTGTTCAAGCATAGCTTTTTTCTCACTTAAAGCCACCCTTTCTGACTCCATCGCTGCTTTCACGTTTTCAGGGAAAATAATATTTTGAACTTCCACACGAATCACCTTGACACCCCAACTAGAGGTAGCTTCATCCAATTTCTTCAACAAAGCTTTATCAATTTCATCTTTTGAAGATAAAACTTCTTGAAGTGGCAAGCGACCAATTTCAGAACGCAGAGAAGTTAAAACAATATTATCAATAGCATTTTCTACGTCTTCAATTGCATAATAAGCTCTCTCCATTTCTATAATCTGCCAGTAGACTACTGCATCTACCTTCAAAGTCAAATTATCCTGAGTAATAACTGACTGAGGAGCAATATCCAAGACCCTTTCGCGGATGGTATCAACATGAGCTATTTTTTCCACTAGAGGTAAAACAAACTGAAGTCCAGGCTTCAAAGTACGCTTATACTTACCTAAGCGTTCTACTAAAGCCTCATCTCCTTCATCAATAACTTTTACAGATGAATTAACTGTATAACCAATGATTGCAGTTGCTATAAGAGCCACAAGATATTGGAGCATAATATGTTAAAAATTAGGTTAATTATTTTGATCCTAGCATTATCAATTCAAAAGTAGTCAAGTCAAAGGTTAACAATTTTCTTTTTGGCTGTTGAGATTGGGACTTAAACGAAAAATTTTAGCCCCAATCAAGTCTAAACCCTTAAAGCTATTGTTTTTTTAATGTTTAACAAATAACAGGACTTACGCAAAATATAAAATTATACACCATTTGTAGGGGCGTTACAAAGTATGCGTAAGTCCTGAAATAAGTAGAAAATCTAAAATTATTAATAATTGTCCCAATAATCACAGTTTTTGGTTTTTACTTGAATTAGTTAATTAATAATCTGAAATTTTATTCTTGAGGAGTATATATGGTGAATGCTGCAGAACAGGCCAAAAATTTTAAAGTAGCTAGTAAGATTGCTACTGTTGTAAATTTATTTAAGTCCCAGTTTGCAGATGTTAAGGTCGATCTCAAGCCCTGGATGAATGACCCAGATACTTTGGAGTTGGTTGACCCAGATTCTATAGATATTGGTTTTCATTTGCCTGGTAGAAGTCGGTCTCTGGAAAGTCGTTGTTTATTAGTGCAAATTCGTTTATATCAAGACCCCATTGAAGCTTATTCTCGTGCAATTGGAGTGGAAGTTGCTGGTTACGATCATCGTGGAGAGCAATGGAAATTATCAACGGTGGGTGGCTGGCGTTTTGTGGGAAATACCCAACCCACAACAGAATCTGCTGCCAAACTGAAATATTTCTGTCGGCAGATTTTTGAACTATTTAATAATGATGATATGGCAGCTTAATTGAGATTAGCCAAAACCTTTTGGTTCTCGATCTTGGAAAATTTTACGGGTAATCTGAACGTCTGGCTCTACTTCTATCCACAAACGCGCTCCCCCTGCCTGACTTTTGTTAGGTTTGTGGGGGTGATAAACAATTTTGCAGGGTATCGAATAATAATGAATCGAATCAGGGGAAATTTTTTCCCCGTTGTTCCCTATTTACCAAAAAATTGGGTTTAAAGCCTCCCCCTTTTAGCTATCCATTACCCACAACTTTCTTAACAGAAAAATTGACCAAAAGAAGTAATTATGTAATGGAGTATGGAGAAAAAGTAACCAGTGACTCTAGTTTAAAAACATCAGAAGAAAGAGAGCTTGAAAAAGCCTTATTTTCTAGAATTCATGTTCGATAAAAATAGAAATAAGAGGACAGCATGAGGCAATGGTTAATTAATTATATAAGTAGATAAAAAATAATTTTGCCTACCTACTCGAGCCGAATGTCAAACAAATAGTCATATCATGTCCAGTTGAACAATTTTAAATAATTAGGGAGGAGTCACTTAGTTAGGAAAAAATAGAAGAGAAAAAGGAGAAAGTAACCCTTGTATAAGATGATAAAGGCAGAAGGAAAAAATTAAGGTTGTGAGGCACAAAGGAATTATCGTGCTATTATCCGGACTTGATATTAGTTGTGCTTGATTAAGTATTCAAGCCCATTGTTTGTAGAAATTCGACGCTACATCTACATAACATTTTTTCTGCTAAATACTTATTCCTTTAATGAATAGTAATTGGTGGTAAATTTGGCTGAGGATTAGTAACTCTTCTCAATAATTCTTGTCTAGCTTGTTGAGGATTTTGACCATGAGGAACTTGATATAATAATCTACAAGAACCATCTTGAGGATTAGCAGCACAAATCATTGGCTGTCCATTTTTAGAAATACTGACAGTGATACTTCGATATCCATTTCTTTGTTGAGTAGATAAAATTCCAGATACTCTAGTACATCTGGTCAGAGCATCTTCTCCTGATTCGGTAAAATAATTATTAGAATTCCAGAGAATAATCGGAATATTTTGGCCTTGTTTAGTGGCTATTGTTGCTGGAGTTGCCCCTATTCTCCCACAGAAAAAATTAGTAGTTTGAGCTTCAGCAGAACGATTATTTATAGGAAGATTTAAAAATCCAATTATTGTGGCAGCAACAATAGAAGTAAATGATAAAATTTTCATTGATTATAATCTACATAGATAACAATACTAATATTCTATAAATCTATATATAGTTCTTGACTGTCAGTAATGGCATTTAAGCAAAATTTTTTTTTAGTATACCTGGGAAATTCTGGAAGTTCTGATTATCAGTGATTCTTGTGTAGTTATCATTTCTAATTAATAAATTACTTGCTTTGCTTATATTGCTTATTCAATTTATTATCTGCCTTAACTTCGGTTCAGGAAAACCTTCCTAATAATGGCAGTCAATCAACCAGATATAATTTGGAATAATCAATTTATCAAACAGGATTGGGTCGCGCAACCCTGCCTTAAAAGGCGAAATATTTTTGGAGAGTTGCTCAAATCCCCTACTTCCCCTCCCCTCCACGGTCGGGGAGGGGTTAGGGTGGGTTGACTTCTGACTTCTGACTTCGTTAATGGGAGTGGGTTAAAAAATAGTGATTCACTGTCAAACTAAAAACTTAATCAGTAAGCATTCAGCTATTAACTATTAGCTGTTAGCTGTCAGCTCTCATAAGGAGGTTTAAATGAATATAGAGTGTTTCAGCCAGTTTTGATAGTAAGTATAAATTCTGGCTCAATTAGTAAAGCTTTTATCTAAAACTAAAAACAATAGCTGAAGTCCGCAGTTCCGACCACAGGAGGCTAGCTGACGGCTGTTTACGCAGCATTCCGTAGGAAATGCTTACCTTAGTCAAGATATTTTTGGAAAAATTCCATAGTGCGACTTTGGGCAAGATTAGTAGTTTCTAAGTTATAGTCTTTTCCTTCTATCCGAGCAAAGCCATGATTAACATTTGGATAAGAATGTATTGTTATTAAAGGATAATTACTCAATTCAATTTTTAGTTGAGACTGAATTTCTGGAGAAACATATTCATCTTTTTCAGCAAGATGAAGCATTAATGGATTTTGAATATTAGCCGCTTCATCAAGATTTTTTTCAATGCCAACTCCATAATAACTAACGTTACATTCTGCTTGGGAACGAGTAGCCATTAAATAAGCGAGTTTTCCTCCTAAACAAAAACCTACACTGCCAATTTTGCCAGTACATTCTGGTAATTCTTTGAGAGTTTTCATTGTAGAAATTAAATCATCAACTCCTTGATTTTCATCAAAATTTTGGTAAAGTTCAAATGCTTTTTGCCAGTCACTCTCAGATTTATCAGTAAGTTCGATATCTGCTTCTTGGCGCCAAAATAAATCAGGGACTATTGCCACATAACCTGCTTGAGCATATTCATCAGCTATATTACGCATTACTTCATTAACTCCAAAAATTTCTTGGATAATTATTAATCCAGGAGCAGGTGTAGAAGTAGGTGTTTTTAAGTAAGCGGAAAAAGTCTCGCCGTTATTAGTGGGAATTTTAATTTTCATCTTGCTTAATTGATTTGATATTGCCGTTATATTTATAGGTTACTTTAACATTAGTTAGTCAATTTAGTTAGTCTCTTGAAATAGAAACTGTGGGCTTGGGCAACCCCTGCAATAGGGAAGCTTTGAAGATGCAGAATTTTCTTTTCTCTCGATAATTTTGGTAAAAATATTATGTAGTCCTATAGATGTAATGATCAAACTTCTATAAGGCGATATAGTTGTCGCACTTGCTCCACCTTTCATGCAGGTTCATTTCATTCGTAAGCAAACAGCTATTAACTGTCAGCTAGCCTCCTGTGGAGGAACTCTGTTAACAGCAATAAGACTCTCTCTTATGGGACAGTGTTTAAATTAAAAACTGACTTTAAGGGTAAGGGAGTCAACTTTTGTAGTAAAACAATTAAATATTGCTTTTATCCTAAACTAAAAGCAATAGTTGATAGCTGATAGCTGACGGCTGAATGCTTACTTTCATTCTAGATTTTGACAATGAATTTATTGATTTTCAGGCAGCGAAAGATAAATTTCCTCCAGCTTGAAATAACGTGGTTTAGTCAATACATAAAATGGCACAGTTTAGAATGAAATAGCTCTGCCTTTCATGGCTGCCTAAAAGTAAGCATTCCGCAGGAAATGCTTACGCCTAAAAGATATTTATAGTAAGTGCTTGATAATTTTCGGAGATGTCTATTTTGGGCATACTCTTGTTACACTAATTATTTCAGCTAAACTAATTTTTTCACTTTTATAATCTATCAATTATTCTCTTGGTTTAATCACTATACCAGTCGAACCAAAGGTTAAGAAAATTCAAAAGTTTAACACTCAGACAACGTAAAATTTTTCCTTCTTCCTTCTTCCTTCTTTCTTCTTCCTTTTCCTTTTATTCAAAAATATATTTACAATCCAAACGTAAATGCTATATATCTGAGAAATATCAAAGAGAAATATCAAAGAGTAATATCTATTTCTTAGTTGAGATTTTTGATTCCAGAAAAAATTTAACTTATTTAAGCTATTATTATTCAACTATTGAGTTAAATTGGATAAAAATTATCCATAATAAAATTAGAAAGATATTTAAGAATGGACTTCTCAAAAAAACTTGACAAAAGTTATAAGTTTTGTTACAAAAATTTTAAAAATTAATATACTTTAAGAGGATTTTAGATTGTGAAAGTAGCGATTGTTGGTTTTGGATTTAATGCAGAGAAAGCCCATGTACCAGTATACAGAGAGCGTTCTGATATTCATCTCACAGCAGTAGTAGATCCAGTAACATCTAGGCGTGCAGCAGCGCTTCGACAATATGCAGATATCCGAGTTTATGAACAATTTAGCGATCTATTAGAAGAATATTCTAGTGAAATAGACGTAATAGATATTTGTTTACCTAATACTTTTCATGTAGAAAGTATTAAACAAGCATTAGCAGCAGATAAGCACGTCTTATGTGAAAAGCCATTAGTTTTAAATAAAGCTGAGTATTATGAATTAATCAATATAGCAAATGAACGAAAACGTATTTTATATCCATGTCATAGTTATAAATTTGCTCCTTCAATAGTTCATGCTGCCTACTTAATTAATTCAGGTGAAATAGGAACACCTTTATTTGCGTCATTTAATATATTTGGTGTAGGTTTTCAACCAGGTGTACGGGGAAAAGATAAAGAACTATCTGGTGGTGGTATTATGATAGACCATGGTTTAGATGCGATTTCTGTTGCTCAAACTTTATTTGGTGGCTTCCCTCAACGTATATCTGCACATACTAGAAGTTTCAATGAAACAAATAATCAACTTGAAGATGTAGCTGTTTTTTGTTTAGATTGGGAGAGCAAATTAATCAACATTAGTGTCAGTTCTTTAGGGTCTATTCCAAAAGCTTATTACAGAATTCAGGGAACAGAGGGAGAAATTAGCATTGAGAATAATGATGTGTTTTTAAGCGTTAAAGATAAACCAGTTCAGCACATTTTTGTACCTACATATTTTGACGATCCTGGTCATACTAATTGGTTTAATGGATTGATTGAGAATTTTCTAGATTGCGCTAATAATCCAAATACTGAACCATTCTCTTTGATGGAAGCTGGTTTAGTTCTAGAGATAGCTGAAAAAGCTAGTCATTCTAGTAATAATGGAGGTAGTTGGATGGGAATAGAATTTACTACTAAGTCATTACAAATGATTGGTTAATTTATGACTAGGTTCTGTTGCTTGCTAGAGCTTAAAAACATAGATTAAATCTAGTGAGGGCGTTAGCGGAGCTTGGCGTTAGCCAATGCCATTTCCTAAGGTCATGCTCCGCAAACGCCCCTACATATGGGGTTTTCAAGGGAGTTGCATGGGTAAGTCCTGATAAATATGATATGGCAATCCTAAATTATTCGTAATAATTTGACTATTCTCAAATCCGGTGTTCTATCAGGGTCTACAATATTTCACAACTTAAATAAGTTTCCTATATCGTTAGAGGTAAATTCGGTAGAACAAATTTTTGCTACTTATAACTTATATAGTTATAGTTTTAGCTAAAATAAAAATTTATCGTTAATTAGTTGATATTGGTGCATTTTATAGTACTTAATTATGACTATTAGCAGAAGGAAGAAGGAAGAAGGAAGAAGGAAGAAAGAAGAAAGAAGAAGGAAGAAGGAAGAAGGCGATTAATTATCTAGGAAATAAGGAAAAATCTGGCGTTGTCTGAGTCTTAAGCTTTTGATATATCCGTGCCCTTTCCTTCGACTACTATATCAATTTAAATCAACTAAATATCAATCCTCAAATAATTTATTAGTTTTGCTATAAAAGAAAATATATTAATACGAAATTCATTTCTAAGTTGCACAGAATAATATATTAATAATAATTGAATGTAGAGCTAGATAGACAAGTTAATAAATTTCATAATTCTGTGGCACCTCACATAAAATTTGTATAAGACAACGCTACCTACGACCTAACACCTAATTATGTGCAGCCTTATATAAAATTGGTATAAGAGTTTAGCAATAGGAAATTTTGAATTCCAAACTATATAACTATGTTATCCAAAAAATTTCCGAAGTCTCACCGTTCACGTTTACTATTACTGAGCGAACGAATTATGGCATTACTAATTCTTACTAATGTCATGTTAGTAATATTTGATATTACCTATATAAAAATCCGTCATTGGTACTTAAGAATAGATTTATACCTACAAACAATCACTGATACTCCTCAAAAAAAATATCTCCAAAAAGTAGATAAGCTACAAGAAGAGTTAGAAAAAAATGGTTTAGAGTCACCAATAGTAGAAAATTTATTAGACGATTTACGCATTAGTAGCTTTGAAATTTTCATTAATCGTCCTCCATTTAAAGTTATTGATAATTATGGAAGTTTAGCAAAAATTAGGCAAATATTCACTACTCACACCAGAAGAGAAAGTTTTTCACAAGCAGTACAGATGTTTTGGGATAAAAATTACTTAGAAACACAAGGTTGGCAAAGTCAATTAGAATTTTTCAACAGAAAAATTCGTCCTTTAATGTTATTGTATGAGCCGAAATTACAGTATGATTTAATTAAAGGAATAGAGCCATTCCGAGACTCACAAAATTATCTAATCGCAGTTAGTGAACTGAAGATATTACTCGAAAAAAAAGGTATAGAAGCAGAAGAAACAGAACCTTTACTCAAAGAATTACGTAGTCGTAGTACTCAATTAATTGATAAAGATTATGATTTCCAGATAGTTAATCAGATTGTAGTTTTAACTCAAATAAAATACCGGATGAAGCAACATATTTATAGCCAGATTCCAGATAGTAATATGAGTTTAACTCCTACTCTTCAAATTTTACAGTCATTAAACTTGCTCCAATATTTAGCACCAGAAATTTTGTTGGCAGATAAATCATCAAAAATAGCGTTTAATACCTTCTGGAGTCGTCAATATCTAGAAAGATATCAATGGCAACAAGAGTTAGATTTTTTTTCAGAAAATATCCAGTTTTTAATGCACTCTTTTTATTTTCGCGATTTGGGTAAGGATGGGGAATTTGTAGATAGATTTTGGTTAGTAGATTTACCTTGGATGATTATATTTTGGATAGAGTTTATTGGACGGACTTTACTAATTAGTTGTCGTTCTAATTTAAGTTTATGGGGTGTTGTTAAAAAGCGTTGGTATGATGTTTTTTTATTACAACCTTGGCTACCTTCACTGCGAATAATTACTGTATTTATTCGTTTACAGAAAGTTAAATTGCCAGATATGAAACATTTCTACACAAATATCCGATTCCAACTTATTGGTAGTTTTGCTCAGGAAATAATTCAAGTTGTGGTAGGTGGGAGTATAAATCAGCTTCAGAATAATATTAGTCAAGGTTCTCTAAAAAAAGCGATATTTGAATCAAAAAATAAATCAGATAAAGTTGGTGTAGATAAAAATGACTATGGAAACATTCAGGAAATTATTAACAATATACTTGAAGTAACTGCTTGTAGAGTTCTTCCAGAGATTTATCCAGATATTGAAGATTTTTTACGCTATCAGGTTGAAAAGTCTATGCAGCAGTTATCTATATATAGACGTTTACAAAAAATACCTTTTTTACGTCGTTTACCGGATAAAATAGCCAATAATTTAGTGATACAAATATCAAGTACAATTGCTAGAAGTCCACAAAAAGTCTATCAGACAGATATACCTCCAGACCCTGTGAGTATCAAACTTAGAAAACAGTTAGTCAGACAATTTACAACTAAGTTTCTATCAGAATTGCAAGACAAACAAACTTTTGAAGAAATAGAAGTTTTAATGATTAATTGGCTTGAAGAAATTAAAAATAGTTACGTTAAACCATCAAATCAAACTAATTTACAACCTGCACAAACAACTATTCCGAAAATTATACCTACAGAAGTAATTGAGTTAAAAAATGGAGATGGGAGTAATATAGAATCTGGTTGATAAAGTACCTTTTTGGGGAGATGGGGAGATGGGGAGATGGAGACCTACCCCTAACCTCTTCCAGGAGGGGAATTTGGGGAGATTCTTATATTTGCACAATTAAATGTATTTCAAATTATCAGGACTTACGCAAATTTACCTCGAAACCACCATCTGTAGGGGCGAATGGCATTCGCCCTCTATATGTAGAATCTCTGCGTAAGTCCTGACTATACTATTATATATACTAAAAAAACAATTAACTTATAAGCTAAAAAAAGTTCTAAATTAATAGATAATTAATAGACAAAAGCTATGACTAAAATTTAGCTGGAGGTGTAAAAATGGATTTTCTGAGAAAGGTTGAATTAGGGGCGTTGGTTACACTACTAATTGCAATTGTAGGTTTAGCTGCCTATTTTGGTAAAATAGATGCAGAGGTTCAAAACCTTAAAGAGCGAGTCAAAGAGTTAAAACCTGATGAAATACAGAAAGCACAGAAAGAAGCTCTAGAAAATTTTAAGCAAGAAGTTGAAAACATAATTGAGGAAGGTAGAAGGGAAATTACCACTCAAGAAATTGAAAATGTTAGAGCAATTGTTACAAAGTCTGATGCTGATAAAATTTGCTCATCTAAACCTGGCTCAAAAGCTACTTATGTACCATTTTCGTATATTGGTAAGACTGGACAAGAGATTTGTGCTGCCAGTTATGGTGACTTGAAAAGTTGTTCTCAAGTGCCCTTTGTTTGGGTATCAAATAAGAATACGCACGGCAAATATGAAAAGAATGATAAGAAGTGTGGTGACCCTGTGCAAGCTCCGTGGCCGTGGATAAATCAGTATACAGAGCCGAATACTAATACGGTGAGAGACGGAAGACCCTATGCAGATAGTTGGGTTGTATGCTGCTTCAAGTAAAGGCATCATAGCAGAAGTAATACCAATTACCATAAACTTTGCCATATTTGGATTTTCTATTTATAAATATTATTTATTCGAGCAAACGCTTGATATTTGCGAACTTCAGTTATGAAGGAAAGTTATTTTTGCCAGAAATATTTGCGATAGACGGTGCGTTACATTTCATTAACGCACCCTACTGGATTAACCAGTGTAACCAAATACAGAGAGAGTCACAAAAAGGTCATTAAAGTCGGGTTTTGCATCAGAACCACCATCATTAGTGATGAAAGAATATCGGTGCAAAAAGACTTCGCCTTTTTCTATAATAGCGTCTTCACCCACTAATATCTCAGAACCTTCTGTTAGAGTAACTGTGTAATTTCCATCTCCTGCTGATGTGAAGCTACCACCACCGATATAGGTGAATACTCCACCACTTCTGCTGCTACCAGAAGCAGAAAATACTTCATTACCATTAGAGTCAACAATTTTTACTGTTTGATTACCACTTGATTGAGCAAATGCAGCAACTGTTACTAACTTGCCACTTGGGTTAATACTGATTTTCTGCGGACCAGTGGAAGAACTAGGCATAATCACCTCATATAGTGTTTGATATTAAAAAAAAGGATAATATGTTCACCTTTTCTAGTCTACTTAACTTTATTATTTGTAATACAGGTAAATAAATAAACGACTGAGGAGTCAGGAGTCAGGAGTCAGGAGTCAACCCACCCCTAACCCCTCCGGTGGAGGGGAAGAAAGAAGAAGAAAGAATAAAGAGGAGACAGTTTTTTATCACTAATTATCCGGACATGATATTACCGAATAATTAAGTTAAAAATCCTCTCCTTTAAAGGAGAAACAAGAAAATATTTTCTTTTATTCAATCCTCTTCTTTTAGGGAGAGGTAATTATCAATTATCAATTATTGAAGCACCTAAACAAGAAACCGGGTTTATTGCCCTGGTTATTGTTTTTCATTTTCAAATGAGTAAATTTTGCATTATAACGAGGTTTCTGCGTAAGTCCTGATTATGCTATTCTTTACCGAATAATTAAGGTTTAAACCCTCTCCTTTAAACCCACATTTCGCACCACAAAATGTAGCATAAAAACAAAAGTTAAAAGTCAAAAGTCAAAAGTAATAAATAAGAAGTAAGAAGAAAATTTCCTTAAGGGTCAATCCTCTTTTTTTCAAGGAGAGGTCATTTCAGTTATCAGTTATCAGTTAACAGTACCTCTGCAATAAGGAGGCTTGAAATATGGAGTATGCTCTTTTTTCTACCACCCTTAAAAGGGAAGGCGCATACCCACAATTTTCCGGTAATTATTAATTATTAATTATTAATTATTGAACCCCTACTCCCTTTTTTAAGAAATTAATATGACTCTTCATTTGAGTTAAATATTTTTCTAGTCCAGTAGGGTGCGTTAGCGCAGCGTAACTGAGCGAAATATTTGGAAGAGGCGGTGCGTTACATTTCATTAACGCACCCTACTGGACTTATATTAAATCCGGATAATTACTATTACTATAATCTGCGTCATTGCGACGGTCACTGCGTGGAAGGAAGTAATCTTAGGGGTGAAACAAGATTGCTTCCTATCGTGGCAATGACAACTGTTCAACCGGATTCTATATTATTTATTTAACGAATTAATATGACTATTCATTTGAGTTAAATATTTTTCTAGCAACAAATAATCTCTAGACTTAAGTAAAGAATCATTCTTAGCATTAACAACTTCCTCTAATGGTAAAACCCGAAAGTTTAATTTCCCATTTTTTCGATAACGATGTACCCATGTAGGTAAAGCTTCTACACCAGAAATTTCAATAGTTTCTTCTGGAAAACTTTTCTGAATATTAACCTGAAAAATAACTCCCAATTTAGTATATTTTTTCGTTTGATTGGAAATAAAGTTCCCCATAGAATAAATCGCAACTGCTTGACGAGTATCTCCACTTTCTTCAGTGATTTGAAAAATTTTATAGGGTTGAACTACATGAGGATGACTACCTAAAATAATATCTGCTCCTCCATTAACTAAATTTTCCACTAATTGTTTTTGTTGAGTATTAGGTAGGCGCTGATATTCTGCACCAAAATGTAGAGAAACTGTGACAATATCTGCTCCTTTTTCTCTTGCCCTAGTAATATCTTGAATAATTTTTTGTTCGTCAATTAAATTTACTAGATAATCTTTGCCTTGAGGAATTGGGATACCATTAGTGCCATAAGTGTAAGCCAAGAAAGCCATCAAAATTTCATTTTTTTCCACTATTAAAATTTCTTGAGATTCTGCTAAAGATGCTGCCGTACCTACTGGATAAATATCGCGATCGCGTAAATTTTCTAGAGTTTTCAACAGACCTTTTTCTCGTCTATCTAATGAATGATTATTAGCAGTAGTTAAAATATTAAAACCTGCCCATTTAATAGCATCAGCTAATGTTGCGGGAGCATTAAATAAAGGATATCCTGTATATCCAGATTCTGGTCCTGCTAATGTTGTTTCTAGATTACCAATTACCCAATCACCAGCAGATAAAATATCTTTTACTTCTGTGAAAAAACTTTGATAAGAATAAGTTTTAGTTTGAGAATTATAACCAGATTTGATTTGCATACCGTGCATCATAATATCTCCAACCGCTATTAATTTTGCCTCGGTAACGTAGGGAGTTGGTTGAGGCGATCGAGGTGATTCTACAGGTAAAGTTTCTGGTAGTTTTTCTGTTTTAGTTTCGGGGTATATATTACAGCTAGAAATAAATAGTATTCCACTTAGAGAAATAAACCTAATTAACTTCTTATACTCAAAATTTATGAATTTATCGATCCAAATAATCATCTTTAAATTTACTCAAATTATTAGAATTGTATGTAAGCATTTCCTCCGGAATGCTGCGCAAACAACAGTCAGCAGTCAGCTATCAGCTATTAACTTATTATTTTAAAAGTTGTCGCGGGGTCGCACCGCTTTGTCAAAGGGAAATTTTCTGCAAAATTATTTTTATTGTACTTATTATTCATAACATTCTTTTTTCAAATTGGTATCACTAACTCCGAAGCTGCTTTCAATAATTAATAATTAGGGTTTGCTTATGGAAAGTCTTTTTGCTAAGACAGGGAGTAGCGAGTAGTTAAGAGTCAAGAGGAATTAGGAGTTTTAGAAGACATGCAAAGGAAAAATTATCCCTTGCCCAACTCTACCCAATTCTTACCCAAATACTCAATTTTTGAGCATTCTTAGGCGAAAATATGGTACTTTTTTACTACCGAAAAAGCCTAAAACCAATATCAGTCAAGACTTTTATATTTAATCATCAGAGCAATAATTAATAATTAATAATTACCGAATAATTAACTAATTAATAATTAAATAATTCTGGTTTAAATCCTCCCCTTTTAAGGAAAAAAAAATAAATAATATTTCCTTATATTCAATCAAGAGCGGTTTTAACCAGAGGTAATTATCAATTATCCATTAATGAACTCTCCTTCCTTAAGTAAATAACTTTTTTGATAACTATTAGCAAGTTATTGTTAATTATTATTATTTTTACTACTCCCTACTCCCCACTCCCCACTCCCCTACTCCCTCACTCCCCTACTCCCCCACTCCCTACTCCCTACTCCCTACAACATGAAACCCATTGACTCTAAACCTTGCCTAATTCTTTTTGCCTCTAGAGGATTATATTTTTCATGTAAATTAATAGCCTTCCTAAACGCTTCTAAACTTTCTGGTACTTGACCAACTTTCAACAATACAACTCCCAAATTTTGATAAGCTTCTGCATAATTACTATCAAGCTGAATTGCCTTTTGATAAGAAGCGATCGCTTCGGTAAACCAACCCATTTCTTTCAAGACCATTCCTCGGTTATAGTGAGCAACTGCAAAATTAGGGTCTATCTGTAAAGCAATTTCATAGTTAATTTTTGCATCCTGTAAATTTCCTTCTTCTTTCAACAAACTACCCAAATTATTGTATGCTCCCAACTTTAACTTAGGCATAACATTTAACTCTATTGCTATTTTATAATGACTCTTTGCCATTTCTCTATCTTGTTGTTGTCGATAGGCAATAGCTAAGTGATAATGCAGCTCATACAAAATTGTTTTATCTACCTCGGGGTCTTGTAAACCTCGAAATAGCAATTCCATTCCTTTCTGCTTTTCGCCAATTTCTATATACAAAGCACCTAACTTACTACAAACATAAACATCATTAGGATGATTACTAAAATAACTTTCCATCGCTGCTTTTGCTCTTTGCAGCTTATTTTTAGAAGTAATTTCTCCCTTTTGATAACCCTCATGTAAAACCGCTATTTCTGGCAACGAAGCTATTTCCCAATGAGATTCCTTCGCCAACATCTCAGTAATACTATCATCAACTATAGCGTGATAAGGTCGAGAAAATTTTATTTCAGGATGATTTCTAAACAGACGAGAAACCAAAGAATATGGAGACTGTTGCGCCCCTATTTCCTCTCTAATTAAATTAATTAAAATGTAGCGATCGCTCTTAATAGCTTCGTGAATATGTGGAGCTATTTTTGGTGAGAGATATTCATCAGCATCTAATACTAAAACCCAGTCACCCGTAACATATTTCAAAGATTCATTTCTTGCTGCTGCAAAATCATTACACCATTCAAAATAATGTACTTTTGCACCAAACTCTTTAGCTATTTCTGGCGTTCGATCAGTTGAACCCGTATCTAACACCACCATTTCATCTACTACATTTTTCACACTTGCCAAACATCGAGGCAAGTTTTTTTCCTCATTTTTAACAATAATGCAGAAACTCAAATTCATATTTTAGCAATTAGCATTCAGCTATCAGCGATTAGCATTAAAATTATATCATTTTCGTTAGTATAAGTAATGAATAAGGAAAAACACAAAAATCAGAAATAGAATAAAACCAAGGTTTTTAGTTTACTTAGATAAAACGGAAATTCTGTGCAACCAACGGAAATAATTCAAATAATCAGGGTAATTAAAATAATTTAACCAAATTTACCTTTGATTATAAAAGGATATTCAAGCCAATAAATGATATTGTAAGCATTCAGCTATTAGCTGTCAGCTATCAGCAAAAAGATTCTTTCTTATGGGAAAGTGTTTAAATTAATATAGACTTTAAGGGCAAGGGAAGCAACTTTTGTAGTAATACCATTAAATATTGCTTTTATCCTAAACTAAAAGCAATAGCTGATAGCTGATGGCTGACTGCTGAATGCTTACATGATATTTAAACTAAAGATTTATTACTCCTGTCTTCCCCTCCAGCGGAGGGGAGGGGCGAGGGGTGGGTTGACTCCTAAGCGATAACCTAAATATTTGTAGCAAAAATTTATCAAACTGGTATAGCTTCTTTCTTGAATTTATAAAACTTACTAAAAACCCCATTTTTAATTAACTTCTGAATGAGGTATGTTCAAATTTCTATCTTTTGATACTGATAGCTAATAATAGAATGTAATACTAATTAGGGTTTGCTGAAAAAGTCTTTTTGTTAAAGCAGGGAGTAGGGAGTAGGGAGTAGTTAAGAGTTAGGATAAGCGGGGAGTTGTAGAATAAGTGGTTATTCATAATTACCCCTTAACTTTTCTATTATAATTATCCCAAAGTTCTCACTTTTTCCCCTCCATCAACCGAAAAGCTGGTACTTTTTCAGTACCTAAAATCCTTCAAACCTTTATTTAATAGTGCTTTGATATTTATTCAGCAAACCCTAATTATATCTGAGTGGTAGAATCACAGAATCAATAACATGAATTACACCATTAGTTGCAGGTACATCTGGAATAATTACATTAGCGTTATTCACCTTTACACCTGCATTAGAAACTCTAACGTAGATATCATCACCTTCAATAGTTCTTACTTTTCCAGATTCTAAGTCCCCAGACATTACCTCACCAAAAACTACATGATAAGTCAGAACATCAATTAGTGTGTCTTCGTTTTCTGGACGTAATAAATCTTCTACTAATCCTGGTGGTAAAGCTGCAAATGCTTCATCGGTAGGTGCAAATACTGTAAATGGACCTTCTTCTTGAAGCACTTCTACTAAACCAGCAGCTTCTAGTGCCGCAGCTAAAGTATTGAATTTACCTGCTTCTACTGCAGTTGATACAATATCTTGAGCGTAAGCAATTAGTATAGGTTGATTAACTACTTGTTGATTAGCTACTGCGGGTAGACTATAAAAAGCACTAGCAAAGATTAGCGCTAAGGTAGTACAAATTAATCCTAAGATATTGATGGACTTTTTGAAGAAAGTCAGAATATTTTGGGTATTCATGTTTTCCCGATTTCATTAACTACATTATTTACAGTAGTACAGAAACTGGAACTTATCTTAAAAATATTTCAAATCAAATATAGAACTCTGACTTCTGACTTCTGATACCATTTCACTTTAAGGATGTCACAAATAGTTTCAAAGTAATAATATCAAATAATCCGTTGAAACTAGAAACGTCAAAGTTTTCTGCCTATTAAATCTAACTTTTAACTTTTAACTTTTAACTTTTGAATTTTGAATTTTGACTTCCGTGAAACGGTATGACTTCTGACTTCATTAAAAAACCCATTCGTAAACATAGTTAAGAATGGGGTTAATCCATATATTTTTGATAAACGGTATAACGTTAATTACTCAGGAATAATTACTGTGTCAATTACATGAATTACACCATTACTCGCAGGTACATCTGCCTTAACTACATTAGCTTTTCCAACTTTAACACCTGCATCAGAAACTTTAACTTTTACCTTACTACCTTCGACAGTCTTTACCATTCCAGATTCTAGGTCGCCAGACATTACCTTGCCAGGAACTACATGATAAGTCAGAATATCAATTAGTTTGTCTTTGTTTTCTGGTAACAATAACTTTTCTACTTTTCCTTCTGGTAAAGCTGCAAATGCTTCGTCAGTAGGAGCAAATACTGTATAAGGGCCTTCTCCTTGAAGCACTTCTACTAAACCAGCAGCTTTTAGTGCAGCAGCTAAAGTATTGAATTGCCCTGCTTCTGCTGCAGTTGCGACAATATCCTTAGAGTGAGAGTCAGCAATTTGTAGTGGTTGGTTAACTACTGGCTGAGTTAAAGATTTTTGAGAGAAGTTAGCTACTGCGGGTAGACCGAAGAATGCGCCAGCACCAACTAATCCTAAGATAGCGATCGCTTTTTTCATCAGACTTATATTTTGATTATTCATCTAAAAAAGTTCGGTAGTTTGAAAACCTGTCAGCTTTAGCTACAGGAGGAAAAACAACGCGGTGGCTTCAGCCACCAGTCCCCTTTCGGGGTGGGAGAGTAATCCCCCAATAACGCCCATTTCTGGGGTAAAGTTAGCCTCGCCAATGTTATCGGTCGGTACTATCCAGAAAGCACTCGCTTAACCCACTAGGCGTGTTTAACCTTCCGGTTCTAGAGCATGAGACTGGCAACGCATCCCAAGGTAGGAACTTTAACACTTGCCGATAACGTAGACCTTGAAGGTCTTAGGCTGGTCAGGTATTGGCCTGTTTTCTTGGAGCGGTCGCAACAAGAGTGTGCAAGCCCTTGGATTTTAGTCCTGGGGTTCCTGACACCGATCTACTTTTCCTGTTTGTTAAAAAGTGTAAACTTCACTCTATTCATCTTAACAAAATTTTAAGAAGTGTCAAGATAATTTACATATTTATACCCAAATTTTACTTTTCAGTTTTTAATTACTTCCGAGAGAATCCGGAGATACTTGATCGAATCCATAGCTCAAAACTTCTATTACAGAGCCTTCTTGAGGTACATCAGCTCTAGTAATAGAAATTGTATCCTGATTGACAACCCTTACTGGAGTTCCTTCCATCACGCTGAGAAATTCCTCGATAGGAGCAATATCACAAGTAGCTTCATCAGCAGCTTCAGTTTTGTAATGAGTAGGAATCACAATTCTGGGTTTTAGCACTTCCAATGTCTGTTTTGCCTCCAAAGGGGTATATGATTTTGGCCCTCCACCTACAGGAATGAGTAGCAAATCTGGACGACCAATTAAAATACGTTCTTCTATACCAATAGGACTTGCTAGTCCCCCTAAATGCAAAATCTTGATTCCTGCTTGCTGCCATAACCAAGCCACATTAGTCCCGAATCGACGTCCACCTTCTCTATCTTTAGTAGTACGAATTCCTTGAATTTGTCTATTATCAACCTGATAAACTCCAGGCTCATATAACAACATTGGTGGAGGATTACTTGTAAAGCCTTCTACTACTCCCTCATCTAATAATCTACTACTAATTAAAATTAAATCTGTATCTACTGTAGGGTTACGATATCCTGCGGTACAACCTATTGGGCGAAAAGGATTTACTAATACTTTAGTCGCTGCATCTTCAAATAAAAAGCAAGTATGTCCTAACCATTTAATTGTTAAAGATTCTCCTGTTTGTGCTTGAGAATAGTGAAATTTAGATGTTAAACCTGTTCCTATTACAGCTAATAAACTTGCCTGTAGATAACGTATAAATTTTCGCCGTTTCATCTTAATTTATTTGACTATAAGTTTGACGCTATAGCAATATGAAATAATTTGTAAAAAAAACTCTAGGGGTTTGGTTTCCAAATCCCATTTTTGCTTAGGTTTGGAGACCAAACCCTGTTATATCAAATATTACAACATTAGCGCGGATTGCTATATTTTCTCTTTTTAATACTATAGAACCCATTTGGTATCTATAACTTTTTTACCGATAAGGCCAAAGAGAAAACTTATTTGGGATTGCTGATTTAAGGAATAGCTGCTAAAGTTTATGATATTATATTAAGGCAGATATAATTTTGATTGGTGATCCTCAAAATATAATGTCGTTTCTTCAGGGTTAAATCTATCTATTTTTTCTATTTTGGAGCTTGATAAAATGTGCCAGTAATTTAGGCTACAATCACGGGCGCATTATTATCAGTAATCAATATATTTTTTGATTTTTATTTATTGATTTAGCAAAAGTAAGTACTATGGCTAACAATAAATCAGAAAATCGGAATATTCACATGGGTGATAACGGTAACTGCCATGAAAACAATATTCAAGACCAGGGAACCTATACCAAAAATCCATACAAAGCGCAAAACTAGGGAAAGCTTTACGCCAATTAAACTTAAAACTTGTATGAGGTAAATCAATGATCGATTCAAGTAATTTCGATGCTATTCCTGCTGATATAGAAATGTATGAAGCCAGATTGCTTAAATCTCGTAATGATATTGAAAGTTTTAAGAAGCTTTCGGACGGATTATTACTTGGAACAATTGGTGTAGATGCTTTTATCGGAATGATACCTGTTGTGGGTGGAATCTATACTGGATTCGCTGGACTTTGGATGTTGATGCAAGCTAGTCGCGTACATGCTTCCTTCGGCGATATGTTTCTAATAGTATTTCTATCTGTGATTGATATTCTCATTGGTATTTTTGTTGGAGTGGGTGATGTTTTAGATGCGTTCTTCAGAATTCATGCTTGGTTTGGTGGACGACTTATTGAGCATATTGATATGCAGCTTACATTGATTAAAAAGGCAAAAAATCGTGCCATTCAAAGTCAGAATCCTGATTTTACAGCTTTGAGAGATATTCTTTTTCGAGGAGGAAAAACCAAGCAGCAACAAATTATCATTTATATTGTTACTGCTGTTGTACTTTTGAGTGGATTAGCTACGTGTTCTTATATGGATTATCAGCGTCAGTCTTTGCGCCAGAATAAAATACAAGCGTGTCAACAGCGGAATGGCTGGTTTTGTGAGTGGCGATACTAAGACAAATAATTAATAAAATCACTGAGATAATATGGCTAATTCAGATCATTTAGAAATATTGAGACAAGGAGCAATAACATGGAACAGATGGAGAAGAGAAAAAAATATAATATTAAACCTAACCTCAGTCAAGCTAACCTCAGTGAAGCTGACCTCAGTGTTGCTGACTTCAGTGAAGCTAACCTCAGTTATACTGATTTTAGAGGAGCTATCCTCAATTATACTGGTTTTAGAGGAGCTAACCTTTGTTATGCTGACTTCAGTGAAGCTAACCTCCGTTATGCTAAACTCATTAAAGCTAATCTTAGAAGAGCTATCCTCAATGAAGCTGACCTCAGTGAAGCTGACCTCAGTAAAGCTAACCTCAGAAAAGCTAACCTAAATGGAGCTAACCTAAATGGAGCTAACCTCAGTTATACTGACCTCAGTGAAGCTAACCTTAGAGGAGCTAACCTTAGAGGAGCTAACCTTACAGAAGCTAATCTTAGAGGAGCTAACCTTACAGAAGCTGACCTTACAGGAGCTAATCTACATAAATCAAAACTATATCAAACAAATGTTTATAATGCAAAACTCTATAAAACTAACTACAGAGAAGCATTAATCAGTAAAACCAACATTGACGGAGCTTACTTTACAATGCCTGAAAAACAGCCAGAACAACAAAAAAACCAATATTTCTATGCCCCTGTTGGTAACGTTGCCGACAAAACTGAAGGGTCTCAAAACACCACATACAATTACGCACCAGAACAAAAACAATCTCTTGCAGAAGCTGCAACGGAGATTCAAAAACTACTAGACCAGCTTTCTGATACCTATAGTGAAACAGAAGCAGAACAAAAAGTAGCTGAAAATTTAGCTAATAAAGCAAAGCAAGACCCATCGTTTAAGGAAAAACTCAAAAGCTGGAGTCAATCTCTACTCAGTAAGGGTACTGAAGCTGGTATCGCAGAATTTGCTAAGGAAGGAGCTAAACGAGTTATTCCTCTTGCTATGACTTTTCTTGCTTAACTGGGTCATTTCAGTTATCAGTTATTAGCCAGTAGGGTGTGTTAGCGTTTGCGCAGCATTCCGTAGGAAAGCGTAACTGAGCGAAACATTGATTTGGGACAAGCGGTGCGTTACATTTCATTAACGCACCCTACTGGACCGACACACTGTAGGGACCTTCCATGGAACGTCCCTACTTTGATATTTACGTCATTCAAAATGTTAGATTGGAACAGTCTATATGCAGCAATATTAGTTTTTCAAGTTCGAGGGATATCAATGCGTAAGTTTGCCCATTTTTATTAGCAAATTCTACTTCAAAAGCTTTTCCTTGATCGTAAATTTCTACCACAGTTCCTACTTGACCTCTAGGTAATATTATTTCTTTATCGGTCATAAATTGTGTAATTTTTATGTTCTCTGTTAAAGCTACAGTATCATGTAATTTTATTTCATTCAATTGTGACAGTAAAATATAGATGCTTAACGGAATTGAAAAATCTTCACTGTTTATTTCTTATACCTACCACCTACCACCTAACACCTTGAATCGCCAATGTAGCAATATTTTTTGAAAATGGTATTAGAGATTTGCCAGAGGAACTCAACAGACTATTCGCTAATTAGTTTATGTAGTATCTAATCTAGCTTAAAATAGAATAAAATGGAGAAAATTTATGCAGCTCGTAAACAAAAATTCAATGGGTAAAATAACTACAAGTCTAGTCATCACTAACCGTATAGACCAAGCGAATGCTTCTCAAGGTTTGATTTCTGCTGAAGAAGTACGTTCTATTGCTCTTAAAGATGTTCTGGTAGATACGGGAGCTACTACTCTCTGTTTACCACCAGAGGCGATCGCTCAATTAGGGTTAGAAATTCTTAAAGAAGTAGATGTAATAACTGCTACTGGTCTAAGTAAGGCACGCATTTTTCAAGATGCCAAAATTTCTCTACTTGGACGGGAGGGGACTTTTGAATGTTTAGAACTTCCTGGGGGTAGAGACGCTTTATTAGGAGTATTACCGTTGGAAGCTTTAGGTATTGAACTCGATCTGCAAAATCAACAGTTAAAAGTCTTGCCTACTAGCTCTAATCAGACTTATCTAACAATTCTATAAAAGCAAGAAAAATATGAACACTGATATTATAATATTATGATGAGGCTCACTTTTGGTTACTTGAGGATGAGTACGAACCTTTACAAAGAAGATTGAAAGCATCGGATTTATGTTATAAAGGACACTGGACTAACTATCAAAATATCCTCTGAAATCAATCATACAAAAAAAATTATGTCTGCATCTTTACCCCAAGGTTTTCCTCAACCTACTGAAGTAAACGTCATCGAAGTTAAAGAATATCCCCAATACCGCGCCGTCACCTACACCCATACAGGTGATTCCCGGATGGCAACCAGAGTCGCTTTCAACCCACTATATCAACATATCAGCACTAATCAAATTGCCATGACAACACCTGTAGAAGCACGTTATGTCAGAGAAGGCGAACAAACAGAGGTATCTTTTCTCTATTCCACCCCAGATATGACTCCCCAAAAAATTGATTCCCAGGTGATGGTGAGAGATACTTCGCCAATGACAGTTGTGAGTATTGGAGTACAGGGTGCTTACAGTTGGGAGAGCTACGAACAAAATTTGCAAAAATTGAAACATTGGTTGGTGCAGCACCCAGAATATGAAGTTGTGAGTCCTCCGAGACGGTTGTTGTATAATTCGCCGATGACACCGGAAGATTTGAAACGGAGTGAGGTGCAAATTGCGGTAGAGAGGAGCTGAAGAGAGCATTGACTTAATCAAAGAATAACGATATAATACGTTACACTCGCATACTATTAGACAGAATGTGTTCACACATATTTATAGAGCAGTAAAGCAAAAAATTGACAAACTGTAAAACTTCCGGGATTTTATGCTCTGGTAATTTCTCAATTCTTCTTTGCAATTCTTCTTTGACATTTTCAATAGACTTCATTAATTTTATCTCCAACTGTAGGGACGTTGAATGCAACGTCTCTACAGGTTAACAAAAAAATTAATCAAAAATTTCTAGTCTAGTAGGGTGTGTTTTGCTGTCGCATAACTCCGTTAACGCTACGCGACATGTTTGCGGAGCATTCCGTCAGGAAAAAGCGTTTGCGCAGCATTCCGCACCGAAAGCGTAATATCATGTCCGGTTAAACAGTGATAAATAAATAACTACGGAGGAGTCAGGAGTCAGGAGTCAGGAGTCAGGAGGAAAGAGGGAAGAAAGAAGAACAACAGGAAAAGAAGGAGAAAGTTTTTTTATCACTAATTATCCGGACATGATATAACGCACCAACCAAAATATTTGAGATAGAAATATTTGGCACAGATGGTGCGTTACATTTCATTAACGCACCCTACTGAACAACAGGTGGCCAATATGGTCGCACTACCTTATTGCAGGCGCACGCATCAATAACTCAGACTCACTATTCAACGCCACTTCCCCAGATTCAATCAACGTTGGTACAGCATCTCGCAACCGCGCTGTCAACTGTACTGTTGTCGCATCATAAATCTGAGTCACAATCTTGGGATACAAACCAATACCAATAATTGGCACCAACAAACAACCGATAATAAACACTTCGCGGGGTTCAGCATCCGTGAGAACTTCGTTTTCTATTAACTCCTTATTCTCAGGACCGTATAAAATCTCCCGCAACATTGACAACAGATAAATTGGAGTCAAAATCACTCCCACTGCAGCCAAGAATATTACCAACACCTTGAAAGTAGGATTATAAGCATCACTGGTGGCAAAACCAATAAACACCATCACTTCAGCTACAAACCCACTCATTCCCGGTAACGCTAAAGAAGCCATCGAACAAGTCGTCCACATCGCGAACACCTTCTTCATCTTCTTACCGACACCACCCATTTCATCCAATATTAAAGTATGGGTACGGTCATAAGTAGCTCCCACTAAAAAGAACAAACTCGCCCCGATCAAACCGTGGGAAATCATTTGTAGCACAGCTCCACTCAGACCTATCTCGGTAAACGAAGCTATACCAATCAACACAAAACCCATGTGAGAAATTGAGGAATAAGCAATTTTCCGCTTCAAATTTCGTTGAGCAAAAGAAGTCAAAGCAGCATAGACAATATTGACAACCCCCAAAATTACCAATATAGGAGCAAACACTGCGTGAGCATCAGGTAACATTCCTGCATTCATCCGCAACAGAGCGTAACCACCCATTTTCAACAGAATTCCTGCCAGCAACATATGAGCAGGTGCAGTTGCTTCCCCGTGAGCATCAGGCAACCAGGTATGTAATGGGAAAATTGGCAACTTCACAGCATAGGCAATCAAAAACGCTCCATATAACAATAGTTGCAAATTCAGAGCGTAATCTTTCGCAGCAACTGCCCTCATATCAAAAGTAACAGTATCGCCATAAAACGCCATTGCTAACGCTGCTATCAAAATAAACAGCGAACCACCTGCGGTATAAAGAATAAACTTAGTTGCTGCATACAACCGTTTTTTGCCTCCCCAGATGGAGAGAATTAGGTAAACTGGTACTAATTCTAATTCCCAAACTAGGAAAAATAGCAACATATCCTGCACAGCAAACACAGCTATCTGACCGCCGTACATGACCAACATCAAGAAATAAAACAGCTTTGGCTTAAAAGTTACAGGCCACGCTGCCATAATTGCCAGAGTGGTGATAAAACCAGTCAGGATAATTAATGGCATGGATAAACCATCAGCTCCCACTGACCAATTTAAGTCTAATTGTGGCACCCAAGCATAACTTTCTACCAACTGGAGGTCTGGGTTATTGGTGTCATATCCAGTACAGAAGGCAGAAATGATAATAGCAAAATCAATTAATCCAATAATTAAGGCGTACCACCGTACCGTTTTGCCATCTTTATCCGGAATAATCGGAATTAGCAACGATGCAACTATTGGAAATAGGATGATTGTAGTCAACCAAGGAAAATTAGTCATAAGTATTTAATTCTCAGTTGGAAAATTTTGTAATGTTATGAGTAGGAGGAAAACTTAAGTTTGAGTTCTTTTGTTTCCATTCCTGGTGAATTTAGTTTGACAGTTTGTGAGCATCAGTTATCAGTCAGAAGTTATATAAAATTTCAATCCCCCTAAATCCCCCTTTGAAAGGGGGGTTGCACATTAAAGAATGATAATAGATTTTAAACTGTACATATATTGAGGAAATAATTATCCAAAAATATCTACTTTCGGGTTTCATTATTCCTAATTGTGCAACGCCTTGAAAGGACTTTTTTTCTCCCCCCTTTCAAAGGGGGGTTGGGGGGGGGATTACCGACACCATTAAATCCCACTAGGAAAACCTCTGATAACTGATAACTGATAACTGATAACTGAATTAAACGCCAGAAAAGACTACTAAACCCAACACTGCTACAAATACAATGAGGGCATAAAACTGAGCGCGACCATTTTCTAAATATTTCAAACCTTCCCCAGTCAGAAGTGTAATAAAACCTGTTAAATTAACAGCTCCATCAACCACTTTGTAGTCTACTTCCAACACTTGACGTGCTAAACGACGACTACCTTTAACAAATAGAAAGTCATTCAGGTCATCTAGATACCACTTGTTGAGAGAGAAATTGTAAAGAGGTTTGATTTTTTCAGCGATCGCGCCAGGGTCAATTTTACGACTCAAGTACATTAGTGAAGCAAAAGTAATGCCAATTAAAGCAATACCAACAGAGTTACCTGCCATAATCAAAAATTCAGTCAGGTCAAACTCCGCTAGTTCCTCTAGCACCTCTGCCAAAGATTCTCCTGGTCCATAGATAAATTGCTCAAAATAATTAGCAAAAGGCGTTCCTAACAAACCAATAATCATTGAAGGAATCGCTAAAACCATCAATGGTAAAGTCATGCTAATAGGAGACTCATGGGGAGAGTCACTATGATGACCGTGGTCGTGGTCGTGGTCATGGTCATCATGGCCGTGTTCTAATTCTTTCGGGTCCATTGCGCCAGGTCCGAAAGCGATCGCTGGGGTCATCTCGACCTTGTCACCTGTAGAGGTTGCAGCCATTAATTGCTGTTTAATCTGCTCATCGTTACCCCGAAACTCTCCCTCAAAAGTAGAGAAATACATCCGGAACATATAAAAAGCAGTCATTCCAGCAGTTGCCCAACCGATTAACCACAAAGCGGGGTTTGCTCCAAAAGCACTACCAAGAATTTCATCCTTCGACCAAAAACCAGCAAAAGGAGGGATACCGCAAATTGCCAGAGTACCAATTAAAAAGCAAGCAGAGGTAACAGGCATATATTTGCGCAGTCCACCCATTAACCGCATATCTTGTGCCAAAACTGGGTTGTGACCGACAACAGCTTCCATACCATGAATAACTGAACCGGAACACAAAAACAACATGGCTTTGAAATAAGCGTGGGTCATTAGGTGAAATAGTCCGGCGCTATAAGCTCCCACACCCATTGCCATGACCATATATCCCAATTGGGAAATAGTGGAATAGGCAAGACCTTTTTTAATGTCATTTTGAGTAATGGCGATCGTTGCTCCTAGAAAAGCCGTGAAAGCTCCTGTCCAAGCAATAATATTCATTACTACTGGCAGATGTTCAAATACTGGATACATCCGCGCAACGAGGAAAACCCCAGCAGCTACCATTGTCGCAGCATGGATTAGAGCAGAAATTGGTGTAGGGCCTTCCATCGCATCTGGTAGCCAGACGTGCAATGGGAATTGAGCCGACTTGGCCGCAGGTCCTAAAAAGACTAAAACACCAAACAGGGTAGCTAAACCAGCACTCAGAGCGCCTGTTTCTACCAGTTGTTCTAGGCGAACGCCCATTACCTCAAATTCAAAGCTACCAGTCGCCCAGTAAATTCCGAGCATCCCCAATAGCAGACCAAAGTCACCGACGCGGTTGGTAACGAAAGCTTTTTGACAGGCATCTGCTGCTGCTTTCCGGTCGTACCAGAAACCAATTAGTAGGTAGGAAGATACACCCACCAGTTCCCAAAAGATATAGACCTGGACCAGGTTTGGAGATACCACTAGACCCAACATTGAGGAGCTAAACAAGCTCAAGTAGGCATAAAAGCGTACATAACCAGGGTCGTGAGCCATGTAACCATCTGTGTAGACCATTACCAAAAAGGCCACTGTAGTCACAATGACTAACATTAGGGCCGTCAGATGGTCAATGGTATAGCCCATACTGAGTTTAAAGTCACCTGCTGCTGCCCACTCAAACATTTGAGTATAGGTTTCATGGCCATTAATTTGACTCCAGAGGATGGCAAAGGAGAGAACCATTGCAGTTCCTAACAGGGAGACAATGAATATTGCAGATCCCCGTCGCAAATTACTTGTGGCTTGACTATAGGATATTAGTCCCAGGCCGACTACCATTGCTCCAAGTAGGGGCAATAGTGGAATCAGCCAGGCATATTGATAAAGTGCTTCCATAGTTTATGGTTACTTTATAATTTTTAATTAAGTAGACAAAACTAATAAGCATTACTTTACAGCTTAAAAACGGAAAACTAATCAACACAACTTTTTTTTAACAACGGAAATAATCTCCGCAGAGCAAAAGCTATAGTCCGGGAGTGGACTAAGTTGGTAAATTTTCCCGTTTGTCCTTTGTTTTGTCCATCGGATTCGCTATTTAATTTAGCATAATGTTCATCGAACTTGGCCTGAATCTCTAGGCCAACCTGGGAAATTAATCTTTTCTTCCCAATGGATGTCCTACTCCAGTTATAGAGTTCTGACTTTGCGATCGCAGAACCCGAACTACTAAAACTTTCTATTTGGCCACTCGACCTTTCTTCTTGGCCAAAACCCAAGCGACGTTTAAATGCTCCTTCTGATTCAAACCGACTCAGGGGGTAGCATCGGACTAGCAGCATAGCCCGTGCCATTAACCCAAACCCGAATAAATCAAATACTTCGTTATATTTTTTATACTCTGGGCGATCGTAAACTAAAGACGATAGATTGCTCCGGAGTAACGCTACTTGAATGTGGTTATCACAGATTTGGTTGGCTAGATAGCGGGTGTGTGGGGTAATGGTTTTTCCATATTTTGGACCAACAGAGGAATTGTAAAGGCGATTGTATTTATTCTTTCCCTTGTCTGTGTAACGCTCTCTTTGTGCGACCCAAGCAAATAACGGGGACAAGCCGTCAACTCCGGGTTCAGAACTTAAAAAAGCAGCTTCTGGGAATGAAGTTACTAATTTAGCACGACATCTATTTATAGTGGCTGTGTTATTGGCTTTTAAGCCTTTAATGTCTAAGTATATTTCATTAATTTCCGCAATAACTCCTGGCTCGAATCGGAGAAAAGCAGTTTCCTTCTCCCAATTTTTCAGAGCGTAAGTTGCTAGAGCCAGTGCGTCGGCCTGGTCGTTTTTATCGGGGAGGCGTTCTGATTTTCGTAAATATTTAACTTCAGGATGACCGACCCACTGTACTGATACATTGTGGGTTTCAGCAATAGTCGCCCATAACTCTGAATAATTCTTACCCGTCGGTTCCAGAGCGAGACAATCAGCACCCTCGATAAATTCTACAAATTTTTCTACACTGGCAGCATTTAAGTAAAAAGTTAGAGAGTCGGAGCGTTTCAATCTTTTGTACTTTTTAAAATGCGCGCGCAAATCCGTTGACAGCTCTGAAAGCTCCCAACAAACCAGGGAGTTTTTGCAAACGTCCCCTCCAATTATTCTGTTTATCATGGCGATTTTACGGTTTAATAAAAAATTCCAAAATTCACAATTCGCCTGAAAGCTGTCAAATGACAACTCAAATTACTTTCAAAACTTTGGAACCAACAACCTAGAAAGCTTGCTCATAATGCTTAAAAAGCTAAACAGCTCATATTACTTTCAAAGCAAATACTTTCTAGGATATTGCGGGCGAACCCGCGACTACCGACAACAGTTGTCGGTAGTTTCTGCACTCACCCGCGAGTGCGTCATCAGGCGTTTAATCGCGTATTTAGTCTACAGCTATCTTCTTTAAAAGTGAAGTCAAACCCGTGGCTTAAAGCGTGGCATCTACTCCGCACTACCATGTGGTCGCACATCACCTCCTCAGCCAGTTCGTCAAAAGTTATATATTTTTTTCCGTCCAGGAAGTCTAAAAGTCTGATGCAATTCTTGATAGTGGGAGTGAACAAAGAGAAAAGCAAATCCCTCTCTTTAATCTGGAGTTTATAGTATTGCGCGATACCGACGCAATTTTCTTGTATGAACACGAATACAGCATTTTTCATCTTGATACTTTCCTTTGGTTGGATGCTCGGCAATAGGCGATGAAACCTATTATTGAAGCTGTTCGCTTTTAGTAGCTACCAGCAAGAACTAAAGAGGCTCGTCCCCTCTGACAGTGGGGTATTTCATCACAATAGCCTTTACCTTAGAATCAGATGTCATTTTGGCATCCATTTCGGCCGCCACCTCTTCAAATGCTTCGGGGGGCATTGCCTTGATTTTTTCTGTAGCCACAGTCAACAGGTCTCGAATTATCACATTTTTATCGATATTAGACATTTTTGACAACGATTCCACGGCTAAACCGAGCATATAGCCATTTAAGGCGAGTTCTTTTTTCTTCCCAAGAGGTAAATCTGATAACATTAGAATGGCTCCACTGTGTCGTAGACTGCTGCATCAAACACAGCCTTCATCATAGAGGATGCCAACTCATCGTTCTCCCCTTGTTTTTGTTGCTCTTGGTCGTTGATCGCTCCCTTGATGTCATCCCAGAACTCGTCGCTAATATTATGCCTGTCGGAGATTTCTAGAATGGCTTCGTAGTCTCCTATCAGTTTTTTCAGTTCAGCCAGGCGAGGAAAGTTCTTTTTCATCTTTTCTTTTAAGATGGCTATCTCGTATTGATAAACGTCGCTCAACGTCCTCAACTCTAGGATTTTGTCATATTTGTCAGGATAGTTAAGCACCTTCAAACATTTTTCGAGTTCAACTTTATCACTGCCAGAAGCTAACTTGGCTGCTTCTAACTTGAGTTCGTTTGCTGTTTTGTGCCAAGAGTCGTCTGCTGGCACCTCCTGTTCAAGCTCTATCCTGATACTTGCGTACGGAACAGAGCTAGGGAAGGAGCCTCCCACTCTAACTTTTCTCTTCATGTTCCTCTTTTATGAATTTGACTGTTTTAGGTGTACAGCAGTGATAGCACCTGCTATTCTAGGGTATCTGGTAGCGAGTATTGCTATCAGTTTATTGACAAGAGCTGTTGCTCCCAACTTAGTTTTTGTCATTGAAGCAATTCCGCGTAGCAGCACTTCAATTGCCAAGAAAATTTCAAGGGGTGTCAACGTTATTGTCATCGGAGGTTGACCCGCCAGGAATGTCACCACCTTTCGATAGTTGTTCATGTGCATACTTCTCCACCATCTCCATGATTGAGTTTGCGAGGTTATTTTTAAATTCTTGTGAGTATTGTTGATGCCTGGATATAGCTAGTTTGAGAAACGCTGAAGTAGCATCTTCATCTGACTGCTTTTTGATATACGCCATTGTCTCAGGGTTTTGTACCCTAAGAGTCGAAACAACTATCTTAAAAGCGAACATCAATGTGACAATACTTTTATGTTCTAACCTTGTGTCTTCTGTCATTTTATTTAGGTGGTGAACGACTACCTCCGCTTATGCTCGGAGTTCGGCTTCCCATACTCAGGGCACAACCATACTCCAGTCTAAATGGTGGTGGCAATGAATAAGTAGGCAGTCGTTCAACTTCGACCATATTGCTAGCCCACGACTGCGGTGACGCAAGAGGTACTGCTACAATCATGGATTCATCATGCTCTACTGGCTGTGGACCAAATGCATACTCCCTAACAGAAGCGACAAGAGCTAAATAAAGGTGTTTATGTGGCAGCGATCGTGATTTTGTCCGTCTGCCATCGCCAGGAAGTGTATTATCTTCCTGCGGTGGTGTCAAAGGTTCTGTTTGCGGTATATTTTCTTCTTCCGGTGGCGGTGGAGGACAGTTCGGTGGAGCTACTATCACTGGAGGCGCAGGAGGAACAAAATCAATAATATTGTTTAGTTCCGCTTGTTCAACAATAGCTTTAACTATTGGCAAGTTTTGATAGCAGCAATATTTTTTGTAGGCAGCTACCCAAGTTGCCCGGCATCGCAAGTCGCCAAACTCAGTTCTAACCTGCTCTGGCCAAACGCCTACACTGACTAGCTCTCGCTTCATCTCAATTAACTTCACTTCCTTGATTCCCTCCTTGTTTTTCCTGGATAAGTGTTCCCGTAGTCGTCATACCGATGTCTAGCCCTCACCTCCTTCTGCTGGCGCTTGTAAACTCTCTCCTTTTCATGCTTGAATTTATAAGGAAGATTCTTCTTAGTAAGGGATGGGGTCGTCCAATAGTTCGTCGAACTGATTAGGCGGCAATATCTCTCTGCTGCTTGGGCACCCGCGCTCCCCATTATCAGTTTGTACTGTCGATATTGTTCCGGTGTCATCTTCTGTGTTATGTTGGTCTTGTCCTTGATTCTCAGCGGGGGCCTCATCCTCTGGAGTTGGTTCTTCTTCTTGAGGCTCCGATTCTTCTTCTCTGGATAGTTGCTCCAAGTACTCTTGAACCGATAATCCTAATCTATCCGCTTTTTTCTTAAGTGCTTGCCAAACCTCAAATGGTAACTTTACTTGCTTGGTTTTCTTGATGGAGTCTGGGTCTAGTACCGCCTCAATGTAATGTGCGGTCATTTGCTCCCCCTCTGTAGCAGCCATATCTATACATTTTTGCCAATCCGCCGTGATATCCCCATCAATTCCTTCCTTCTCGGACTTGGCACGCAAGGCTGAAGCTTGAGCTACACAGTTGGGTAACTTCTGAAATCCTTCACAGAGTAAGTGCCAACCTGTCATGGCTGCTTCCATTAGCTGTTTGCATCGCCAAACCTTTTTGCCTATTTCTTTGAGGCAGTAGTCTTGAAAAGTTCTGTACCCCAAGCAACGATAGAGTTTATAGATTTGGAATGCTCTCAAAATCATTCCCTCTTTAATATATGCATGGCCTGCTAGTTTGGCTTCAAAATGCAGTGTTTCAATAGCCTGCTTACCTTCTCTCCAGACTTCGTGTTCAAACAACTGGCAGAAGGTGTTAAGACAATCACCCGCCCAATCTGGTAAAGGCATCTCGTCTTGGTTTGGTGGGTATGTAAAATTAGAATCAACCATGATGTTAGCGTTAAATAGTTTGCCTTTTAGGTAGGGGTTCGCTTTTAACTACCCCCAAAAGTTCTAT
>NZ_BLZO01000130.1 GCF_014132355.1 Okeania sp. KiyG1
ATGGTAAATTAGTACCAATGGCACAGATGAATCTGCAAGTGTTTTTAGAGTGGTTTCATCGACTAGATGCAAGTTTAATCGGCTTTGGCGCGATCGCTCTCATGGGTTTATCATGGTGGCATAGACAAGAATTGCCTGGTTGGCTACCTTGGGCATCGACTTTTGCTCTAGGACTAATAGTTTTTCAAGGCGTACTCGGTGGATTAACTGTTACAGAACTGTTACGTTTTGATATTGTCACCGCTCACCTGGGTACTGCTTTGCTGTATTTTATGACTCTATTAGTTATAGGTATATCAATGATGCCATACACAGGTACGGGTAATGTTGGTAAACTACCTTGGGTAGGATTAACTGCTGCAATTTTAGTTTACTTACAAAGTTTACTCGGTGGGTTAGTTGCTTCTCAGTGGGCACTGCATCAATGTTTTGGAGTGGCGGAACTTTGTCAAATAATGAATAGTCATATTGCTGGCGTTGTTCCTCCGACTTTAGCAACATTAGCATTGGTAGTAATGGCGTGGCGCACCTCTGCCTTACATCCGCTGCTGCGAAATTTAGCAAACTGGGCTGGTTTATTAGTATTAGCTCAGATAGGTTTGGGGGTTATGACCTTCCGGTTACGTCTGCAAATTGAGTTATTAACCGTATCTCACCAAGCTGTAGGAGCAGCTTTATTAGGAGTTCTAGTTGCATTTACTGTTATTGCTTTACGCGATCGACAAGTTGCAAAGGCTTAATTGTTAGCAAATATACAGCAATATACCCCTCTTTTGTGAGTTATTAGAATAGAAAGGTTAGTTATCTTTAGAGCGATCAAAAAATTTTTGTTTCTAGTGTTGCTCTAGCCCTATCTATCTTATTGCTCGAACCCTACTACGAAGCTCTAATTACAACACTATCAGCTATAGGTGAGGTAGACATCTAGCGGGCAAGATGCCCGCACTACAAGAATTTTGAGGTACTGATAACTGATAACTGATAACTGATAACTGAAATTACCCGGACTAAATTTTTCAAACTGGCTAACATCAAAAATTAACTGGCACTAATATCCGTTTTTATCTGCCCATAAACTTTAGACCACGGAAAAAAAAATCAGTTAAAACAGAAAATTAACAAACTAAGAATCTATGCAAGAAGTTATTTCTCATCGTCTTCCACGACGCCATGATAATATCCTACAAGTAGCTAAAAGCTATTATCAACTAACAAAACCTAGAATTATTCTACTGCTACTGATTACAACAGCAGCCGGAATGTGGTTGGGAGCAAAAGGAGAAGTCTCTCCCCTTCTACTATTCGTGACATTAATAGGTGGTGCATTAGCTTCTGGTGCAGCTAACACTATAAACTGCATCTACGACAGCGATATTGACTATATTATGGAACGCACTCGCTGGCGTCCTATTCCCTCTGGTAGAGTCAAACCCCGCGATGCTTTAATTTTTGCATTCACTCTAGCAGCTACATCATTTACTTTGCTCACAGTATTTGCTAATTTACTAGCTGCACTGTTGGCAATGTCTGGAATAGTTTTCTACGTTGGTATTTACACCCACTGGTTAAAACGTCATAGCGTACAAAATATTGTAATTGGCGGTGCTGCTGGTGCTATTCCTCCATTAGTGGGTTGGGCTGCTGTTACAGGTGAATTGAGTTGGGCAGCTTGGTTACTTTTTGCAATTATTGTTATTTGGACTCCCCCTCATTTCTGGGCTTTGGCAATATATATTCGCGATGAATACAAGGAAGTTGGCGTGCCAATGTTACCTGTAATTGAAGGAAATGAGGAAACGGCTAAACAAATTTGGGTTTATAGTCTGATTTTGATTCCGATGACGTTGTTGTTGGTTTATCCATTGCACACGAGTGGAGCGCTTTATGCAGTATTAGCAACTCTCCTCGGTGGAGTTTTTATCCAGAAAGCTTGGCTATTATTAAAAGAACCTTCTAATAGAGATGTGGCGCGATCGCTCTTTAAGTATTCCATCTACTACATGATGTTGTTGTGTTTAGTAATGGTGATTGACAGTTTACCTTTTACTCGTGGAATTACTACTGCTGTTGCGGATAATTTTCAGACTTTGATTAGTAGTGCGATGGCAGTTTTATCCTAGTGTCCTAGTGTTAATTAAACAATAAAATCTTGTTTGAGGTAGGCATTTGGCCTGCCTTTTTGTTTGACAATTTGTAGTTTGACAAATGACAAACATTATGGTATATAGAAAATTAATAAGGATAGACGATTTCTCACAACCCTTATTTTCTTGGTAGTCCTGTAGATGTAGTGATATTGATAAGTAAAATCTTTTCACAGTAAGGGATAAAAATGCAAAAATCACTACTTGTACACTGCTATCTCCTTTTAATATATAACTAAAACTGAATTACTGGCATCTTGACTCAAAGCTACGATATCATCATATCGAGAACGTAAAAGTATCTCAATTTGAGATGTTGTGCAATTTCCCACCCTAATCCAGATTAACTTAGGTGGAAAACCAAGCAAAATTACCAAATCATAAAAATCAGCATCTTTAGTGACAATAATATATTGATGATCGCGAGCATATTGCCAAACATCTTGATCCCTAGCTTGGTCTAATCCTAAAAAATAAAGATGATTAGAATGTGGATAAATATCAGCTAAACGCGAAACTAAACGAGGCGATAAATTATGGTCGAATAAAAGTTTCATTTGGGTACTATTAAAGTTTGTTGTTCCCGTTCAGCAGCATAGCGAAGACAAGCTAAAATATCCTGTTTTGTTAAATAGGGAAAATCTTCTAATAATTCTTCATAAGTCATCCCCCCAGCTAGATAGGAAAGTACATCGTAGACAGTTATTCTCATACCTCGAATACAAGGTTTTCCACTACGTTTTCCTGGCTCGATAGTAATAATATTTTGTTCTGACATATTTAGTTGATAGATTTAGTTGATTAAATTATTATTGTAGAGTCCATATTTATCTACAGGTTTTGTAACCATTCACGAAACTCACGAAGTAAAGCATTTTCCCCTTTTTCCCCTCGTCTAGTGAGAAAGTTTTAAATAACTGATTTAGATAAAATTGGCAAAACATTTGACTGTTCTTGCTCCTGATAACTCCCATTTTACAAACAATAAATAAATAAATTTTTCCCATCAAATCTCCATATTTCTCTGATACCTAAAGCAGCATAAATTGTTAAACGGTCTAAGGAACTGCTGGTAATATCAATCTCAATTGCTAGGTCTGGAGGTGGATCTATATTAAAGTCAAATTTAATTTGACCTCGTACTAATGCCTCATTAGTGATGTAATAACATTCATCTGGTTCAATTCCTTTTTGCAAATCTTCTCGACTTAACGTTGTCGAACCAATACTTGATATTTCTAATCCTAATACTTCTGTAGTTGTTTGTACCAGTCGCCCTAAAAAACCTTTATTAATTTCATGTTCTGGTAAGGGAGTCATAATTTCTAATGCACCTTGGTCGTAGGTCAATTTTTTACTAGGATTTTCTGCTAAATCTAACAATAATGCTTGATAAGTTTCCCATCTGACTCCAGTTAATACTGTTCTGTTTTCTAGTTTAAATAAAGTTTTAGTCATGGTATTAGACCAAATTGAATTTTTGTAAGTGCAGAAAGTTTGCCACGGAGCGTTCGTTATTGTGAAGTTCTCTCCCGTTAAATCGAAGATTATAACGGGAGCTTCTCAAACCAAAGAAGTTTCTTGTTTCACGGGCTGACCAATGTCTAAGCCTCCACAAGCAGACAAGATGATACCCACCTCGTTTAACGCTTTATTTAATATATTAATTGCAGCATTCTCGTCCCTGTCTAAAACTGTTTTACATTTAGGACAAGAGTGAGTTCTAACTGATAAAGTTTTAGATACTTTTTGACCACAATTGCTACAATTTTGTGATGTACTGTGAGGGTTAACTTTAATGACATGAACGCCGCGTTTTACCGCTACTGCATTCAATTTTTCTATAAAAGTACCCCAGGCTACATCATAAATTGATTTTGATAGTTTCGTGTTTGTTGCTAAACCTCTAATATTTAGGTTTTCAACTGCAATCATGTCATATTGTTTAACTAATTTATGAGCAGTCTTATAGTGGAAATCTTCTCTTTGCCTGGGAATATGTTGATGTAATCTAGCTATTTTGTTTTGTGCCTTTTTCCAGTTGTTAGACCCTATTTCTTTTCTAGATACTTTTCTTTGCTTTCTTGCTAAATTCGATTGAGACTTTCTATAGAATTTAGGTACAGAAACAGTCTCACCAGTATTAGTAGTTAAAAATTCTTTTAAGCCTACATCAATGCCTACAGCAGTCTTGATATTTTCTGTAGAAATTAAACTAGGTACTGACTTATCTTCTAAACTAAAACTTACATAATAACCGTCAGCTTTTTTGGTTATAGTTGCAGTTTTGATCGCAAACCCATCTGGAATTGGTCTATGAACTATTACTGGAATAGCACCAAATCTCGTAGTAATTATTTGTTTTCCATCAAATTTAATTACTGCTTTGGAATGATTAACTCTACTAAAACACAATGACCTTAACTTCCCTGATTTTTTAAATCTTGGCCTTCCTCCACGTTTACCAGAGCGATCGGGTATTAGCCAACGTTTCCAAGCTTTATCTAGTCTTTGTAAGTTAATTTGCTGGACTTCTGAATATATTTCTTTGTAGTCAGGAAATAACTGTTTTGTCTGTTTAAGTGCTGATTGTTGAAAATAATAATCTGGTCTACTAGAAATTTCACCAATAGGACATGAAATTAATGAACAACTGTCAACTTGACACCTAGTTCTATTCAACCAGTCTAAACGTTGACCAAGAGCATAATTCCAATGTCTTCGTAATAGTTCTAGCCAATAATCTATTTTGACTGACTGTTCACAGGTGGGCTTAATTTTGTAGCAATGAGTAATTATCATAATTTTATACTACTCTTTAGCGCTAGATTTGAACAGCAATCGACACCTGTTTCATTTACCACCAAGCAATTTCCCTCCCGTTAAATCGTAGATTATAGCGAGAGACCTCTTGCCGAATCAAGTTGGGAGATATCAATTTCAGAACTATGGCCACCAATATTTGATGAGTCAGAGTAATATTAAATTTCAAAAAAGGATAATACTTGTAAATCTGTGATTCCTGTCTGCTGCCCGAAACTTGAAAACTATCATCAAAATTCAACCTTTTTCATCCCTTTTTCAGATACTTTGATTTTTTGGCTTTTTCCCGGTTAAGTGTTCCCTATTCTCTTCTGATATAATTAAGAATTATAGTAAAGTTAAAAGTAAAATAATTTATCTAAATTATGCAATCAGCTAAATTCTGTCCTACTGAACCTGTTCCTTCAGAAAAGTTTGTCGGGAGAACATCAGAACTATACACAATTTTTGACCAAATTCACGATCGCGGTCATGTTGCTATTTCTGGTAGTTTTGGCATAGGTAAAACATCTTTACTTAAATATATAAAATCACCTAATTATTGGGAAGAGTGGGAAGAGAAAGAATTAAATTTTTCAAAAGCTTTGATTGTTTACCACAACTGTGAGATTTCATTGACACCACAGAGTTTTTGGCAAGAAGTGTTAAAAGAGTTAAAAAATGAAGCTCAAGGTGATGAAGATTTACAGAGCAAAATTGATGATGTATTAAAATTAGAAACAATAGAAGTAAGAGACATACGACAGATTCTTAGAGAGATTGGGAAAAGAGATAAATTTTTATTGTTACTATTAGACGACTATCATAGAATAGTTGGTACACAAGAAGACTATACTAATAACCTAAAAAAACCTAAAGAAATGCAGACATTTTTAAGTGGGTTGCGGGATATAGCAGTTCATAGTACAGAAGGTAAATATTTCTCGACAGTTGTTGCTGCGTTCCAAAAATTGGATGAGTTAGGACCAGAGATTCCTCGTGGTGGCTCTCCTTGGTATAATCATTACATATATGTAGATTTAAAACCTTTTACTCAGGATGATATTGATAATTATTTTTTTAACCCTGCGAATGAGAATTTTTTCATTTCAATTCCTGACAGTATTCAGAAGGAAAAAGTGTTAGAAATGACTGGTGGATATCCTATATTACTTCAACACGCAGGTCGTACATTTTCTAAATTGAAGAGAGATTCGGAGCTAGATATTGATGTTGATATTTTTAAAGCAGAATTTAAAGAACAAACTGAAAAGATATTGAAAGATATATGGAGAGATTTGACTGCGGATGAACAAAATCTTTTACTGTTGATTGTAATTGATAATTCAGAAGGAGAGGTGAGTGGAAAGCGTTATTCTGCTGATAATAAAGATAAAGTATTTGAGAGAAATAGGTATAAACTGAAAATTTTACAGCAAAAAGGTCTGATCTATAAGAACCCAGACCAGGAAAAATATAATTTTTCTTCTTCTTTAATGCAAGATTTAATTGTTCAAAAGTTGTTTGATGAAAAGATTTCCGACCCTCGGGAAGAGAAAATATTGTTTGAAAAATTTGGGATAAAGTTTACTGAGAAACAAGCAAAGATAGTTAAAAAAATGCACCGTTTTTTGTGCAAATTGGAAAAAATATTTTGAAAATGATACCAGTAATTAACCTTTCAAATAAGTCAGAAGAAAAAGAATAGTAAATACCTAATCATATTTAGTTCTTAAAGATGAAAAATTCAATGACTTTGATTAAAAATCCTTACACTATTGGTCGCCCAGTTTATGCTCCAGAATACTTATTTGGACGAGAAACAATTGTAAGTTTTATTCAAGAGCAACTTACTTCTAGGGCAAAGGTAACTGTATTACATGGGCAAAGACGTATTGGTATAACTTCGTGCATAAATTATATTTCTCGGTCTGTTAGTGTAGATGGATTTATGTTTGTTCCACTTTCTCTAGAAGGTAAATATCATAATTCTTTGGATGAAATATTGTATGACTTTGCTAGGGATATAGTTGATTGGTTGGGAATATCTAGAAGCACGATAACTATTCCTAGTCAGGAAGATATAAAAGCAAAGCCACGACGATTTACTAGAATTTTTTTTAAACAGATTTACAATAGGTTAGAGGGGAAAAATATAGTTCTACTCCTAGATGAGTTTGATGTTCTGTGGGACGATAGTTGTAGTGAAATTAATCCGTTTATCAAATTCTTAACTTCAATAATTAATAGAGAGAAAAAATTATTTATTGTTCTGTTTTTAGGAAGACGAGGAAATAGTCTGGAATTTATCGGTAATTTATTTGGTGGAAAAGTATCTCACGAAGAATTAGGATTACTTAATAAGTCTGATACTGAAAATTTAATTACTGAGGTTGCTGAGGGAATTCTTGAATATAAACCTGAAGCAATTGAAAAAATTTGGGAATTAGCAGGCGGACATCCTTACTATACTCAACTACTATGTTTTAGTTTATTTCAGCAAGCTAGAAATCTAGACCGATGGAATGTAACTCGACAGGATATAGAGGGGATTATAGATGAATCTTTAGAAAAAGGTGAGGCTGCTTTTTTATCTACTATAGAAGTTTTATCTGCTAGGCAAAAATTAATTCTATATGCAGTAGCTGAAGCTCAAAAAGAGGCTACAAAATCCTCTAAATCAAATATCGTTAATCCATTAGTGATATTAGAAAGACATCATGGAAAGCTTACCAAAAAAATGAAAGAAGAATTAACTAAAGCAGCAGAACATTTAGTTGATTTGAAATTTTTGCAACAAATAGGAGAACAAAAATTAGGAAAAAACGTAACCCCTATCTATAAAGTAAAAATTGAATTATTTCGACTTTGGTTATTACATAAACTTTCATTAGAAACAGAAATAGAGAAAGTCAACGAATTATTTCCTCAAAAGTCTTTTTTCGGCAAAATATGGAATATTAGCCTTGGAAGATGGATGCGACCGCATAATGATTAAACAACCAGAAATATCCAACTAATGAGGTTATAATCATGGTGTAGTTTAATTATAAACCCGATAAAAGTGGCATTTTTATACAGGATAAGATAATGTTTACCATTTAATCTATGTCCTTGAAATGCTATCTATTACTCAAAAAAGTGGGAGGAATGAAGGGTTTTCTGTCAGGATAAATCATCTATAGCTTTAATCTTCTATTTCATGCTTATTTTGCTAATGGTCTATAAAATTATATAGAAATTTTTATTTTAAATGAATACAAGCCATAATAAACGCAAAGCAAGTCCTTATATTTTTGGCAAGCCAATTTTAAAACAAGAACAGCTATATGGAAGAGAGCAAGATATTAAACAAATAAAATCTAATTTAATACACAATAAAAAAATAACTTTGTTAGAAGTACAAAGACGTATCGGTAAAACTTCATTGCTCAAATGTTTACCTCAAAATATGAATGAATCTGAAGGTAAATTTAAGTTTGTTCATTTTTCATTTCAAGGCAAGCAAAAATATCCAATTCCCACAATATTAGATTACCTTGCTGAGGAGATTATTGAAGACATTTATGGAATTCCTGAACAAGAAAAAAAAGTAGCAAATAGTCTAGATACTTTTTTTGGGAAATTTTTACCAAAGATTATTAATCAATATTTGTCAGATGAAAAACTGGTTTTTCTCATAGATGAATTTGACATTTTAGGAGAAGATGAAGAAACATATTCTCAAGGAAAAGGAAAAGACTTATTTGATAAATTAGAAAAAGCTATTGAGCAAGAAAATAGACTCTTTGCTGTCCTAGTTTTTGGGAAGCCAGTAAAAAAAATAACCTATCTGGAAAGTTTCTGTAAACAAAACCCAAAATCAATCATAACAGTTACAGAACTGGATAAGAAGAGTACAAAAAAACTAATTACTGAACTAGCTAAAGGAACACTAGAGTATGAACAAGAGGCTATTGAGGCTATTTGGAGACTCTTAAAAGGGCATCCTTCTTTAACGCAACTGCTATGCAAATCTATTTTTGAACTTTGCCATCCCCGAAACATAAAAATAGTAAATCCTAACCATGTAAGCTTAAGTCAAGAGAAAGTAATAGAAGGGGGAAGAGGGGTATTAAAAGGCTTTCTACAACCTTTGAGTGAAGCTGAAAAGTTATTTTTTCGTGCAGTAGCAGAAGCTCAAAAAAGAGGCATCGTAGACCCACTAAAGATTATAAAACCAACTGAAGAAATACCAATATCGGCTTTAATGCAAGCGGGAAAAGATTTAGTGGAATATGGCTTTTTAGAAGAAGATAAAACAGGCTATAAAATCAAAGTTGAATTAGTCCGAGTTTGGCTGTTAGACAATTATCCTTTATCTGATGAGGAAAGACTACCAATACAGGAAATTTATCAAGCAAATCAAAATATAACTGAAACAAACAACAATGGCAGAATGCCTACTCAAAATGGAAACAATAATTCTCAAGGACCTAATCAAATTTATAAGTTTTTCTCTTTATTGTTAGTACCTGGAATTTTCATTACTCTTATTGTCATATTTATCATGAGAGCTACAGAACCTCCTCCTATATGTAATGATTTACCAAAGGAAATAAATAGCAAAATAGCATCAGGAACTTCAGAAGAGCAATTAGAAACCATAAATAAATTTAGACAGGGGGAAAGTTTGAATCAGCAATGCCCTAATTTCGATGAAATTGAGGGAAAATTTTATGAATTACTTCACAAGTATGGGGAGGAAAAAGTGAATGATAAAAAATTTGATGCAGGTATAAAAACCTTGTGTTCTATTCCCGATAAATATGCAAAAAAAACTCAAATCAAACAAGATATAAACAAGTTAATTGCACCAAATAGTAGCTTTTCTATAGAACAAAAAAGAAAGTTGATTAATGAAATTTTGGAACAAGAGAAAGCAGGAAATAAATGCCCTGCCTATTCACTTGAGGATGAAACAGACAAAAAAAATTTTATCCAGAAATTAAAGCCAATAGATAAGTTTTATGAGGAAGAAGCAAAAAAACAAATCAGCAACAATAATTACCAAGAAGCTGTTAAGTTATATTGTAAAATATCAGAGCATTATCTTCAACTTCCTCAGATTAAACAACAACTAGAAAACTGGTCTAAAGATGAATTTGAGATGCTTATATTGCGCCAAGACAGAGAAAAGATAATCAGTACACTTAAGAAAATCGGTAAAGATAATTGTCCAGCATATCCAGATATTTAGTTAAAATTACTCATCTCTAGGATTTTTAGGATTTTTAGGATTTACCCAGAAACCATCACTCCCCTCTTTTTCTTGTTCAGGTGTTACTCTGATTCCTTGTCTAGCTATCCTATGAACTTTTGCCAAAAAATTTCCTTTTTTAGATAGCTCTCTGGAATTGCCAATAATCATATCAAAACTATATAAAATTCCCCCAATAATTACCCAGACTATCCAACTGAGAACAAAAACAACAGTAAAAACAATTAACCATCCTAATATTTGATTCCCTAGTTGCCGTAAAACATTATCATTCTTCTGATATACTTCAGTACCTTGAAGACTCAAAGATACTGCTAAAGTACCCCAGCATCCGCAAAAAAGATGAACGGGAATAGCTCCTACTGGATCGTCAATTTTCCATAACCTTAATAGTAAGCTACCTAAAGTAACAATGAATCCACTAACAGCACCTATGAGAATAGCAATAGGAACATCAATATAAGCAGAAGAAGCAGTTACTCCAACTAAACCACCTAAAATACCGTTAATCAACGATAAAAGTTCGGGTTTTCCTGTTTCTGGATTTTTTTCAAATGTTTGAGACCATAAAGCAGTTATAGGAGTAGATAGTATGGCAACTATACCACCCGTTGCTGCGGACATTATAGTTACTATAATGATATGACCGACATCTTGTAGCTCCCGTGCAGAACCACCATTAAAACCCAACCAACCTAACCAAAGTATGAAACATCCAAGGGTAGCAGATGTTAAATCGCTTGGGTAAGTAAAATAGTTTTGCTGTTCAAACTCAGAAGGCAACTTTTCCCGTGCTACACTACGATCTAAATCTTCATGGGGGTCATATCCAAAGCGATTCCATCTTGGTTTAAGTAGAATAGCACCAGCTAAAGCAGCAGTTCCTCCCACAGTATGAACAACAGTAGACCCTGCGAAGTCTTTAAAATTTAATGCTTGTCTGAGCACACCATATTTTGACCATACCCAATGACCAGTAATAGGATATAAAAATCCTACTAAAATAAAACTAAACCAGAAAAATGCCCAAAAACTAATCCTTTCTGCTACTGCTCCAGAAACAATAGTAGCTGCGGTGGCAGCAAATGCTAATTGAAAAAAAAACAGAGATGCTATAGAGCGATTTTTCCATTCGCTCTGCAAACAAGAAAATCCTTCTTCAGGAAAACCTAGTGGATTATCTTTTTTTGGCAGTAGAATAAATTGTGACTTTTGCTCAGACTCATTATATTCAGTTCCTGGAGAAAAATGCCCCCAATAAGTTACTATTTTCTGTTCATTTTGATTAACATTTTCTCCACAAGAATGATATTGATTATCCCCAAACATTAAACCAAAACCAAAAAACCAAAAAGCGATCGCTGCCACACAAAAAACAATTAAGTTTTTCGCTAAGACATTAATAGAGTTATTCTTGCGACATAAACCAGCTTCCAAGAGAGCAAAACCAGCATTCATAAAAAATACTAGAGCACCTGCTAATAACAGCCAGATATTATCTACCGCAGCAAAACTATTGGCACTATCAACACCATTAGCTAAAGCTCTTTGGCCACTTATCAAAACTACAATAGTTGCCAAAAATAAACAGAGATACCTAAAACGAGAGAACCAGTTTTTATCTTTCATTTCATTTATAAGTTTGCTACGCATACTGAAAAGTCTCCTAGATCGGAACTATTAGGACTTACGCACTGACAATAGATATAGGGTTTTGGTGTGTTAGTGTTAGTGCGGGGGCGGGTTCACCAGCTTTTGGGTAAAACCATTAACTTAACTTGGTGCGGGGGCGGGTTCACCAGCTTTTGGGTAAAACCATTAACTTAACTTGGTGCGGGGGCGGGTTCACCAGCTTTTGGGTAAAACCATTAACTTAACTTGGTGCGGGGGCGGGTTCACCAGCTTTTGGGTAAAACCATTAACTTAACTTGGTGCGGGGGCGGGTTCACCAGCTTTTGGGTAAAACCATTAACTTAACGCGGAACCCGCCCCTACCGCGGAACCCGCCCCTACCGCGGAACCCGCCCCTACCGCGGAACCCGCCCCCTACCGCGGAACCCGCCCCTACTGGCGTAACACAGCTAAAACTGTGCAGAGCGATTATTGGTGCGGGGGCGGGTTCACCAGCTTTTGGGTAAAACCATTAACTTAACGCGGAACCCGCCCCTACCGCGGAACCCGCCCCTACCGCGGAACCCGCCCCTACCGCGGAACCCGCCCCCTACCGCGGAACCCGCCCCTACTGGCGTAACACAGCTAAAACTGTGCAGAGCGATTATTGGTGCGGGGGCGGGTTCACCAGCTTTGGGTAAAACCATTAACTTAACGCGGAACCCGCCCCTACCCGATGCACCATTTTAGGTGTGCCACTCCACTACAAATAGCGTTTATGCGTAAGTCCTAATTAGCTATTAGCTATTAAATATTCATTTTCCTCAGCTCTTCAGCAAGAGCATCTATAGTAAAATGAATTTGTTCCTCTGTGTGATGACAAGTAATAAAAAAGCGCAGTCTAGCTGCATTGTGTGGCACAGATGGATAAAACATAAACGGTACATTAATTCCCCGCTTAAATAAATTTTGGGATAATAGTACAGACTTAATAGACTCACCCACAATAATAGGTATGACCGGAGAATCTTTACTCATACCAGTATTCAAACCTAGTTCGCGAGCGCATTCCAAAAATAGTCGAGACCTTTCTTGCAATTGTGTCACTCTTTCAGGTTCCGCCTTCAACAAACGAATAGCTGCTAATACTGATGCTGCATCTGGTGGGGAAATACCTACACTATAGACAAATCCTGGAGAAGTATATTTAAGATATTCTACTAATGCTTTGCTTCCAGCAATATAACCACCACAACTAGCAAAAGATTTACTTAATGTACCCATCCATAGATCGATATCATTGGGGTTGACCCCAAAATACTCACTAATACCCCTACCATGGCTGCCAATGGTACCGATAGAATGAGCCTCATCTACCATCAGAAAAGCTTTGTAACGTTGTTTAATCTCTATAAATTTCGGTAAGTCTGGAATATCACCATCTGTACTATATACACCTTCTATAGCAATAAGTATCCGTTTATAACGATGACGGCGATCGCTCAATAACCTATCCAAAGCTTGCCAGTCATTATGAGGAAAAGCAATAATAGTTGCTCCCGATAATAAACAGCCTTGGAAAATACTATTATGGCTCAAAGAATCATGGAGAATTAAATCATTTTGCCCAAACAAATGACTAATAGTAGTTACATTAGTCGCATGACCGCCAACATAAACAATACTATCCTCAACGCCTATAAAATCAGCAATTTCTCTTTCTAATTCCTGATGTAATGGCTTTTCTCCTGATAATAACCTACTGGCAGAAACAGAAGTACCATAGCGATCGATAGCTTCCTTTGCTGCATTAGATACTGAGGAGTCGCCACACATACCTAAATAATTGTAGGTGGCATAATTCACCAATTCCCTACCATCGATAACTGTGGTATTATTATTAATCCCTTCTTGAGGTATAAAAAACGGATTACCAATACCTGTAGCATTAATTTCTGCCATTTGCTTTTGCAGTTGCAGATATTCTGGGTACAGGTCGAAGTTATAATATTCTAAAGGAATTTCTTCAGTTTCAATAGTTGGATTAGAAGTTGAGACCTCAGCCTCATCTTCTAATTTTTTGTGAATATTTGGCCCTGTATCCTGGGTGGTATCCTCCACTAAATATTCAGCTAAAGCCTCAATAGTAGGATAATCCAATAATAGAGTTGGAGGAAGTCGCCGACCGAGGAGATTTTCTAGTTCTCCAGAAAGATTGACCACTTCAATTGAGTTGAGGCCATAATCAATAAAATCCCGCTCAATATCTATCTCATTGGTATTAAGTTCTAGTCGTTCGGCCAATTGGGATATCAACCAGGACTTAATAGTTTCCGTAGATGGAGATAATTGTGGGACTTGCAAGGCAGGGTCTGGATCGTTTTTCACTAAAGACAGATGTTGGCTGTCTTTCTCATTCGTAAGCTGGTTCAACAGTTTCATTGTTCACTCCTGCACCACGTTAAAATTGCTCATAACTCAGTTTTTTCTAGTAGCTTATAGGCAATAGCATATATTGGGGTCAAAAAATCCCTCTAAGAGGTCGTTTGAGAAGTCCCTTATGGTACATCACTCGCCCCCTAAATCCCCCAAAATTGGGGGACTTTTACCAGTTCATGGATTCTTGTTCCCCCCAGAATTAGGGGGATAGGGGGCAAAATTCAGTATTAAACAACTTTTCAGATATCCTCTAAAAATCAAAAATCAAGTTTCCGAATTACTTGGATGAGATTTTGACTTGTAACAATTACCTGAAATAGCTAACTATTTCAACTGATTGACCACCCCAAAAAAACGCTGGGGAAGCCATGATGGTTATGTGCAATTATCTTATACGAAGTAGGAAGAAGGAGCTATCTTCAAATCAAGTCAAAAGTTAAAAGTCAAAAGTCAAAAGTTAGAAGTTAAATCAAGTCAAAAGTTAAAAGTCAAAAGTCAAAAGTTAGAAGTTAAATCAAGTCAAAAGTTAAAAGTCAGAAGTAATCCCTGACTAACTTTGAGCATTTATAATAGCTTTACGGGCAAGTTAGAAGTTTGTAGGGGTGATTCGCGAATCACCCCTACAGAAGTCAAAAGTAATTATTCAAATACCTTTAAAGTTCCTGTCAAAAAGCCATCACGACAAGCATAGCGCTGAACTTTCCCGCTAGAAGTCTTAGGAATAGCTCCTGGCTTAAGCAATAATACCCTATAAGTCTGTAAGTCGTGATTCCTTGATATAACTCGTTGGATAGACTTCATTAAATCCTCAGAAGAATTGGAACTTTCCGTCCCAGACTTGCCATTACGCCGACTAACTTCCCGAAAATTACGTTCCACCTCAGCCACTACTACTAAACGTTCTTCTCCTGCCACCTCTAAAGAAAAGCTAGCAATACAACCTGGTCTAATCATGGGATGACTTTGCTCAACTGTCCATTCAATGTCTTGAGGGTAATGATTCCGACCATTAATAATAATCACATCCTTCAGACGACCCGTCACAAATAATTCCCCACCCTCTATAAACCCTAAATCTCCAGTTCTCATAAATGGATATTTCCCAGGAGCTTCAGGTAAATAAGCCTCAAAAGTCTGCTTTGTTTCCTCTGGTTTGCGCCAATAACCTTCAGCAATACTTGGTCCAGAAACCCAAATTTCTCCAACTTCACCTTCAGCACAGAGAGTTAATTTTTCTGGATGGACAATTTTAATCTGTTGGTCTGGCAAAGCTTGACCACAACCTACTAATGTTTTTGTTCCTTCTGTTTCAGAAACTAAGACGATCTGGTTTTGTTCTAATGCGTTAGTCGCAATAGTAGTTTGAACTGGTGGGGCAAATTTATCGCCTCCAGAAATTATCAGAGTAGCTTCTGCCATCCCGTAACAAGGATAAAAAGCTTCTCGACGGAAACCACAAACTTCAAAAGTTTTGGCAAATCTTTCTAAAACTTGGGCACTAATAGGTTCAGCACCGTTAAATGCTACTTCCCAACTACTTAAATCCAAATTTTGAATCTGTTCGGCTTTAATTTTACGGACACACAGATCGTAAGCAAAGTTAGGTCCACCACTGGTAGTCCCTTGATGTTGAGAAATAGCTTGTAGCCAGCGCACCGGACTTTGGAGAAACATTAACGGAGACATTAAAACTACTGGAAATGCTCCATATAAAGGTTGTACTATTCCACCAATTAAACCCATATCGTGATAGGGAGGTAGCCAGATTACTCCTTTGCTTTCTACAGAATGTCCAAAACATTGATGAATCAGACTAGAGTTATGCAAAAGGTTGTGGTGAGTAATCATTACCCCTTTTGGTGTGGCTGTGGAACCGGATGTATATTGAAGGAAGGCAAGGGTATTTTCGTTGATATTAGGTTCAAGCCATTTTTCTGCAAAATTGTCTGGAATATGGTCAGTAGCTAACCAACCTAAATTATTCAATTCTGGGGTTTCTGAGGCGCGACGTTCTAGGGTGGAAATGATAGATTTAGTTGTTAGAGCTACTTTGGCCTCTGTATCTCTAATAATTGTTTGAATGCGGGCCAGGGAGCGATTTGGTCTAGGGGGATAGGCGGGAACTGCAATAATTCCAGCATAAAGACATCCAAAAAAGGCGCTAATATACTCTAGTCCCGGTTGATAGATGAGTAAAGCACGTTCTCCTGGTGGACATACTGATTGGAGATAGGCAGCGATCGCCCGTGAATGTTGTTCTAGTTGTTGATAGGTGAGGCTAATTGTGTTTGTTTCTCCGTCTACTAAAAAGGTATAAGCTATTTGTTTGGGGTTTTCGATAGCTCTGTTTTGTAATAAATCTACTAATGTTTTAATTTTTTTATCTAAACTATTCATATTATTTTTGATAGAAAAACTAGGGTTCTAGCAATTAATTTATAGCAGAAGGAAGGAAGAAGTAAGAAGGAGGTTTTAGTTATCTATGATATATTTCCCTGGGTTGGCTTTTGATTAAAAATCGATCTAAAGTTGCCAAAATATATCAATTTATTAATATTAGAGCTATTATTTTAAGAGCATATCTGAAAAGTTTTTTGATTCTGAATTTTGCCCCCCTAGCCCCCCAACTTTGGGGGGAACAAGAGTCAATTTGCGTCTAAAAGTCCCCCAAAATTGGGGGGGACAAGAGTCAATTTGCGTCTAAAAGTCCCCCAAAATTGGGGGATGCGCGGGGGCTTGGATTTAGCATCTAAAAGTCCCCCAAAATTGGGGGATGCGCGGGGGCTTGGATTTAGCAAATGGGACTTCTCAGACAACCTCTAAGTCTGAAATAAAATGACACAACAACATATAACCTTAATTACTGGTGCAAGTCGGGGAATAGGTTTCTCTACGGCAGAATACCTGGCAAAAAAAGGACATCTAGTAATTGGCCTGGCACGTCATGCCCCCGAAAAGACCTTTCCTGGTGAATTTTTTACAGTCGATCTGAGCGATCGCGATGCTACAACAGAAACTCTGGCTAATTTAACCAAGCAGTATGCTTTTGATGGAGTGGTCAATAATGTAGGAATAGCACACCCAGAGCTACTAGAAGAAATAACACTTGATAATTTCGATGCAGTTATTGACTTAAATTTGCGTGTTGCTATCCAAGCTGTGCAAGCAGTGGTGCCATTAATGAAGGCAAAAAAGTGGGGTCGTATTGTTAATATTTCCAGTATCGCTGCTTTGGGAGCGCAAAACCGTGGCACTTATGCTGTCAGTAAGGCCGGAATTATTAGTTTAACTCGCACTTGGGCTTTGGAGTTGGTATCGAGTGGGATAACTGTTAATGCTGTTGCTCCTGGGCCTATTGATACAGAATTATTTAGATATTATTACCCATCAGGAAGTGAAGTGGAAAAGCGCTATTTAAGTGGGGTGCCAATAGGACGTTTTGGTAAACCTTCGGAGGTAGCTGCAAGCATTGGCTTTTTCTTTTCAGAAGAGGCAGGTTATATTACTGGGCAAACTCTTTTTGTAGATGGTGGTTGTACCATTGATACACATCCTTATTATAAGGCAAGATAACGAAGTCAGAAGTCAGAAGTCAGAAGTCAACCCACCCCTAACCCCTCCCAACCCACCCCTAACCCCGACCGTGGAGGGAGGGGAAGTAGGGGATGGGTGAGCAACTCTCCAAAAATATTGCGCCAGTCAAGGCGGGGTTTTAGACCTATGTTATTTTGATAAATTATTTTACTATCCAGAAAAATGACAGAAAAACACATCACTTTAATTACAGGTGCAAGTCGGGGAATAGGTTTTTCTACAGCAGAATACCTAGCCAAACAAGGACATCTGGTAATTGGTCTTGCACGTCACGTTCCAGAAAAACCCTTTCCTGGTGAATTTTTTACAGTCGATCTGAGCGATCGCCACGCCACAACAGAAACTCTGGCTAATTTAACGAAACAATATTCTTTTGATGGAGTTGTCAATAATGTAGGAATAGTACACCCACAACCACTAGAGGAGGTAACACTGGATAATTTCGAGGCTGTTATTGATTTAAATTTGCGTGTTGCGATACAAACTGTTCAAGCAGTGGTGCCATCAATGAAGGCGAAAAAGTGGGGTCGTATTGTTAATATTTCCAGTATCGCTGCTTTGGGAGCGCAAGACCGCACCAGTTATACTATAGCAAAAGCTGGAATGATTAGTTTGGCTCGCACTTGGGCTTTGGAGTTTGTGTCAAGTGGGATAACTGTTAATGTTGTTGCTCCTGGGAGAATAGAAACAGAAATTGGTAGGCGCATTTTTCCAACTGGAAGTGAAGAGGAAAAGCGCTTAATTTGTGGGATACCAATGAAGCGTGCTGGTAAACCTTCGGAAGTAGCAGCAGCTATTGGCTTTTTCTTTTCAGAGGAAGCAGGTTATATTACTGGGCAAACTCTTTTTGTAGATGGTGGGTGTAGCATTGATATACACCCTTATTACAAGGCAAGATAAATATTATTTTACTCTCAAGAAAAATGACACAACAACATATAACCTTAATTACTGGTGCAAGTCGGGGAATAGGTTTCTCTACAGCAGAATACCTGGCGAGAAAAGGACACCTAGTAATTGGCCTGGCACGTCATGTCCCCGAAAAGACCTTTCCTGGTGAATTTTTTACAGTCGATCTAAGCGATCGCGATGCTACAACAGAAATTCTGGCTAATTTAACCAAGCAATATTCTTTTGATGGAATAGTTAATAATGTAGGAATAGTACACCCACAACCATTAGAGGAGGTTACACTGGATAACTTCGAGGCAGTTATTGACTTACATTTGCGTGTTGCGATACAAACTGTTCAAGCAGTGGTGCCATCAATGAAGGCGAAAAAGTGGGGTCGTATTGTTAATGTTTCTAGTATTGCTGGTTTGGGAGTGCCATATCGCACCAGTTATGCTGCAGCTAAAGCAGGAATGATGTGTTTTACTCGCACCTGGGCGTTGGAATTTGTCAAGAGTGGGATAACTGTTAATGCTGTTGCTCCTGCAAAAATAGAAACAAAAATGGCTAGAAGTATTTTTTCAGCAGGAAGTGAAGAGGAAAAGCGCTTAATAAGTGGGATACCAATGGGACGTGCTGGCAAACCTTCGGAGGTCGCTGCAGCTATTGGTTTTTTCTTTTCAGAAGAAGCAGGTTATATTACTGGGCAAATTCTTTATGTAGATGGTGGTTGTAGCATTGATATACATCCTTATTACAAGGCTAGATAAATCATTGATTAAAATATAAAGATGAACCAAATATAAAATCAATTGTGCCAGAATATCCTATAGCATAAGTGATATAATTTATATTTTTGACAGCGATTAATTCAGGACTGAAAATGCACATTATAAAAATTGGGTTACCTAAAAGTGGCAATTTTTGGCTACATACAATCTTACATAATATTATTGATTATAGCAGTATTAAATATGAAAGTTTTATTCAAAATCAACCTATATATGAAATTGCTAAAACTTGGGATGTTAATCAGGTAAAAGAGCAAGTTAATATTAATTTTTTAGATATTACAAGAAATTCTGTATCTTATAGAATAGGTAATATATTTAGATATCCAGTTGATGATTTAGATGATTATATTCACAGTTCTACTTTAGTTTGGACTCATTCCCAAATGAGCGATAGTGTGTTAAAAATCATCAAAAAATTTGACAAGTTAATATACATTATTCGTGACCCTAGAGATGTATTGGTTTCTTGGTCTAATTTTGTATTTTCTCCTTATATGCAAAGATTTTATCCTTTTTTGATTGTTGATGAAACTAACCCAGAAAGTTATTTGATTAACAATCTGACCACGATTATTTCTGACTGGATGAATCATGTGGGGGGATATTTAAAACATCAGAAATATTTGAATATTCACTTTGTTTTCTATGAAAGATTGCTAGATGATTTTGACCTAGAGCTAGAAAAATATTAGAATATTTGGAAATTGAATTAGATAAAAAGCTAGAGATGAAATTAAAGAAAAAGTATCATTGAATAGCATGAAACAAGATAGTCCTAATCATATCAGAAAAGGTCAATTGGCACAGTGGGTTAATATTCTCACCGATTCCCAAAAAGAGGAGGTTTTGCAAATGGCAACTCCTCTATTAAAGCTGTTAAATTATCCGTTGAATAGTCAAATAGATACTTTGCCAGAGTTACCTGAAAAATTACCTGAAAATATTAGTTTACCAGATGGGAAAGTGGTATTACTCAAACCATCAAATCATTGAATTCAAAAGTAAAAAGTCAAAAGTAAAAAGTATTAATTTGTAATTGTTTTAGGATTTTGTAACTGGTAAGTTATTTCCGCCATCCTGCACTAGGAGCGATCGAAGTTTTCCTGCCGAATGCGGAGCTAAAAACCATTTTTAGGAATTAAAAGAATGAAAATTAAAATCCAAAATCTTGGCGTATTAAAGCAAGCTGAATTTACTCTTGCCGATCTGACGATTATTTGTGGAGGTAACAATACTGGCAAGACTTACGCTACTTATGCCTTATTTGGATTTTTGTCTACTTGGGAACAGATACTTACTATTGATGTTGACGATAAAATTCAGCAATTACTATCTGAAGGTGTGATTCGTATTGAGATACAAGAATATATTAAACAGACTCAACAAATTGTTGCGAAAGGTTGTCAGGCATATACCGAGGAATTACCAACTATTTTTGCAGCAACGCCTGAACGATTCAAAAAAACAAAATTTGATATCATCGTTGATACAAATAACATTAATTTGAAGACTCAATTTGAGCATCAAATCATGTTCCCAGGTGTAGAACTTTTTTCACTGAATAAAAATGATGATAGTACAGAATTAGTTGTGGTGCTTCTAGTTGAACAAGAAAAAGTGAAAATTCCTACTGAGGTTCTTAATCATTTTATTACAGAAGCTCTCAAAGAAATTATTTTTTCTCAACTTTTTCCTAAACCTTTCATCGCTAGTGCAGAAAGAACAGGTGCTGCTATTTTTCGCAAAGAGTTAGATTTTACCCGCAACCGTTTGCTTAAAAAAATAGGTCAGGCAGATTATAGGATTAATCCAAGAGAGATTTTATTTAGAGGATATCAAGATTATCCACTTCCAGTTGAAGAAAATGTAGAGTTTACACGGGAACTAGAGACAATTTCCAAACAACGTAGTTTTCTTTATAATGACTATCCTGAAGTTTTGAATGATTTCGCCGATATTATTGGAGGTGAGTATACAGTTACTCCCAGTGACCAACTTTATTATATGCCGAAACAAGGGAAACGACCTCCAAAACTGTCTATGCTTGAAAGTTCTAGCGCTGTGCGTTCCTTACTAGATATTGGTTTTTATCTAAAACACGAAGCTCAACCTGGGGACTTACTGATGGTAGATGAACCAGAGTTAAACCTACATCCCGAAAACCAGCGTCGTGTTGCTAGACTATTTGCTCGACTTATTAATCTGGGAATCAAGGTTTTTATTACTACTCATAGTGATTACATTATCAAAGAATTGAATACCCTAATTATGCTGAATCACGATAAACCTCATCTTAAGCGCATTGCTGAGGAGGAGGGTTATCAAAAAGAAGAATTAATATCTGCTGAAAAGATTAAGGTATATATTGCGGAAGAAAAACTTATGCAACCAAAAGGTTATAAAAGAAAAATTAAGTGCCCAACTTTTACCCTAGCAAATATTGACCCGGAAATGGGTATTGAAGCTCGTAGTTTTGATACAACTATTGAAGAAATGAATCGAATTCAGGAAGCGATCGCCTGGGGCGAAGATTGATGGTTGATTCTGATATTGATATCCTTAAAAGGATGATTCAACCGGAAGCTACAGTAGCATTAGAATCCGAATATCAGAAGAATATCGTCAAACTAACAGAAGATTGTGATAACTACACTGTAACTATTTATGGAATGCCCGATGATGATGAAGTTATTGTGATTAAGGTGGATACTTTTAGCGCACCAAAAGAAATTTTCCAGGCAAACCGGGGTGAATGCAAACGTGCAGATTTTGCCATTATTGCCGATATTATCGAAAAAGGAAAATTTATCGTCTTTATTGAAATGAAGGGAGGAAAAAAGACATCTAAAGAAAAAGAGATTATCCAGCAACTAAAAGGGGCGCAGTGTTTTGTTGAATATTGTCAAGCAATTGGTAAGTCATTTTGGGAGAAACAAGATTTTCTTGATGATTATAAATATCGTTTTGTCAGTATTAAGAATATCAAAATTCCTAAGAGTAAAACACGATATGAATCTAAAGCTAATATCCACGATACTCCAGAAAATATGTTAAAAATTAGCTCTCCAAATCACATTCAATTTAATCATTTGATAGGACATAAAAAATAATTAGGGCTTGCTGATTAATTATCAACATATTTACAGATAAAGACTTTAGCCTTTTTGGAGTCGAAAAAAGTGCGCCTATTTCAGTCTAAAAAGCTCAAAAAATTAGTATTTTATATCATGTCCGGATAAGAGCGTGATGAAAAAACTTATCACGAGTGCTTAAACAATAAATCTTTCTATTTTCCCTACTCCCCTACTCCCCTACTCCCCTACTATCTTAATAATAAGTATTCAACCGGACATGATATTAGGCGCATAGTTGGGCAGAACAATCAAGGGAAAATTCTTTCTTATACCTCCTCTAAATTCTCATTTATCCTGTCTCCTACCCCTACTAAAAGACTTTTTCAGCAGACCCTAATTATTTCTCAGGTTTTGTCCTGGGATTTTAGCAGTAACTTTTTATTTTTTCTCAAGTTCTAAATTGGTTTTACCTTCCCCAAAATTAATAGCTGTTAACGCAGTTCCGACCTAGGAGGCTAGCTAATAGCTGACCGCTGTTTGCGCAGCATTCCGGAGGAAATGCTTACCGAATAATTAATAATTAATAATTAAATAATTCGTGCCTTGAAGCCTCCCCTTTTAAGGGGAAAAAAAGCGGTCGAGGGATGGCGTTTTGCTCCGCAACATATAAAGCGGAGCGGCTCTGATAAGAGCGGGTCTCCTCGCCATATCCAATCAACCAAGAGAAGAAATAATGTTTCCTTATATTCAATTAAGGACAGTTTTAACCAGAGGTAATTATCAATTATCAATTATCAATTATCAATTATCAATTAATGAAAGACTATCTTAGTACCTCTGATTGAACAAAAGCAGGTTTAATAAACTCATCCCTATCTTGTAAACTAATATAACCTTGATTAACTGCTAGACTCATTAATTCAGTTAAAAATTGCTTTAATTCAGTCAAAACCTGTTGTTTATTCAATATAATTAATGATTCCTGAGAATAATAATTAAGCTCTTTTAAATAACATTTAATTTGCGTATCAACAGGAACAAACTTTATTCTACACCAATAACTTTCAACGAAATCTAAACCCATGATTTTATCCTGTTCTAACTCTCCTATTTGTTCAGTGAATCTATCCTCCAATAAGATACAAATATCAGGATCTAAAAAGACCTTAAACTTAGTTTGCCCAATTTCTACAATAACTTGACGATTAAACTCATAACAAAACTTCCTTAACCCTAATTCAAAGTCAGATAACTCCCCTAAAGGATCATCAGGAGGAGTAGTAAAATTTTCTATATTTTTATGACCTAATCTTAGTTTAAATTGCTTAATTTTATTCATTTTGACCTCTTATTTATAGTTTATTTTAGGCTCAACAATAGGATAAGCATACTTAATTGTTCCATCTGAATTTCTGCCAATTTCCGCATAAACTACATTTTCACTAATCCTTCCATCATCATGATAAACTCTACCAATAAGACAATTAAATTTAATGACCAAAAAAGAAGGTTTCAAGCCTCCCCTTTCAAGAGGATAAAAAAGATAAACTTCAGTATTTCAAGGCTCTGGATTTATCAGTACCTCTTCATGGAGAAATGGTATTAGGAGAATAAAAAGGTTATCAGCTAACATTATTGAGTAGTTGCTTGAATATATTCAAAAGCTGCTACTCAAACAATATAATCATTAGACATCTCCATAAAAGAGAGAGTAGGGAACCCACCCCTAACCCCTCCCAGGAGGGGAAAGAATCGATAGTTTCTGTGCAATAATTGATTTGATTTTTATTATTGGAGATGTCTATTAAATTCAACTATTCAAACGCACAGGTGAAATTCCAAATGCAATCAACCGTGGCGGAATATCCCGCAACACAGGCAACTGCAAAAAAGCAGGAATAGTAAACTGCTGATTTTGATTCAACGCACGAGCAATAATCCGTTTTTGAGCTAACTCCTGAAACCATTGAATAACTCTGGTGGGAAACTCCCGTTGGCGCTGCACCTCTGCTAAGTCCCACAAATGCCAACTCCCACGTTTTAGCGGTTCGCTGAGAATATTTGTTGCCACAACTGCATCTTGAATAGCATAGTTAATACCAACCCCAGCTACAGGAGACATAACATGAGCAGCATCCCCAATGAACAGTAAACCCGGTAGATACCATTTAGGAAGACGACTCGACTCTACAGATAGAAAAGCAATATTAGACCAATCTTCAAGTAAATGGGAGCGATCGCTAAATTCTGGCACCAACTCAACCAAAGACTTTCGCAAAAAATCTATACCAGCAGTGCGCAGTTGGGCAAAAGCACCCTTAGAAATCATATAAGCTACTTGCCAGAAATCTGAGCGTTGGCGGAGCCTAGCGGCAGCTACATCGAGCAAAACTACCATCTTGCCATTACCTACACGACCTGATAAACCATTAGGTTCCTCTGACTTGCGTGGCAAACGAAACCACATTACATCCATTGGTGGAGAAGTTTTAATTGGTTCAAAACCTGCTAACTGACGCATTCGAGAGAAACGACCATCTGCTCCCACTGTTAATAATGCTCTAACTTCGTGCCAACCTCCATGTCCGCGATAACGCACCCCACGCACTACTCCATCCTCTTTAATAATTTCCTGTACGTTTGCACCCATGATTAAATTAAAATTGGGATACTGTTGCGCTTCAGTAGCAATAAAATCTAAAAATTTTGCTTGTGGCAAGATAGTAATATAGGGATATGCAGTTTTTAAGCGACTGAAGTCAGTCAGAGCAATGTCACCATTGGTAGAATTTAACTTGAGTGTGCGAGCTTTGGAATGGGGTAACTCTAACAAACGGTCAGCTAAACCTATTTGTGCCATTATTTCCATTACGGAAGGATGAATAGTATCACCTCGAAAATCGCGATCGAAGTCTTGATGTAATTCCAGGAGAGTGACTGAGATACCTTGACGTGCTAACAATAATCCTAATACAACTCCTGCTGGTCCGCCGCCAACAATGCAACAAGTTGTTTGCTGTACATCGATAATTTCATGGGTATTATTAGTCATTTTCTTTAAGTTTTTCCTTCAATTGATTTAACTGTTCTGGTGTTAGTTTAATTTGTACTTCCAATAACTGAGTTGCATCCCGAAATAAGATACTATTTTCTTCGACTAAAATTTCAGGATTATTAATTTCAATTCTTTGATATTTTACTTCTGGCAATGCAACTCTAATTACCAATTGTTGTTGAGATTTAGGAAAAATATATAATTCCTGACGAGTATGATGTAATTCTAGTTTTTGAACAGTTGTATTGCTTTCTGTCGTAGAGTTTGGTTTTTGCCAATAAAGAGTAATACCGCGAATTTCTGGTTTAGCTATCTCAAATATTTCATCAAATCTTTGAGGTTCCCAATCAAGTTCTGTAACATCTCCACTGACAGGAATAACTCGCTGTCGCCAGGTAATTTCTTTGTCAGCTATAGCTGCCCACCATTGACGAATAGTGTCTAGATTATTAGGATTTTCTGGATTATTGCTACCTAATTGCCAAATAGTTTTAAGCTGCATATTTATAGATGGTTTGAGTTAAGTGAGTATGAATCTAAGTTATCAGGACTTACGCAAATCAACCTTGAAAATCCCATATGTAGGGGCGTTTTGCTCCGCAACATATAAAGCGGAGCTTTGCGGAACGCAAATGGCATTTGCGTTCCGCAAAGCTGCGCTAACGCCCTCACTCGATTTAGTTTCCGTGCATAAGTCCTGTTATAATAGTATTATACTATAAAAGCAAATTAAATTGAAATAAGAGGAAAAAAAAAGTGACTAACTTTTTGACCGTTTAACATAAAAAAAAACAGGATAGTGAGCGATTGCTTTTTTCTCTTCCATTGAATAAATCATATCATGTCTTTTGGTATCGTTTGTGTAAACCCAAGAGTGAATATCTACAGGAAATTTAATTTTTTTTCTTCCCTCTTCCTTCTTCCTTGTTTTTTTCCTAAAAACATCTTCCCTATTCCCTATTCCCTATTCCCTATTCCCTATTCCCTATGTCTAAAGGAAGAGAAATAATAAATTCTGTGCCTTTCTCTAATTGTGACCTACAAGTTATTGTCCCGCCATGTTTTTCTACAATAATTTGTCGCGCGATCGCCATGCCTAATATCAAATCCGTTTAATTCGGCACGTAAAAAATGTTCCATCTTCAACGATTACCAAATATTTCTCCCCTCCAGGGAGGGGTTAGGGTGGGTCCCCATCCCCACATTCCCCTCCAGGGAGGGGTTAGGGTGGGTCCCCCTCCAGGGAGGGGTTAGGGTGGGTCCCCCTCCAGGGAGGGGTTAGGGGTGGGTCCCCCTCCAGGGAGGGGTTAGGGGTGGGTCCCCCTCCAGGGAGGGGTTAGGGGTGGGTCCCCCATCTCCCCATCTCCCCATCTCCCCATCTAATTACACCGATGCTACCGGATTTGATATAATCCTGTTCCTTTGCCCACCCCCTTAGTTGTAAACCCCTGCTCGAATATTTGTGAGCGCACTTTTTCGCTCATTCCTGAACCATTATCGGCAATTTCTACCACCGCCATATTTTTATCGGTACTTAATTTCGTACTAATAGTAATGCGATTATTATTAGCTTCAATATCAGCGTAATTTTTGCCTTCACTTGCCTCTTCTAATGCGTCAATTGCATTAGCTAAAATATTCATAAATACTTGATTTAATTGTCCTGGATAGCAGTTAATTTCTGGCAAATTTTCCGAGTTTTTTACTACTTCTATTTCTGGGCGGTGTTCATTAGCTTTGAGTCGATGTTTGAGAATTAATAAAGTGCTATCTATTCCTTGATGGATGTTAAATGGAACTTTCGCTATTGTATCGCTACGAGAAAAAGTTCTCATTGATTTACTAATCTCGGTAATGCGATTAGTTCCTTGTCTCATTGATTCGATCATTTCTGGCAAATCTTCTATCAGATCATCTAATTCTATCTCCTCAATTTTATCTTGAGTTGTTTTGCTATTCCAGTCACATCCTTGTTGATAAAGCTGCAATAAATCAATTAAATTTTGGATGTATTCGGTAGCGCAATCTAAGTTACCGGAAATAAAGTCTATAGGATTGTTAATTTCGTGGGCGACACCAGAAACCAACTGACCAATAGAAGCCATTTTTTCGCTTTGCACAAGTTGTAGTTGTGTTTGCTCCAATTGTTGGGCATAATTCTGAGATTTTTGATAGAGTCTGGCATTTTCTAACGAGATAGCAGCTTGAGAACAAAGTAAATTCAGAAATTCCACCCGATCGCTGGTAAACGCTCCTGTCACTTGATTATTTTCTAGATAGAGAATACCAATCATTTGACCCCGGTCTAATAACGGTAGACATAAAACAGACTGAGGTTGGTGCTCTTGAATATAAATATCTCCTGCATAAGCAGTTTCATGATTGGCATTATAGATAACTAGAGGCTTTTTGTTGTGCTTAACTTGGTTGATAATACTCAAGGGTATTGAATGACTTGTTTCTGCTGGAATAGCTTCTAGTTGTGAAATCCGGTCTTCAGTAGCAAAAGCTGTGAGCATTAAAACTTGGTCTTGCAACAGCATCAAGGCTACATTTTCTGCACCAGCATTTTCCATAACTACTTGCATTAAATTAGCGATCGCTCCTTCTAAAGATATGTCCTGTGAAAGGGTACGAGATGCTTTCATTAGGGTGGCTAAATCTAATATTTCTCCTTTACCTGTTGTGGTTTTGGAGATTGTTTCCATTGTTAGAGTTGCGATCGTAGTACTTGTGAGACAACTGAGTTTTTGCCGTTCGAGAATGGAGCTGAGGATGCTAGGATAGCGTTCTTCTAAGTCATCAGTTTTGGCTTTAGCTCCCCAACGAGCAACAATAGTAAGCTTCTTGCATATAGCCAGCAGCAACTTTTTCTTTGCCCCAGTCGAGGTAAAATTTAGCAGCTAGTTCGTTGGCGAGAGCTTCTTCTTGAATGAATCCATTTTTTTTAGCTCCAGCTATGGCGCAATCGTATAAGTTAAACACTTCAAAATATTGACTTGCAATGCGGTGACATTCAGCTTCAACTAAGTGAAACTTATGAGCATAGTTAGTTGGTGCAGATTCAGCCCATACTTTCATCTTCAACTGATTTGCACTCACTCGCTTCAAGTGACGATCGTTGGAATAACTGTGTTGTCCGCATAATGCCATTTGAACTAGGGAATCGTAGAAGTAAAACACCGGGACAGCAGATGATGCAATCACACTGTCAATATATTCCAAGGCCAGATTACTAAACTCTGCTGCTTTATCATAACATTCAAAGAGATAGTAAAGAACAAATTTGCCTTGATCAAGAAAATGAGAGCCAGTACGATCTCCTTCAGTACGATATTTTTCGATGGCATGGTTTTCATCATAAAATTCACCTATCAACAAACAAGGATCTTCTGATTCTCCCATTAGATTCAGGACAAACTGACATATATTATCATTCCAAGGCAAACTGTTGAGCAATTCAGTAGCTTCGATTGCTTGACGATTGAGTTTGATTTCCGTTTTAAGTTCTGTAAGTTCGCATCCAGTATACATCAGGTTTTGGGAATGACGGAATGAAGAGAGAGCTGCGTGTTGCAGGTCTCCTGATTCAAGAGCTATAAAGTAAGTCTGTTTCAGTTCATTAACTGACTCGCACAACGGTTTATGCCAGTGAGAAATAAAACAGTGAAAAATATAGGCAACGACCGCGCGAATATCTGGAGCATTGCTTAGTCTATCATTTGATATAGTTTGTGTAAAATATCTGCTATTTGAATACCTATTTTTAAACAAGTTGTTAAGTCTAATGAGTCATATTTGTCCAGAGATATTGCTCCATTATCTTCCATCACTAAAGCATAACCGTTGCGATATATTTCTAAATTTAAGGATTTGACAACTCCTGGTAAATTGAGGTTTTTTGTAATGGTATATTGGTTGCGGAAGTGTAACAGTTCGTTAAAAGTGGGATATTCGTTACGCATAAATTTGAGCACGACTGTCTGAGATTCTGTTGCTCGAATGCCTCGGTAAACTAAAGTACGAGTACCTTCATATAGCTTTTGTTTGATTTTATATCCTGGGAGTTTGATGGTCATTGGTCTAGAGTTAATGATTATAATAATTACTTATATAATAGCTTTAAATAACTCTGAGCTTGTGCGATCGTTCGCCACTGTGCTGAGTCGTCATTTCAGTTATCAGTTAGCCCCATAAGGTCAGAACTGAGTTAACAGTTAGCCCCATAAGGTCAGAACTGAGTTAACAGTTATCAGTACCTCTGCCTGTTTGCGCAGCATTCCGCAGGAAAGTCAGAGGCTTGAAATATGGAACTTTTTGTCGTAAATAAATGCTCGAACGTAGAGCTTTTGTTTGATTTGATATCCTGGTAGTTTTATAATCATTACTCTAGAGTTAGTAATTATGGTAATTATACAAATATAATAGCTCTATCTGACTCTGAGGCTGTGTTATGAATCACTTTCCAATGTTTTCACTAGAATTTACACCTACAACCTACGACCTAAGAACTTTATTTTAACTAATTAGGGCTTGCTGATTAAATATCAAACCACTTACAGATATTGATTTGCTGCCTTTTTAGATCGAAAAAAGTGCGCCTGTTTCGGTCGCTCAAGCTCATGCATGCTAGTATTTTGGGATAATTATGGCAGAAAAATCTTGGGACAATTTTTACGACTACCTCCTCTATAATTTCCATTTCTCCTGTCTTCCCCTCCCCTCCTGGGAGGGGCGAGGGGTGGGTTGTCTCCTGTCTTCCCCTCCCTCCTGGGAGGGGCGAGGGGTGGGTTGGGAGGGGAGGGGCGAGGGGTGGGTTGTCTCCTACCCCTACCACTCATACTTTCCATACGCAAACCCTAATTAAACGGATACAATCTTACATTAAATTTCTAAGTTAATACTTTCTACTTCCTTCCTTTTATGAATTTACCAATTATTTATCATCCTAATTATGTTGCACCGATGCCACCCGGTCATCGCTTTCCGATGGCAAAATTTCAACTACTTTATGAAATGCTATTAGAGGATGGGGTTACAGAAAAATCACATTTTTTTATTCCACAACTGCCACCTTTGGAATGGATAGAATTAGTTCACGACCGCGACTATATAGAAGGATATTGTAACGGCACTTTAGACCCAAAAGCACAAAGACGGATCGGGTTGCCTTGGAGTGAAGCATTAGCAAATCGAACTTGTATTGCTGTGGGTGGTGCTGTATTAACGGCGCAGTTAGCACTCAAACATGGTTTAGCTTGTAATACTGCTGGGGGTACTCATCATGCGTTTCCCAGTTATGGGTCTGGGTTTTGTATTTTTAATGATTTAGCGATCGCTGCCCGTGTTATCCAAAAACTAGAATTAGCTCAAAAAATCTTAATTGTAGACTTAGACGTACATCAAGGAGATGGCACTGCCTGGATATTCCAAGAAGACCATACTGTATTTACATTTTCGATGCACTGCGGTATCAATTTTCCTAGTAGAAAACAAACTAGCGATCTAGATGTACCTTTGCCAGAGGGAATGGATGACGACCGCTATTTACAGACTTTAGCGCAATATTTACCAGACTTGCTGTCACAAGTAAAGCCTGATTTGGTGTTATATGATGCCGGAGTTGACACTCATATCCATGATGCTTTAGGAAAATTAGCTTTGACAAATACAGGAATATTCCGGCGCGAGATGCAAGTATTGAGTACCTGTGTAGCAGGAGGTTATCCGGTTGCTTCCGTTATTGGAGGAGGATATACAAAGGATATGAAATCGTTAGTTTACACTCATTCACTTTTGCACCGTGCTGCTAGAGATGTATTTCAGCAGTATCGACTTTGATTTTTCTCAGTTTTAGGGAATAGGGAACAGGGAACACGGAACAGGGAACAGGGAACACGGAACAGGGAGAAATTTATCAGAGAAAACATTTTTATTTATCTCAACGTTGGTTGAAGACTCGCGCTCTAGCTCAAATCTCATTTGGGTAAGTTTGGATAAGTTTAGTAGAACGGGACATCTAAGTAGTATCTGTGATACAATGAAAGAAATTCTTATAGGTTATTAATTATTGAAAAATGATTCTGGATAATTTAAGAGAATTATGAGGAAGCATATCGCAACAACTGGATTCTCAGTAATAGTCAAGTGTTAGAGTTGCAAAAACTTCCTTCTCCTTCTCATTTTCAACATCACGGATTTGTGTTTCAGAGCGATCGCGAACAGCAACAGGGACAACAAAAAGGCTGGCGTATTCTCAAAGTTGATAATTAAGTAGATTTTATTAGGAATTAAAAACAGGCATTTACCTGAATTATTACTATTTTTGGATAGATACAAAATATGAATTTGCGTAAACGTGAGATATTGCAACGATATAAACAAGGTATAACAGATTTCCAAGATGCTAATCTCAGAGGTTTATCTTTTAAGGGAGAAGATTTGTCTGGTGTAGATTTCAGTTTTGCTGATATCAGAGGTACTAATTTTAGTGGGGCAAATCTAACAAGGGCTAAGTTTTGTGGAGCTAAGGCTGGACTACAAAAGCGTTGGGTGGTAATTTTGCTTGCTAGTATTTTTGTTTTAGTTTTTATATCAGGATTTTTCAATATATTCACTTCATATTTCATATCATCATATTTCATATCATTAATATTTGATCCTATTAGCATTGATAATCAAGTTGTTTGGGTATCCTTGATTGTAATTCTTATATTCTGGATAACATTTATCTATAAAGGAAAAGAAAACTCAGCCTTTGCCTTCGCCTTTGCCTTCGCCTTTGCCTTCGCCTTTGCCTTCGCCGGAGCCGGAGCTTTCGCCTTTGCCTTCGCCTTTGCCTTCGCCATCGCCTTCGCCATCGCCTTTGCCATCGCCTTCGCCATCGCCGGAGCCGGAGCCTTGGCCATCGCCGTCACCTTCGCCTTTGCCATCGCTGGAGCCGGAGCCTTGGCCGGAGCCTTCGCCTTCGCCCTCACCTTGGACGTCCCCGGAGTCTTGCCCGGAGCCGTCCTCGGAGCTTTCCTCATCACCGGAGCTTTCGCCCTCGTCGTCACCGGATTGCAAACCTTGTTAACTGCTTACATTGCTTATCGAACAATTAAACAAGATGAAAATACTTTTATCCGTAATATAGCTATTGCCTTTGCTGCTATAGGTGGAACATCTTTCACAGATGCAAATTTAACTGACGCTGACTTCACTAATGCTACTCTCAAAAGTACAAATTTTATAGGAGCTAACATAAACCGTACTTGTTGGAAAGACACTATAAAACTAGACCGCATACGACCAGGAAAAACCTATCTAAAAGATGCTAAAGTTAGAGAGTTAGTCAGAACAGGTCAAGGAGAAAATATAAACTTAAATCGCTCTGACCTCCAATGAATTAATCTCCAGGGAACAAATCTAACTAATGCTAGCTTTATAGAACCCATTTGGGATCTATTTAACAAGTTACAAGTCCAATACCCATCTGGGTTTGATGATTGAAGAAGGAAGAAGGAAGAGGGAAGAAGGCTTAAAAGCTTGAAAAAACGTAAATTTCCTGTAGATATTCACCCTTAGTTTTACACAAACGATACCAGCGGACATGATATGATTCATGATTTTTCGGTTTCCAGCAACCCTTATAGTTGTTATGCTCCTGAAAACGGCTTTTATGAAGCCTTTGTATTTCAAGAAAAGATACCGTTAGGGGTTCTATAAAATCCGGTTGAACAGTTGTCATTGCGACGGTCGGGAAGCAATCTCAGGGGTGCGCGGAGATTTCCTCCTTCCACGGAGTAACCGTCACAATGACTTGGATATAGTAATTATCAGGATTTGATATTAACCCCTACAAATGGTGTATAGTTTTTTGAGTAATTCCTGTTTATATCATGTCCGGATAATAGCGCGATAGAAATGTCAAATAATTGCCTGAAACTATTGCATTATCAAAATTTTACCTTATCAAATAAATTCTAAATTCTAAATTCTAAATTCTAAATTCTGACTTCTAATTCCCTTCACTCATGCACTACTACAGGTGTCCCCACTGACGCCCAGTTAAATAACCATTTGGCGTGATTGACTGCTACATTAGTGCAACCATGACTAACTGGGGTACCAAACATATTATGCCAATAAGCACCATGAATTGCCATTCCCCCGTCATAATACATAGTATAAGGAACGTCGGGCACATCGTAACCAGGTCCGGTCATTCTGGTAGTGCGATATTTTGTCTGTACTCTGAAAGTACCTAAGCGAGTAGGAGTTGATGCTTTACCTGTGGAAACTATCACTGCATAAACTGCTTTATTTCCTTCCCAGGCAATTAATCTTTGGGTTGATAAGTCAATTGAAATCCAACGTTCCGCTGATTGTTGTAATTCTAACATTCTTGTGGCAATTACATTTTCCCATCCACTAGCTTTGGTTGGTATTGACCAGGAGAAAAAAGTCGTAATAGTTAGTGCTGTAGCTGCACATATTTTACCAACTTGATACCATTTTTTAGAACTAAATAAGTTTTTCATATTTTATACCTAATAAAAACAAAATTATTAAAATCATAAGGGTCGCGCCACCCCGCCTTTTAAGGCGCAATATTTTTGGAGAGTTGCTCAAATCCCCTACTTCCCCTCCCCTCCACCGGAGGGGTTAGAGGTGGGTTGACTTCTGACTTCTGACTTCTAACTTATGACTTCGTTAAGGTGTGATTTAGAAGTAGATTATTTTGATTAGACATCTCCAATAATAAAAAATAAAATCAATTATTCTACTCTTATTCATCAATTATTTCCCTACTCTGTAAGGACATTGCATGCAACGTCCCTACTCCCTCTTTTATGGAGATGTCTATTAATTTTAAAATTCAATTGTTTGCTGAAAGTTCTCTAACTAGAACCTGAGCTTGTCGAGCGATCGCTTCCCAATTTTGAGCAATTATTAAATCTTTGGGAAATAGTTTCCCCGATAAACCTACAGCAATTGCACCTGCTTTTATAAATTCTTTAGCATTTTCTAAGGTGACTCCACCAGTAGGAATTAGAGGAATTTCTCCTAAAGGTCCTTGCAAACTTGTGATATAAGTTGCGCCTCCTACTGATGAAATAGGATATATTTTAACACAGCTAGCTCCTGCCTGCCAAGCTGTAACTATTTCTGTAGGAGAAAGAGCGCCGGGAATAATTGGAACTGCTGCTATTTTTGCTGTTTGAATCATAGCAGGGTTAGTATGTGGCGTAAAGATAAATTGGCAACCAATTTTGAGTGCTTTTTGTAACTCTTCTATGGTTAATAATGTGCCTGTACCAATTATACAAGTGGGTAATTCAGAGCGGAGTAAAGTAATTAATTCTGATGCTTTATGACTGTTCCAAGTGATTTCTACTATGCGTATACCACCAGCGACAACTGCTTTTGCCATTTTCCTACCAACCTCGATTTCTGAGGCACGAATAACAGCGATGATTCGATTTTTTTTTAATATTTTTAACCAGCTTTCTTGATTCATACTTTTGGTGGAAGGAAGAAGGAAGTTTGAATAAAATAGATGTATTGAAGTCAAAAATTGCACTAATGAATTAATTTTTATAATTTATAAAATTTAGTTAATAATTAATCATTCAAAATTAATCTAAAGCTTTGATGAAATTGCTTTTTTCTCCTTTAGGAGCCATGTAAGAATAATAAGTTGTACAAATTTTATCTGGGATAAATTGTGAAATATATAGCAGTGTGCGCTGGTATATTTACAAATTGCAGGGGCTGCCCAATAGCTAAAACTCTTATATTATTCCAACGGATATGCTGCGCAAATGGCAATTTATTCCCCCTGTTGCCTATTGCCTCTCTTGGTGCGCATTCCCTCTCTTGGTCAGCATTCCCTTGCGACTGGCGTCGTCGCGGGGTCTGACCGCTTGCGACTGGCGTCGTCGCGGGGTCGCACCGCTGTTGCCTGTTGCCTGCGCACAGCGCTATAGCTTTTATCAAAAAGACTGTTCAAGTTATTTTTACAAGGCTACTTAAAGTTCAAAAATTAATTATTAATTATTAATTATTAATTATTAACAATTGCCTCTCCTTGAAAAGGAAGAGGATTGACGCAAAGGGAAAATTAATTCATTGTTTCTCCTTTAAAGGAGAGGCTTTAAACCTTAATTATTCGGTAATAAAGCTGATAGCTGATAGCTGAAGTGCTGACTGCTTACATCTTAGCTAGTTAATAAATTCAGATATTCCCAGTCCAATACATCTTGTAATAGAGCTTTATAACCTGCGACATTAGGATGAATGCCATCTGCACAAAGACGTAATCTCCACCAATTTTCGCCCCGACTTAACCACTTTTCAAACACATCTAAATAAGGAATTTTTCGCTTTAAACAAGCCAACCGAGTTGCCTCTTTATATATAAATTGATCCTCGTGACTATAATATAAACAATCTTGAAAAGGCATTTTGTCCAAATTAACAGGAACCATTCCCACAAATAGTACAGGACAAAGCTGTTTTGATGTATCCAATAAATTATCTAAAATTGTTTTAAATTTAGGAAAATCAGTATAGTAACGTCCATTTGGTCTTTGGACTCTGGCAGAATCATTTACCCCAACCGAAAGAATAATAATATCTGGTTGACGATTTCTTAATTCTCCACGATGGTGAAACTCATGTTCCAGGCGTTGTTCTACTTGTAAAACACGGTTTCCCCGAACTCCAAGATTATACAGTACATGACCAGGACTGTCTGGCAACATCCATTGCCGTCGTAATCTCTCTACCCATCCACCACCTTCATGATCGCCAAAACCATAAACTAAACTGTCTCCCAAAGCAACTATTTTTAGGGGATGATGATGAGTCTGAGAAAAGTGCTTTATCGTAGAAGGGGTAGATATTAACATAAGCAATAAAAATTGGTAATTTTAGTATAAATTTATTAATATTGATTGAATTTTAACTAAAAATATTACCATTGACTACCTAATTTAGAGAAAAATATAAAAAAATATAAAAAAATATAAAAAAATATATATGATACTAAATCCGGTTTATAGATTATCGCAATTGTGCAGATGCTGGAGATAGGGTTTAGGGGAAATGGGGAGCTTATTAAGGATATATTTTTGACAATCAAGGGGGAAAGTGGACGACTTAAGCAGAAATACATTCACACTCATAATTTCTACTATCTTTGATAACTGAATTTGATATAAGTAGTAGCTCGTCTAGCTTGAAAATGTGGGTAAATTTTAGAAAATATAGACCTCTCCCCCCTTGGAAAGGGATCGTAGCGTTGGGTTTTACCCAAAATTTTAGTCTAGACGCGCTAGTAGTCAGATAATTTGGCCTAACTACCAATCATCTGTACTTATTAGAGAAAAAATGCTACTATTCTACCAGCATTTTATTCTAAATGTGACTGAAAAGATAATGACTGATAAAACTATACAGGCTAATAAAATTTATGCACATAGAAAAGCAATCTAGTATTGATTCCGCAGAACTAAGTCGTAGATCTGAAGAGCTGATCAGAGCTGCCTCTAATCGTTATCGCGTTGTGGTACAAGTAGCTAATCGTGCTAAACGCCGTCGTTATGAAGATTTTGATAATATGGATGAACAATTAATGAAACCTGTTATCCGTGCTGTAGTCGAAATGTCCGACGAATTGATGCAGCCAGAGATAATTAGTGATGTAAGCAGTAGCATAGTGTAGTTCAACAATTAATAATTAATAATTAATAATTAATTATTACTCCTCCTTGAAAAGAAGAGGATTGACGCTTAAGGAAAAATTTTTTCTTCTCTTGGTCGATGGTCGGCTAGCAAGAAGACCCGCTCTTGAAAGAGCCGCTTTCCTAGCGGAATGCTATCGCAAACGCGCTCCGCCATCCCTCGACGGCTTTTTTCTCCTTTAAAGGAGAGGCTTTAAACCTTAATTATTCGGTAAATACAATAGTAGTTATTTAATAATAGCTATGAGCAAGAAGCGGTGGCTCAAATATTTCAAGATTACAATCGTAACATTAGTAGTTTGGGCTAGTATCGAAGCTTTATTTTCTTCTACTGCAATTACAGTTAGCCCTTCTACTAATTATCTGTTAGAAACAGTTACAGACCAAGAAAATTTTGAAGACTCAATTAAAATTGTCCAACGTCGGGTTAGACCTACAGAAGTATGGCCATTTGTATATGAGACAATACCAGATTTGCCATTAGAAAATAATTACATATCTCAAGAAACGGGGGAAGTAGATGCTGAAGAAACTCTGGTTTCACGTTTAATTCGGTATCATCTATATGTGAAAGGCCGTGCTCCCAATTATCGGTTTGACTGGAAATTAACATTAGCAGATTATCTTGGGGCTAATGATTATCTACAATCATCGGTTTATCCAGGAAAAGATACTTTAACTGAAAATCCAATGGAGGGCGATCGTCAAGCTATTCAAAGTTTAACTCGCTCTCAAAGGGAAACTTTAGTTAATAGATTAGTAAATATTTTTAGTGGCGATCCTAACCCTCCATCAATACCAGAAGTATATCAGAGAGATAACTCTGGACGTTCAAATCCTAGAGCGCCAATTATTCCCCAACCGGGAGATGCAGATTTGCTGAGGCCTTAACGAAGTCAGAAGTCAGAAGTCAGAAGTCAGAAGCGGTGCGACCCCGCGTCGGCGAAAGACGCACCTGGTAGCGCACCAAGAGAGTCAGAAGTTGTTTTTGTCACGGGGATTTGAGCCCCCCTCCAAAAACATTTCGCCTTAAAAGGCGGGGTTGCGCGACCCAATTATTTTGAGAAAAAAATGGGACGAATAGTCAAAAGTGGAGCTGGTTGGCGGTTAGGGTTGAATCCTGAAGCAGAAAAATTTAAGGGTTTAGTTGCAGGAAATGAGTGGTCAATAGAACTGACAGAAGAAGAACTTGAGGATTTTTGCAGATTATTAGACCAGTTAAGTAAAGCTATAAACCAGATGGCAGATGAGTTGATGGATGAAGAGAGAATAGTCTGCGAGGCTGAAAGCGATCTACTCTGGATGCAGGTAGAAGGGTTTCCAGGAAGTTATACTGTTCAGTTCATTTTAAATCAAGGGCGCAGGGGAGAAGGAAAATGGCCTGTACAAGCTGTGCCTGGTTTAGTCCAAGCAGCACAAATGTTAAAAGTTTTTTAACTCACATAGCAGAAGGAAGAAGGAAGAAGGAAGACGGAAGAAGGAAGGGGGAAGAGAGAAAAATCTTGCCTTGTCTGAGTTTTAAGCTTTTGATATGTCCGCGACCTTTTCTTCGACTGCTATAACTATCATAAATGTATAAAAAATATCTCTCTCAAAATATAATAATTAATTGCATAAGTTTAATATTGTGTTATGCTATATTAATAGTTGTCGGGGCGTAGCGCAGCTTGGTAGCGCACCACTTTGGGGTAGTGGGGGTCGTGGGTTCAAATCCCGCCGCTCCGATTTTAACTGATATGAGGAGAGGTCCAAAACTCTCCTATAAGGTATTTTGGGTCGGGAAGAGGCTGTTGTTGTATGCAACGTCCCTACCTCCTAAGCAAGAAAATCATAGCTAAATTTACCAACGCCAGAAATTGTTATTTATTCAAAAAATCGGCGTTGGTTAAAAGGGGTATGATATCATGTCCGGATAACAGCGGGATAGAACTCCGTTTCGCGCTCCGTGTTATATCAAATCCGGTTAAACAGCTATAGAATGCTTAAGTCAGGAGGAGTCAACCCACCCCTAACCCCTCCTGGGAGGGGAGGGGAAGTCAGGAGTCAGGAGTCAGGAGGAGAGAGAATTACAAAGATGAGCGTAGTTATGACGATTGGAGAATTTTGTTATATTCAATAAAACGGATTTGATATTATGTGTCCCGTAGCTAAACAAAAAACTTTCTCCTTCTATTCTTCTTTCTTCCTTCCTGACTCCTGAGATCAACTCCTGGGAGGGGTTAAGGTTGGGTTTTCTCCTAAGTAATTAGGGTTTGCTGAATAAATCTTTTAGTAGTGGTAGGAGACAGGAGACAGGAGATAGGAGAAATTGGAATGAGCGAGGAGGTAGGAGTAAGAATTGTCAATTTGGGATTTTTCTGCCCAAGTATGCGCCTAAAATACGCTCCTTTTTGAGCATAAAGAGCTGAAAAATTTGCACTGCAAAATGCCGGAATATCCCCAGATAACCACCATTCTCATCCTTTCTTCCTACTAACTTCTTCCTACTAACTTCTTCCTACTAACTTCTGACTCCTGAGTTCTGACTTGCGCGTAGCGCCATAATTGCCTCTCCGGATCGTAAATAATACTATGTGAATATTTATTTGATAGAATCTACTTCCATCTGTAAAACTACAGATGGTTTTTTATGTTAAAGATATGGTGTTGAGGGTTGTTTCCAGTAAAAAAATATACAATAAGTTGAAGATTTCCCGCATTTTCTGGTTTCTACTAGGATTTATATTAACTTTTTGGATTAGTTATCAACAGTTTGCAGGTAATTTAGAAACACCTCAAGCTTTATTTGTACTTGGTGGGGCGATAGAAAGAGAAGTTTTTGCTGCAGAATTTGCTCGCCAACATCCACAGCTAGATATCTGGGTGTCTTCTGGCACTAACCCGGAATATGCTGACTGGTTATTCTCTAAGAGTGGTATTTCACAAACTCGCTTACATTTAGACTATAGTGCGGTAGATACTGTAACTAATTTTACTACAATGGTAGATAAATTAAAATCCCACGGTATTACAAGTGTTTATCTAGTTACTTCTGATGACCACATGCGTCGCGCTCAAGTTATCGGGGAAATTGTTTTGGGTAGCAGGGGTATTAGTTTTAAACCAATGCCAGTACCTTCTGGGCGATCGCCCGAACCCATTGAAAAAGTTATTAGAGATGGGATTAGAGCGATTTTGTGGGTAACTACTGGTTATACTGGTGCAGGACTGGTTGCTCCATTATCCTCTTGAGTAACATCAGATTCTTGTACCAAAACAAAAGGTTGTACTATCAAAGCATTAAATTTTTTACTATCATTACTATTCCAAATTGACAACTGTTCGGCTGAGGGCTTATAAATAAGTTCTCGGCTAATCCAGTCTTGCACAGAAGATGTATTATCAGAAGCGATCGCTACTCCCACATCTAATAAATCTAAATTTTTGCCGACAATTACTACAGCATCACGTTTTACATGGGGTACTGTTAAACTAAGCAAGCTCATTTCCAGATTACTCTTTTATAGAACCTGCTCGTCTTCAGAACCGGACTTGAGACTTTCACCTCATCACGGCTCCTCTCTTAAACGTCCCTTGTCATGGGTACATCCCTACCTTAATGAATAATTAATAATTAATAATTAATAATTAATAATTAATAATGAAAAACAAATTAATTAGGGTTTGCGCTCAAAAGTATGAGTGGTAAGACTAGGAGTCAGGAACCAGAATCCATAATTCAGGATAAATGGGAATTATAGAGGAGGTAGTTGGAAGAATCGTCCCTTAATTTTTCTGCCCAAATATGCGCCAAAATACGCTCATTTTTTAACCGGAACTAATTAAAAGCTAGCACTTTTTGATACCTAAAAATCTTCAAACCTTTATGTGTAAAAACTTGGAGATTTAATCAGCAATCCCTAATTATTCATTATTCATTATTCATTATTCATTATTAAAAGGCAGTTTTAGTATCGTGGCAATGTCGGTGCAACAGTTGTTTATTCTTATATTTGTTGTCACCACCTTCAGACCTTGGTTTTATATGGTCAACTTCCATGAGGTCAGTTGGTCTAAAGGTTAGTCCACAAGATGCACATTTATTCCTTTGCCGTTTTAACAGCGTTGTGACTTCTTTCCTTACGCCCGGATATTTACCGATTCTGTTGCTCCAATAAGTCCAGTCACCGTCGTAGGGTGATTTATTACCTTTAACTTTGATGTGCCTTATAATGGGGACATCTGAGTGTTGGTTTAGCATATATTCGCCATCATTAAGTACCCAGTTCCTGGTTACTTTTACGTTGGGGAAATACTTTTTCTTTACCCATTTGGCTGACTTATTTGGATGCCTTCTACTTGCCCATCGACCTAGTCTTTTCCATAAAAGACTGTCCAGTTTTTTGAATATTACTTTACTGACTTGTGTTGAGAAGTAGTTAGCCCATCCCTTTATTACCGGATTTAATTTAGCTATTAGGGCTTCAACTGGTGCGTTCTTATGAGAATCACATATTTCCGCTAGTTTCCGGTAGTGAGTTTTGATACTCTTGGATGATGGTTTAATCAGTGTTTTAAATCCTTGTTTGGTTGACTTAATCTTCCATTGCCTGATTGTGAATCCTAAGAAGTCAAATCCGGGTTGGCTTCCTTTATACTCTTCCAAGGTATGGGCAATCTTAGTTTTTTCTGGTTTTAGTTCTAATCCTACCTGGTTTAACCATTCCTGTATTACGGTTTTAGCTTGTACCACTACTTTGATGTCTTCATGTAGGATAACAAAGTCGAGACTCATAGCGTATGAGATTGAGACTCTGTACTTTATTTTGCCAACTTACTTGACAGCCATTACCTCTTTTCATGTCAATAGTTTTGGCAAATTCATTGAGTCTTTCCTCCATACCGTGTAAGGCTATGTTTGCTCTTTTGGGGACTGATGACCCCTCCCTGTGGTGTACCCACCCCATCCCCTCCCGGGAGGGGAGCCAGAGGGGTGGGTGGAATTGATTATTGTCCATCACTCCAGACTTTAACCATTGTTTGATTAATCGTCTATAAGGAGATTGGCTCACTTTTCCTAGTAGTGCATCATGGTTAATTCGGTCAAAACATTTTGATATGTCAGCATCCAGTACATATTTAGGTTTTTTGTGAATGCTGTCAAAGATTGCCCCAATGGCATCTTGTGCTGACCTCCGGAAAAGACCATAGCTATTAGGTTCAAAAAGTGCCTCCCACTCTGGTTCCATACCTAATTTCACCAAGGCTTGTAACGCACGGTCGTACATCGTGGGGATGCCTAGCGGGCGCTGTCTTGAGTGCGTCTTACATTCTGAGGAAACCTCATCCATTAGCACTCGCTTTTCATCTTTTCCTGGTTTTGGTATATAGACTCTGCGGGTGGGACTTGCTTTGATGTGGCGTGATGCGAGTAGGTTCACCAAGTTGAATCGTTGCATTGGAGATATATTTTTTATACCATCTATTCCAGCAGTTTTCTTTCCCTGGTTATCTTGTGTCACGCGTCTAACAGCTAGCAACCTTGCGTAGTAACTTTTTAAAAGAAGTTTTTGGTATCTGTGCATCTTGCGGATTTCGCCACTCATGGATGCTCTGTAAATCAATTTTTGTAATCGGAACACAGATTTCTCTACCTTCTTCCAATTGATATCCTTCCATTTAAGGTTAGGATTGATTGAAACTTGTGAAGGTATATCCTCTGTATCCCATGCTACGCTTAAAAATAGTTTAGGGTTTCCTAATCTTCTTTTTAGTGTCTGAGCTTTATTCATTACTATTCATTGCCTTACATTACGTCTAACAGTGGGTACGTCTGCAAATAAAGCTTTTTACCCAATCCTACTCTCTCTTTGACCTGCAACCGTTGTGCAGATTGACCTTGAATGGCTTCCTAAGTTCTCGACCTACATTCTTAGGATGTCTTAGAGAGGTTTCCTCGTTCCCTTATTCCTTTATTACGACTGATTTAGCGGGGTAAAATCTCCCGGAGGGCGCGATATGGTTGTTGATATAGACTAGGTTATGCCTATATCCATTGACCCCCTGACTTTGTCCTACATTCCATAGCTACCTTGGGAATGGATAATGGTGACGAGAGTTTAATTACCTTCCTATTCGTCCACTTGTCAGTCTCTGCTAGCGGTATCGTTCCTGGCAACTGGTATTGTCCCGCATTTAAGCCAGCTTCGGAGGTTGATGTTCATTCTCTACTCCGTGGCCTACGCTTTCTACCCAACAACTAGGCGGTGGAATTTCACCACTAAGGAAATAAGAGTTACTCACAAGTCGAGGTTGTCCTCATGTATTGACTTGGAATGGCCGTTTATACCTAGTCCCCTAGTTTAGTGGCCAACGAGTCGCACAACCAATTCCATTCCGCTACATCTAAGTTTTCGGCCAATTGTTCTCTAATATCCTGCATTTCTTTTTAACTCATTTTAACTAAACTCAATATATCAAGGTCCTAAATCGTGCATTTTGTTAATTATATCTGCACATTTTTGACTTATTAATTCTAGCTCTTCTTTCTTAGTTGACTCTGGGGGTGGTATTAGTTCTCCAATTCGGACAGTTATTGGTACAGAATTAGCTATCAAACCTTGACGTTTCACTGCATGACTACCACAGATAGAAACTGGTAATAATGGTACTTTTGCCTTTGCAGCAATTAAAGTCGCCCCCAATTTTGGTTCTGTAATTTTACCATCAGAAGTCCTAGTTCCTTGTAAAAAAATACCGACTGCCCACCCCTGCTCCAAACTATTGAGTGCCGAACGAATAGCACTCCGGTCTGCCGCTCCTCTTTTAACTGGATATGCTCCGTATAATGTAATAATCTGCTTCAAAATTGGTACTTCAAATAATTCCTCTTTTGCCATATAAGCAACAGGTCTTTTTATACAAGCAGAAACTATTAGAGGGTCTAAGTCGCTGGCATGATTACTAACTACGACAAATGGCCCTTGTAGTGGAATATTTTCTGTACCATAAATATTATTCCGAAAATAAAACTTAAGTATAGGAAATACTACTGACCATTTTAATAAGTGATAAAGAATTAAGTTCTTGACTGGTTCACGATTTCTAGCCACAAGATATGACCTTGATTTTTGCTTTAGTTAGTTCATCATAATATCAAATCCGGTTAAACACTTATAGATTGGTAGTCTCTAGGAGTCAGGAGTCAGAAGGAGAGAGAATCACTTTGACTTAGTAGTTATGACAGTTGGATATTTTTTTTATGCCCAATTCCCCCGGATTTGATCTAATTTATCAGTTTTTACTCCACAATGAACTGATGTTTAAAGTATAAGCGATCGCTCATAACAAAAGTATAAATATTATTCATAGCGATCGCTCATACAACTTCTTTTCAAGTCCCGAAATAACCTTCTTAGCTAGAGTATGTCACCATAAAGGCTACAGTTCTACATCGAACCAAGTCAGTAAACTTTTGTCCTCTATTAGGGTCTTTGTTACAGAAGGTAAGCATTCAGCCTTCAGTTTGCCTCCTATGGGAAGAACAGCAGGATATAGCAAATATTTATCAAATTGGTATTACTTCATTCATTAAAAAACTCTTTGCGCAGCATGACCTAGGAAAAGCTGACCGCTAATAGCTGTTTGCGCAGCATTCCACAGGAAATGCTTACTATAGAAGTGAAGAGATGAAGAAAAATGTATTATTCTAAAGGTATAAAATCTGCCTGTTTTACAAGTTGTTGACCTTTGGTTGATAAGGCTAATTCTAGAAATTTTTTTACCGCTAAACTTGTTTGATTTGGTACTGCTAAAAATACACTACGACTCAGAGGATAATTATCATTATTAAGAGTAGTTTTGTCTACAGGTGACATTCCATTTATTGGTACAATTCTAACGGTAGTTTGATTTTTTGCCTGAGCTACTGTGGTATAGCTAATTCCATTATTTTTCAATTCTCGTAAAATTGGAGTTGTGACATCTCTTTGAAATGTAATAAAGTTTGAACTATCTGGAGCAAAAGATTCTCCTAACAATACAACATCTTGAAAGAAATTGTAGCTGCCACTTTTGGTAGAACGGTTGATAACTTTGATCGGCAAATCATCACCACCAACTTCTGACCAATTAACTATTTTTCCCTGATAAATATCTTTGAGTTGGTCTAATGTTAAGCTTCCTTTATAAGGATTATTAATTCCGACTACTACTGCTAAAGCATCTTGAGCAATAGGAATTAATTTAATGTTTGCTTGAGAGTTTTCTTCTGGTCGTAAAGTACGAGATATTGCTGCTATTTGTACTCGATTTTCTAGTAAATTTTTGATGCCTTGATTAGAGCCATTTGGTCTACCTTCAGGTACTCCATAAGTGATGGGAGTATTAGGATATTTTTGTTCATAAGCATTTTCTATCAGCTTGATTAATTTAACCATCGTTACGCTACCATCCATTGCTAATATATTGGGATTTGGTAGAGATGTATCTAGATTAGAGACTATTTGATTAGCTGCTTCAGCTATGGTTAATTTTGCTGATGGATTATTAACAATATTGTTGTTAGTATCTGGTTTTTTTGATTTAATAAAAACCAGTATCCTCCTCCAGCTAGTAGGAAAAATAATAGTATAAAAACAATTACTGGTGGTGTATTATTTTTAGCCATGATTGTTTTACTTGATTTTATAGTGATACTAAGTACAATTTGGATCAAATTACTTATGGAGTTATAGATAACCAATGACTACCTATAAATTTGTACTCCAGTTGTTTCTATTCTAGAATTTTAGCCTGAATAAGTAGCATGATCGGAGAGATTCTTTTACTTATTTAAAAATGAGTATTTTATTACTTCAATAATTTAGAAAAACTCAGGTTTAATCTATTTAAGTTTTGCTCTTTAACTTCTGTATTTTATTTAATCCTCATTCCTTAACAGATGTATTATGCTCTAAGTGGCGTTCCACCATTGCGGGATGATTTATAATCAAAGAAAAAATTTTACCTTGGCGATCGCCAAGGTAGGAAACATGAAAATTAACGTAAGCATTCAGCCATCAGCTATTAGCTAACCTCCTATGGTCGGAACTGCAGACTTCAGCTATTAATTTTGAGGAAGATAAAAGCAACCTTTAAAATTGAGAAGGAATAAAAGTTACTGTCATGCGTCCCCTTCCTAAACCTTAGAAGTCATTACTCATTACTAATTGCTGACTGCTGACTGCTAATAGTTGTTTGCGCAGCATTCCGCAGGAAATGCTTACAAATTAACTGTCCTGAATGTACATCAAATAATATCAGGAAAAAGCGGCTATAGGTGAGTTCAGCAAAATTATCAATTGCTTTGAGTGTGGTCGTCAATTTGCAGAATTTTATTCTCATAGATATTTTTTTATATGTAAGTTTAAGATTAAACGCAAAATATACTGCATCAAGTAAATGTTCCCAAATTATTTTGACTTCGGTATGTCGCCAAACCATAGATTATCCTATCTGCTTCCTGACTCCTAGTCTCAAAATTAACTTTATTTATCACCAAAAAAATCAGGTCTTAAGTCTCCCCTTTTAAGGGGATAAAAGGTGGTCGTTAGTGGAGCTTTCCATTGGATGAGATAGTGAGAAAATTTCCCCACATAATTGACCAAGAGAAAAAAATTTTGCATCTTTTCCCTCCCTATTACAGG
>NZ_BLZO01000131.1 GCF_014132355.1 Okeania sp. KiyG1
GATAAAGTATGAAATTATTATCATTAGACTTCTTGCAGAAGTCAGGGAATAGGGAATAGGGAATAGGGAATAGGGAGATAAAATTGTTGGTTTCATATCTTGAATTGATTCAACTAAAAGTTTTGGAAGAAATATATTATTCTTTCTTTTAACGCCCATTATTTGGTTAATTTTTGTTCCGCCAAAGTAAAAGTCACTGATTTCAAATTCCCAGATATTTTCTACATAAACAAAACAGAAGTGCTTTAAGCATTAAGCCATCAGCTATTAGCTATCAGCTATTAATTTTGGGAAAGGTAAAAGCAACCTTTGAAATTGAGAAAGAATAAAAGTTACTGCAAAAGTCCCCCGACTAAACCTTAAAAGTAATTATTCGTTACTAATTACTGTTTGCAAAGCATTTTGCTAGAAATGCTTATGAAGTTCTATAGGCATAAATTTTGCTAACTTTAGCAATTCTATTATCGGTTTAGTCTCTTAAAAAAATCAATTATATAAATTTTTTGATAATTTTTGCGGTCTAATTGTAAGCATCCAGACGTCAGCTATTAGCTATCAGCTATTAATTTTGGGGAAGGTAATTTCAGTTATCAGTACCTCTGTAATAAGGAGGCTTGACATCAGGAATATTATCTTTTTTATCTCCTTAAAAGGGGAGGCTTTACACCATAATTTTTCGGTAAAAGCAACCTTTGAAATTGAGAAAGAATAAAAGTTATTGCTAAAGTCCCCCGACTAAACCTTAAAAGTAATTATTCGTTACTAATTACTGTTAACGTAGTTCCTCCGCAGATTTTTAAGTCTAAAAATATAGCGTTTACTGAGGTACAGTTGTTTTTATTCTTTTCTATTATGTACGGACGCCCTTATGCAACGTCCCTACCTATTCCATACTCCCTAAAACAAAATATTTTTGGGTGCATCTCGTATTTGCAAAAATACTTTTTTCCTATCTATTCCCTGTTGCCTGTTGCCTGTTGCCTAAAAGCGATAATTTTTTGGCTTTATTCAAAATTGAGATGCACCCAGATTTGTGGTCAAACTTCATAGGGCGAAGTCTGCAAATTAAATAAACCTGCTATATATTATAAACTAGGGATGAAAAAATCATCAATCTTCAGTATTCAAGCTAAAACCTCATAGTAATTAACAATTAATCATGGCTCTAATCCGGATCAAAAAATCTTGGGAAATTCCTGAAACAAAAATAACTCCAGAAACTACTTATTTAAACCGTCGTCGGTTTATGAAAAATTTAATCGGTGTTGGTTTAAGTGCTACTACGTTATCTACTCTTACCAGTTGTGGACGGAACTCCAAAACATCTTTAACTTCAGAAGCAGTAACATTACCAATGACTGGTAAATTCACAATTAATCCTAACTTTTCTCAAGTTGACCGACCAATAACAAGCGAAGCTCTTGCTACAAAATATAATAATTTCTATGAATTTGGTGGTAATAAATCTATTTGGCAAGCTGCTCAAGCTTTACCCACTGAAAATTGGAAAGTTGAAGTTACAGGTTTAGTAAAAAATCCTCGTATTTATGACATAGATGAACTACAGAAAAAATTTCCTCTAGAAGAAAGAATATATCGATTTCGGTGTGTTGAAGCATGGGCAATGGTAATACCTTGGTTAGGTTTTCCCATGAAATTATTAATGGCAGATGTGGAACCAACATCAAAAGCTAAATATGTTCGTTTTACCTCTTTTTACGATGCAGAAATTACTAAAGGTCCTGGTTTTTGGGCTAATGGTTATCCTTGGCCTTATACGGAAGGTTTAACAATAGATGAAATGGCTAACGAATTAGCTTTTTTTGCAGTAGGAATGTATGGTAAATCGTTACCTAAACAGAATGGAGCGCCATTAAGGCAAGTTATTCCTTGGAAGTATGGTTTTAAAGGCGCAAAATCAATTGTAAAAATTGAATTTATAGAGTCAAGACCAGCAACATTTTGGAATACTTTGGTACCAAATGAATATGCTTTTGAAGCAAATGTTAATCCTAATGTGCCTCACCCTCGATGGTCACAAGCAACTGAGAAAGTATTAAGTGAAGGTGCTAGTTGGTCTTGGGAAAAAGTTCCAACTTTACCTTATAACGGTTATGGAGAATATGTTGCTAGTCTTTATAGTTAATAGCAGAATTTTTTGTAGGGGAAAGATGAAAATATAGTTGATAAAAATATAGTTTTATCGCTCATCTGAAATTTGGAAACTCGGTGTTGCACAGTGACGAATGATTTGACATTTTTGATGAACAGAATTTTGGATTTGAGAATTGCCATAATGATGAATATTAGGTTTTTTCGAGTCAAATTCTCAACTAATTTTTGGCAATATCATTCTATAATGTGCAACCCCGAGCGAGGAGGTAGGAGCAACAATTGTAAGAATGATTTTTCTGCCCAAGTCTTGCCTAAAATACGCTCTATTTATGAGCATGAATATCTGAAAAGTTTACACTTTTTAAAGGCCCCAAAAAGGCATTTACCTTTATATGTCAATGCTTTTAGATTTAATCAGCAAGTCCTACTTAATTATCCATGGAAACGTGACATATAGCACTACAAGAATTGCTTAAGACATTTTTCAATAATCCTGAAAATCTTTTACCGAATAATTAAGGTAAAAATCCTCTCCTTTAAAGAAGAAACAATGAATTAATGTTCCTTTTCTTCAATCCTCTTCCTTGTTAGGGAGAGGTAATTATCAATTATCAATTATCAATTATCAATTATTGAAAGCTAGCTATTCCCTATTCCCTGTTCCCTATTCCCTAGCGCGGAGCGCTATACTAATTAAAAATTTGTCAACCTAACTAATTTTTAATATGGCAATACAACTAAAAGTTCCATCTATTGTTTGTGGTGGATGTGCAGATACTATTACGAAAGCAATCAAAACTCAGGAATCGGAAGCTGATGTCCAAGTGGACCTGGAGCAAAAGATTGTGACTGTGGAAACCAAAGCATCTGAGGAGTCCATTAAGCAAGCGATCGTTGCTGCTGGCCATACGGTTGAATAGAACAAATTTTGTTATAACCAAACTGATAACCTGGGGGACTTTTTTTGAAAAGACTCCCAGGATTTTTAATTTGACTTTGCTGCACTTGTCGCCTAATAACAAGCGTGATAAATGTTTGCTACAAATGACTATGGTCTTTATTAGGAGTCAGGATGAATGGTTTCAATACCAGTTTTGAGGTAGGAAATACTCTTTTTTTGTCAAAGGGATATCTCCTGCACCTGCCTTTGAATCACACTTATTATTCTTAACATTCTTTCTATGAATTAAGATATTTGGGCGAACCGTAATCAAGATATGAATTATAAATACCCCTTTCACTAATTGCTCCCGAACAACCCATGAACGAACTAATATGTACGGATGTTGTATGCAACGTCCCTATCTATTCCCTATTCCCTAAGCTCGAAAATCATAGCTAAATTCACCAACACCGATTTTTACCTAATAATTAAGGTTTAAAACTTCTGTTTTAAAGGAGAAACAATGAATTAATTTTCCTTTGAGTCTTACCTCTTATTTTCAAGGAGAAGTAATAATTAATAATTAATAATTAATAATTAATAATTAATAATTTCTCCCTATTCCCTGTTCCCTCTTTTCTGGAGGTATCTAAATATCCTTACATATTTGGGACTACCTTAACTTTTACCGAAGGAACAGAGATTAGTAAATATCACATTCAATCGCAATATTCTGTATACCTGATCGCTTTCAACTTATACTTTTTTTACAGTGGTATAAGAATAGATTTGTGAAGTTGTGTTAAAAATGAGGCAAGTATCTATGAAAATAATGGTTTATTCCCATGATACCTATGGTTTGGGAAACCTTCGTAGGATGTTAGCAATTTGTCGATATTTACTGGAGGCAATACCTAAACTATCAATATTGCTTGTATGTAGTTCGCCAGTTGTACATAGTTTTCGGATGCCAAAAGGACTTGATTATATTAAGCTTCCATGTATTGGTAGGAATGAGTGCGGTCAACTTGCAGCTAAATATCTAGAAACTGAAACAGAGGAAATTTTTAAACTACGTTCTGAGTTAATTAAAGTAACGACAATAAATTTTAAACCAGACATTATTTTGGTAGATAAAAAACCTTATGGGTTGCAAGAAGAATTGAAAGCTACCTTAGAACAGATCAAAAATTATGATTACCCTCCAAAAGTCGTACTATTGCTTAGAGATATACTGGATACCTCTGAAAAAACAACCACAGAATGGAAAGCAAAGGGATACTATACAGGAATTGAAATGTTTTATGACCAAGTTTGGGTCGTGGGTATGAAAGAAGTTTTTGATATTACAAAAGAATATAAATTTCCTGCTTCAATTTCAGATAAAGTCAAATATTGTGGTTATATTCGTCGCACAGCAGAACGAAAAAATCGTTATGAAATACGACAAGAATTAAATTTTAATCCTGATGAACAATTTGTGTTAGTAACTACAGGGGGTGGTGCTGATGGTTATCATTTAATTGATAATTATATTTCAGGATTAAATCATCTCCCAAAAGCACACAAAATAAAGAGTTTAATTATTTGTGGTCCAGAAATGCCACAGGAAAAACAGCAAGCACTACATCGAAAGGTAAAACAGTATTCTCACGTTAAAATTATTGAATTTACCAATGAATTAACAAGCTATATGAATGCTGCTGATACGATTGTTTCTATGGGTGGATATAATACTGTTTGTGAAATTTTATCCTTTGGCAAACCAGCAGTTATTGTACCTCGAATTCAGCCAGTTAAAGAGCAATTAATTCGTGCTGAATATATGGATAAAGTTGGTCTAATCAAAGCAATTCATCCAGACTTATTAAACCCAGAAAATTTGAGTCAAGCAGTGTTAGAAAATTTAAGTACTATCAGAAAGGAAAAGCCTAATATGTTTAAGTTAGACTTGAATGCCCTACCTAGAATTCTTGACTTAAGTTACAGTTTATTGTCTGATAAAAATCTAGTAATTACAATTTCGTTGCTTATAATTCTCCTGATGCAAAATGGCTATTAACAAGCAAAAAATAGGTTATCTATTGAAAGTTTATCCGCGACTTTCTGAGACTTTTATCCTTTCTAGAAGCAATGGCAATGGAAATTCCTATTGTTTCTACTAATATTTCTGGAATTGTTGAACTTATATGTAAGCATTCAGCAGTCAGCTATTAGCTATCAGCTATTGATGATCGGAGGAGGTAAAAGTAATTGAGAAATTTGGATAGAATTAAAACTTACTGTAAAATTACGCTTCTTTAAGCTTATAAGAAATTATTCATTATTTGCTGAATGCGAACGCATCCCGCAGGGAAGTGCTGACTGCTAAGAGCTGTCAGCTAGCCTCCTCCGGAGGAACTGCGGACTTCAGCAACAAGAATGTCTCCTTAAGGACAGTGTTTAAATTAACAACTGACTTTAAGGCTAAAGGAGGCAACTTTTGTAGTAAGACAATTAAATATTGCTTTTAGTCTAGGATAAAAGCAATAGCTGATAGCTGAAGTCCGCAGTTCCGACCATAGGAGGCTGGCTGACGGCTGAATGCTTACTAAAGAATTAAAGGTATTGATTTAATTGTTGATTAAATTACAGCACTTTTAGGATAATGAGGTACAGTTTTAAAATTAATCTTTTTTTCCCTACTCCCTACTGCCTAAAGTCCTAAAATTTTGTACCTCATAAACTCCAAAACTGCTGTAAGTGTAAGCATTTCCTGCGGAATGCGGAGCTAACAGCTATTAGCAGTCAGCTATCAGCTATCATGATGAGGTTTTAATGAATATAGACTGTTGAGCGCCAGCTTTTATAGTTAGTAGTCGTGTAAAAATAACTTGAACAGTTTTTTTAATGGAAGCTATATTTCACAATTTATCCCAGATAAAATTTGTACAACTTATTCAATCATGGCTCCTTAAGTATAAATTCTGCCTAAATTAGTAAAGCTTTTATCTAAAACTAAAAGCAATAGCTGATGGCTAATAGCTGACAGCTGAATGCTTACCTGTAAGTTTGTTCTAATTTTTAAGAGGAAAGTAATTTATCTGCTGGTTTCTTTCCTGGCAAAACTAAATCTCGTGATTGATTATAGTAGGATTCTACAGCAACTATTTATAAGATGAAAAAAATTATGTTTTACTGCCAACACCTTTTAGGTATTGGGCATCTAATTCGGAGCATGGAAATTGTCAAAGGTCTACAAAAAGATTTTGAGATTTGTTTTATTAATGGTGGTGAAGTTATCGAAAATTTTCCAGTACCGCCTACTGTAGAGATGATAAATATTCCTCCAATTAAAACAGATCCAGAATTTGAGAAACTTTTGATTCCTGAACAATTTGAAAATGTAGAAGAAGTGCTAGAAACTCGTAAAAATCAGTTACTTGAAATCTTAGAACGTCTACAAGCAGATATCTTAATGATTGAGTTATTTCCTTTTGGCAGAAGAAGATTTTCTCCAGAATTAATTCCTCTGATAGAGCAAGCAAATAAAGCAGGAATAAAAGTAGTAAGTAGTCTACGAGATATTGTAGTACCAAAGCAAAATCAGGCACGCCATGAAGAAAAAGTGTGTAAATTAATCAATAAATATTTTGATATGTTGCTAGTTCATAGTGACCCAAATTTTATTCGCCTAGAAGAAACTTTTTCTCGTGTCAATGACTTAAAATCTCAGGTATATTACACTGGATATGTTGCTCAAAAAGTTCCAGAAATTGATGTTGAAACTATGGCTAAAATTAATGATAAAAAGCCATTGATTTTAGTTAGTGTTGGTGGGGGTAGATTCGGACATAAATTGCTAGAATGTGTAGTTAAAACTGCTCCGATTTTAAAACAGACTTTACCTCATAAAATTCAGATGTTTACAGGACCTTTTATTCCCGAAGAAATTTGGGTAAAACTGCAAGATTTAGCAGCAGGTCAAAGTAATATTAATATTGAGCGTTATACACCAAACTTACTTAATTATATGGAGAATGCTGATTTATCAATAAGTATGTCAGGGTATAACACAACAATGAATATTTTAATGACTGGTGTCCGAGCAATGATGATGGCTTTTACCGGAAATGGAGACCAGGAACAAACTATGCGGGTGCAGAAATTGGAACAAATGGAAATTGTAAAAATGATTCACTCCGAAGATTTGGAACCAGAGAAATTTGCTGCCAAAATTGTTAATTATCTTCAATTTCAACCAGCTATTAGTAAGTTAGATTTTAATGGTGTGGAAAAAACAGCAGAATATCTACAAAATTTATGTATAAAAACAGAATATGTTGCTTAATTAGCTATCAGCTATTAGCTATTAGCTATCAGCTATCAGCTATCAGCTTAAAAATTTGTGCATAGAACTTAGATATCTGTTTGCGGAGCATTCCATCAGGAAACGCTTTTTAAATAGCAGTTCAATATAATTAATAATTAAAGTTTTAAACTTCTTACTTAGTAATTATTAATTAGGGTTTGCTGAAAAAGTCTTTTAGCAGGGGGAGTAGTCAGGAGTCAGGAGGTAAGCATTCAGCTATTAGCCGTCAGCTAGCCTCCTGCGGAGGAACTGCGGACTTCAGCAATAAGACCTTATGCTTAAGGACGGGGTTGAAATCAATACAGACTTTGGAGCTGATTTTTGTAGTAAGATTTTTCGTTTCTCAATTAAATATTGCTTTTATCACTCACTAAAAGCAATAGCTGATAGCTGATAGCTGACCGCTGAATGCTTACGTCAGGAGTCAGGAGAAATGGAAATTTAGAGGAAGTAGGAGTAAGAATTTTCGGCGTTGCTGAATTGAAGTATGAATGTGCGATTGTTTGGTTCTGGTCAAGCCCCCTAAATCCCCCAAGTTTGGGGGACTTTTAGAGTTTTATTCCCCCCAAAATTGGGGGGCTAGGGGGGCAAAATCATACCCAGAATCAGCAACGCCGAATTGTCTCTTGATTCTTCTGCCATAGTCAGCTCAAAATACTAGCTTTTTGAGCGTTTTCAACTGAAACAGGCGCACTTTTTTCGTCCCTAAAAATGCTCAAGTCTTTATGTATCAAGACTTTGATAGTTAATCAGCAAACCCTAATTATTAATTATTAATTATTAATTATTAATTATTTAAACCTCCTCTGAATTAAATAAAAATCATGAAACAAAAAGTTTGCCTAACCACCTTAGAATTTCCCCCCGATGTGGGAGGAGTAGGTGAGTCAGTATATCGAATTGCTCGAATGTTATTAGAGTTGAATTATGAAGTTCATGTGGCCGTTTTTCATTTCAGTAAAAGAAAGAAAACTATCCAACGAGCTAAACGTAAAACAATAGAACAAGATGGAATTTTAGTACATCGTCTCAGAGCAGCAGTTCGGACAACTGAACAATATACACCTGGTATAATGATTATGGATTATCGGAGTGAAATATACTTTCAACTCCAGCTCCTCCATAAACAATTTGATTTTGATTTATTTCATTCCTTTTTTATTAAAGAAACAGGCTTTTTAACAACATTATTAGCTCTAGAAAATCAACGACCTGTAATTAATAGTATTCGTGGTAGTGACCTGCACAAACATATTTTTGACCCCCAACAACACGCCCAATTATGTTGGACTTTAGAAAAGGCATCTTGGCTAACTTTTGTGAGTCACGATCTATTCAAACGTGCAACAGTTTTACTACCTAATTTAGAAGCAAAATCTTCCGTTTTTTGGAACTCAATTCAACCAGTAGACTTTGATAATTTACCTACTCCAGAACTGGAAAAAAATTGCCAAGGAATAGTTATCGGTTCCGTAGGCAGATTTCGGGATAAAAAAGGATTAGAATATCTCCTGGATGCTTGTGCCCAACTTAGTGCAGAAAATATTGAATTAACATTACTATTAGTAGGTCATTTCGTAGCGCGAGAACAAGAATATTGGGAAGAAGAACTCAAAAATAGTGGCATTGCCGATCGCATAATTATAACTGGGACACTTAGTCGTGCTGAGGCAATGGCATATTTACCCCAGATGGATGTTTTTATGATTCCTTCCCTCAATGATGGTTGTCCCAATGCTTTGTTAGAAGCAATGTTAGCTAGTCGAGCTATAGTAGGAACAAATGTTGATGCCATTGGTGAAATTTTGACAGATGGTGTTGATGGTTTAGTTGTTAACCCAGGTTCAAGTGAAGAATTAGCAGTAGCTTTGCGAAAATTGTCGCGATCGCCTGAGTTAATCAAGGAATTAGGAAAAGCTGCAAAGAAAAAAGTGCTAGAACAACTTGCTCCTGCTGTGGAACAAGAAAATTGGGCAAAAGTTTATCAGCAAGTTTTGCCACAACCAAATTTACAGCAGTTTTCGAGTCTTGGAGGTACAAAGTTTTATTGCTCTAGGGAACAGGGAACAGGGAACAGGGAACAGAAGACAAATTAAAGATGGCTGTACCTCATTAGACATCTCCAGAAAAGAGGGAGTAGGGACCCACCCCTAACCCCTCCCAGGAGGGGAAAAAGGGAGTAGGGAGTAGGGAACCCACCCCTAACCCCTCCGGTGGAGGGGAAATAATTGATGATTTATGCTGGATAATTGATTTTATTTTTTATTATTGGAGATGTCTATTAGACTGAGAAACCCTATAAAGTAGTGGGCAATTCTATTACTCATACTTTTAATTCTATAAAGCTGATGGCTGACTGCTTAATGCTTACCTTTAAATTACTCTTTTTGAACACTTTATCCACATTTTTTTGTTAATAAATAGCCATGACAAAACCAGAAGTTACTATTGTTGTTTCTCCCAGAGAACGTTTTAGTTATACTCGCCAATCTTTAGAAAGCATTTATGAAAATACTAAGTATCCTTTTTCTCTGGTTTATGTAGATGGCGGTTCTCCTAAAAACATCAAAAAATATCTTGAAACACAATCTACCGAAAAAGGATTTCAGTTAATAATAACCGAGCATTACTTATCTCCCAACCAAGCCAGAAATATTGGTTTAAAAGAGGTAAAAACTAAATATATAGTATTTATAGATAATGACGTAAATGTGGCTCCAGGTTGGTTAGAAAAAATAATTAAATGTGCCGCAGAAACAGAAGCTACTGTTGTTTGTCCTCTAGTTTGTATTGGCAAAAATTTACACCAAAAAATACACTTAGCGGGTGGAGAAGCCAGAATAGAATTACAAATCAAAGGCGATAAACTCCTGCACAAAGTCCATGAAAAACATTATTTTGTGAATCGTTTAGTTGCCGATGTACAGGATAAACTGCAACGACAAAAATGTGAATTTGCCGAATTTCATTGTATGTTAGTCAAAACTTCAATATTTGATGAAATTGGCTGTATAGATGAAGGTTTACTAAATACACGAGAACATATTGATTTTTGCCTGACCGTAACAAAAGCAGGAGGAACGATATATTGCGAACCAAATTCAGTTGTAACTTACGTTCCCGGACCACCATTTGTATTCTCAGATATTCCCTTTTTTATGCTGCGCTGGAGTGATGAATGGGAATTAGCAAGCTTAGAATATTTTGTTGATAAATGGGATTTAGGTCGCGATTTAAATACAGGCAAAAAACAACAAAAATATCTATTAAAAGATAAATACTTTAAAAAGCGGTACGACCGCCTTGGTCATCGACGACACCAAGCATTTCTTAAACCTTTAATTCGTAACTTTTTCTTTGGGCAATCTAATCCTTGGTTAGAAAAAAATCTACTGCCATTAGAACGAAAATTAAATCGTTTTATTACCAGTCGCTATTCTCAAAGTAAAAAAAATAATTCAAGTAAGCATTCAGCAGTCAGTTATTAACTATCAGCTATTAAGCTATTAATTTTGGGGAAGGTCATTTCAGTTATCAGTTATCAGTTATCAGTTATCAGTACCTCTGCAATAAGGAGGCTTGAAGTACGGAATTCTCTTTTTTTTTATCCTCCTAAAAGGGGAAGCGCATACCCACGATTTTTCGGTAAAAGCAATTTAGAAATTGAGAAAGAATAAAAAGTTAAGTACCTTCCTACACCTTATAAGTACAGGACTTACGCAAAGACACTATGTATAGAGTCCAGTAACTATTGTCCAATAGTTACAAGTACTATATATAGCGTATCTGCGTAAGCCCTAAAGTAATTATTCATTACTAATAGCTCACTGCTAATAGCTGTTTGCGCAGCATTCCGCAGGAAATGCTTACTAATTCTCAGCTAATAATTAGTAATTGAACTACTCAAATATAAAGCCGAAAAACTTTTTTGCTAATTAGCATCCCAGCTAATATTAATTAGGGTTTGCTGAAAAAATTGGTTGGTGGGGGTAGGAAACGGAGACGCACCAGACGCGGGGACGCGGAGATGGCGGGAACAGACAACGGTTTCGGTCATTTTATGTGAATAAATTTTCTTGAATTTCAGCAAAAAATTTCAGTAAATTGATGCCAATATAGCAGAAGAAAGAAGGAAGAAGGAAGAAGGAAGAAGGAAAAGTATTACGTTGTCTGAGTTTTAAGCTTTTGACCTGTCCTAACCTTTACTTCGACTGCTATAAGAGCTAATAACTAGGAGATAAATTGAATATAAAAAACTCTTAAGCATTAGCTATCCTGACCTTTAGCTTTATGAGCGCAAACCCTAATTATTCTATATGTTTACTTCTCCCCACTCCCCCACTCCCCCACTCCCCCACTCCCCCACTCCCCCACTCCCTAACTCCCCCACTCCCCTACTCCCCACTCCCCCACTCCCCTACTCCCCCACTCCCTCTTTTCCCTTATGAGTAAGACTGTAAAAAACCAGAAAAAAATAATGTCTGGTAGCTGGAAAATTATTAGAAAATTTTGGCCACAAATTCGCAAACAAAAATCGACCATTGCTACTTCTTTATTCGCACTAATAGCTGAAACTTGCTTCCGCTTACTAGAACCTTGGCCACTCAAATTCATCTTTGATAAAATCATCTTGACTGACTTCAATGTCGAACCCGTAGGAATCAAAATTATTGATGACTTTGGTGCGATGGGTCTACTCACTGTTTTAGCTCTAGCAATAGTAGCGATCGCCAGTTTGCGAGCATTAGCAGCTTACTATAGTGCAATTAATAGCGCCCTAGCTGCTACTAATATAATGACCGAAGTCCGTAACCAACTCTACCATCATTTACAAAGTCTCTCCCTATCATTTCACAGTAAAGCCAAAAGTGGAGACCTAATAGCCCGTGTTACTTATGATATAGAACGGTTGCGCGAAGTAACAGTCATCGCAATTGTACCACTGCTGACAAACCTACTTACCTTAGTTGGAATGTTAGGAGTAATGTTCTGGATAAGTTGGCAAAAATCTTTCATTGCTACTTTAGCTTTGCCCATATTTATGATATCCACCTTATATTTGGGTAAGCGCATCGAAAACTCGGCAAGAGTACAACGTAAAAGAGAAGGTGCGATGGCTGCCACTGCAGCTGAAGCAATAGGAGCTATTAAAGTAGTACAAGCTTTATCACTTCAGGAAATGTTGGGGAGCAATTTTTCCAGTCATAACAAGAAAAGTCTAAATGAAGGAGTTCAAACTCAAAAACTGAAAGCTGCTCAAGAGCGCATCGTTGAAATATTATTGGCATTGACAACAGCTCTGGTGTTGTGGCGTGGAGTGCAACTAATTCAGAAAGGAGAGATGACACCAGGAGACTTATTAGTTTTCATCACTTATTTGAAGATGGCTTTTAAGCCAATGCGTCAACTTGCTAAATATACAGGACAAATTGCTAAAGCGACTGCCTCTGGCGAACGTATTGTCGATCTATTAGAAATAGAGCCAAAAATTCAAGATGCGCGGGGTGCCATTTCTGCTCCACCATTCCAAGGTGCAGTTAGGTTTGATAATGTCAGTTTTGCTTATGAGGATGAAAATTTAATTCTCAAAAATGTCAACTTTGAAGTTAAACCAGGGCAAAAAGTTGCTCTAGTTGGTACTTCTGGTGGTGGTAAGTCCACCTTGGTCAGTTTACTATTACGACTATACGACCCATTAGAAGGCAGAATTTTAATTGACGACCGCGACTTGCGAGAATATAAAGTAGATTCCTTACGACAACAAATTAGTATAGTTTTGCAAGATAGTGTATTATTTGCTGTTAGTGTGGGCGATAATATTGCTTATGGTTGTTTGGAAGCTACAGAGGCAGATATTATTACTGCTGCTAAGTTGGCAAATGCCCATGATTTTATTATGGAATTACCCAATGGCTACGATACAGTTGTAGGGGAACGTGGTGCAACCTTATCTGGAGGACAACGTCAAAGAATAGCGATCGCCAGAGCGATCGTGCGACAAGCACCAATAGTTATATTAGATGAGCCAACAGTAGGTTTAGACAATGAAAATGAGCGGGAAGTAAGTGAAGCTTTGGCACGACTAACTGAAAATTGCACCACTTTTTTAATTACCCATGATTTGAGAGCTGCCAAACCTGCTGGTCTGATTTTGTATATTGAGTCAGGTACAATTGTGGAAAAAGGTACTCATCAACAATTAATAGAGCTTGGGGAAAAGTATGCAGGTTTATATAAATTGCAAACTAGCATTAATGTTATCCCAAATCTAGTTTAATTTGAAGAATGCAGAAGGCAGAAGGAAAAGAAAGATTTAAAGGGAGAAGGTTTTTTATCACTAATTATTGCTCTGCTGATTAAATAGCAAAGCATTGACTTATATTGGTTTTAGGCTTTTTACGTCTTTAAAAAGTATGAGCTTTTCGGTAGCTTAGGTTAAAAAAGTGAGGATTTTCGGGAAGCAAAAGCTGAAAAATCACGATCAACAATTTTTATATTATGTCCGGTAGCATCGTTTGTGTATAAAATTAAGGTGATAATAGTAGAAAACCTTCTGCCTCCTGCCTCCTGCCTTCTGCCTTCCTTCCACCAAAGTCTAATTATTCAACCGGACATGATATTACTCCTACCTCCTCGCTCATTCCCCGTTCTTCCTGTCTCCTGTCTCCTACCCAAGCAAAAAGATTTTATTCAGCAAACCCTAATAGACATCTCCAGAAAAGAGGCAGTAGGTAGTAAAGAGAAAGAATTGATATATCTAGTGTGAGAATTGATTTTATTTTTGATTTTTGGAGATGTCTAATTATCCGGACATAATATTAGTCACTTTCCAATGTAATTACTGTAACTTCTGGTGGGCAAAATAATCTGCCTGGAAAATAAGTTCCTAAACCACGGTTCACATATAAATAGTTATTTCCAATTTGATGCAACCCCTGAGACCATTCCCAATACTCAACTATTCTGTGACACTTATCCATAAATGGTACAAAAGGTCGTAAAAATTTAGGTATTAGTCTGCGAACAGGTTCCCGGTATTGAGGGATAGGTCCGATAAATGGCAACCTAATCTGCCCCCCGTGAGTATGACCAGAAAGTTGTAGATCAATACGCCACTTTTGTAAAACTTTAGCGGTATCGGGATTATGGGATAAGACGATCCGGGGGACCGCTTCATCTATAGATTCCATGACTCCAGTAGGTTTGAAGTTACTAGACCAATAGTCCTCTAACCCTACTAAAGCTAAACCTGAACCCAGAGGATAGACGACTTGGTTAAGCAGAATAGGAATGTCTATACGAGTAAAAGCATCAATGACTTTATCCCTGGCGCCCGGATATTCTTCATCGTGGTTGCCGAGTACAGCATAAACTCCAGCGCGACTTTCGAGATATTTCAATCGCAATACTAAATCATATATAGGTGCAGGTTCATCTGTAATAAAGTCACCTGTGAGTAAAATTAAATCTGGTTCAACTTCATTGGTAATAGCGATCGCTTCAGAAAGCAACCATTCGGATAGTCGCAGTCCGTCATAATGGAAGTCGGTCAAGTGTACGAGTTTTGTCCCTTGTAAATGGTTAGGCAACCCAGTAATTTTCAGGGTCAAGTAATCTACCTGCAATTGGCCTGTCAATATCCTGTGCATGGTACATAAACTATTACTACACTGAGGCGCTTATAGCATAGCAAAAGGGAGTGGGGAGTGGGAGAGTGGGGGAGTGGGGGAGTGGGGGAGTGGGGGAGTAGGGGAGTAGTGGAGGAGTGGGGGAGTGGTGGAGTAGGGGAGTGGGGGAGATGGGAGAATTTTTCGGTGGCAGTGCATTTTTATTGGTCGTGCATTGTCATGATTTTTGTTAGGTATGGCAGTGGGAGCATCTTGCTCCCGTTCTACGAAATTTCAAAGGATACAATTTTTCTCTAGTAGACATCTCCTCCACGCATAGGGAGTAGGTAGGGACGTTGCATAAGGGCGTCCCTACAGTAAAGTGAGTGGGAGGAAAAAATTTATAATTTCTGTGAAATAATTGATTTGATTTTTATTATTAGACATCTGGTGAAAAAGAATAGACTTTTTGCAGAAGTAGGCAACAAGCAACAGGGAAGAAGATTTATGAAAAAAACACAAAAAATGATCTATATGTTTAATTTCCGGAGATGTCTAGTGATAATAAATTGACTGACTCTACACCGTCAACAGGGGTACTTAAAATTGTTTGGAGTTTGAATCAATAAGTAATTTTCCCTTCTGTCTTCTTCAATTACCGAAATATTGTGGTTTAAAGCCTCCCCTTTTAAGGGAATAATAAATAAAAATTTTCCTGTTCGTCAATCCTATCCGTTTTCAAGGAGAGGTAATTCTAAATTCTAAATTATAAATTCTAAATTATAAATTCTAAATTATAAATTCTAAATTATAAATTCTAAATTCTTGAATTCTATTTTTTAGGAATTTCTATTATGAATAAGTTGATCGATAGAGATTGTATTCAGACTACAACCTGCTAAAAGTATGAAGAAAACTAGGCAATAAATAAGTTGAGATGATGCTGTATCCCACTGTTGTAGTAAACAAACTCCAAACATTAATGGCATCATTAATAGAAAACCTGCAATAATTGCGTTCCTTGTTTGCAAACCAATTATCATTAGGAACCCAGAAATTAATTCTACAGGAGTAATTATTGCAGCAAATGGTATAATCACAAAACTTGGTACTAATTCTTGAAATCTATCTGCCATTGATTGGATAAATCCTCCCATATTTCCAATTCGGACTAAACCATGTACAAAGAAGTTGATTCCAAATACTATTCTTAATAATGTATAGGCTAAAGTTACATCTTTGCGTTTAAGAAAAATTGGAGTTTCAATGTTATTCATTCTGTTATTCCTGTGAGATTTGTCTCTACAAATATTGGCATTAGGCTCTTATATATAATTCTAAATTTATCATCATTTTGAAGAAGGAAGAAGAAAAAAGGAAGAAGTTGATGGGGTTTGAATTTCCAACTAATTGTAGATAGTGTAGAAAGTGGGGTATTAATACCAAATTGATAAATGTTTGCTACAAATAGCTAGGGTATTTATTAGGAGTCAACCCACCCCTAACCCCTCCTGGGAGGGCAAGTCAGGAATCAGGAGTCGTATGGGAATTGCTTTAATACCTTTTTTAGGGTATAAATTATCTTTTTCTCTTGGTGCGCGTTCCGCAAGCGAGCTGGCGTCGTCGCGGGGTCGCACCGCTTTGTCAAAGGGATATCTCCTGTAAAGTTTTTTTATCGCTCTTACTATTCGTAACATTATTTTTTCAAATTGGTATAAACCCATAAAGAAAAAGATAACATTATATCCGCTTAATTCGGGTTATCAAAACTTTCTTTTCCTAATCCCCGCTTTTCCTTTTTTTACCCCTAATTCTCTATTACCGCTTAATAATTAACAATTAATCCCACATTCCGCACTTCAAGAGCGTATCATTAAAAGCAGTATATAAATCTGTAGCTTGGTAGGTATTTATCATAAGCAAATCATCTCAATACTTTTTTCGTTCATCAAATTCCTAGTAAAAAATTTACGCATAAATACTTGCTCTGATTATGACTCAATCACGGCAGCTATAATTTTCTTCTAAAATTCTGTCTCCAGTATAGCTGTCTCCTGACTCCTTCTTCGGTTGCTACATTTTGTGGTGCGGAATGTGGGTTAATAATTACCTCATTGTTCTATCGCCTCTTTTGTATTATTCCTAACTTTGACATTTATCCTTGAAAAAAATCTCTCTCCCTTCTAATTTACTTCTCATACCAAATTCAAAAAAGGTAGTTATATTAAATCCGTTTATACAGTTGTCACACTCTATACTTTCACTCAATGTAGAGATAAAATGCCAGAATATTTCTAGATAATTCCCACTCTCCTGACCGAAAAACTTTGGTCTCAAGTCTCCCCTTTTAAGGGGATAAAAGGGGATAAAAAAAGATAATATTTTATGTCAAGCCTCCTTATTGCAAAGGTACTGTTAACGCAGTTCCTCCGGAGGAGGCTAACTGATAACTGATAACTGATAACTGATAACTGATAACTGAAATGACTTCTGACTTCTGACTTCTAATTTCCTTTCCTTTAAAAAAAAGAACGTCGCCAATGAAATAAATTTTCTAGGAAATCTTTAACTATTTGATTACCCTCTCTTTTTTGCCTTAACCATGCTGCTGCTGTTTGAGCATTAATTTCTGATACAGTAGGCCAAATATGAGGTAATTCAGCGATCGCTTCCATTTTTATCCCTTGACGAATAGCTAATGCCATAATGTGAACTATTTCACTTGCTTCTATTCCCACTACAGAAACACCTAAAATTTTGCCATTGCGATGACCAATAATTTTACAAAATCCTGTTGTTTTATCTAAAATTTGAGTCCGGTCAATACTTTTAAAATATTGCCGACAAACTAATATATTTTCTCCATAACGTCGTCTCGCTTGAGCTTCGGTTAAACCAACTCTTGCTAATTGTGGATCGGAAAATATTGCCCAAGGAATCCCATAATAATTGACCTTAAAAATCGGGAAATAAAGAATATTTTTCAAGGCAATTTTAGCCTCATAATTAGCAATTTGAGAAAATGAATAACCACCCACTAAATCTCCACAAGCATAAATGCGAGAATTAGTAGTTTGTAACTTTTGATTTAACAATAAATTACTATTATTAAACCTCACACCTACCGCTTCTAAATTCAAACTTTTAAATTCTGGTTTATTCCCTGCTGCTAATATAATCTCATCTGTTTCTATACCTTCATTCCCAACTAAAATCCATTTTTTATCATCAATTTCTCTAGCTTGAGATACTTCAGTTTTAGTTAAAATTCTGATACCTTCTGCTTCTAACTGAGCTTGAACTAAAAATGCTGCTTCTGAATCTTCCTTACCTAAAATATGAGAACTTTTCACTACCATAGTAACTTTAGTTCCCAACCGAGAAAAACTCTGCGCTATTTCTACTCCACTAGGGTCTCCACCAATAACTACTAAACTTTGAGGAAGTTTTGAGAGTTGTTTAATTTCTTGAGGAGTAATAAACTTGGTAGTAGCTAATCCTGGAATAGTTGGTATTATAGGTTGGGATGCTGTAGCTAATAAATATGTGCGAGAGCGCAAATGTCGTCCTTTCACCACAAAAGCTAAATTAGGGCGATCGACAAACTTACCCTCACCAAAAATTACATCTATTCCTAATGCTGCTAAAACGGCAGGTTCATATTTTGATAATTGATTAGAAACCACATAATCAGCATACTTTTTTGCCTCTTCAAACTTAACCCAAATATCCCCAGAATCATCATTACCTTGATAAATTCCAAACAATTGTTTGCGGTCTATCTGCTCAACAAAATTTCCTATTTGACCAATAATTTTGTTGTGATGAAATCCTTGGGTACTACTAAAATCTGAAGAGGAAGGTTGTACAAGTGCCACACGACCTTGCAGTTGTGCTGCGGTAATAGCTGCATAAATTCCTGTTATTGTCCCACCTATGATTACCACATCGTAGTCAAGCATATTTATTATTAGTCAGTAGTCAGTAGCCATTAGAGCAGTATTTTTAAAATTACCACTCTTATTATTTCAAGTTATTAGTGTGTATTGGTCAACTAGCTATTGCCATTAGCTTTTCCAGCGTTGCTGAATAAATGTATGATTTTATAGGAGTCAGGAGTCAGAAAAGAGTTTTTCTGTGACTTTAGAGTCAGAAATAGGTCTAATTTTTACTAATGTTTTTGCTGAAAATTTACCCAAAGTTAAATTTCATACCTCAAATCAGCAACCCCACTTTTCCTACGGAATGCTCTGTAGACAAAACTTAGATTTCCTGAATTATCAATAAATCATACACTTTATCTCCGCCAGTCCCAGATACCGATTCAATTTTTTATCTTTTTCTTTTGGGTTTAATACCCCTCTGTCTACCTATGCTTTATAAACATCTTTCTTAACATAAAACGCGGACATTAGTGAGAAGTTATGTGTAAGTTGTTTGAGAGGCTTTTTCCTCAGAAAAGTGTATTGAATTAGACGTTTTTTTGGGGGTTGCACATTATGGAATGATATTAGACATCTCCAGAAAAGAGGCAACAGCTCCGAAAGGCAACAGGCAACAGGGAGAAATAATTGATAATTTATGGATAATAATTGATTTTATTTTTGATTTTTACGCCTATGTCTATTGCCAAAAATTAGTCGATAATTTGACTCGAAAAAACCTAATATTAATCATTCTAGCAATTCTCAAATCCAAAATTATGTTCATCAAAAATGTCAAATCATTCGTCACTATGCAACGCCTTTTTTTGAATATTCTTACGGACCACACTCCCCACACCTCCCCATCCTACCCACCCTCCCATCAAGGTTTCAGGAGTTCCTGATCAGGGATAGCTGTCTACAGGGTATTGACAATTGGTTGGTGTTTGAGTCCCCATCCACTTTTTCCTTCTTCCTTCTTTCTTCTTCCTTCTTCCTTCTTCAACAATTCAAAATTTCTGCTAAAGCATCAAGTAACATTTGATTCTCTTCTTTGGTACGGACAGCCACTCGAAAATAGCGATCGCCCAATTCTGGAAAACTTAAACAATCTCTAATCAAAATTTTATGCCGTTTCAGTAATATTGTCTGTAACCAGTCAACAGACTTTTGTGAATGAACTAATAAAAAATTGGCTGCACCGGGATATGGCTCTAACCCCGGTAACTCCGCCAATCCTTGGAATAACTGGGAACGAGCATCTGCCAACCAATCCCAAGTTAGCCGTTGAAATGCTTGGTCTTGTAAAACTGCTTGAGCCGCGGCAATAGCTAAAGTATTTACAGGCCAGGGGTCTCGCCACTGTTGCCATTTCCGAAGGCGTTCAGGATGAGAAATTGCATAACCAAGGCGTAGTCCAGGTAAACTGTAAAATTTAGTCAAAGAGCGTAAAATGACCAAATTATCAAATTCTGTCACCAATGACACCAAGCTTTCTAGTTGAGGCGGTGGTAAGAAGTCCATAAATGCTTCATCTACCACTACCAAACCGAACTTTTCTAAATAAGGGACAATTGCTTCAGGCTTCATCAACATTCCCGTAGGATTATGAGGATTATTGAGAAGTAGTCCTTTATTAGTATCAGCTCCTATTTCCAACTGAGGTAATTGCGATCGCCCGATGATTAAGGGACATTCAACTACATTAGCGGTAAAAGTTTGCAGGGCCCGTCGATAATCACCAAAAGCTGGCGTTACCAAATAAGTTGTCTCCAGCTTTGACAAATCTAGAGCTGCCCAAGTTAATAATTCGGCCGCACCATTGCCAGGTAAAACCCACTCTGGAGTCAGAGGAGGATGTGCTAGACTCAGCGCTCTCTTTAACTCCTGATAACTAGGGTCTGGATAAGCTCTGAGTTTGCCGATCTGACTTTGAATGGCATGGATAGCCGAATCTGGTGGCCCTAGAGGATTAATACTGGCAGAAAAATCAAGAATAGCAGATATTGGACAACCTGCTATTGTGGCTGCCCAAGCTAAATTTCCTCCGTGTACTGGTTTAGTCAAAGCTGGATATGATTATTTACCGTTTTTGTCTGCTACTAACTCTTTGAAAGATTTACCCGCAGAAAAAGCAGGCACTGTAGTTTCAGGTATTTCCATTTTGTCACCTGTTTTGGGATTACGACCTTCCCTGGCTTTGCGTTCTCTTGATTCAAATGAACCAAAGCCCACGAGGGTAACTTTATCTCCACTGGCCACAGCCTCCATAATAGCTTCTAGGGCTGCACTAAGTACAGCATCGGCTTGCTTTTTAGTGACATCAGCTTTTTTTGCAATTTCGTCAACTAATTCGCCTTTGTTCATTGAAATACTCCTTTTTGATTTGGACAGAATGTTCTAGCGGGGTTTAGTTTGCAGCAAGTAAATCTAAAGTTCAGGTAAGCAAGGTCTTGGGATACCATAGATAGGTTTTTAACTATCAGGCTTTTTGTGATTAACTTCAACCTTTTGTTTCTTCTACCAAAACCTCAGACCTGTTGACTGGTAATGCTTTCCTCTCTTCTCTTGCCTATCATAAGCATGAGTTTTTGGGATAACATCAGGATCTTTTTGCTGAAAACCCCATACAATCTAGCTTTCACTGGTTTATTCTAATCTGTGCTTGGGCGATCTGGAACGGTGAAACCTTTAATTTATGTGGATTTCTAGACTTCTTTAGTTTTTAATTATATTTTGGGCCAAAAAAACTGTTGTAGATTGCTTAAAGGACTTTTTTTCCAGATTTTCTTATTTTTGTGGTGCCTCAAATTCATTCTGGAAAGCACTCTGGGTGAAAAGGTTTTTGCCTCTAACTATCTGCCGATCTAGGATGAAAAATTTCCATTGGTGGAGCTGATTGCTAGTATCAATATCTATGGCAATTTCCGGCAAGAACTGAAAAAAAAAGGGGATTTTTTTTACTTAGCCAAAAAAATAGTTGACAATAAGCTTGGAGGTGATTTGATTGTACGCCAAAAAATTTGAATTAAAACTCAATAACCAAGAGCGCTCACTTATGGCTCAGTGTGCTGGTTATGCCCGTTTTGTTTACAACTATGGCCTCAATATGGTTAATGGAACTTCTGCCATGACCAAAGTTAACAAACGTGGTCAGAAAGTTAGCTTGAGTTACACATTACGCATTTTAGAAGCTAAAAAAGTCTTTACTAACTATGTAAAAAAGCAACCAGAATATGCCTGGACAAATGATTATTCCTCTCGCATTTATCAAAGCGCTTTTCAACATCTAGGTGAAGCATTTAAACGGTATAAAGAAGGAATAAGTAAATATCCTAAATTGAAAAGGAAAAAAGACAGACAATCTTTTACGGTTTATGACAGTAATGGAAAAGTAACTATTAGTCCTGGTAAAAAAATTAAAATACCAACATTAGGAACTTTTAGATTATGGGAATCAATACCTTACTCCACAGCAAGTCAGACTTTTACTATTAGTAGAACAGGGGGAAAATGGTTTGTTAGTTTTAGTATTGAAGCCGAGCAGTTGCCAGTTCATCCTCTATTAGATGAGCGACAATACGAAACTTTTGGTATAGATGTTGGGGTCAAACAATTTGCCAGTATAGCAAACCAAGAAAAGAGGGACTCCGAAGTTGTAAGTCTCCCAGACTCTATTAAACTAGAGCAATTAAAAATTGCTAAGTTTCAATGGCGCAATAGGAATAAACAACTAGGAGGTAAAGGTAAACCACCTTCAAAAAATGCCATTAAATATTACAAAAAACTCGCGAAGTACCATTGTCATATTGCTAACGTGCGTAGGGATTTCATAGAGAAAACTACTACACTCTTAGTGGGTAAAGTTAAGCACGTCTGCTTAGAGAGTTTAAATGTTAAAGGTATGATGAAAAATGGTAAATTGGCAGCGTCTATAGCCCGCCAAGGATTTTATCAATTTAGGGAACGATTGACAACCAAAATCGTTGCTTCTGGTGGAACTATAGTGCTAGCTGACCAGTGGTTTCCATCTTCTAAAACTTGTCATAGTTGCGGTAAAATTCATCAAGAATTAAAGTTAAAGGACCGTACTTTTAACTGTCCTCACTGTGGAATGAGAATAGACCGGGACTTGAATGCGGCATTGGTGTTATCTCAGTATGGGGAAGTTAATCAAAAAAATAGGGTAGGCTGTACCCAAATTTACGCTTGTGAACTGGAAGAGGGCGGCCTCCCAGGTTGAAGCAAGAAGCAAACATCTTTGACTGGCATTACCAGGTTTTACCTAGTGAGTGCCGGAATTATGTAGGTATTGTACAGCAGATGAGTGGAGTCTGGTTTGGTGAGATAGTAGTTAAAACTAAGACGTTGTAGTTTTTTAATCAACCAAAGTGGGATGGTTCAAATTAAATCAATCAATATAGACCATCCCTGAAATTTAACCTTAACGCGTTCTTGGCTGACCCCTTTCCATCATTTGCAAAGCATCTGGACTAGGATTAAATCGATAACCCCAAGAAGAGCGATCGCCATCATCCAGTATTTGAGGTGTTAGTAAGACAATTGTCTCTGCTCGTTGATTGTCATTTTGACTACTGCGGAAGAGAGGACCAATTATTGGTAAATCTCCTAAAATAGGTACTTTGCTGATTGTCGTTCTTTCTTGCTCTTGAATAATGCCAGAAATAATCAGAGTTTGTCCATCCCGTAGGCGAATTCTGCCAGATTCTACCCGACGCCTGGCTATTTCTGTACCAAATTCACTTGCATTATCAGCATCTGTTGGTATCCTCTGGGAAATAAAACTCACTTCTGGATTAACAGTTACAGTTACAAAGCCATTATCGTCTATTCTCTCTACTTGTATAGCTAGGGTTAGACCTACATCTTCAAATCTAACAGTTCTAGTTTCTCGAGTTGTACCTCCATCATCTGTAAAATTACTGTCAATACTTCTGACAATATTTTCTACAAGTCTGACACTAGCTATTTCTCCTTCCTGAACCACTAAAGTTGGGTCGGTGAGAATTTTAGCATTACCGCTGGTAACAGTAGCCCTTAGTTGACCAAGAAATCGCCTTGGATACAAAATCTGGGGAAATAAGCCAAATTCTGCCTCTCCTAGTTCTACCTCCAATATTCCATCGTCAGTAATTTCTACCTCTGATGGTTCATAATCTGTAATCCCAACTCTTGTAGGTTCGCTTGTTGTGGGAGCTATTGGTCTGAGGAAAGTACCTCTACCTTGATTGACGTTAGGGATACCTGTAAATGGAACGTCAAATGTACGTTGGCTATCAAAGAATGGGTCGTTTCCAGCAAGTGGGTTACCAGTGACAGGACGAGAAAGAGGACTAGCATTTTGTTGTGTAATAGTAGCAGGTTGGAGACTGCCAAAATTCAGAGATGCTGCCCCATTATCGTTAATAAAGAAACTGTCGTTAACTCCGAAGGAGAAACTACTATTAAAGTTTTCGTCTGCTGCTAAATTAATATCTATAACCTTGACGTTTACAGCTACTTGCCTCTGTCGTAAATCTAGCTGTACCAGTTGGGCAGCAGCAATCTCTACTTGTTGTGGTGGTCCTACTAAAGTCACACTATTAAGTCGGCTATCAGTTACTACTTGTAAACCTTTTAACAATGGGGGAGCATCTTGGGGGTCGTAACGTAGAGGCTGAATAACTGTTCTTTCAATTGTTTCTGTATTTGTAATTGCCTGATTAGTTCCTGGAATATTAACTGTATTCACCTGAGTTACTGGCTGACTTGTCACAATTGCACTTTCAGCTCCCATACTAACTAAGAAACCTGCAGCAGCTTGGGCTGTAACCTGGTTTAAGCGGAAAGAACGAACTACAACATTTCTGGCTTCTGTTGGTAACTCTTGCCCCACAAATACTGTATTCCCTACTCGGTTGGCCTGCAACCCACTTAGACGTAGAACATAGTTAAAAACATCTTGAACAGACTCATTTTCAATATCCAGAGAGATGCTAGGTCCAGTTTCTTCTTCCCCACCTGAACTGAAGGCTACATTCAACCCGGCAGCCCTAGCTAATAAAGCTAAAACATCTCTGACTGGAGCATCTCGCAATACTAAACGAGGTATTCTTTCTTGTGTGCCTAAATCTATAACTTCTACTGAGGGATTAATATTGGATATTGCGATGTCACCTACTGGTGGTGCTACTGCTCGTGGTTGAAAAGGGGGGACTTCACTGGGGGATGGTTGTCCTGGTAAGGTGGGGAAACCATCTCCTGTTAGTTCAGAATCTGGTAATAATACGTTTGGTTCTTGGGCTGTAGTGGTTTCTCTTGGAGGTACTACAGTAGGTTCCGGTTGTACAGGTGGGGGTGCAGGTTCAGATGCTTCTGAGGGTGGGGGAAAGCTATTAGGTTTAGGTGTAGATGCTTGAGCTACTTCTCCTGAACCTGCAGCAGCGCTCAGAATAATTCCTTGGCCACCTCCTTGAATTATTCTGCCTCTGGGAGGGCCTTCTATACCTTGGATGACTACCCGCACGCTGTTGGCATCTACCTGCATTACTTCTACATATTTTATGCCTGGTGCTGGACTATCTTTCCGAAATTTGTTGCCTTCGGGAATGCTTAGTTGGGCATTTATTATGTCTGCAACGAAAGAGTTATCTCTATTTACTGAGAAAACTTCGGGGCGATCGCCATTGTTTGTCATTAGGACGATGTTCACGCCGCCTTCTACTGAACTTAACTGAACTTGGGTGATTTGTGTGACTGCAAAAGCTGGTGTCTGGGCGATGATTACTGCAGCTACCCCACTTAACAGTCCACTACTAAATTGAATTTGCTGTTTCACTGTCCTCACTCCACGCTAGGTGATGATTAGGAAATTTTTGGTGTTTGGCTAGAGTATAATAAAAATTCAACAGAAATATAATATATAGTTAAATATAGTTTCTTGTCTCTAGAAATTTGGGCGAATATTTAAGATAATCTAACTTTGTCGGCGATCGATCATAGAAAATCAAATAGCCTCTAGAGTCAAATATCTGAGTTCAATAGGGTGAAATTCCACCGACTGACACGCTACCTCTAGACACATAAGAACCTACATCCAAGCCTCTGTATTATGACCAAGCAGAAATTGAATCAGGGAGTTCGTCCAGAAAGAGTAAAATGCATAAGTAGGGTTTGCGTATGGAAAGTCTTTTGGTAGGGATAGGAGACAGGAGACAGGAGACAACCCACCCCTAACCTCTCCCAACCCACCTCTAACCCCTCCCTGGAGGGGAGGGGAAGACAGGATAAAAGGGAATTTAGAGGAGGTAGGAGTAAGAATTGTCTCAAGATTGTTCTGCCCAACTATGCACCTAAAATACTAACTTTTTGAGCGTGAAGAGCTGAAAACCAGGCACTACAATTCGACCCCAAAAAGGCTAAAACCTTTATCTGTAAATACTTTTAGATTTAATAAGCAAGCCCTAAGTATTTTTAAGAACAAAGAGTACCGTAGTTTTTAGCAAATTACGTTAACTTTTATTTTATCCCACATTCTGCACTTCAATTTGTAACATGAAAATCAGTATAAAATCCGCAGCTTGCTTAAGTATTTATACTATATAAATTATCTTCATTTACCTCGATCAGGAGTCAAATTCTCAGATTACTTATGGCAGCATAAATACTTGCTGAATCCTTGACTCCTATTGACCACTATAATTTTCTTCTTACTCCTTACTTCTTAATTATTTCTGACTTTTGAGTTTTGAGTTTTGAGTTTTGACTTATATTTTTCTGCTACGTTCTGTCGTTCAGGAGTCAAATTCTCAGATTACTTATGGCAGCATAAATACTTACTGAATCCTTGACTCCTATTGACCACTATAATTTTCTTCTTACTTCTTACTTCTTAATTATTTCTGAGTTTTGAGTTTTGAGTTTTGACTTATATTTTGCTGCTACGTTCTGTCGTTCAGGAGTCAAATTCTCAGATTACTTATGGCAGCATAAATACTTGCTAAATCCTTGACTCCTATTGACCACTATAATTTTCTTCTTACTTCTTACTTCTTAATTATTTCTGAGTTTTGAGTTTTGAGTTTTGAGTTTTGAGTTTTGAGTTTTGACTTATATTTTGCTGCTACGTTCTGTCGTTCAGGAGTCAAATTCTCAGATTACTTATGGCAGCATAAATACTTGCTAAATCCTTGACTCCTATTGACCACTATAATTTTCTTCTTACTTCTTACTTCTTATTATTTCTGACTTTTGACTTTTGAATTTTGACTTATATTTTTCTGCTACGTTCTGTCGTTCAGGAGTCAAATTCTCAGATTACTTATGGCAGCATAAATACTTACTAAATCCTTGACTCCTATTGACCACTATAATTTTCTTCTTACTTCTTACTTCTTAATTATTTCTGAGTTTTGAGTTTTGAGTTTTGAGTTTTGAGTTTTGAGTTTTGACTTATATTTTGCTGCTACGTTCTGTAGTTCAGGAGTCAAATTCCCAGATTACTTATGGCAGCATAAATACTTGCTAAATCCTTGACTCCTATTGACCACTATAATTTTCTTCTTACTTCTTACTTCTTAATTATTTCTGAGTTTTGAGTTTTGAGTTTTGAGTTTTGAGTTTTGAGTTTTGAGTTTTGAGTTTTGACTTATATTTTGCTGCTACGTTCTGTCGTTCAGGAGTCAAATTCTCAGATTACTTATGGCAGCATAAATACTTGCTAAATCCTTGACTCCTATTGACCACTATAATTTTCTTCTTACTTCTTACTTCTTATTATTTCTGACTTTTGACTTTTGAATTTTGACTTATATTTTTCTGCTACGTTCTGTCGTTCAGGAGTCAAATTCTCAGATTACTTATGGCAGCATAAATACTTGCTAAATCCTTGACTCCTATTGACCACTATAATTTTCTTCTTACTTCTTACTTCTTATTATTTCTGACTTTTGACTTTTGAATTTTGACTTATATTTTTTTGACTGTTGACTTTTGACTGTTGACTTATCTTTTTCTGTTACGTTCTGTAGTTCAGGAGTCAAATTCCCAGATTACTTATGGCAGCATAAATACTTACTGAATCCTTGACTCCTATTGACCACTATAATTTTCTTCTTACTTCTTACTTCTTATTATTTCTGACTTTTGACTTTTGAATTTTGACTTATATTTTTTGACTGTTGACTTTTGACTGTTGACTTATCTTTTTCTGTTACGTTCTGTAGTTCAGGAGTCAAATTCCCAGATTACTTATGGCAGCATAAATACTTACTGAATCCTTGACTCCTATTGACCACTATAATTTTCTTCTTACTTCTTACTTCTTATTATTTCTGACTTTTGACTTTTGACTTTTGACTTATATTTTTTTGACTGTTGACTTTTGACTGTTTACTTATCTTTTTCTGTTACGTTCTGTAGTTCAGGAGTCAAATTCCCAGATTACTTATGGCAGCATAAATACTTACTGAATCCTTGACTCCTATTGACCACTATAATTTTCTTCTTACTTCTTACTTCTTATTATTTCTGACTTTTAACTTTTGACTTTTGACTTATATTTTTTGACTGTTGACTTTTGACTGTTTACTTATCTTTTTCTGTTACGTTCTGTAGTTCAGGAGTCAAATTCCCAGATTACTTATGGCAGCATAAATACTTACTGAATCCTTGACTCCTATTGACCACTATAATTTTCTTCTTACTTCTTACTTCTTATTATTTCTGACTTTTAACTTTTGACTTTTGACTTATATTTTTTGACTGTTGACTTTTGACTGTTTACTTATCTTTTTCTGTTACGTTCTGTAGTTCAGGAGTCAAATTCCAGATTACTTATGGCAGCATAAATACTTACTGAATCCTTGACTCCTATTGACCACTATAATTTTCTTCTTACTTCTTACTTCTTATTATTTCTGACTTTTAACTTTTGAATTTTGACTTTTGACTTATATTTTGCTGCTACGTTTTGTCGTGCAGAATGTAGGTTTATTGCTCTTCTGGTTTGGCCGATTCTGGTTTAGCCAATGATTCTTGTTCGCTTAAAGCCAACAGAGCGTGCATATCAAAGGATGTTCTGAGTCTACTTTCTGGTTGACTGACTGGTACAAATCTATTTTGTCTCCATTCAACTTCGATAATTTGATTTCCTTGCTGTAGTTTAGTTCTTAAGTTTTTTACTACCAGTAATGTTTGCATTCGCTCCAAAGCAATCATAAAGGCTCTTGTTTGGGCATAAGTTCCTTCAAATTCTACTTTGAATTCTCGTCGCTTTAATTTACCATTTACCAGTGGTCCTAATGAATTATCGTTAACTATATAGTTGCCATCTTTTGACTCTACTGGTTGAAATTTAATCATTTTTGCCTGTCGGTCTTCATCCCTAATACCTGTATTAATTTGATCGATCAGCTTATTCATATCGTACAGCAGAGTTTTCATGGTTTTTTCACTGGCAAATAAGCTGGTTACGTCTTCTCTTTGTTTCTCAGCTTCTACCATTTCTGCTTCTGCTTTTGGTCGTTCTTTTATTTGTTTTTTCTGTTCTTTTATAGTATTTTCTGCTGTCTGTATTTCTGTTCTTAATGCAGCACTTTTTTCAATGGCAGGTTTGAGCTGACTATATGCTAAAAATCCTGCTGCTCCTAACCCGACAACGCCAATAACTGCTCCGAGAAATCTGGGGTCTTTGAGTGAGATGCCGAATATTTTCGGACCCCCTAATTCTCCTTCTTGTTCTTCTAGTTCTGGATTCCATTCATTTGCTACTACCATTTTTAAAATACTCCTTTTTCTGTTAATGTTTCTATTCTATCTACTAATCCAATTGCTCCTTGACTTTTTAATTGAGGCAATAATTCTGATGCGCCTAAAGGGCTGAGATTTGTTTCTATTTTATATTCAACTACTTGTGGTAATTCTGGTATATCTGGGGCTAAAGTTGACCTAGATTCTTGTAATTCTAGTCTGGTTGGATTGGCTTTTTTCGTAGCACTAATTAGTTTTGTTTTTTCTCCTTGGAAAAAGGGAGAATTTTGCAGTAGCAATAAAAAGTCATTGACTTGGCCATAAGAATCTGCAGTTCCCGAAAATGATACAGTTGCTGTTGGTTTTGGTGGCGCTGCTGCCTGTTCTTTTATCCCCTTTTGGATCTTTTGATGCTGCTGGAGCAACTATTTTTGGTTCTTTTTGTTCGATACTAGCTATTTTGACCCCACTAGGTATTAGGGTGCCAAATTCTCCCAATAAAGCTGACCATGGTTTAATTTGGTCAAAAACTGTTGCTAAGGCTTTTGCTTCTGCTTTAAATGTTTTAGTCTTTTCTTTGATTGCTTCTATATCTTTAATTTGGGCGTTTAGTTTGCTCAATTCGCCATTTAATTTGTCTAGGTCTGCCTGTAATTTGGTGTTTACTCGATTGAGATAGAACCATCCACCAGCAACTAGACCATTAACTGCTACTGCTACTGCAGCCCCAATTAGAATTGGTTTGGGGTCTTCTAGTGATGGTCCATCACGATCGGGTTTGGGAATATCTTTTTTATATTCTGGGCGGTCGTTGAGAAAATTTATATCTAAGCCATACATAATTAATTTAAACCTCTCTTAATCCTAAACCTAATACCACTCCTAGACTAGAACGTTGTTCTGGTGGAATTTCTTGTTCTATTTCTAGGGCTAAAGTTTCTATTGGATCGACTTTAGATGCAGGTAAACTTAAACGTTGCATAAAAAAGTCATCTATTTGTCCTATTGCTGCACCCGACCCTGTTAATAATAATTGTGCCACCTCCAAATCTTCAAATTGATTGAGATAAAAATCTATTGAGCGTCGTAGCTCATCCCCTAATTCTGCTAATACTTTTAGTAAGGCATTAGTTCCGGGGTTTGGTTCGTTTCCTGTGACTCCCATTGTATCTAATACTGGAACGGTCATTCCCAGTAGTTCGCTGGTATCTCTGGTTGGAGGTAAGTTCATTGCTTCGTTTAAGGAAGATTGCATTTGATAAGTACCAATGGGAATTGTCCGGTTAAATTGAGGTACTCCATCTACTACGATAGCAAGTTCAGTACTGTCAAATTCTAAATCTGCTATTACTGTTGCTTCTTGGGGTCCATACTGTTGAAGTATATCTTTTACTGTTCGGATTAAGGCAAAGTTACTTACTTCTAAAACATCTATTGCTAATCCTGCTTGGGTGAATACTTCTATGTAGCTATCTGTTACTTCTTTTCTAGTTGCTACTAAGGCTACTTGTACTTTTTCTAAATCATCATTTGGATCTACTATTATTCCTAATTTTTGGTAGTCTACATCTGCTTCTTCTCTGGGAAATGGTAAGTATAAACCTGCTTCTTGATTCATATAATCTTGCAATTCTTGGTCGTTTAATTCTGCTGGTACAGGTATTACACGAGTTACTGCTTCTCTGCCGGGAATTGCTGTTGCTACTCTTCTGGTCTTGATATTATTTTCTTCTATAATTGACTCTATTAGCTCTGATACTGTAGGAGCATCAACTATTTGACCTTCTAAAAATACATCTTCTGGTACTTCTACTGTGGCAAGGGTTACTAACTTTAGTTTGTCTCCTTGTTTACGAATTTCAGCAATATTTATTCTTTCTGGGCCTATCTCTACTCCTATTCCTGGTTGCTTTTTTAATAAGTTTTTAAGTAATTAACCATGGTTTTCCTGATTTTAATTTAATACAAATGTGTTTTTTTAATTTGCCATAATTAGAGCTATGAATTATGGCTGTTTTGAATCAATTAAATGGTCTATCTATATTTACATCTCATTTGAAAACACTATAGACAGTTAAGTGATTTTAAATATCATCATGTTACAGCTTAAATTTAATCTAATTTTTTTGACGAGCAAATCATCTAGATAGGGTAATAAAGCTGACTGGTGAATCCTGAATGCTTACAAATAGACAAACAGATAGTAATCAAAAATTATATAATAATTTGATTGTTACCTAGTTATTCAAAGTGTACAATCTCTCACAGTTTCAATAAAATAACTATATTTCAGATACTTTTTAAATTTTATAAAATGTTTTACATCGTTAAAGGGAAACGGTTTAGGTTATTTGCTACATTCGGACTAATTTTAACATTTTTGATTAGTTGCACCACTCTCTCTCCTAGTAACTTCAATACTCAAGAAATTAAGTTTTGGACGATACAGCTTCAACCTCAATTTACGAATTATTTTAATCAATTGATTACTGATTTTGAAACTGATAATCCAGATTTATCAGTACGATGGGTTGATATACCTTGGTCAGTTATGGAAAAGAAAACTCAGAGTGCTATTTTGGCAAAAAATCTTCCAGATGTGGTTAATCTTAACTCAAGTTTTGGATATCTATTGACTGAAACTAATGCTTGGTTAAATTTGGATACTATATTATCAGATTCGGTAAAAATCAATATTTATCTAACCTTTGGCAGGCTAGTCAAATTAATGGTAAAAGTTTTGGTATCCCCTGGTATGCTACAACAAATATAACTATTTATAATTCTCAGCTATTTCAACAAGCAGGACTAGAGCAACCTCCCAAAAATTATTCAGAGTTAGCAGAGGTGGCTAAACAGATTAAAGAAAAAACTGATAAGTACGCATTTTTTATTTCTTTTCTACCAGAAGAATTGTCAGAGGTACTAGAATCTTTTGGCAAGATGGGAGTAAAACTATTAGATGTTGATGGAAAGGCTGCTTTTAATACTCCAACTGGTCGGGCAGTATTTAAGTATTGGGTCGATCTATATCAAGATGGGCTATTACCAAAGGAAGTATTGACAAAAGGAAGTCAGGCTGGTATAGATTTATATCTATCTGGAGAAATAGCTATGTTGTTTTCTGGGTCGGAAGCGATCGAGGCAATATCTGAAAATGCACCAGAGATTGGACAAGTCTCAAAACCTGTATCTCAAATTACAGGTGAAACTGGTAAAAATAGTATTATGCTAATGAATTTAGCTATTTCTGGTAATACTAAACTACCAGACCGAGCGCTGAAATTTGCTTTGTTTATCACTAACAATCAAAATCAAACGGCTTTTACTCAAGAGGCTAATGTTCTACCTTCTATAACTCAGACTTTAGAGAATAATTATTTTCAAAATCTTCCTTCTGATGCTTCTACTCAAGATAAGGCTCGAATTATTAGTGCTAATCAAATGCTTAAAGCAGAAGTTTTACTTCCACCAGTTAAAAATGTGAATAAGTTGAAACAGATTATTTCTCAAAATTTACAGGCAGCTATGTTGGCAGAAAAAACTGTTGAAGAGGCGATCGCTGATGCAGCATTTGAATGGGATAATTTATCGGGAATATAGGGAAGAAGATATAAAGAGAAAAGTTTTTTAAGAGGCTTGATTTCTCATTATTAATATAACAGGTAAGTCTAGAGTTTAACTTCAAATCAACCATTGAAATATTTCGGTTGTTTAAGGGATAAGTATATGGTGAGTCAAAACCGATATTTAAAGGAAAAAGAATAGTCAGAGGATTGTATAAAACAGGAGATAATAAGTTATTAAATACTGATGTGAATGAGCATTTAATATTATTAGAAAAGTAATTCCCGATGTTTTTGGGGAATAAAGGGTTTGCCGTTTAACCCTGTAGTGCTTGACCCACTACGAGCAACTAAGCTTTCAGACCTTTGAGTAAGTTTGAGTAAGTTTAGTTGAGCGGTTCATGGACCATTTATTTTTTTGATGAAAAGTTAGATAATAAATTATTTATCGAAAAAAAATTATAATATTCAAGAAAAAATTAAGCAGCTCTAGTTCTGTTTTCTAATTTGTAGTAGTGGACTGTTTCATCTAAAATGGTGCAATTGATTTTTTGTTTGTAGATGTCTTTTTCTCCCCACCCTTCCCACACTTCCCACCCTCCCCACACTCCCCATATAATGCACCATTTAAGGTGTGTCGGTCCAGTAGTGGACTGTTTCATCTAAAATGGTGCACTCTTATTTTTATTTCTAGGTGTCTTTTTCTCCCCACCCTTCCGAGACTCCACACCCTCCCCACACTTCCCACCCTTCCCATCTAATGCACAGTTTTAGCTGAAACGCGCTAATAGTGGACTGTTTCATCTTAAATGTTGCATTAGAAAATGGGGTGATGGGAACCCACCCTAACCCCTCCCAGGAGGGGAATTTGGGGGTGATGGGGGGATGGGGTGACGAAAAAAGCTAATGCACTATTTTAGGTGAAACAGTCCAGTAGTAGCTCGTCTAGCTTGAAAATGTGGGTAAATTTTAGAAAATATAGACCTTTCCCCCCTTTCCAAGCTATGCTTTATAAACATCTTTCTTAACATAAAACGTAGACATTATAGACAATTTATGTACTAGCATTTCAAAGATTTTGCCAGAGAAAAAGTGTATTAAAAAGTAGATTTTTTGATAAATTAAGTAGTTTTTCCTTTTCTTTATTGATTCTTTCTCCCTTCTCCCCTACTCCCTACTCCCCTACTCCCCTGCTGCACACAAGGTTTTCAGGAGTTCCTTATCAGGGATAGCTTTCCAAGGGAGGTTAGAGCAGGGCTAATTCTTTGTCGTCAGAGAATATTTGCAACCCTATTTTTTATGAGGTCCTGTCCTTCCCACACTTCCCACATCTCCCACACTCCCCACTCCCTCCTCCTTTTTTCTCTGACGACAATAAATTGACCCTGCTGGGGGTTAGGGGGGATTATAGCGTTGGGTTTTACCCACAAATTTAGCCTAGACACGCTAGTAGTGCGCCCTGGTATATTTAAAAATTACAAAAACTACCTAATGCTACTTAGGCATTTTATGGTGTTTGCGCAGTATTCTGTAGGAAAACCCTTGACAATTAAGGAATTATACCTTTTGGAGGTGAAACCCTCTGCCTATATATATTTGAGACTGTTTTATGACTCGGTTTTTTTTAAGTCCTACTAATATAATAGCTAAAAGTCTTTATCAAATTCGGTTGAATACTTATTACATAGTTGGAAGTAGGTAGATGGGGAGTAGGGGAGATTGAATATTAAAGTAATTATAGAATTATAAAGATATATTATGTGACCGAATTCTATATTAGATTATCAGCTTTTGATTTCCCCTCTTATACCAATTTTCAAAATGGCTGCTATGGAAAAATCAATACCTGGCAAAAATTTCCACTTACTCATTTGTAACATTTTTTATTAGACATCTCCAGAAAATCAACTTGCCCTTTATTTGCTATAAACTAGAGTGTAATAACTCAAAAAATCATTTTTCGTGTTTTTCCTAAAAATATCTTCCCTATTTTTGCCCCCCAAACTCCCCAAACTCGCCACCCTTCCCACTCTCTCCACAAAGTTTTCAGGAGTTCCTTATCAGGGATAGCTTTTAGGGAGAGGTAATTATCCATTATCCATTATCCATTATCCATTAATTAAAGCACTTTTGAGGAAGCGTGAAGTAAAAAGTCCGGCCAACCTTGAGACCAAGAGAAAGAGAATATTCCTAACCTCAAGCCTTCTTATTGCAAGAGGTACTGAAGTCCGAAGTTACGACCTTATGGGGCTAACTGATAACTGATAACTGATAACTGATAACTGAAATGACCTGTTGCCTAAAAGCAACCATGTTTTTGAAGCAACTCAAATGAAATTATTATAAAATTCAGAAGAATCAAGAATACAGAACTCAGGACTGCATTGATGGAGTATTGAAGAATGATTATGACAACAAAACCAACTACAGCTAGATTTTTTAAACATTTAATCCGTTTAATACCTAAACAATTTAGTGGTAAGGTAGAACTCCAAAATACGGATGGACAAGTATGGCAATTATATTTTTATAGGGGTTGTATAACTTGGGCGACAGGTGGTAGTAATTCCTGGCGAAGATGGCGCAGAAATTGCACTAAATGTTGCCCCCGCATTTCTCTGGAAACTCTTAGTTTATACACATACGATGTTTGTGAAAGCTGGCAATATTACATAGTTAATAATCTACTTAAACAAGAAAAAATATCACTTTCACGAGCTATATGTATAATTAAAAACACCCTGATAGAAGTATTGTTTGATTTAATTCAGCAAGATCATTTAGATACTTTAAAAATCACCTCTCTCACTTGTCATCTACAAGCGGAAATGAAACAACCAATTTTTCGCTTGAGTATCTATGAAGCTTTTGAAAAAGTTAAGCCAATATGGCAAGCTTGGTGCGAGGCAAATTTACAAAAGTATTCTCCCAATTTATCTCCTGTATTGAGTAAACCCGAACTCTTAGAACAATATACATCAGCTTTGACATACCAAAAATTGCAGATATTAATTAGTAAAAAACTAACACTGCGAGATTTAGCTTTTTACTTAGACCGGGATTTATTAAAGCTAACTAAAATATTTATGAATTATGTGCATCAAGATATAATTCAGTTGACTGATGTACCAGATTTACCTGCATTATCTGTAGTGAAAATTGAGGCACTAAACAGACAAACAAAAGAGATTCAAACAAAAAATTCACAACTGCCAGAAACTATTATCAAGAGCCAGAAAAAATTAGTAGTTTGTATAGATGATTGCTCCATAGTTAATCAAGTTATGGAAAAAATTGTTACAAAAAAAGGCTATCAATTTATAGGCATTCAAAAGTCTGCATTGGCTGTGTCTACTCTCATAAAAATACAGCCAGATTTAATATTTTTAGACATAGAAATGCCTATTGCTAATGGCTATGAAATTTGCAGCCAACTTCGTAGAATACCTCATTTAAAAAATATTCCTATAATAATTCTCACTGGAAGAGGTAGTGTAGTCGATCGAGTTCGCGCTCAGTTTGTAGGGTGTTCTGAATTTATAAATAAACCAGTAAACTTAGAAAAAATTGAGGCAATTATTCATAAATACCTGTATTTAGCAAACACAAAAACAGACATTTCAGTAGTAGGGTCTTTAGTTCCTGCTAGTTGCTAGAAAATGTCCTAATAAATATAGAGAACCACATAAAACGATCGGATTTTTACTTTCAGCCACAGCCTCTTCCATCGCGGTCGTTAAATTGGGATAAGCTTGACAAGATGCTAATTTTGTGCAAATATTCTTAGCTATAGTAGTAAGCTGGCCCGTATCAGCCGAACTATGGTCTGGGACAGGAACTAAGTACAAGCGATCGCCCGGTCTAATCAAAGCGCGAAAAATTTCTGAATGTTCCTTAGTTGAAAGCATACCCATAACCCAACTGATGGATGGGTAATTAAGTGTCCTGACATATCTCCCCAATACTTGGGCAGCAGCAGTATTATGAGCGCCATCAATTAATAATTTACGGTTTTGCCATTTCGCCCATTGCAAACGCCCTGGCCATTTAGTATTAGCTATCCCTTGTTTAATTGCTGTGGGAAAAATCTGCCAACCTTGTTTTTCCAGAATATGAATTGTCTCAATAGCGATCGCTGAATTGATTAACTGTACATCTCCAAGTAATGGGAGTGGATATTCAATACCTTGATAATGAGCCATTGGCAGATAATCTTTTCCTCTACTCCCCTCTAATAATTCAGCAGATTTTACCCAAACTGCGGGACATCCCAAGTCATTAATCCGCTTTTGTACTACTTTTTCCGCTTCTGGCGGTAATTTCCCAATTATTGCAGGACATCCTGGTTTAAGAATACCCGCTTTTTCACCAGCAATATCAGCCAAAGTAGGACCCAACCTTTGCCAATGTTCCCAACTAATTGAAGTAATAACAGTTACCATTGGTTGTTGACAGACATTTGTGGCATCTAGTCTTCCTCCCAACCCTACTTCTACAACTGCTACATCTACCTCTTGTTGAGCAAAATATAACCAAGCTGCCGCAGTAATAACTTCAAACAGAGTGGGTGAAGGTTTTTCTGGATTAATAGCTGCTTCTACTTCTTTTAATAACTCTTCTAGTTGAGTAGTAGAAATTTGTTGTTCATTAAGGCAAATACGCTCTGTCCAGTCTACAAGATGGGGTGAAATGTAACGTCCAACTTTATATCCTGCTGCTGTGAGGATCGAGGATAAGTAAGCACAGACAGAACCTTTACCATTTGTCCCGGCGACATGAATAATGGGTATCTGTTGATGAGGGTTTCCTAAGTTATCTAAGAGTTGGTAGATGCGTTCCAGACCAAGCTCAACGCCAAAGTGTTCAAAGCGTTTTAAGAAAGATTCTATTGAGTTCACAGTTTTTTATAGCAATTAGCTATCAGCTATCAGCCGTCAGCTTTTTTTTGTTTACCTAAATCTTAACTTGTTTATAGGGTTTGAAAACCTTTTCTGGAGATTTTTAATGAAAACCGTTCTTAGAAACCTACGATAATCTATAGAAATCTATGATTATCTGTTCTATTCCTGCTTCAACCTGGCAACGTCGGCGTTCTCCAGTCCGGAAGCTGTCACGGTCAGTTCGCGCTAGCGTTGCGGAGCAAACTGACCGCCATATAATTAGATATTCTTATAGATTATACCAGATTATTGACAACAGTTACCGAATTATTAATTATTAATTATTAAATAATTCTGGTTTAAAGCCTCCCCTTTTAAGGGGAAAGAAAAAAATAATATCTCCTTATATTCAATTCCGTTTCTGTTAAAACCCGAGGTAATTATCAATTATCCATTATCAATTATCAATTAATGAATAGCCCTATCCGACCAAAGTCTGAATCATTGCTTCACATAAGGACCCCTTGACCATTTGATCGAACCTAACAAACATAGGTGAACTATTCAGTTCTAAAAATACAAGTTGCTTCGTTTTTGGATCTGTTTTGAAGTCAGCGGCCCCAAAATCCATCTTTAAACTTGCCATTAATTTTCGTAATAACTCCACTTCATCTGGCAGTGTTGCGAGAGGAATAACTTCAGCATCTGGTTGAACCCGATAATCTAGATGCTGACTACGAATTTCAAAAGCAAAGGCATAATTTCCTACTATATATATCCGAATTTCTGGCGCGACTAATTTATTTTGGACAATAGCTGGCATTGCTGCACAACCATTCCGAAACTGGATAGAGGAATGCAATTTTTCTAGGGAATAACAAAAATCACCCCCTGCAACTGGCTTGGCAATTGCACTCCCCGCAGAATATTTGCCCAATTCATCAGCTTCATTTGTAATCAAAGTATCAGGGATGAGCAACCCTAACTTTTGGGCTAAAATCAGCATTGCTGGCTTATTGCCAACCGCAGGTAAATGGTTACGATTGAACAAACGGATCTTAGGTTGTGAGAGTAACCAACCATAGAGAGTTTGATACCAACCAGAGGCCCGTTGTGATGCTCCAGATTTGGGAGCGCTCAAATTACCAAAAACATCATACCGAATAAACGCTCCAGTTGCCGATATAACTCGGTCTTTTATTCTCGGTTGTCCCTGAGTAAGATGCCATGAAAACTCTGGACTCTCTTCTTGCCCATGGAATACTTCGCAAACAGAAACCTCTTGACTTTTAGCAATTTCAATTAGTCGAGTTAGATTCGGATCTAACCTCCCACCTGCAACTAGCAAACATCCACCATCTCCTGATTTAATCATTAGACCTCTCCGAAAAAGAGGGAATAGGTCGTAGGGACGTTGTATGCAAAGCCCGTACAAAGTAGGGGGAAATAATTGATGATTTATGCACGATAATTGATTTTATTTTTGACGATCAAAATAATGTGCGTCGCGCAACCCTGCCTTTTTAAGGTGCAATATTTTTGGAGAGTTGCTCGTGCATCCCCTAGTGCAGAATGGCGGAAATAACTGACCAGTTACAAAATCCTAAGAGCCTTGCCAATCAATACTTCTGACTTCTGACTTCCGCGTAGCGGCACTAGTTCCCCTCGAGGGAGGGGTTAGGGGTGGGTTAACTTCTAAATTCTGACTTCGTTAACGGAGATATCTATTAGTACCGACCAAAAGGACCACCCTCTTCACCAACTACCATTGTGGTAGGTCCCTCTTCCCCTACTGCCTTTGTTGTCGGTTGAGGTTGTTCTTCTCCTACTGCCAATGTAGTTGCTTGAGGAGGTTGTTCCTCTCCTACTGCCAATGTTGTGCCTTGAGATTCTTCTTCTCCATAGGCCAATGTAGTTGCTTGAGGAGGTTGTTCCTCTCCTACTGCCAATGTCGTGGCTTGAGATTCTTCTTCTCCATAGGCCAATGTAGTTGCTTGAGGAGGTTGTTCCTCTCCTACTGCCAATGTTGTAGCTTGAGATTCTTCTTCTCCATATGCCAATGTAGTTGGTTGAGGGCTTTCCTCTCCTACTGCATATGTAGTTGGTTGAGGGCCTTCCTCTCCTACTGCCAATGTCGTAGCTTGAGGTTCTTCCTCTCCTAGTGCATATGTAGTTGGTTGAGGGCCTTCCTCTCCTAGTGCATATGTAGTTGGTTGAGGGCCTTCCTCTCCTAATGCTCGTGTACTTGGTTCTTCCTCCCCTAATGCCAATGTAGTAAATTGAGGCTCTTCTTCTCCTACTGCCAATGTTGTCGGTTGAGAGCTTGCCTGGCCTGGTGTGATAAACTCACCAGCATGAACAGTAATGGAATTAATGCGGGCCGAAACAATTACCGCATCTGCACCATTGGTCGGTGTAAAATCCACAGTAGCCATAATTGGCGTTAAGCGTGGAAGACTAATATCTGATGGTTTATCAGCGTCAAAACTAAATTCTAGGACTGAATCATCTGGATTAGGATCGGCTGAGTTATCTAAACGAGGATTTGTCCATCCGGAAGTTGCAGTCAGTCCCTCTGCTTGAATACTGAGCTTCAGTGGAGACTCGGTAATCTTAATTACAGAAACCTGCAGTACCTTGAAAACTTTCATGTTTGAGTGTATTTTTTTTAGGTAAATTTGAGGTTGAACTCAAGTTATAGTTCATAAAAATATAGTCACATAAGACATATCCTTATTTTGCAGGTATTACCCTGACGCTCGTGTTAGCGCAGCTCCTCCGGAGGAGGCACTAAAACACAACGCCTGTTGCGTGACTGTCGGGGAACCCGCCCAACGCACTGGCTTCTCTATCTCATAGTCAAAGACATAACAGAGCTGCTTTTCTTTACCTCTTTGCATGATTATCTCCCTGATTCAATTTCTGCTTGGTCATAAAACAGAGGCTTGGACATAGGTTCTTATGTATCTAGAGGTAGCGTGTCAGTCGGTGGAATTTCACCCTATTGAAGTCAGATCATTAGACTATGCGTGGCTATTTGATTTTCTATAATCACAGACATTATTAAATTATCTCAACAGTCACCCAAATTTCAGGAGACAAAAGACTATATTTAACTATATATGACTATATTTATGTACAACGTTTATTATAGAATATAACCTTGGTGTCGATAATGACTTCCTATTTTTTTTGATATTCTTAATATTTAATGCTGATAACTAGGGCTTGCCGATCTAATCTAAAAGCATTGACATATAAAGACAAGTGCCTTTTTGGGGCCTTTAAAAAGTGCCTGGTATCACGTCTAAAACGCTCAAAAAGTTAATATTTTAGGCAAAGTTGGGCATAAAAATCATTCTTACAATTCTTACTCCTGCCTCCTCTAAATTCCTATTTCTCCTGTCTTCCCCTCCTGGGAGGGGTTGAGGGTGGGTTTTCTTCCCCTCCTGGGAGGGTTAGGGTGGGTTGTCTCCTACCCCTACTAAAAGACTAGTGAAGTGCAAACCCTAACTATATTTTTAGAGCTATTTGATAAATTTGGCGACGGGATAGGTTGGTTTGATGGGCAAGTTGGCGACTTGCTTGCGATCGCGAAATTCCTTGTTCTAAAAGTTTTTGTAATTCTACTTTAATAGTATCTTCTGATATTACTGGTGTATCTGGTTCTGCTCCTGCAATAATCAGGGTAAATTCTCCCCTTGGTTGATTAGTTTGATAATGAATAATTGCTTGTCCAACTGTACCACGCCAAAATTCTTCATAGAGTTTTGTTAATTCTCTAGCTAAGACTATTTTTCTCTGTTTACCTAATACTTTTGCTAAATCTTCCAAGGTTTGTTTGAGTTTATGAGGAGATTCATATAAAATTATGGTTTCTTGTAAGTTGGGTAAAGCTTCTAAGTCTTGTTGACGTTGTTTACTTTTGCTTGGTAAAAACCGATAAATATAAATTTATCAGTAGGTAGTCCAGAAGCACTTAATGCTGTGATACTTGCACTTACTCCTGGTATTGGTACTACGGAAATATTTGCTGCAATGCAAGCTTTTACTATTTCATATCCTGGGTCGGATATTCCTGGCATTCCTGCATCAGTTACTAGAGCTATTGTTTTTCCTTGATGTAATTTTTCGATTAATTCAGGTATACGACTTTGTTGGTTATGTTGATGGTAACTTAATTGTGGAGTTTGGATATCAAAATGTTGTAATAATTTGCTGGTGTGGCGAGTGTCTTCTGCTGCTATTAAGTCTACTGTTTGTAGGGTTTTAATTGCTCGAAATGTGATGTCTTCTAGATTGCCTATTGGTGTGCCAACAATGTAAAGAGTCCCTAAATTTATTTCATTCATATAGCGCTCCCCGCAAGGGAAAAGTCAAAAGTCAAAAGTCAAAAGTCAAAAGTAATCCCTGACGCTCGTTTGAGCCTTTATAAATGTCTTAACCTTTGTTTGACTACTATAACTTGACTATTCTACTTCCTCCATCTTTTAAATTGAGGAGTAAAATTTTGATTCTAATAAACTTATTACTTTTCTCGTCAGGGAGAATGCTGTTTAGTGAGGGCGAATGCCATTTAGTGAGGGCGAATGCCATTTAGTGAGGGCGAATGCCATTTAGTGAGGGCGAATGCCATTTAGTGAGGGCGAATGCCATTTAGTGAGGGCGAATGCCATTTAGTGAGGGCGAATGCCATTTAGTGAGGGCGAATGCCATTTAGTGAGGGCGAATGCCATTTAGTGAGGGCGAATGCCATTTAGTGAGGGCGAATGCCATTTAGTGAGGGCGAATGCCATTTAGTGAGGGCGAATGCCATTCGCCCCTACTAGTTCAAATTACTGTTATCTGATTCCCAGTCTGGACAACTTTCTCCCTCTACACCATAAGGGTGCATTCCACAAACTAATAAATTTCCGCCATAAACTTGACCATGATAATTGCTACATCCTCTACAAGCTGGATGTTTTTCTAGTGTTGGTTCTACACGATCCACAAAATAGTCTATATTTTCCTCTCCCACATCAAAATCTAAGTCTAGGTATACTTCGATAATAGGGTTGATTAAATCATTCAGATACTCATCTATCTCTACAATAAAGTTACTACGTATTTCTTCAGTAATCTCCTCCGAAAACTTTCCCCACTCATCAAGCACTTCAGAAACTTCTTCTGCCATTTCATTGAAGAAACTTTCTACTTCTAAAGCAGCAGTTTCAATTACTTCAAACAAATTTTTTGACCAGTCTTCCATTATTATATGTTTGAACTTTTCCCTTTAACTTAGAGTACCTAAATTCTTAGAGCCGAGCTTAATTTTTGGCCTTAGATTTAATCTTTTTGCAGCCGACGCAATTCATCCTGTAGCTTATGCACTTCTTGGCGCATTCGGTCTACTTCTTGGTCTGACTCTGATGAGTTGTCATCCTCAGAAAGAATTTCTATACGACGTGGTTCCCTAGGTTTTGTTTCTGGAGATGATTCTACCGATGGCTTTTGCATAGCTTTATTCATCATATCTTCGACAAATTTACGACCCTCTTCGGTAGTCATTTCACCACGCTTGACCATCTCATCTGCCAGTTTTTGGGTCTCTGTTCTTAGTTCTGCTAATTTCTCGTTAGCTTTCTCTCCTGCATAAGAGGCTAATCCCACTCCTAGATAAACTGCCCTTTGAATAATTCCTCCCAAATTATCCATAATATATTCTGGCTCCTTTTAATAGGGTGACCCGGAGTCAACGCCTACCATAAGCATCCCGTGTTGCTGCTACCTTCCGGTCCTGACAAGGTTTAGGCGTTATAGTCGCGCTGGTCCGAATCATTTATTACTATAACACAATTTTTTATTCTGCAACTATGCACCACTGATAAATTTCATAACTGACACAATTATTTTTGATCAGGGGGTCTTCGGCTACTATTTTTTGGGCTTCTGCCATAGATTTGGCCTCGAATAGTAACATTCCTCCTTGATGGTTTTTCCAGTAACCACTCTTAGCTTTATGTCCTTTGGCAATTAATTCTTGGACATAAGTTTTATGAGCTGGTACATATTGGTCAAATATGGTTTTTTCGACTATACCTTTTTCTATTTTGGCAAACCAAGGCATTTTATTTTTTGAATTTTGAATTTTATGGGTCAATCAAAACGTTTATTATTTGTGGCTCTTGTGCCACCTGAAAATATTCAAAACCAAGTTACGGAAATTAAGGAATATTTTGCTAATAAATATAATAGCAGTCATGCTTTAAGGTCGGTGCCTCATATTACTTTACAGCCTCCTTTTAAATGGCCGACGGAAAATTTGGCAGTTTTGCAGGAGTCTTTAGAGACTTTTGCTCAAAATTGCTCTGCTTTTCCCATTACTTTGTCTGGGTTTGCTGCTTTCCCACCTCGTGTTATCTATGTTAATGTTGTTAAAACTCCAGAACTATTAAAAATACAAAAAGAGTTAATTGGATTTACAGAAACTAATTTAGGAATTGTGCATCCCCCTTCTAAAATTCGCCCTTTTTCTCCTCATGTTACTGTAGCTTTTCGAGACTTAACTAAAACAAATTTTCGAGCAGCTTGGTTAGAATTTCGAGAGCGATCGCTTGAGTTTGAATTTAAGGCTTCTCAGTTAACTTTATTAATTCATAATGGCAAGCGATGGGATATTTGTAATGAGTTTCCTTTTAAAGGATTTCAAAAATACTAAATACACAATTTTGGCATATACATAATATTGAGATAATTCACGAATATTAAATCCACAATTTTGGCAGATATACAGTGAATTCCACCTTGGTGAGGTACACTCATGCGGGCAAGATGCCCGCACTGGAAATATTTAATTTAATTATTAATATCTGTACTTCTTATGTGATGAATCTATAGAATTAGGCTATTTAATTGGGTTATAAACTATATTTTTCCATCCTAATATAAATTTCTATACTGCACCTTGACGAATCATTTCAAAACCATACACATATATATCAGCAAATTTATAGCGTTCTTCTTTTTCCCGAAATTCAATAATTCCTATTTCCCTCATCAAAGAAACAAACTCTTCAAAATTTTCTAGAACTTTCTCTGGTAAATTCTGCCATATTTCTTGTAATTCTTCTTTTATTAAAAGCTGATTTTCCCTTAAGGGAATCAAAAAAATTAATTAGATAGGGATATTCCTCTTTAATTTCTTCACATCGCTTTTCTGATGCTTTTCTTAATCCAGATTCTAGAGATTTTCCTTGAAGTAAACGTTCTGTACGGATTTTAGTTGATGATTTTCCTTGATCAGTTAGTTCTTGTTCTTTTGCTCCTTTAAGTAATATACTTAAACTCCTAGGAAAAGTCGTGCCACTTGAGTCTGTTAATCGTTCATAAACCCATCGAGATACTTTTTTCGCTCTATTTCCTCCTCTGCGACGACTTCCCCAAAGTAATTCTAATGCTTTATCAAGCTCTTCTTCATTCGCTATATCTATACTTTCAACAGCAACAGGAGAAACTTGATCGACTAAATTCTTGAAATTTTGAGATTGTATTGCTTGACGAAGCGCTAAACGTAAAAAGTCTATTTGATTCCACTGTAAAATAATATCCCTTCCAGTAAAATGACTTTTATTATCAAAACTTAAACGATTCCAAATATCTTCTCTCAAGAAAATTTTAAATCTAATTTCCGTTAGTCTACTTGCATCACAAGACTGAACTAATTGAAATAATCCAGTTAATGCTTGTTGTCTTAATTCTCCTGCTTCCGAAAAATCTTCATCTAAATCATCGTAAAGAAACCATAATTTTTGAGACCTTTCTTTTGCCTCTTGATTAAGAATAATATTTACTGCATCTTTGACTGTAAGTATGAGTTGAGAGTTAGTAGATAATTCTAATAAAGCTTGAGTTGATTCAGACTGCCATATATCTTTTGGTAAATTATTAATTATTTTTTTCAACTCACTAAACTTTTCTCCTTTTACCTCTGGGAAATTTAAGTAATTTTTCCTGATAACATCTAAATAGTAAATAAGCTCTCCAAAAAGCTTCCCATGTTCCATTCTTTTTCTGCAAATTTTGATGAATAATTTGAAATTCATCACGAGTTGGTCTACTTTCCTGAAATCTACCATGTCCTGATAAAAACACAGTATTATATAACCGTCTGTGAGCTAATTTTTGAGCCAGTTCTTGATGTTTTAAAAATAACCAATATAGGGCAGTTTTACCTGTTCCTTTTTTTCCTCGAATTAGGCAAGTTGTATCATCTAAAAATTTTTCAAAATCAGTAGTGCGCTGAAACAATAAGCTTAAATCTTGTTTCTGATCGGCGGCATTTACTTCAGGAAACTCTAGACTTTCAATAATTTGCCATCTTTGTTCAACAATATTTAAAACACTACTGCGTTGAATTTCATCATTTTTTTCATCAATTAGATTAGCAATTTTACTATAGTAATCTTGTATTTCTGGTATCGGATAGTTATCAGCAGAAGCAATTGGTTCAAGGTAAGGTACTACTAATGGCTCATCATTTTCTGGTTGATATTTACTTGTATTTGAATCATTTTCATCTGTATCATAGTTTTCATCTGTTCCATTTTTTATCCTTTCGAGCAAGAAATTAGAAATTTTTTTAACTTTATCTAAACCACTCTTTTTCGCATCAGGTACAGGAGAAAAAACAAAATTAATGGATAAATTTTTCAGACTTTGAAGAGATTCTAGTAGTAGCTCTATTCCCTGTTTATTTTGTTCGTTAGGAAAAAGAAAAATAATTGCTTCATCAGCAGCTTGAATTAATGATAAAGCGCCCCATTGATTAATCCCAGTTCTTGAGTCAATTAAGATAATATCTGGTTTTAATTGTTCTTGAATTTCCTGCTTAAAAATAGACCAAAGATTTTTATCTCCATCTATAACAGTTGTGGCATGAAGATCGTCAACTTTAGACACATAATCAAGACTAAGATATCCAGCAGGAACAACAAATAATCTCCCTTTAGCGTTAGGTATTCTTACTTCACTAAATATGTCTGTAATTAAAATACTGGGTTCTATTCCTTCTGGTAAGTAAGAACGTTCGTAAAAATAATCAACAATTCCATATTTTGACTGTTCCTTAAGGTTAAATGCTGTACTTAACCCAGGTGCTTCTAAATCTAAATCTATAGCTACAACTTTACGGCCTCGCATTGCTAAAATTGAGGCTACATGAGTTAATGCAGTAGTCCGACCTACTCCTCCTTTAAAAGAATAAAATGTTACTGTTCTGGGTATACTGGGTTCTTTCTGGGGTAGTTGAGGTTGATTTTGTGGGTTTGCCGCTTGAATAGCTAAGTCTTGCCAAGTGCTTGGTGAGAATGTCTCAGAAATTTGTGGAGGTAAAATATTTAATGATTCAGCTTCTTGAGGTGTATATAAGGAAAGAAACCCAGGAGATAAATGAGGCACCTGAGATTTTAGTAAGCTGGAAATTTGTTCTTTCCGCTGAGGGATAGATACACGAAAAAAGCTGTTACTAACTAAAGTTAAATTGAGCAAACCTGATGTGGAAATATTTACATCTATCCACTCTTGAGAGTTTTGAACGAATTGGTTTTTGATATTTTGCTTTAATAATACTTGCCAGTTTTCTTGCATTTTTAATTCCTTTAATTTCTTAAAGTGTAGTAGCTTGTTTTTGTAGCCATCCTATAAGCTTTTGATATGTGTTGAACCAGCTTTTATAATTTACATTATTAGCTTCAATAGCAAAATAACGTATATCTATAAAATGTTGACCCATCGGGTTCTCAACTTCATCCAGCCATTTTCGTACTTGAGGAAACTTATCAATTCTAGATTTAAGTTTATTATGTCGTTTTAATGCTTCTGTGTAGCTATGTCCTGGATTAGTAAAAGTATGTCCTGGATTATTGTTATCTGTTTTCCATTCTCTAGTTGCACTGTTTGGTAAAGTAGCAAAAATCATTGCTTTTAATAAACACTCAATAGTGACACCTCCAAAGTGCATAGCTCCAATTTTTCTTCCTGATTTATCTAATATTTCTGTATCAGAATGGCGCTCTAAAAAAGCTGCTTGGTAATCTTCCATCAATAAAAAAATATGGCTTTGATCGTAACAATTATAATGATTTTAACATTATACAGGACTTACGCAAATTCACCTTGAAAACGCCATATTTAGGGGCAAATGGCATTTGCTAACGCAGAGCTGCCGCTTTATATGTTGCGGAGCAAAACGCCCTCACTCGTTATTACTAATGATACAATGATATAATTCTTCTATCTCCCAAACCATGATCGTTAACCAAAACACAAATTATATTCCTCCTGAAGAATATCTAACAGGAGAAGAACTCAGCTCTATCAAACACGAATATATTGATGGACAAGTATATGCAATGGCAGGTGCTAGTGATGCTCATGTGACTATTTCCCTCAACCTAGCTTCAGCATTAAGAAATTATCTGCGAGGCAGTGGTTGTCGCGTCTATATGTCGGATATGAAAGCTCTGATAGAAACTACTAATACATTCTTCTATCCTGATGTGATGGTAACTTGCGACACCAGAGATAAAGCTTTGCCAAATCATAAAAAATATCCTTGTTTAATAGTAGAAGTTTTATCCGAAAGCACTGAAGCATTCGATCGCGGTGACAAATTTGCTAACTATCAGCAATTACCAACTTTGCAAGAATACGTTTTGATTAACCAAAAACGCCAGCGTTTAGAATGTTTCCGTCGCAATGTTGAAGGTCTGTGGGTATTGCACACTTATACTCAAGGTAGTGAAGTTCACCTGGCAAGTATTGACTTTCGGACTAGCATTGATAGTTTGTATGAGGATGTCATTTTTGGAGAAACTCTGTAGTGCATTATCAACAGGAATTACGGAGGGATTCTACATATAGAAAGGGCGAATGCCATTCGCCCCTACAGATGGTGGTTTGACAATCAATTTGCGTAAGTTATGATTATATTTTACTGCAACACAAAATCGGACTCAGTAATATTTGGCGCTCCTTGTAAAGTTGCAAATTTGCCACCACCTCCAAAACCAGAGAAGGCGCTATTGGGGTTATAGTATAAATCTCCTGTGGAGCGGTCGTAAACGATATCTGCTACTGACCTGGTAGCGGCAGTTCTGTTGGTAACGATATCAAATTCCCGGTTGATACTAAAACCATTGCCTGCACGACTATTCAAGCTGATAAAGGTGTCTTTGTCGAGGATAATATCATCCACTCCGGGTGTAAAGTCGGTAATTGTATCTGTACCGATATCTCTGGAACGATACAACCTGTTGGTGTTGTAGATGAATTTGTCTCTGCCATCACCACCTGTAAAAATGTCGTTGCCAGCGCCACCCTCAAAGCGGTCGTTTCCATTACCACCATTAAGAGTGTCCCTACCATTGCCACCTAAGAGGCGATCGTTACCGCCGCCTCCAATTAACCTATCGTTATCAGCGCCACCATTAAGAGTGTCTCTACCATTACCACCATTAAGAGTGTCTCTACCATTACCACCTATGAGGTTATCGTTACCGCCGCCTCCGATTAAGTTATCGTTGCCACCGCGACCGTTTAGTACATCGTTGCCGTTTCTGCCGTTAATTGTTTCGTTGCCGCCAGTGCCGTCAAGTGTGTTGTTTCTGTTGTTGCCGTTGATGGTTGTGATGATGTCTCGGAGGCTGGAGTCTGGTACTTCTACATTTAGTAAGTCGAAGCCTCGCGATCTACCACCATTACTACTAATGAAAAAATCTGTACTATCTAACCCGACAATTTGTATTGCTCTTACAGGTTGAGTAAATCCAATGTTTGACAAGTCGAAAGCGCTAGAACCTGCTCCAGCGGTTCCTAGAAAGCTAAAATTTTCCAAGTCAGAACTTACGAAGACATTCGCAAATTCACTACTGCTGCCTAATTCGTTAATAACAATGTCGTTTCCAGGACCGTCAACAATTGTTTTGTTTGCAAAACCAACGGTTATAAATGAATCTCTCGGCAAGGATACAAAAGCCTGTTGATTACCAAACAATACTACATCGGTAACAATAGGTATAGGAGAACTGCTCGCTGTTCCTCCATAAGGTCCCTCCTCAATTGATCCTGTCCCGCTATTGAAAAAGTCAAAAACTCTATCTACAAATGCCATATTTACTCCTTGATTACTAATTATGAGCCAAGTTATTTTTACTAATAACTGCTCTGAGAAATTTTAACTCAGCAATGCATTCTGAGCAACTAACAAATATTAACAGGAATTACGCAGAGATTCTACATATAGGGAGGGCGAATGCCATTCGCCCCTACGCAGAGATTCTACATATAGAGAGGGCGAATACCATTTGCCCCTACGCAGAGATTCTACATATAGAGAGGGCGAATACCATTCGCCCCTACGCAGAGATTCTACATATAGGGAGGGCGAATACCATTCGCCCCTACGCAGAGATTCTACATATAGAGAGGGCGAATACCATTCGCCCCTACGCAGAGATTCTACATATAGGGAGGGCGAATACCATTCGCCCCTACGCTGAGATTCTACATATAGAGAGGGCGAATACCATTTGCCCCTACGCTGAGATTCTACATATAGAGAGGGCGAATACCATTCGCCCCTACGCAGAGATTCTACATATAGAGAGGGCGAATACCATTCGCCCCTACAGATGGTGGTTTAACAGTCAATTTGTGTAAGTCCTGATAAAATTCACACTTTTTTGAGAATATGAGGTAATTATCCATTATCCATTACCCATTAATGAAGTTTATTCTGGCTCGACTGTATCAGTTTCAAAATTAACTCCTTCGTATAAAACTTCAATAGCAAAAGTAAATTCAATACTCTCTAATGTAATTGATTCACCTTCTGTATATCCACAATAATGCCACATTTTTCCCTCCCCACGTTGAAAAATTTCTACAGATATTGATTCTGAATCTACTAAAATATATTCTTGCAAACTAGGAAATTGACGATAATATTTAAACTTATTGCCGCGATCGTATTTTTCTGTACTGGGGGAAAGAACTTCAATAATTACTGTAGGATGTTCTATAAACTTACGGGATTTTAAATCATCAGGATTGCAACTAATAACTAAATCTGGATAGAAATAACGACTATTTTTAGCATCTTGAACTTTAGCATCAGACATATTAACTCGAAAACTTCTTTGGCGAAGATGAGGTTTTAGGGCTATACAAAAGTTAATAGCAATATCATTATGAGGAAGACTTCTTTCAGTCATAGCTATAATTTTGCCGTCTACATATTCATGGCGAAATTCCTGTTTAGCTTCCCATTCTAGATATTCTTCAGGGGGAATTTTTTGGTAATCTTGGGGTTGAGCAATCATTAGTTTTTTTCTTTTCCAATGTTTTGTTATACTTGGCTTTCGAGATAAATTCACAACTTCTCTGCCACTTTCCGCTTGGTGCTTTTGTAAATCAGTAAATATAGCTTTCAAATTATGATTAAATGAACGAGAGTATTCTTCACGAATTTTGTGAATTTCTTCGACAATCTCATCCTGATACATAATTAATCTTCAAGTCTAGTAGTCCATTAGTAGACTGTTTCAGCCAAAATGGTGCATCGGGTAGGGGCGGGTTCCGCGTTAAGTTAATGGTGTCACCCACAACTGAATAAACCCGCCCCCGCCCCAATAATCTAATACATAAAATTTAGATGTGTCAGTCCACTACTGGATCTGGGTTCCTTTCACATTCTGAATTTCAGAACATAATGAAAGAGGCGGTGCGTTACGAGGGATTGCTAAATCTCTTTCTAGAGGTGCGGGGGGCGGGTTTACCATGTCCTGGGTAAAACCGGGGCGGGTTCACTAGGCTGTTGGTAAAACCGGGGCGGGTTCACTAGGCTGTTGGTAAAACCGGGGCGGGTTCACTAGGCTGTTGGTAAAACCGGGGCGGGTTCACTAGGCTGTTGGTAAAACCGGGGCGGGTTCACTAGGCTGTTGGTAAAACCGGGGCGGGTTCACTAGGCTGTTGGTAAAACCGGGGCGGGTTCACTAGGCTGTTGGTAAAACCGGGGCGGGTTCACTAGGCTGTTGGTAAAACCATTAACTTAACGCGGAACCCGCCCCTACCGCGGAACCCGCCCCTACCGCGGAACCCGCCCCTACCGCGGAACCCGCCCCTACCGCGGAACCCGCCCCTACTATATCAATTATCCATTATCCATTATCCATTATCCATTATCCATTATTACTGTATGCTTCTATCGGCAAACAAGAACACACAAAATTACGATCGCCAAAAGCATTATCAACTCTTCCCACAGCAGGCCAAAACTTATGCTCCCGCGTCCAAGGTGCGGGATAAGCAGCACGTTGTCGAGAATAACCATGTTTCCACTCATCCACCATCAAACTCTCTGCGGTATGAGGCGCATTTTTCAATAAATTATCCTCTTTATCTGCTTTCCCAGTTTCAATTTCTTCTATTTCCTGGCGAATCAAAATCATTGCTTCACAAAAACGGTCTAATTCTTCCTTAGACTCACTTTCTGTTGGCTCCACCATAATTGTACCCGCTACAGGCCAAGAAACTGTCGGCGCGTGAAAACCATAATCCATCAAACGTTTGGCAATATCTTCTACTTCAATACCAGCCAACTTTTTCAACGGACGCAAATCCAAAATGCACTCGTGAGCAATAAACCCATGCTTACCTTTATACAAAACTGGATAATAACTCTCCAACCGTTGAGCAATATAATTAGCATTCAAAATTGCTACTTTAGTCGCTTCAGTCAAACCATCTGCACCCATCATGGCAATATACATCCAGGAAATTGGCAGAATACTTGCACTACCCCAAGGTGCAGCAGATACCGCTCCACTAGAATTTTCTCCACCAATATTAATCACAGAGTGACCTGGTAAAAACTTTGCTAAATGAGATTGAACTCCGATTGGACCCATTCCCGGACCGCCGCCACCGTGAGGAATACAAAAAGTCTTGTGCAAATTCAAATGACAAACATCTGCTCCTATTTCTGCGGGGCGACATAAACCTACCTGAGCATTCATATTCGCTCCATCCATATAAACTTGCCCCCCGTTACTGTGGATAATTTCGCATATTTCAGTAATTTCTTCCTCAAATACACCGTGGGTTGAGGGATAAGTAACCATAATGGCAGCTAAGTTATCTTTGTGTTT
>NZ_BLZO01000132.1 GCF_014132355.1 Okeania sp. KiyG1
GGGCAGTTGCAGATAGTATCTCGGTTTTGGCAGGTATGGCTGGAACAAGAGGACAAGCTTTATCGCTGCTGCCTCAAGTTGATGAGTTTTAACCCAACGGAGGCTGAAGATGCTCTGGGTCAAGCAAGGATCAAGGCTTGGGAAAAGGTGCAAGAGTTGGGGGACTCCATCAGAAATTTAAGAGCTTGGCTAATGCAGTTGACGAGCAACCTCTGCAAAGATATTCTCAAAAAAGACTCTCGGGCTCCAGTGGCTGTAGAAAATATTGAATTGGAGGGGGAGACAGGAGTCCTGTGTACGATGTCTTCGTTGCCATCGCCCCAGATAGCTCTGGAGGAGGAGGAAAGGTATGTCATGATCCGACGGGCAGTGGCTTCATTATCCCAAGGGATGCGCGATACTTTTGCTTTACATTATTATGAAGGGGTTGAGTATATAGAAATAGCCGAGCAACAAGGGTTAACCTACGGTAGCGTCTGCAAGAGGATATCAAGGGCACGCCAGGAGTTGAAGAAGAAGTTGAGGGGTTATTTCCGGGATGAGGAAAAACTAGAAAGTGAGTTGGAGCTGATGGGTCGGAAATCGCCAAGGAGAAAGGCCCAAGTGGAGAAGCAGAGTATAGGGTCTGATGGGAAGTCCTCAAAGAAGACGATAACTGTATCGGCTACTGGGAAGTGCGGGCGAGTGGTGGTGGAAGGAAAATCCTCGTTAAAGAATGACCCAGGGTCGCAAAAGGCTTTAGCGGGCTCGGCAAGATCGGAAGTAAGGGTCAAGGGTTTTGCACAGGAGCATTCCCCAAGCAGCTTAGAACAAGTAAAGGAGCGGACCATAGAGTCAGTTAACCCTATTGGGAAGGAGACGGCAACTTTATGGGGAGGGAGGGAGTGTGGGCAAGTGGTAGTAGAAGAAAAACCTTCCTTAAAGAATGGTGCAGTAGAGCAGAGGGCTCTGGTGGTCTCCCAAATCAAGGAAGTAAGGGCCAAGGGTTCTGCACAGGAGCATTCCCCAAGCAGGTTAGAACAAGTAGAGGAGCGGACCATAGAGTCAGTTTCTCCTATCGGGAAGGAGACGGCAACTGTATTGGGAGTGAGGAAGTATCGGCAAGTGGTAGTAGAAGAAAAACCTTCCTTAAAGGATGGTGCAGTGGATCACAGAGCTCTAGTGGTCTCCCAAATCAAGGAAGTAAGGGCCAAGGGTTCTGCACAGGAGCATTCCCCAAGCAGGTTAGAACAAGTAGAGGAGCGGACCATAGAGTCAGTTTTCCCTATAGGGAAGGAGACGGCAACTGTATCGGGAGCAAGAAAGTGCGCTGCGGTGGGAGAAAAACGGCGAATTTGTCCGGCGAATGTGTTGGTAGCGATATGTAAACCAAAAAATGACGGGTTGATAAAATTTGAAAAGCCAGTAAATCAGCGCTTTGAGAATTTACTTGCCCCTCAATTAAAGATTGACAATAGCTCCTCTAGGCAAAAAAAACTGTCAGAAAATCCCTCCTGGAAACGTCTTATATATGGAAGGCGATGCCAACCCCGGTATTGGGATAGTTCAGCCGGACAATATCACCCTATGCTACCGGACATGATATTGCTCAAGATTGAAGTGAGGCAAAAAATTAAGGATGAAGAAGCGTTTAGTTATTTGCTGTGATGGTACATGGCAAGATTTAAAAAGTTCTTACCCAAGTAACATAGTAAAAATTACTCAAGCAGTCAAACCAATAGCTAGTGACGGAACCCCACAAATCCTCTTTTACGACTCAGGAATTGGGACAGAAAGCAACAAAATATTAGGAGGCGCTGCCGGAGTAGGAATTGATACAAATATACAAGATGGCTATAGATTTCTCTGTCTCAACTATGTTGATGGAGATGAAATCTATTTGTTTGGATTCAGTCGTGGTGCTTATACGGTCAGAAGTTTGGCAGGGATGATCTACTGTTCGGGGCTTCTAAAACGTTCTTGTATTAAGGAAGCACCGAAAGCTTACGAGCTTTATCGCCAACGAAATGTTAAACCGAGCGATAAGGAAGCTACTGATTACCGGAAAAATAACGGTGAACGTGTTCCTATTTCTCTAATCGGTTGTTTTGATACCGTAGGTGCTCTAGGGATTCCTGTTGTCCCCTTATTTCAACGGTTTAAGTCTCTACTTCATAGACGTTATAAATTCTATGACACGAAATTAAACAAATATGTGCAGAATGCACTGCACGCTATGGCCATAGATGAAATTCGGGAAATTTTTGATGTGACTCCCATGAACAAAAACCCTAAGGCGGAAAATCAACGAGTGATTCAAAAGTGGTTCCCTGGCGAACATGGTTGTGTCGGTGGTGGTACAGAAGAACATAGAGGTTTGTCAGATGGGGCATTGAAATGGATGATTGATTCCATTGGCGAGCTTGGGTTAGGGCTGGAATTTGATATTGATGCAATTCCTACAGGGATTCAACCTGATTGTAAATCAGAATTTAAAAACGATCCAGGATTTTTTAAATTGGCAGGAATTAAATTTCGTGATGTCAGCGAGGCTATGGAAGAACTTCATGAATCCACGGTTGAACGTTTGAAGAATCGCCAGGATTATCGACCAAAAAATCTAGAGAAAGTTATTCCTAAACTAAATCTGAAGTAATTTCGACAATTTCACTACAAAAGTTAGAGGTTTTTTATGTCCTATTTAGAAAGGTACGACAGTATTCCGGCAGAAAATGTTAGCGACCGAGTTAATGTTATTAATCAAGGTGTTTGGACCGATTGGACACAATTATTTAAAGAATTGAGAGAAAGTCGTCCCATTTTTATCACCCCTAAATTTGTCCTAGTTAGTTTATTTCCAGACGTACAGGAAGTTTTATCTCGCTCGGAATACTTCTCAGTGAGAGGTTATACTGGCAAAATGGACCCGGTTTTCGGACCTTGTATGCTGTCGAGAGATAACTCAGAACATAACTGGCGAGAAAAGTCCATAATTAGATCAGTGTTGCCCTTGGAAGATTTGTCAATGGTGAGAAAAATGGCTGGTGAAATTGCTAAATCCAGTTTAGATAAATCAGCAGCAACAGGAAAAATAGAAGTTGTTCACGATTTAGCCAAATTTGTTCCCATCAGACTTTGCGGTGATTATTTTGGCTTTCCTGGTCCGAATTTGGAAACTATGTATCGTTGGTCAAAAACAACCCAAGACGATATGTTTAGAAACTTAACTAACGATCCAACAATTCATGAAGCATCTGTTCAGTCAGGTAATGAAATGCGTGCTTATCTATCTGAACTTCTCAAAGAGAAAAGAGCCAAGGAAACTGAAACACCTACAAATTTTTTCACATATCTAGCCCAATTTTTCCAACCAAAAACAGCCAACAACGACCAAAAAATTGCACCTGGGGACGTTTTTACCCGGTTGGCCAACACAAAGTTTCCTGGGGATATTCCCTTCTCGGAAGAGAGAATTATTGCCCACATGATAATTTTTTTGGTGAGTAGCATTGAAGGAACAGCCCAAGTCATCACCCAGATCATAGAACAACTGCTCAAGCGTCCTGAAATTTTCCAAAAAGCCTTAGCAGCAGCCAAGGCTAACGATGACGAAACATTTGATAAATATGTTTGGGAAGCCCTCCGTTTTAATCCCTTTAGTCCTTTTGTCGTGCGTTTCTGCGAAGCAGATTATACCCTCGCAGCAGGAACTCCGAGAGAAACCACTATCCCTGCCAAAAGCGTTGTCTTAGCGAGTATCGGTTCAGCTATGTTTGATTCAGCGGTGGTGACTCATCCTGATGAGTTTTCCATTAATCGTCCTAACTATAACTATATGCACTTTAGTTATGGTAGCCATACCTGTGTTGGAGAACACATTGCTGGAGTAGTAGTTCCCGAGGTGGTTAAACAAACTCTGTTGCGCCCAGGATTGAGATTTTTGCCAGGGGATGAAGGCAAAGTTGAATATCAAGGTTATATACCAGCACGTTTTGTTGTTGCTTATGACAAGTAACATAGGGTGATTAACTGTTAAACTTAAACCGTAGAAAATAGTTGTAAAATTTACACTCATTGTTGTAGTATTAAACAAGTAACAACTAAAATCTAAAAAATAGAAAGTGAATGCGACTTGTTGACAGACATATTATTAACCGAACACATAACTTTTGGCGAGTGTGTGATGAGTTAGCATTTAAGTCTAAAAACTTGTACAACTTAGCTAACTATTATTGTCGTCAGCATTTTTTCACTTTTCTCAAAAAGTCTGGATTTAACCAAGCTATACCATGGAACCAAAGATAGTGATGCTTACAGAGCCTTACCAACCAAGGTATCAAAACAAATAATCAAATGCTTGGTTGCCACTTGGCGTGGTTATTTTCAGGCTATAAAAGAATGGTCAAAACGTCCAGAGAAGTTTTTGGGTAAGCCCAAAATACCCAAATATAAGGACAAAACCAAAGGTAGAAATGTAGTTATATATTCAAAGGAATCAGTCTATAAAGCCCCTTTGAAGAATGGTATTTGTCACTTATCTATGAGTCAAATTAAAATACCTGTAGTTGTGGATACTGTCATCGAAGTGAGGATAGTACCTGCGACTGCCTGCTATATAATTGAAGTTGTCTATGAAAAAACTCTTCAGCCACAAATAAATTCAAGATCTGTAGCCGGGATTGACTTAGGGATTGACCGGTTAGTAGCTCTATCTACAAATAAGCCTGGTGTCAAACCACTGCTGATTAACGGGAAGCCACTAAAAAGCGTCAATCAACTATATAACAAGCGTAAAGCTAAGTACCAAAGTAACCTCAAAGGCAACAGAAAAACCAGTCGTAAGATTGAAGCATTAAGTTATCATAGAAATCGTTTTGTCGAGAATTATCTGCATAACACCAGTAAATTAGTGGTTGAGTATCTAACCACAAATAATATTGGTACTGTAGTCATAGGCCAAAATGATAATTGGAAACAAGGTGCAAACATCGGTAAAAAAAACAATCAAAACTTTACTCAAATACCTCACTCTAAGCTAGTTCAACAGATAACTTATAAATGTGAACTTGCTGGTATTCAAGTTATGGAAACGGAAGAAAGTTACACCAGTAAAACATCTGCTATTGACTTAGAATTGCCCTTTGCTCAAGAAAATTATGTGGGAAAACGAGTCAAACGGGGTTTGTTTAGGAGTGGAACAGGTAAAGTGATTAATGCCGATATTAATGGCAGTCTTCAGATAATCAGAAAGAAATTTCCAGAGGCTTTTAGTGCCGAGGGAATAGTGAGCTGCGCCGTACAGCCAGTATTGGTTAATCCAATATCAAGATAAAAGCTCAGATCGATTTTCTACAGTTTTTTTCGTACGGTCAAATTTATTCACAAGGAGTCATTATCATGTCAGACAAGATCAAAAAAATTATCGGTGAAGTTAAGCAAGTTGTGGGTATTACAGTCGCTGATAGTGCTTTAGGCAAAAGTAAAACCGAAAGGGAAGCCAAAAAAAGCATAGTTAAACGCCATGAACAGCAGTTTGACAAACCCCTCGATCAATTACGCAAAGCCACTGGGAAGTTAGTTTTTAGCGATACTAACAAGCCATTGCACAATATGGACCTCGAATTATGGGACAGGGATATAGGTAGGCCAGGAGATTATTTAGGAACAGGGGTAACTGACGACAATGGTAACTTTGAAATCTATTACGATCCTGCCAAAGGAGGCTTTCTAGACACGCCAGATTTAGAGTTAAGAGTGCTAGACAGTAAGATTAGTTTTGATAGTAATAGTGACCCAGTTTCTACCTATCGCATTGCATACACTATAAAAGGGGAAGACAATGTAAGGGAAAAAGAATATGATTTTGGTACTTGTACTGTTCCCTACTGGCTTTATAAACCTGATAGTCATTTTGCCCGTCTATTTTTTAGTGAATTAGAAGGCACGCCAGATGATTATTCTGTTGGTCGTACTCTTCAAGGTTATGATGCGGCTAGTGGTTTAGTACCTATTAAGGCAAAGCACGTTATTACTAATACACTCAATCCTAACGAACCTACTCTGGCAGAAGTCCAGGCAGCTTATCCACCAAATTTGACCATAAAATTGGATCAAGAAAATCCAGGGTATAGTCGTAGTGATGAATACTTTGTTTCGTGCATTCTCAATGGGATGAATCCTTGTTTACTAAAACGTAATAAAAACAATCCTCATCAATTTAAGGTGACATTTAATTGGGATAAGTACGAAAAAGATGATGACCACGATCTGAATAATGTGGAAGCTTTTTTTGAATTGAAAGATGAGAAGTTAATCCCCACTGCAATAACTATTCAAAGTCGGTATCCAGATTCTATTGCTCCCAATTCTCCTCTAAAAGAGCCAGTTACCTATACTCCCAATGATGGGGAAAAATGGTTACAAGCAAAACGTATTTTCCGCACTAATAGTTTCTTTGCGGCTGAAATGATTGAGCATTATATTAAGGCTCATTTGCAGATGGAACAGTATACCATTGCAGCTTTCCGAAATTTACGCAAAAATCCTGTGCGCCTGATTTTATCTCCTCATATCAAGAGTCTGGTTAACATTAATCAACGGGCTGATGAAGTATTAGTGTCCCCTACCGTTGGCTTAGTTACTACCAACGGCCCCTTAACTCCTGAAGCAGTGGTAGAAGTATGCAAGGAAAGTATGGCGACTTATGACTGGAAAGGTTGGAAACCTCGTCAGCCTCTTTGCGAAACTCATACGTTTGCTAAAATTGGTAATCTTTACTGGCAGGTTTTAACTGAATACATTGATATCTTTTTTGAAGATTACCAAGAGGAAATAGTGAAAGAATGGCTGGAAATTCGTCGTTTTTCCGATGATATAGTTGAACATAGTGTTGCTTATCAGCCATCCCAACCAAGCGGCTCTTCTGATGATAGCGACTACGACTGGTATGATTACAATGAGCTTGACCAACCTGATATTCCCAGAGCCACAATTAATGGTATCGTTAAGGCAACTCGACCCATTACTGTTTCGGATGAACCTAGTGAGGCAGATATTGAAAACTTAAAAGAGTTTTGTCGTTATGTTGTCTATTACATCACCTTTTGGCATTCTTGGGTTAATGATTCTCAAGCGGACGAAGGGGGAGAAGTAGTTTATAGTTCCCTGGCTTTACGCAATGGTAGTTTTGGCAGTGAAGATGATCCAAACATTGCCCCGAATATTATAGAATCAACCAATTTGATCTATATGGTCAATGTTCTGACGGCGATTAAGTACGGCTATATTATCAAGAATGAAGACGACGACATCCCTGAAGAATTAACAACAATATTGGCTAGTTACAAGGATCAATTTGCTGATTTTGGCTACGATATTAGCAATATCAGATCCTTGATCAATATTTAGCCAATCGGAAAGCCCAAAAAGGAGAGAGGGTAAAAGTTATCCGATCAAGCTCTTGGTTATATATTTGCATAAATCTATTTTAGTGCTAATTTTTACCGAATAATTAAGGTTTAAAGCCTCTCCTTTTAAGGAGAAACAAGAAAAAATTTTCCTTTGATTCAATCCTCTTCCTTTTAGGGAGAGGTAATTATCAATTATCCATTATCAATTATCAATTATTGAAACACCTGGTGGTCTTATGAGTACTCTGTACCTACTGGATCAAAATCCTGATATCAAGTAACATTAATTAACCGCAATTTAGGGACGTTGTATGCAACGTCCCTACGAGGTTGGGGAAAGATTGTTTATTACAGTTATTTAATGAGACATGATATGAGTGGCGATCGCGTCTCGAAAATGAGCTTAGGTCTCTTCCCTTGAACTCCCTTAAACTTGAGGGTTTAGAACAATGTTCACCACGTTCTACTGATTTTCCAGTATAGAACCCCTAAGCGTATCTCTAAAAATTTAGGCGATCGCTAACCTCTTAAGCATCAGTCGAATCAAACAAAGATTAATCTTGGCAGTAGCATTACCCACATTCCGCTTAATTAAATAGGGTTTGCGTATGGAAAGTCTTTTTATTGAGGTAGGGAGTAGGGAGTAGGGAGTGGGGAGTAGTTAAGAGTCAGGAGAAATGGGAGTTATAGAGAAGGTGGTCGTTCATTATAGCAAGAGTGATTTTTCTGCTATGGTCTCCCCAAAATACACTCCTTTTTGAGCGTGAAGGGCTGAGAACCAGGTATTTACAGCGGTTTTCATTTCAGTAAACCACAGTAGGGGCGAATGGCATTCGCCCGGCGAATGGCATTTGCGCTCCGCAAAGCTCCGAATTGCGCCCTTATAGGTTTTTGGTTATGACGATGTGGTTTATCAATCTGAAAAGGGCTGTAAAGCTAAAAAAGGATAAAACCAATATCAGTCAATGCTTTGAGATTTAATCAGCAAGCCCTAAATAGACAAGTTTTATGCAACCTGTTGTAATACAATTTAAAGTGCGGAATGTGGGCTTAAGATGAAACAGTCCACTACTGATTCTTATTAACTGGCTCTCATTAACCTTCAATTTCTGTCAAATCCCGCCAATAAAAGAATGGGGATTCAGAATATTTTGTGGGTCAAATTGTTGTTTAATTCGGCGCATTATCTCAAGACCATTCTGATTATAACCCCAAACATCTAGTTTTTCTTTAATGTCTAACGGTGCTGCTAAAACTGTGAGAAATCCACCTTTAGATTCACACCAACGCCGTAATTCTAGAAGAGTTTCAGGAGTAACAGAATTAAATTTTAATTCTCCCAAACCACTACCTGCATGAATTAATCCTAAACCTGTTTCTAGTGCCGATCGCTCTAAAGTTTCTACAGCTTCAGTAGGAATAACTCCTATTTTACAGATAATTTCATTTTGCTGATAATTCCAGATGTGTTGTTTTAAATTTTGCCATAATTCTGCTTCATAATCATGGTAACGGGTGGAATTTAAACCTAAACTATCTCCCACTTTTAATAATTGATTAGATTGCTCTTCAACACTCTCTATTATGCTTTGAAATCTAACCATTAATCCCACACCTTTACCTAAGTCTAATTGTTCTACTAATTTAGTTGAAAGTAAGTCAATAGCAACAGGAGTTAATGCTGAAGATAATAAAGTTTGAGTTGCTTTGGCAATGTTATTTTTTTCTCCTACTAAAACAACAGTACCGGATGCTTGTTGTTGAGGATAAACTCTCAGAGTAACTTGACTAATGATACCTAATGTGCCATAGGAACCTGTAAATAATTTCATTAGGTCGTAACCTGCCACATTTTTAACTACCCGTCCTCCCGCTTTAGCAATTTTTCCATCTGATCGCACAAAACTTATACCAAGTAGCATATCTCGTACTCCCCGGTAGCGTTGACGTAGGGAACCTGTATCAGCAGTGGCAATGATACCGCCAATAGTAGCAGTTTCTGGATAAGCAGGGTCGATAGCGATAAATTGACCTGTTTTTGCTAAAGTTTCTTGTAGTTCTGCATATTTCATCCCAGCTTCCACAGTAACAGTTAAGTCACCAACAGCGTGTTCGATGAGATGGTTGAGGCGATCGCTACTGACAACTATTATTCCTTGTTTGTGAGTAGTTGGGTCTACTTTCATTAACCCTCCCCAATGAACTTTGCTACCGCTACCACAAGGTAATATTGCACAATTATTTTTAGCACAGCAGGTAACTATAGTAGAGAGTTGTGCTTGAGTTTCTGGATAGACGATACAGTTGATGGTAGTGTCGGGAGCGATCGCCTGTGATATTTGTTGTTTTTTTGCTTGGTCTATATCTTGCCACAAACTAATATTGTCTTTGCCGACAATAGTTGCTAATTCTTGTGCGTTAAATGTATTTTCTTGGGAAATCACTATGATTAATTATGGATGGTATTTAGTCAAATTATTTTTTTACAGTTAGGGATTTAAAATAATTCCCTTTTCTTTTTATAGCATATTTGTTGCGTTTATTTGATTGACTTTTTGATCGTTTTATGATATTTACTTATGTAATAATAAATCTCATACTAATACCAAATCTTAAAAAGTTTGCTATATATTTTTAGTAATGGGAAAGTAGGGAGGTAGGGAGATATGGAGAGGGGGAGGTAGGGAGTGGTGAGATAGCTCAAATAAGCATTATTAGGACTTACGCAGTGCAACCTATTTTCGTCCGAAGCGACTGACAGGGTTTGCGGAGCAGTCCGTAACTGAAAGAAATCTCAAATCCTAGTTTTTCCTACTTCATGTGTAAGTCCTGATTATTATTCAGAAGTAGATTAAATTTTTTCTACTTTTACTGGAGGTTAGATAACGAAAACAAAAATATGCTTACCACATTGCAAAAAAGAAAATGGACGCGTTTGTTTCAAGTCTATGATGCCGATCGAAATGGTACAGTAGAAAAAGATGATTTTGAAGCAATATTTTATAATCTTGCTCAAGCTCGTAATTTAACTGAGGAAATGCCACAATACCAGCAACTCTATGCAAAGTTTATGGAAGAGTGGGAATATTTGCAAAAAGATGCAGATAAGAATGGCAACGGTAAAATTGAGCTAGCAGAATGGCTCCAACACGCCGAACGTCGCATCAATAGTCCAAATATATACCAAATACTTGTTGACCTAGCAAATCTGATTTTCGAGTTATTGGATATTGATGGAAATGGGGTTATTGGGGTGGAAGAGTACAAAACTTTTTATTGGAGCTGGCGAATTCCTAAAGATTTAGCTGTAGAAATTTTTCCTAAGTTAGACCTAAATGGTGATGGCAGTATAACTAAAAAGGAATTCTTGAAATTAGTACGGCAATTTCATCGTAGTGATGACCCTGATGCTCCCGGAAACTCACTTTTTGCTTTCTATACTACCACACTGCAAAAAAGAAAGTGGACGCGTTTGTTTCAAGTCTATGATGCTGATCGAAATGGTGCAATAGAAAAAGAAGATTTTGAAGCAATATTTCATAATCTTGCTCAAGCTCGTAATTTAACTGAGGAAATGCCACAATACCAGCAACTCTATGCAAAGTTTATGGAAGAGTGGGAATATTTGCAAAAAGATGCTGATAAGAATGGCAACGGTAAAATCGAGTTAGCAGAATGGCTCGAACATACCGAGCGTCGCATCAATAGTCCAAATATATACCAAATACTTGTTGAGATAGCAAATCAAATTTTCGAGTTATTGGATATTGATGGAAATGGGGTTATTGGTTTAGAAGAGTACAAAACTTTTTATTGGAGCTGGCGAATTCCTCAAGATTTAGCTGTAGAAATTTTTCCTAAGCTAGACCTAAATGGTGATGGCAGTATAACTAAAAAGGAATTCTTGAAATTAGTACGGCAATTTCATCGTAGTGATGACCCTGATGATCCTGGGAATTTATTTTTTGCTTATTACTAATATAGGAAAATTAATTAGTAATTCTCCATAAAGTAACTTCCAATAGAAAAATTTTTCTAGTTAATCTCGATAAATATTCATTCAACAGAAAACTGAAAAGAAATGAGATTATGGAAGCTAGAATTTACTAGATAAATGAGATTTTCGAGTTATTAGATTTAGATAGGGTTATTGGTCTGGAAGAGTAAAAAAAATTTTGTTGGAGCTTGCGACTTCTCGCACACTTTCTTGATGCACTACTAGAAAATATTAGGCTTGTTAAAGAAGAGATTGGAAATGGGTAAAATAGAAATACCGCAAGTTTCTACTTTTATCAATGGAGGGTGTATGAAATGTAAAACGCTTTTAAGTGTAATAGGAAGCATAACATTTTTAGCGATTTGTTCCCCGTCGGCGATCGCTCAACCTAACAGGATAATTCAAAGTAGGTCTAATAGTAATCCACTCTATGCGCAAACACAATCTTTAAGGCAGGTAGCTGAAGTATTTCGCCCTATTCTATCTCAACTAAAGCGCGAAACTAGAGTACCAATTTTATTGCCTAGTCAAGAAGCTTTTTCATTTCCTATACAAGTTTATGTAGAAGCTAATGGGGAAGCAAATGGCTATAAAATTTCATTGGGCAGCAGACCAAATTGTGGAGGAGTTACGGTTTGCTTTGTAGGTTATTTAGCTGCAGAAAGAGGTGGAAGAATTATTGGCAGTCGCGGCGGTGAGTCAAAAGAAGTGCGTCTCACACAAGGAATTACTGGATACTTGAGTATGCCTGTGTCGAGGGGTCGTTACAAAGCACCAACAATAATAAATTGGCTATTTCAAGGGGTTCTTTATACAATTCAAATACGAGGAGAAAATCCAGAAGCATACATGATTGAGTTAGCTAACTCGGCAATAGAGTTTGGATTACAAAATTCTCAGGTTGATCGAAGTTCCTCTGAAGGTAGGTCAATTTTTAAACCAATACTTAGGGATATTCAAGAGCAACTTCCTTCTAATTGGGTAATGCGCTTACCATCTGATATTGTAATGACTCGCGCTGACGGTACAAGAGTTCCTATTTACGCAAGGGTGAAACCCTCAAGAGACAGTAGTTACAATTACTTTAGAATTATCTTGACATCTCGCCCTAACTGTCAAGCAAGAGCTTGCCTATTTGGCCTATTAGCAACATTTTCTAAGGAAGATTTACCTAGCTACTCTAATTGGATAAACAGTTTCTCTTCAAAATATCGACGAGTTGCTCCTATCACTTTAGCAAATGGTATTCGAGGTACTTATGCTCAAGTTGACCCAAGGGGAGCATCTACTGGTCCTTTTGGAGTTGGTCCTTTTGGAGTGGTGTTGTGGGAACAAGACAATCAGGTATTTTTCGTGTCTTTAGGGTATGCATCGAGTATTGAAGAAGGGAAAGAGGACGTAATCCTAGCAGCAATGTCAATGGCTAAAGAGCCTCCTATTGCCAGTATAAATCAACCAAAAATAGCTAGACGATCGCCGTCTGAGAATAGGTCAATTTTTCAACCAATACTGAGGGATATTCAACAACAACTTCCTTCTAATTGGGTAATGCGCTTGCCATCTGATATTGTAATGACTCGCGATGACAGTACAAGAGTTCTTATTTACGCAAATGTGGAACCCTCCAGAGGAAGAGAAAATTACTTGAGAATTAGCTTGACATCTCGCCCCAACTGTCAACCTAGAGCTTGTCAAATTGGCTATTTAGCAACATTTTCTAAGGAAGATAATACCTACTCTGACTGGATGAACAGTTACTCTTCAAAATACCGACGAGTTGCTCCTATCACTTTAGCAAATGGTATTCGAGGTACTTACATTGATACCGATCCAAGAGGGGCATCTACCGGACCTTTTGGAGTGGTGTTGTGGGAGCAAGACAATCAGGTATTTTTGGTGTCTTTAGGGTATGCCTCAAAAAACACTCAACAAAGCAAACAAGAGACTATCCGAGTAGCAATGTCAATGGCTAAAGAGCGTCCTATTGCCAGTATAAATCAACCAAGAATAGCCAGACGATCGCCCGTCAAAACCTACAACAACGCCAGAGAATTAGGAATGGCACAATTCTTGCAAGGAAAACAAGAACTAATATCTGCCCTAGAAAAATTAAAACGTGCCGCCAAGCAAGAATACGAAACAAACATCGACTCTTTCAATCTCAATCTTTTAAAAGAAACGGTAACAACACTCAGCCCAGTAGAATGTCGTGCCGTAGGAGTAGAATGCGAAAGAAAAGGAATTTCTTACGCCGATTATCTGGAACTAAAAATGAAGTACAAACTACAACCAGATATTTACAAGAATGGCTACAAAATCTTTGATGCAGTAGCTGAATACCAAAAACTGCTGAATAACGACAACCGATATGGCGGAACCCAAGCAAGCGATCGGCTATATTCTATAGAGCAAGAAATTAAGCAGGAAATAGCAGAAAAGTGGGGAGAACAAGAAGAAAAATTGAATCGAACTACCTTGGAAAACTTGGTGTTAGCAGGGAGGCAAGCATTGGAAGACTCAGGGGAAATGTTAGGCGATCTATTGTTCACCACAATAATTCCTAAATCAATTCCAAGCATATTAGACATGGAAGGAGTTGCTGAAGAGATGTCCAAGGGCCTCCCAAAGTTTATGAGAATATTAGAGAAAAGGTTTGGAATCAAACCAGACAGTGATGAGGTTGAACCAACAGCTCTTTTCGTTGAAATGTCTCCTGAAGGATTAAAATTTTTGGCAGGCTATCCAAAATATGCTTTTGCCGTAGTAGAATTCACGAAAAGTTTAAGCCAAAATTTCGCAGAGGGTAATACCGATGGTATCAATAAAACTTGTACTAAGATGGCTGAAGAAACTCTAGAATTTCTCAATAATTTTGATGATTTTCCTGGCTATGCTCCCAAAGAACTAGCTTCTATTTCCAAGGCTAGTCGAGAAATTATGGAAACTTCCGATGTACTAGAAAAACCTGAAGTTAGACAACTTTTAGATGATTTTGATAAACTAAATTTGCAGGTAGCACAACTCAGTGCCACTCTAGACATGATAGACGCAGTAATTTCCTTGATAAATAAGAAAGTTATATCAAAAGAACAACAAGTTGTTCAAACATTAGGCAAAATGACTAAGTGGCAACTTCTAGCAAAGTTCTTACAAAAAACCCTAAAAGATTTGATAGCTGACGGAACTAAGCACACCTATAAAAATGATTTGCAGAGGACTTATCCCCGATTTCTATTTAACTACGAACGCAACCAAATAGCAATTGAAGGGTTATCTAAATTTCTTGATAAATCTGCCGAAGAAGTGGGAGAATATTTAATCAAAGCAAGGAGCGATGTTATTGTCCGTCAAGCCGATGGTAAAATAGCCGTAATGACTGATAAGGTTTTATCTCCACCTTAAGCTAATTAACTATGTAAAAAAAAACCTCTGGACTACCTCTTCTTTCTTACTGACAATCGCCATATAATGCGTAGGGGCGAATGGCCATTCGCCCTCTTATCTTTAATGCTGAATAACACCGATGTTAACTGGTTTGATATTAAACCTGACGATAAGCAATTACAACATAAAAAGGGTCGCCCCCTCCTAAACCTAACATCTGCAAAAAACTAGGTACATTTGACTTTTGAGAAATTACCTCTACTTGACTAAAACCTGGAACTTCATTAGCACTTTTTACACTGTCAAAATAACGCTTTACTAACTCTACTCTTGAAGTTTCTGAACCATCTCGCCAAGCACTAATAGCCTTCTGATAAAACATTCGATTAGAAAAGCTAATAATTGCTATGCCGCCAGGTTTCAAAATTCGATAAATTTCATAAAATATAGCATCAGGATATTGCAAATATTGAATAGAAACACAATTAACAACGGCATCAAAATCTTTGTCAGGAAAAGGTAGTTTTAAATCCTTGTTTAAATCTTGAACAAAGTAATGATTTAATTGACGATTTTTAGCCAACTCCTCCTCATTCATACCATGGCCTTCAACATGAGCAAATTCCATATCCTGTGGTAAATGAGAAACCCAACTACTCATCATATCTAAAATCCGAGTATTAGGTTTTAGGCGATCGCGATATAAACTTGTCAACTGGTCAATAAACCCTTCATCCACATGAGTAACAAACCTAGGGTAAGAATAAAACAGGCGATCGTCAGAGTCATCTAACTTCGTGCGTTGATTAGCTTGCAGTAACATAAATAGTCAAGGAGGGTTTACACTACATAATCTATTTTATCCAAATGTTATGAATTGTAAAGTAAGCTATACAATAAAAAATGTATAGCAATAGCTAGAACAGTTAGGACAGAGACTGAATAATGATCTTTAGGCGTTGCTGAATTGAAGTATGAATGCGCGATTGTTTGGTTCAAGTCCACGCCCCCGCGCATCCCCCGTTCAACAAAAAGCGCAGCAACATCTGGCTTCCCCCGATCTTCGGGGGACGGGAGGGGGTTCAAGGGGGACTTTTAGAGTTTTATTCCCCCCAAAATTGGGGGGTTAGGGGGGCAAAATCATACCCAGAATCAGCAACGCCGATCTTTAGACAGATGAAATGTTTTTCAATCTTTTGCCTGTTGCCTATTCCTGTTGCCTACTATGCAACTTCAGTAAATCAAATATTCAACTAAAATATGACCACAACAACTGCAGAAAAAATTACAACCAAACTTCCTCCCCTGATTCCCCGTGAAATTTTGTTTGGCAACCCCGAACGTACCAGTCCCAAACTTTCACCCGACGGCAAATATCTGGCATACATTGCTCCAGATGAAAAAAATGTCTTGCAAATATGGGTACGAACAATAGGTCAAGAAGACGACCGCCAACTCACTGCCGACAAAAAACGGGGCATTCGGATGTATTTCTGGACTTACAATGAAGACCAACTAATATATCTTCAAGATGCTGATGGAGACGAAAACTATCATCTCTATCAAGTCAATATTCAATCAAATATGGTGCGCGACCTCACCCCATTCCAGGGAGTCAAAGCACAAGTAATAGATTTAGACCGTAATTTCCCTGACCAAATATTGGTGGGTCTAAACCTGAAAAACCCCCAAACTTTCGATGTTTACCGCATCAACCTCAATAATGGTGCAGTAGAATTTGACACCCATAACCCAGGCAATATTATTGCTTGGACTGCTGATGCAAAATTTCAAATCCTGGCTGCAGCAACCATCACAAAGGATGGAGGTTCGGATTTACTGTATCGCGAAACCACAGAAAAACCTTGGGAAACTATCCGTCAGTGGGGGCCAGATGAAGAAGGAGGCCCGAGTTTCTTCTCCAATGATGGCAAAATTCTATATATATCAGCTAACCATGATGCTAATGCTATACGTTTACTAGGTCTCGATCTTGCCACTCGCGAAGAAAAAGTAATTGCTGAAGACTCTCAATATGACATTAGTGGCAGTTTGACTCATCCTATTACTCGTGCCATTGAAGCAGTGGGTTTCTACAAAGATAAATTAGAATGGCAGATTCTAGATGATAGCATTGCTGCAGATTTTGAATTTCTCAAGCAAGCACACAAAGGTGAGTTTCGCATCGTTAGTCGTACCTTAGAAGACAATAACTGGTTGGTAACTTATTTTACTGATGACGGACCTGTTTATTATCACACTTACGACCGCACTGCTAAAACAATAACTTTCCTCTTTAGCAACCAACCCCAACTCGAAGGTTTACAGTTGGCGTCAATGGAACCTATTTCCTACACTGCTAGGGATGGTCTAACTATTCATGGTTATCTGACTAAACCTGTAGGTGTTCCAACTCCTGCGCCAGCAGTGCTTTTAGTTCATGGGGGACCATGGGCGCGGGATACCTGGGGTTATAGATCGCAAACTCAGTGGTTAGCTAACCGAGGTTATGTTGTATTGCAAATTAATTTCCGGGGTTCGACTGGTTACGGTAAAGATTTTCTCAATGCTGGTAACCGGGAATGGGGAGCGAAAATGCACGACGATCTAATTGATGGAGTTAACTGGTTAGTTGAAAAGGGTATTGCTGACAAGGATAAAGTTGCTATCATGGGTGGTTCTTATGGTGGTTATGCAACATTAGCAGGGTTGACTTTTACCCCAGAAGTGTTTGCTGCTGGTGTGGATATTGTCGGACCGAGTAATTTGATCACTTTAATGCAAACTATTCCTCCTTATTGGGAACCTTTGAAGAAAGTCTTTTTCCATCGTGTGGGAAATTTGGAAACTGAAGCAGAATTTTTGAAGTCGCGATCGCCTCTGTTTTTTGTAGATAAAATTGAGAAACCTTTGTTAATAGGTCAAGGAGCAAATGACCCACGGGTGAAAGAGTCAGAAAGTACGCAAATTGTTAAGGCAATGGAAGACGCGGGTAAACCGATCGAATATGTACTATATACAGATGAAGGACATGGTTTTGCCCGTCCAGAAAACCGTTTACATTTTTACGCGATCGCCGAGGAATTTTTGGCAAAGTATCTGGGTGGAATATTTGAACCAGTAGGGAATATAGAAGGTCACTCTGGTGTAGTTCGTTAGAGTGCGGGAGTGGGGGAGTAGGGGAGCGGGGAGTGGGGGAGTGTTGGGAGATGGGGAGATGGGGAGATGGGGAGATGGGGAGTAGGAGAGTAGGAGAGTAGGAAAGAAACTGAAATACCTCTTTCTTTTACAATGCAGCACCACCCAAAAGTTTCAAACTCACACAACGCAATATTTTTCCTTTTTTGTTGTGAAATACATCCTCTTTCTTTGGCGTTGCATAATTGCGGGATGATTTTGTCAGAGAGCAAAAACCATAATCCCCCTGTCTGCGTGTCTCCGTGTCCCCGTGTCCCCGTGGAGCGCCGAAATCATCCCAGTATTCAGCAACGCCCTTTCTTTGGCAGTCCTGCGGAGCGTAATGGTATATAGCAAAAAGGAATAAATACCAGGCACGGGAGCAAGATGCTCCCACTGCCGTCTCTGGTAACAAACATTGCCGGACAATGCACCACCACCCAAAAGTTTAAAACTCACACAACACCAGATTTTTCCTAAGGAATAAATACCAGGCACGGGAGCAAGATGCTCCCACTGCCGTCTCTGGTAACAAACATTGCCGGACAATGCACCACTACCCAAAAGTTTAAAACTCACACAACACCAGATTTTTCCTTCTTCTACCTTCTACCTTCTACCTTCTGCCTTCTGCCTTCTTTAATTATTAATTATTAATTATTCATTATTAATTGTTAAACCCTACTATTCTTCTTCATAAAAACTATAAAAAGATATTCATTTTTAAAACCATGTTTATCTAAGACATGATGAATTAACCCACGATCGATTAATAATTGACCAATTGAAATTGCTTCTTGTAAATTAAAATTTTGAGTCCTCATTAACCATTTTACTGCCTCAGAACCAACAAAACATTTTGAGTAAATACCCCACCGATGTCGGCGGTCTTTTATTGCTACTCCATGAGAACCACGCATTTCCTTAATCAAGGTATCTATATCTATATTATTAAGAATTTTACTGTCGATATTATCTCTGGTTGATACAGTTAAATTATCCTCTTCATCTAGCTCTAAATCAGAAATTTTTCTTTCCAGTTTATGTACAAAATTATCAGGATAATAAAGCTCTACAGACTGGGGAGTATTTTTCTGCATCCAAGTCTGAATCATTTGCTCTATTTCTGGAGATTTTAAATGCAAATCTCGCTGAGGAAAAGGAATTTCAATTCCATATTTTCTTAGACTTACTTCAATACGATAATTTAGTTCACTTTTTAGCTTATGTTTTTTCTGAGGTTCTCTAATCCAAACAAGCAAATCAAAGTTTAGAGAACTATCACCAAATTCTTGAAACCATAGTTGCGGTGATGGATGTAATAATACTTCTGGATGACTTTTAGCTACTTCTAAAATAGCTTTTCTAACTGACTTAATTTCAGAACCATAAGCAACTCCTATGGGAACTTTTACCCGAGAAATCGGATTGTTGTGACTCCAGTTTAAAACTTCATTTTCTAGAAAACGAGAGTTAGGAACAATTAAAGAAATCTTATCTAATGTAGTAATGTAAGTGCTGCGTAAACCAATCCGTTTAACAATACCTTCTAAATTTCCAACTTGAATAAAATCACCTACTTGAATAGGTCGCTCAAAAATTAGAATAATGCCACTCATAAAATTGTTAGCAATATTCTGTAGACCAAAACCGATACCTACACCAAGGACACTAGCAATAATTGCTAAAGAACTAACATCTACGCCCCAAAGTTGCAGAAGAATGAGTAGACCTAAGAAAATCAAGCCATATTGAACTAAGAAACTAATTGTATCTTGAATGCTCTGCTCTGCTCCTGTTAAGCCAATAATTTTAGTTCTGAAGATTTTAATAAAATATCCGACTCCTTTCCACATTGCAATGGTTAATCCGACTAAAAACATTATGTCTAAAATGGAAAAACCTTTGTTACCTAGAGTAAAAATAGGAGAAGTAAAGCTCTCTATTAAAAAATTTAATACCTGATTACGATAGTCGCGAATTAATGGTATTAAATCAGTTATATAGAAGACAACTACTATCCAGACTATGACTCTAACAGCAATTCCAGCCAATGGCAAAATTGTCGGTAAATAATTGACAAATTGAGGATATTTTTCCTCAAATAAATTGCTAATTTTGAATTCAAAAAACGATAAGAGAACTCTAGAGCTAAGGCAGCTAAAATTAGAATAATACTGATGATTAATACTTTGAAAATATAACCTGGCTGACGTTCTGTTTGAGCTAATTCCAAAGCTTCTTCAATTTTATATTTCCAGATTACTGCTTGCTCTTCTATCTTCATTCTTCCTTTAACATCTGCCACAGTTACTGTGAGTAGATAGTTATTATTAGCACGCAGAATTGTTTCTTTATTTTGCTGGTCTATGTCTACCTCTATAGATTCACCTGAGTTTAAGATATCTTCTAATTTTGAACTGATGATTTCAGCCCGTTTAGCAGCCGTCAAATTGGTCTCATCATTACCTGCTACTTGAAATAAGTTTTGACCATTAAGCTCTACTGGAGCTGTTTTAAAATTATTATTAGTAGCAGTAGATTGCCCCCAAGCTGGTACTATGAAAAATAATAAAGGTAACAAACAAGCAATTATTAATATTTTGAAAATTTGTTTTGTAGCTGTTTTTCTCCGCAGTGGAAAAATCCTCATGTTATTAATTACTAGAGAGCGATTTGTTTGTTCGCCTCTTGCCAGTTTTTTCAACTTTAGCCACAAATATTCATACCACATAGCTACCCTTGAAAACCTCAATGAACCTTTAATTATAGGTAAGCATTCAGCCGTCAGCCATCAGCTAGCCTCCTATGGTCGTAACTGCGAACTTCAGCTATTGCTTTTAGTTTATTTTCAAAGCAATATTTAATTGTCTTACTACAAAAGTTGCCTCCCTTACCCTTAAAGTCAGTTGTTAATTTCAATACTGTCCTATATGAGAGAGTCTTGTTGCTGATAGCTGACAGCGAGCTAGCTGAATGCTTACAATTATAGACTAATTTGCTGTGGACAAATTGACGCACTAAATTTGTTAACTTATTGGTACTTTCTAGTAAGCATTTCCTACGGAATGCTGCGCAAACAGCCGTCAGCCAGCCTCCTATGGTCAGAACTGCGAACTTCAGCTAGCCTCCTATGGTCGGAACTACGTTAACAGCTATTGCTTTTAATTTAGGATAAAAGCAATATTTAATTGTCTTACTACAAAAGTTGGCTCCTTTGCCTTTAAAGTAAGTTGTTAATTTAAACACTATCCCATAAGAGAGAGTCTTGTTGCTGATAGCTGACAGCTAATAGCTGAATGGTTACCTTGGAATTATGATAATCCTTACTTTATAGAGATAAAGTATAAGGATTTAATTCAAGATACTAATCTGATTTTATTCAGAGAATTTTTTCTTCTAGGGTTTAAGGAAAGAATTATTCCTAGTCTATTAAGAATAGCCTACAGAAAAAGTTTGTTTTCTGGACTGGTTTCAAACAGTAAGCATATCAGATAGGGAAAAAAACAGCAGTGGAAAGAATATTTTAAACCCATTCACGAAGCAAAATTTTCCGATCTATTTGATGATGTTTTGCTCAAACTCAATTATGAGTAATTATTCAATAATCGACCGACTAAATTTGCTAATCTTTTAGCACTATCATTTACTGCTAATTTTTCCGAACCATGACTCATTTTTTCCAGTTTTTCTGGTGAATTTAATAACTCCAAAACTACTGTTTTAAGTTTGTCTGAAGTTAATTCTGTTTGAGGAAAAACTATTGACGCTTCCATATTTGCAAATACATTAGCATTATAAACTTGATGATTATCAGCAGCATAAGGATAAGGAATTAAAATAGATGGTGTATGAGTAACTGCTAACTCTGTTAAACTACCTGCTCCTGCTCTACTAATCACTAAATTTGCCCGCTGAAATAAACCAGCCATATTATTATAAAATGTCGTGGGAAAATATTGGGGATGTTCTACACTAAAAGCATCTTGGTCATTTTCTCCAGTTTGGTGAATAATCCAAGCACCAGCATCAACCCATGCAGGAACACATTCTCTCACTAATTGGTTAACCGAAACTGCTCCTTGAGAACCACCAACAACTGCAATTACAGGGACATTTTCTGGAATAGGTATATCTAACACTTGGGGAGACAAAAATTGCTCTCTGACAGGAGTACCTACATAAACCGTCTTACTATTAGGAAGATATTTTGCTCCTTCCTCAAAACCCACTGCCACTACATTACATAAACGACTAAACCAGCGTGTCACCTTTCCTGGCAACACATTAGACTCATGGAGAATAACTGGTAAACCTAGAGAACGAGCAGCAATAATGGCCGGAGCAGCAATATAACCGCCTGTGGTAAACAATCCTTGAAAGTTTCCCTGCTTAAGTATATGTCTTACCTTTAGAATAGAGCCAATCAGTCCACTCAAAATTTTTAAAGTTCCCAGGCCCAATTTCTGTTGAAAACCTTCAACTGATATAGTATGGAGAGGATACTCGGATGGCACTAACTTAGTTTCTAGACGATTAGGTACTCCTAGCCATTCGATCTGATAATCCTTTAATTGGTCAGCAGTGGCGATCGCTGGAAATAAATGTCCGCCAGTGCCACTGGCCGCGATTAACAATTTAATTGATGTATTGGTCAAGGTTTCTTTCTCCCTGGTATAACAATGAAATAAGTCAAAAATCTCAAATCAAAAAGCCACAGTAATGAAAATTGATAATTTGTGTGTTGTAAATTATCTATAGCAGGGAACAGGGAATAGGGAACAGTGACAAAAGCTTTTCTCTGTCTCAGGTTCATCATCAATCTATATCCTAACCAACTCATTCCTTGCTATAACTTTCAGTTTTGCAGAAGGTCTAAATATTTCATAATCAGTCCTTAAATGCAGTAACATTCGGTAAAAATCAAACCTATGGCCATAGAATTCGATTCTAACAACTTTTATAAGTTAAAAATGATTATTTCTCAAATTATATTTCGTTCCCAAAGCAAATTTTTGATGAAATTTCAGAAATTATCAATAACATTATTTAGTTCTTTATTACTAAGTTTAACTGTTTCTTCTGGAATAGTTTTATCTCCTAATTTGGCTTTAGCTCAAGATAGAGATAAAACCCTGATGAACTGACCGATATGTTGAAAAAAATCGATCGAGCTGCCAGTCGTCAAGACTTAGAAGATGTAATGGATTTCTATAGTAATGATTTTACTAACTCTGATGGTTTAAATCGGGAAAGTTTGTCAGAAGCTTTATCTGAATTCTGGCAACTTTATCAATCAGTTAAATATCGTACTGAAGTAAAATCCTGGGAAATAGATGGCGATGCAATTGTGGCTGAAACTGTTACTTACATTACTGGTATTCAGGAAATGAACGATAGAAATATAACATTAAAGTCTACAATTACTTCTCAACAACGTTATGAAGGTAAAAAAATTGTTGAACAAGAAATTTTAGCCGAGCGTAGTGAACTTACATCAGGCAAAAATCCGCCTACTATTAATATCAATTTACCAGTAGAAGTAGAAGTAGGTGAAAAGTATAACTTTGATGTGGTTGTTGCAGAACCTTTAGGCGAACAAATTATGTTAGGAGCTGCTTGGGAAGAACCAATTAATGAAAATTCTTATAATTTTGAGCCTGCTAAATTTAAATTAGAACTATTGCCTTCTGGGGGAATTTTTAAAATTGGTGAGGCTACAGAAAATTCTCAGGATCAATGGTTATCAACAGTTTTGATGCGAAAAGGAGGTATTACTATTAGTACCCATCGTTTAAGGGTTTTGGATAAGTTCTAAGGAGTCATTAGAATTTAGAATTTAGAATTTAGAATTTAGAATTATTTATTCTTATAAATAATATAAATAAGAGGATTGAATAAAAGGATTTTTTTTCTTCTCTTGGTCGATTGGATATGCTTAGGAAACCCATCCATCCCACCCTTCGGGAAGCTGCGCTTTTCGGTGCGGAATGCGCTCGCATTCATGTCGCGTAGCGTTAACGTAGTTATGCGCCAGCAAAACGACCGCTTTTTTCTCCATGAATGGAGAGGCTTTATACCTGAATTTTTCGGTAAATAATTAAATCAAACTGGTAAATTTATAGAATAGTCAATATGATTTCTGTTGATAATAAAATAGTCTTAATTACAGGTGCTAGTAGTGGTATTGGAGAGTCTTGTGCCAATGTATTTGCTCAAGCAGGTGCAAATCTAATTTTGGCTGCACGTCGCCAAGAAAAACTGGAAAAACTTGCTGATGAATTAACTAAAAAATTCCAGTGTAAAATTTATTTATTAAAGCTAGATGTACGCGATCGCCTAGCAGTAGAATCAGCAATAAATTCTTTGCCTGACCCTTGGAAAAATATTGATATTTTGATTAATAATGCTGGTTTAAGTCGTGGTTTAGAGAAACTCCATATTGGGGACTTCAACGATTGGGAAGAAATGATTGATACTAATGTTAAAGGATTACTATACATGACTCGCTATGTAGTACCAGGAATGGTTAATCGTAGTCAAGGTCATGTAGTTAATATTGGTTCTATTGCTGGTCGTGCTGCTTATCCTGGAGGTAATGTTTATTGTGCTTCTAAGGCTGCTGTTAGAGCAATTTCTGAGGGGTTAAAACAGGATTTATTAGGAACTCCTGTGCGAGTCACTGAGATTCAACCAGGTTTAGTAGAGACAGAATTTAGTAATGTCCGATTCCATGGGGACACAGAAAAGGCTAAGAATGTTTACAAAGACTTGACACCATTAACCGGAGATGATATTGCAGATTTAGTATTTTTCTGCGTTACGCGATCGCCCCATGTTAATATCAGTGAACTATTGGTAGTACCCACAGACCAGGCTAATGCAACTATGGTTCATCGACATCATTGACATCTCCATAAAAGGGCAGGGAATTGATGGGGAGATGGGGAGATGGGGAGATGGGGAGATGGGGAGATGGGGAGATGGGGAGATGGGGAGATGGGGAGATGGGGAGATGGGGAGATGGGGAGATTTGCACAATTATCTGATGAATATTCTCTGACGACAAAGAATTAGCCCTGCCATAAAAGGGGGAATATGGAACAGGGAGAAGTAATTGATAAATTACAGATAAGAAATGATGAATTTTTTTTTGCACAAAAGACTAAAATTCATCTCAACTTCTAAGATGATAGAAACAATTTACACACAAAAAAGATGAAATATCCAAAACAACCTTTAACATATCCCATTATCCACAAAACAGACATAGTGGAAAATTATAATGGTGTTCAAGTTCCTGACCCCTATCGATGGTTAGAAGACCCTAATTCAGAAGAAACTCAAGCATGGGTAAAGGCGCAGAATGAAATTACTTTTAATTATCTCTCAGAAATTTCCGAACGAGAAAACATCAAAAAACGACTAACTAAAATCTGGGATTATGAAAAATATAGCGTTCCTTTCAAAGAAGGCGATCGCTACTTCTATTACAAGAATGATGGTTTACAAAATCAAAGTATTTTATACACTTTGCCTTCTCTTGATGCTGAATCAAAAGTTTTGATAGACCCCAACAAATTCTCAGAAGATGGAACAGTTGCTCTTTCGGGAATTGCTATTAGTAAAGATGGAAAATTAATCGCTTATGGTATTTCTAAGTCTGGTTCAGACTGGCAAGAATGGCGGATTAAAAATATTGAAACGGGAGAAGATTTACCAGATGTTTTGCAATGGATAAAATTTAATGTACCAGCTTGGAAAAATGATAATCAAGGTTTGTTTTATAGTCGCTACGAAAAACCACAAGCAGGAGAATTAGAAGAAACTAATTATTTACAAAAAGTTTACTACCATAGTTTAGGTACTCCTCAAAATGAGGATGTACTAATTTATGAAAAACCAGAGCGAAAAGAATGGAGTTTCAATTGTTATGTCACGGAAGATAGTAAATATTTAGTTATTACAGTTTGGCAAAGTACAGACCGCAAAAATTTGGTCTTTTATCAGGATTTAACTATAGAAGATGCGCCGATAGTAGAACTAATTAGTGAATTTGAAGCTGAATACCGTCTGATAGATAATGATGATAATATCTTTTGGTTTGTCACAGATTTTGATGCTCCGAAAAGACGAGTTATTGCTATTGATATTAATAACCCTCCATCTCCTTCTTTAGTCACAGGAGAAAATAAGGATAAATGGCAAGAAATTATTCCTGAAACAACAGATACATTGAGAGGAGTAGGTACACTTAATAATCAGTTTGTTGCTTTCTATTTAAAAGATGCTCATACTCAAGTAAAAATATTTAATCTTGATGGTTCCCCAGTCAGAAATGTAGACTTACCCGGAATTGGTTCTGTGGGTGGTTTTTATGGTAAACGTTACGAGACAACTACATTTTATAGTTATGTTAGTTTCACAACTCCCTCAACTATTTATCAGTACGATCTGGTCAGTGGTGAAAGTAAAATTTATCGTCAACCAACTGTAGATTTTAATCCTGATGAATTTGAAACCAAGCAAATTTTTTATAGTAGTAAGGATGGTACAAGAGTACCAATGTTTATTACTCATAAAAAGGGTCTGAAGCTGGATGGTAATAATCCGACTATTCTCTATGGATATGGAGGGTTTAGTATTTCTATCACTCCAAGTTTTTCTATTAGTAGATTAGTCTGGTTAGAGATGGGTGGCGTATATGCAGTTGCCAATATTCGTGGAGGTGGAGAATATGGTGAAGAGTGGCATAAAGCAGGAATAAAACAACATAAACAAAATGTATTTGATGATTTTATTAGTGCTGCTGAATGGTTGATTGAAAATAACTGGACTTCCTCGAAAAAATTAGCTATTACTGGTGCAAGTAATGGTGGTTTATTGGTAGGTGCTTGTATAACTCAAAGACCAGAATTATTTGGTGCAGCTCTACCTGCAGTGGGAGTAATGGATATGTTACGTTTCCATAAATTTACTATTGGTTGGGCGTGGGTTGCTGATTATGGTTCTCCAGATAATCCAGAAGAATTTAAAGCTTTATATGCTTATTCTCCCCTACATAATTTAAAGCCAGAAATATCTTATCCGGCAACTTTAATTACTACTGCTGACCATGATGACCGAGTTGTTCCAGCTCATAGTTTTAAGTTTATTTCTGCTTTACAAGCCGCTCATATTGGAGATAATCCAGTGTTAATTAGAATTGAAACTAAAGCAGGTCATGGAGCAGGAAAACCTACTACGAAAATTATTGAAGAAATTACAGATGAATTTGCTTTTTTGCTGAGAAATTTTCAGATTGAATTGCCAGAACATTTTGGTAATTAATTACAGCATTTTTGGAGTTGATGAAGTCAAAATTTTAGGACTTTAGGGAGTATGGAGTAGGGAAAAAAAGATTAATTTTAACACTGTACCTCACGCTTCCTAAAAAGTGTTGTAAGTTGTTAGTTAATCATAACTCCAATAATGATTTGATAAATTATTCTCCGGTATAACCAACTAAAAATCCATTCATTAATTGATAATGGATAATTGATAATTGATAATTACCTCTGGTTAAAACCGTTACGGAATTGAAAATAAGGAAATATTATTTCTTCTCTTGGTTGATTGGATATGGCGAGGGGACCCGCTCTTGACAGAGCCGCTCCGCTTTATATGTTGCGGAGCAAAACGCCATCCCTCAACAGCTTTTTTCCCCTTAAAAGGGGAGGCTTCAAGGCGCGAATTATTTAATTATTAATTATTAATTATTAATTATTAATTATTCGGTAAATATTCCTCCCCAAAAATCTTCAACAGAAACAACCTGTTGAACATTACTTTTTCGAGCAAATTAAACCATATACCAAAGAAGGATAATTAACGATTAGATTAGCCAGCTATAAACTACCTTAAGTTATAATTATTATTGGAAGTTAAAAATTTAGAAAAATGACAATTACAGTTAATGACTTACAGAATATGCTACAGCCTGAGCTAGATGAACTTTACAAAAATAGCCAGACAGGTATTATTCCTGATGGTGAAAGTAAAGGCACAGTAATATTTGCTCCTGGCACATCTTTTTCTCAGAATATTTCCTCAATTATTAAATTTCTAGCTTGGCAAGGTAAAATTTTTGATCGAGAACAAGGTTACTTACTAAATAAGATAACTCCTCTAAATATAGAATTAGTTAAAGCAGAAGTTTATTTGGGAAAAAGCTGGCTTGATGAGGGAGAGTCTATCATTCTTGACTATTCTCAAACATCTTTTATTGCTCAAAAAATTAGGGATGAAATTAGAGAAGTTGCGCCAAATATTTATCTAGGAAATGCTTACTGGGAAAAATATCGAGTTCTTAACTTTGTTCTAGAGTTTTAGTACAAAGCCGAATAAATTCCAAATCAATCCGTAGTGTTTAATTTTTTTTCAGTAACTCAACCCATTAATATTTTTTTGCAATATCTACTAACTACTAAAACCCTAATCCTAACTTTGAGATTTTGTCTGACGCAACTCTTGTTGTAAATCTTTCATAAATTCCAGAAAAAAATCTTTAAATACACAAGCTCTTTCTGAACTTCCAGTGCTAAAGGTAAAATTTATATCTTGGGTTTCAATAGCAGCTTCTCCAATTTTAAAGATAAAAACTGTTTTTCCTGGAATTGTAGGAGATGATAATAACCCATCAAAATTTGATTCCTTCACAGCTATTCGTGGTGCTTGAGGAGTCAAAGGATTAGATGTAAAAATTTATTCTACTGATTTATCTAGGTTATTTTTTAACGTTCTTAATCCACCTGTTGTTGCTTGCACAACCTCCCCAATATTATGTCCGACATCTAAAATATGAACATCATTGGGAAGATTTTTTGCACAGTAATTCATCAGTTGATTCTGTGCTTTTCTACCAGCTATATATTTCCACGGCAAGATAGCTTCGCCTAAACTTTGTACTGTATTTTTGGCAGTTTTAGTAATAGGTAGAGGAATCTCTTTATCAAAAAATCTTTGATTAACTATTTGCACCATTTCATAAGCAAGAACTTCATCTTCTGCATTTTTATTTAACAGTTAAGCAATTCTTTTAACATCTGCTTCACTATAACTTGTTGCCACTTTTTCCTCAAGATATGCTCGTCTTTGTTGATAGGTAGGATTAGAAGTTGACTCGAAAGGACAAAACCATAAGTCACGCTCTCGATCGTGAAATTTAGTAGCTCTAAAATAAATTTTTGCCCACTAAGGTAAGGAAGCAGTATCGTATGTGTGTAAACGGTCTACATCTCCTGAAGTTTCAATTTTCTTTATTTGCTCTGAATCAGAAATTATAATGATGTCTAGTAAAAATGGAATTTTCACTCGAAATGGATTAAAGCTGATAATATCTAACATTTTTCTGTTTCCTAAATATAGGTTTTATTACTTTTCTAATAGCTAGTGTCGCTACGCGGAAGTTAAAAGTTAAAAGTTAAAAGTCAAAAGTCAAAAGTTAAAAGTTAAAAGTTAATCATTTTTGATTTGTAATTGTTTTAGGATTTTGTAACTGGTCAGTTATTTCCGCCATCCTGCACTAGGGAGAATTAATTTTACTAATTAGGGTTTGCTGAAAAAGTCTTATGAGTGAAGGGAGGAGTCAGGATAAATGGGAATTATAGAAGAGGTAGTCGGATATTTTTCCCCTCGGTTTTTCTTCTGCTTGTCTACCCAAAATGCTAACTTTTTGAGCATTTTAGACTGAAACAAACGCACTTTATTTCGACACAAAAAAGCTAAATTTTTTATCTATAAATGCTTTGATATTTAATCAGTAAGCCCTAATTAAAATGATAACTCTTATAACTTCTGACTTCTGACTTCTTACTTCTTACTTTTGAATTCGTTATTACCGAATAATTAAGGTAAAAATCCTCTCCTTTAAAGGAGAAACAAGCGGTCGTTTGCGGAGCAGTCCGTTAGGATGGGATGGCGTTAGCGGAGCGGCTCTGATAAGAGCGGTCTCCTCGCCATATCCAATCGACCAAGAGAGAAAAAATTTTCCTTTTATTAAATCCTCTTCCTTTTAGGGAAAGGTAATGATCAATTATTAATTATCCATTATCCATTATCCATTATCCATTATTGAAACACCCACCTTTCGCCAAGGTGCAAAAGCATTTTCCACACTAAATAAAGCCCGACTTAAACTAGGATAATGCCGACGTAAAACAGTCAACATACTGTTATTATCAATCCAATCTAAACCAAATTGGGTATAAATTTCAGCTCGATAATCTTCAGTAAAGAAACGATCGCTTTTCAATCTTCGAGATGCCATAAGAATAAACACACGAAAAGCAGTATCACTAAAACCAAATCCCGTGGGAGGATTTTCCGCAAACATACCCACCATTAAATCCACACTATCAATATTATTCTGATAAACCTCTCGTAATTCTTTCACCCATTTTTCATTATCAGTAATCTCTTCAAAAGATTTTACTCGTCCACGACCAATCAATTCTCTAAAATCATTATAACGAGGAACACCCCGCTCCCGGTCTCGCAAAATATCTACAGCAGCTAAATCAAAAACTTCACCATTATCTCGCACAAGTTGTTGAAGAAAACTCGGATAATTATATAGAGTAATTGCTCCTGGATTAGTGATACCAAATGAGTAAAACAAATCCGGCATTTCTAAATTTTCAACCAGATTTCTAGTACGATTACCAGCAACTTCAAATAGATTATTCTTTTGTAATAAATTCCCGTTTTTAACCGAATAAAACTTAAATTCATCCGGCATTAATGGGTGCATTCTATACACAGAAACAAATTCTTCAGTTAAATAGTAGGGAGCTGTATGATGGTCAGTAGAAGAACCAATAATACCACTCAGCAGTTCGCTATCTCCCACACGGCCAAAAATATTCTTGAAATGTTGACCCAATAAACCCCACCAGTTAGAATCCATAGCTATTTGTAAAGCAGGAAGTCCTAGAATTCCCGGAGTCCATTCTACGGTGTGAATTTTTGCTAGTAAAGCAGCATTAATTAAACGAGCATGGTCAAATAGGTCTTCATCTGTCCATGCAGGATACTCTTGTTTAAGATGGTCGCAAATTGTGTTGTGTTCTTTGACAAATATAGTGTGGAGCATACTCAGTCCAATCCACCAATTATCGTCAAACCCTACTAGATCGATACCATTTTCAGAATTAATAGGTAATAAACCATCATCCTCAATTAACATTTTGCCGTCTACATGGGAACGTAACTTATCTATTGTTTCGCGATCGCTACCATATATTTGAGAAGCATCCCACCAATGAGTAACTGTATTAATATAAGTGGGAGGTCCTTGTGTATTCTCATCGCTACGAGTTGTATCTAGTAAAGTTTTTTTGATTTCTAAAGGTCGATATTCTTCAGGCCAAGGATCGCCTTCCTCCAGGGGAATTTGAAACTTATTGTCCTGTTGATTGCCTCCATGAGAAAACCAGTCATGGGTTTGAAATTGAATCCAAGCAGCAGCTAATAGATTTAGGGTAGTAGCTGGTACAAATTCCTCTCGCGTCAATAACTTTCGGCTAATCACACGAGGGTTAGGATTAAGTAAATTCTCTTCATTAGGATAAACATTCTTAAGTGGAAAATTACGCCCAAAGCGAGTACCTGCCATACCCATTTTGGGGTCTTCCAAGTCATTAAAACTACCATCAGCAGTACGCACAACTAAATGGCGATCGTCTGGTAGAGGTAGAGGTAACTCAATGTCATCTTGAGTAGGTAATTGTGCCGTATTATGAAGGTTTTCTTCTCTTAATTTGTTACGAAATCCAAGTAATTTTAGCAATGCAATGGGAGTAGGAAATTTATACCAAGACCACTTCATAAAGCTCTCCTTTTATAACAGTTATATTTTGAGGACTTGAGTTTAGAGTAAGGCTCAAGGGTGGGTTAAAAATATAGTTTTAACGTAAGCATTCAGCCGTCAGCTATCAGCTTATTGTTTTTAGTTTTAGATAAAAGCTTTACTAACTGATTCAGAATTGATACTTACTACAAAAGCCAGCTAAAACAGTCTATATTCATTTAAACTCCCTCATGAAAGCTGACAGCTGACAGCTAATAGCTGTTTGCGCAGCATTCCGCAGGAAATGCTTACGTTTTAACTCCTTTACAATATAACTATTAAGTACAGTAATTGCCTAGTGTTATTTTTTGATTAACTTATGTGAAGATTCCCGATATAAATTTGACTTTATTTAGCATTGTATAATTAATGAATTTATTTGTGTTTAATATATCGCTCTTAGAGTTAATTTTTATTAAGATTAAAATTTAGTAGTGGTGCATTGTAATTATTTCGGTAACAGTATAGTAGGCGTTTCAGCCACCATTCTTCACTACTATACATAACTAAAAGGAGTAGGTAGTGGTGTATTTTCAACAATTAATAATTAATAATTAATAATTACCTCTTCTTATAAAGAAGAGGATTGGCTAAAAGGTATTTTTTGCTAAAGTCCCGGTAAGAATTATTAAGCGTATTTTTACAAAGAAATAGTATTATTTATTACACTCCACAAATACCCCTTTCTTGGTTCCACAGGTTGTCAACTGATACTGATACTTCCGAACCAGGTTTGACATTACCTCCTGATATATCGATAAGAACTACATCTGCTGCTCCCAAGAAACCACCTCGGTAAACTGGTTGACCTTGCTCATTGACAGTATCGTAGGTTAATTCCGAGACTACAGGGGGTAAATCTGGAGAACGATCAAACCGGACTTGAGTAAACAATCCATTTATATAGGATGCTGTATAAGGATTGCCACCATGATCCAATCCATCACAAGATAGGGAATATGCTGCGTGGGCTAAAGGTACTGGTAGGAAAAATGTGCCGACAAATAGTAAGACAAATGTTGTTACTAATGTAGCTACTAATTTAGATATTTGTTGTGGGAACTTATGCCACACACTGCTGAAAAACTTAGTCATAAGATTGCTCATGTTTTTTCCTCGTTGAAGGGTTCAATAAATAGTGAATATTATAACAATACCAAAAAATTACTCTTCGTCAAGAAAATAATCTATCTAAATCTATAGTTTTATAGTTAGTTAATTAAGCCAAATTTTTGTGTGGGAAAAAGTTGGTTTTATTGTAAAGAATATTCAAGGTCTATTGTTTTTATCTAATATCACTTTGAAAAAGAATGCTAAAAATAAGGTATATATAGCAATCCTATTTTATTCGTGTCAAAAATCTTACTGCTTTTTAGGGAACAGGGAACAGGTAAGAGTTTCAGTTTTTTTATCTACTTTTTGATTTTTCGCAACCTATTTAGGATTGCCATATTAATTCAGATATGCTTATACCAATTTCCTCAAGTAAAACTACATAGAACTTGACATCTTGGTTTTTAAGCTTGATAGATTACTTTTACCGAAAAATTGTGGTTGAAAGCCTCCTATTTTAAGAGGATAAAAGCGGTCGTTAGCAGAGCTTCCCGTTAGGGTGGGATGGCTCCGAAACCTGCGCCATATCCAATCGACCAAGAGAAGAAAAAATTTGATGATTAGTCAATCCTATCCGTTTTAAAGGAGAGGTAATTCTAAATTATTAATTCTTAATTCTAAATTCTTGAAAACCGTTGTTTAAGTTTATGAAATTGGTATTAAAAATAGCTAAATAAATTTATTTTAGATAATTATATCTCTCGTTTTCTATCTTTTTAAATATTTATTCCTTATTCATTCTTGTTTCTTCCTTCTTCCTTACTTCTACCATTTATATCATGTCTGCGCTTTATCATTTGTGTAAACCCAAGGGTAAATATCTAGTGAAGATTTCGAGGAAATTTAAGTTTTTTTTTCAGACTTTTAAGCCTTCCTCTCTCTTCCTTTTTCCTTTTCCCATATCTGGTATTCCGTACTTGCGCGGTCTACCATTCAATCTACAAAACTAACAAAAGATTTATATGTTGCTTTTACTCCTCAAAAGTAGCCATTTACTTCCAGATTTGTTCATTTACTCCAAGGAACATTTATACTAAAATTTTTCTAGAAGAATTTTATGATGACAAATTTTTGTCCATAATTTGTTAACAAAAACTCTTGATTATCCAACCTATTATGTAGGAGTTACAGAATGTCCTCACAACTTTTAACCGTTATCAATGACAACTATCAAGCAGTAAAAAATGATGGACAAGATGTGATTGCCGGATTGAAAAAAAGTCCCAAGAGTTTGCCCCCCAAATATTTTTATGACGATCGCGGTTCAGAACTATTTGAAGATATTTGTCAGTTACCTGAATATTATCCGACTCGTACAGAAGCTTCCATTCTAGAGGAATATGCAGATGAAATTGCTCAACTAACTGGATGTTGTGAATTAGTAGAATTAGGCAGTGGTAGTTCGACCAAAACTCGCCTGTTGTTAGATGCTTATCAAAAAGTAGGTGGTTCTTTTAGATATGTACCTACTGATGTAAGTGGGGGAATACTCAAAAATAGCGTATTAGAGCTAAAAGAAAAATATCCAAATTTCTCTATTGAAGGATTTATTGGCACTTATGATGAAACTTTAGCTCATCTAAAGTCAAACCCTACACCAACCTCTTTTGTAGGAACTTCCCTAAACAGAACAATTTGTTTTTTGGGAAGTTCTGTTGGTAATTTTCCACCAGAAGAATTAGACCGTTTTTTGAACCAAGTTACTGATGCTTCAAAACCAGGAAATTATTTTTTACTTGGTATAGATTTACAAAAACCCAAAGAAATTTTAGAACCAGCTTATAACGATAGTCAAGGAGTTACGGCTGCTTTTAATTTGAATATGTTATCCCATTTGAATTGGCGTTTCCAAGGAAATTTTGACCTCGATTTATTTACTCATAAAGCTATTTATAATCAAGAAAAATCTCAAATAGAAATGCGTCTTTATTGTCAAGAGAATGTCACCTTCTCTTTAGAAATTCTAGATTTAAAGGTTGATTTTGAAAAAGGGGAAAGTATTCTGACTGAAGTTTCTCGCAAGTTTGATTTAGCAGTTATTCAAACAGAGATGGAAACAAAAGGACTTAAAGTTAAGAAAGTATGGACAGACCCTAAAAAGTGGTTTGGATTAATTCTTTGTCAAGCTTAATTTGAAGGAAGAAGGAAGAATGAAGAAGGAAGAAGGAAGAAAAAAATATGGTAAACATTTCCTATGGAATGTTGCCCAAAGAGAGGTCATGTCTCAGCAATTAGTGGGAAAAAACTGTAGGGGTTTGGAGACAAAACCCCTACGTTCAATAATTGATAATTGATAATGGATAATTGATAATTACCTCTCCCTAAAAGGAAGAGGATTGAATAAAAGGAAAAAATTTATTTTTTTTTCCCTTGAAAGGGGAGGCTTTAAACCTGAATTACTTAATTATTTAATTATTAATTCTTCGGTAAAATATTACAACCTATAGCGTTTTCAAATGAAGTGTAAATCTAGATTGAGGTTTTTTATCATAAAAATAATCCTGTCTTGAGTGCCTACTAATCCTTGTGGAAAGCTACTACTTAATGTTGTTTTCCTTTACTTTCTTTATTCCTTATTCACAAAAAAACTGAATCCTAAATCTTAAACACCTTGCAAAAGTAAACAATTAAAATTATTTTCCCGTTAATAACACTATGAACCAGATAAAATCTACTACTCCACCAAAATTTGATAGTTGTCATACTAACAGCAACCTACGCCAAGAAATTCTTGACTACTTTCAGAATGCTTGGCAACTTGAAGATATTTTGATGAACAGTCTAGTCGGTGAAGAAACATTTTATTCCAATCCCGACCCTTTGAGAAATCCTTTAATTTTTTATCTCGGACATTCAGCAGTTTTCTACATCAATAAATTAATTCGTGTGGAATTATTAGAAAAACGCCTCAACCCTAACTATGAAATATTATTTGAATTGGGAGTAGATCCAGAAATACCAGAAGAGTTAGACCAAGCGATCGCTCATATAAACTGGCCTAAACTTGAAGATGTTTGGCAGTATCGAGAAAAAGTCTATCAAATTATATTAGACCTAATTGAGAAAACTCCTTTAAATCTTCCCATCCATCAAAATCATCCTCTGTGGGGATTAATGATGGGTATCGAACATCAACGCATCCATATCGAAACTTCATCTATGTTGTTTCGGCAACTACCTGTAGAAAAACTAAAACGTCCTAGTAATTGGGAATATGCTCCTACAAATGCTAGGCAAATTGATAATGAAATGGTTGAAGTTGCTGCTGGGGTAGTAAAAATAGGTAAACCAGCAGATTATCCTACTTTTGGTTGGGACATAGAATATGGCGATCGCCAAGTGGAAGTCTCACCTTTTATTGCTAGTAAATATTTAATTACTAATTCAGAATTTCTAGAATTTGTTAAGTCTGGTGGTTACGAAAATCAAGATTATTGGACTCAAGAAAGTTGGCATTGGAAAACTCAAAATAACATCAAACATCCTAAATTTTGGAGACCTGAAAATGGTAACTATAAATATAGATATCGAGCCATGTTTGATGAAATAGATTTACCTTTAGATTGGCCTGTAGAAGTTAATCATTATGAAGCAATGGCTTATTGTTGTTGGAGGGGTGAAAATACTCGGTTAATGAGTGAAGCTGAATATAACTTAGCAACTTATAGTAATGGTAAAGAAGCAGAAGCAGATAATTATAATCTGAATTTTAAATTTGGTTCTCCTTCTCCAGTTGGTTTATTAGAAACTGCAAAAAATGAATCGGGATTATATGATTTGCGGGGTAATGTTTGGGAATGGTTAACTGATAATTTGAATCCTCTTTCAGGATATAAAACTCATCAACTATATGAAGATTATTCGGCTCCATTTTTTGATAGTAGACATAATATGATGTTAGGGGGATGTTGGATAACTAATGGAACAGAAGCTTTGAAATATTATCGTAATTGGTTTCGTCCAAACTTTTATCAACACGCTGGTTTTAGAATAGTTCAGGGATATTCAAAAATTAATAATTAATAATTAATAATTAATAATTAATAAAGCTTTGAACATAAACTAAAAGCTATAGTTGATGGCTGACGACTGAATGCTTACATTTTTACCGAATAATTCAGGTTTAAAGCCTCTCCTTTAAAGGAGAAACAATAAAATATGTTCCTTTTATTCAATCCTCTTCCTTTTAGGGAGAGATAATTATCAATTATCAATTATTGAAAGTATTACTCCCAATTTTTTTTGACCATTAATCAATTATATTAAATAGGGTTTGCGCTCAAAAGTCTTTTTGCGCTTGACAGAGAGTAGGGAGTAGTGAAGAGTCAAGAGGAATCAGGAGTTGTAGAGGACGTACAAAGGAAAAATTATCCCAAGATTGTTCTGCCTCTTAACTTACGCCAATACTCACTTTTTGAGCTTTCCGTAAGGCAAAAACCTGGTACTTTTTCACTACCATTAAAGGCCAAAACCTTTATAGATCAAGACTTTTATATTTAATCAGCAAACCCTAAATAGAAAAAATCCTAGATAAATTAATATGAAAGACTCTCAAATTACATCCGCAGAAGAATTTCAAATAGCAGGATATTTTTTGCAAGAAAATTTTCTTTCTCACAAAGAATGTGATTCCTTATTACAACTAATTACCGATTATCGCCAGAAAAATTCTATTCCTAAAATTTATCGCAATATTAAACCCATTCCCTTAAGTTATTTTGTCATAGATGGAAAAATAATTAAGTCTCAGATTCCAGAAATTCAAAAACTATACGAAACTGTGAATCTAGTTATTAATAACGTAACAAATAGACAATTTTTTCCTTTAAATGATATTCAAGTAGGGTGCAATATTAATATTACTGAAAAAGGAGGTACATATCGCTGGCATTATGACCGAAACGCTATTACAGCTCTCTTATATTTGAACAAAGTTGATGGAGGAGAAATCGAATTTTATCCCAACTATAGAATCATCTTACCCAAAGCTAAATTTTCTAGATTTCAGAATGTGATAGACCGGGTACAACAATTGAGTTTTTTTCGTCACACCTTTGGAAAACAAATTATTATTAAACCTCAGCCAGGTCTACTGTTAGTTATGGCTGGCAATAAATCTCTACATAGCGTTCGTCCAGTAACAGAATCAAGGGAGCGAATTAATATTGTTATGGCTTACGATTTACCTAATGCTAGTTTTGTAGTTAAAGACCAACTGAATACTTATTTATATAGTTCAGAAGACGTTTTAAATACAGACCCAAATTACTCTTAATCGGGTAATACTAACTCAAGCTAAAGTTAAATTATAGATAATTCAACAATTAATAATTAGGGTTTGCTGAAAAATTCTTATGGGTAAGGGTAGGAGACAACCCACCCCTCGCCCCTCCCCTCCCAACCCACCCCTCGCCCCTCCCAGGAGGGAGGAGAAGACAGGAGACAACCCACCCCTAACCCCTCCCCTCCCAACCCACCCCTAACCCCTCCCAGGAGGGGAAGGGAAGACAGGATAAATGGGAATTAATTAGGAGGTAGGAGGAAGAATAATCAAGGGATTATTCTGCGCAACAAAGCCACCTAAAATGCTAATTTTTTGAACCATTATGACCATTAAGCTTGGACTTTTTTTAACTAAAAATGCGCTCTAGCTTTATATTTCAGTGCTTTTAGATTTAATCAGCAAACCCTAATTAACAATTACCTCTCCTTGAAAAGAAGAATATTGACGCGGTAGGGAAAATTTTTTCTTTTTTCTTCTTTAAACCTGAAACCCTTTAACAGTTTACTATTCCCTATTCCCTCTTCCCTATTACCGATTCAAGTAGCCCTATAACTCTATTTTTATACTAACTTTAGAGATATAATTTCGTAAGCATTCAGCCATCAGCCATCAGCTAGCCTCCTATGGTCGTAACTGCGGACTTCAGCTATTGCTTTTAGTTTAGGATCAAAGCAATATTTAATTGTCTTACTACAAAAGTTGCCTCCCTTACCCTTAAAGTCAGTTGTTAATTTCAATACTGTCCTATATGAGAGAGTCTTGTTGCTGATAGCTGACAGCGAGCTAGCTGTTTGCGCAGCATTCCGCAGGAAATGCTTACATAATTTCTAATATCCTGCTTTCAAAATTGCCAAATATATAGGTATATTAAAATTAGGAGACTATTGACAATGAAACCTAATCCAATTCCACCAAAACCAGGTCAAGAATCAGTGTGGGATTATCCACGTCCACCCCGTTTAGAAGATACAGATAAATCTATTCGAGTAATCTTTAATAATGTAGTTTTGGCAGAAACAAATAAAGCAAAAAGAGTATTAGAAACTAGCCATCCTCCTTGTTATTACATACCGCCTGAAGATGTTAAGGTAGAGTATTTAATTCCTAATCCCAAGAAAACTTTTTGTGAGTGGAAAGGTTACGCTTCCTATTACGATATCTCAGTAGGAGATAAATATGTAAATCATCCAGTATGGCAATATTTGGAGCCAAACCCTAGTTTTCTTCCCATAAAAGGATATTATAGTTTCTATGCTAATTTAATGGATGCTTGTTATGTCAATGATGAGTTAGTAAAGCCTCAAGCTGGTAATCTTTACGGAGGATGGATTACTTCTGATATTGTCGGACCATTTAAAGGTGAGCCTGGTACAAGAGGTTGGTAAATAATGAATATAGAATATATAAGATAAGCAAACAGCTATTAGCTGTCAGCTTTCAGGAATAAGACTATGCACTTAACGAAAGTGTTTAAATGAATATATCAAGGTATCCGAATTTTGTAGCAAGATTTAATTTCTGTTCAATTAATAAAGCTTTTATCCCATTATATTTCCCAGAAAATTCAGGAATTACTGCTCCATAAACTCCAGTATCTGTCTTTGAATCATTGTTTTTAATGTTAGATAAAGGATACAATTACTTATGTTTAGCTCACGAAAAAAGTGCTAATACTGGAAATTTATTCTGAGAATAAATAGGCAGAGAAGTTAACCATCAATGGGGGAAAGGTCTAGAAGCATAACAACTTTTATACCAATTTATTCCGGATAATATCTTATCTCTTATCTAACTTTAAATACTTTAGTATCCTCCAACCTATTTATGAGCTTCGTATTTTTCAAAACTTGAGTAAATATCCTGAAATTATTCCAAAAATTCATTCCTGTAATATTAAAAAACCTTGGTGTAAAAAATTCCCGAAATGTGCCTATGTTTGGCTAGGGTTAATGACTTTTTGTCAGCGGGATATTATCGATGAAGTTTTTCAGGTAAATTTATTTGATGATGAAGATTTACTGTCGATTTTTAAAGCAATGATAGGTTGATCAACCCATACTCCCTTTGAATGTATTGGTGAAATTGATGAAAGTCGTTTGATGATGAAAAAATGTCTGGAAAAAGGTTGAACTGGCAAAGTATTAAATATGTTTGCTGAACAAGTTTTATCAGATACTAAAATTGACTGATAACAAATAGATAAAAAATATAATTCTGTGTATGAAAAAGCTATCCTCAGCCGTCCTTTATCAATGTCGAATTTGACAACCCCTCTTTTTGATTTTCGTAGGCATTCAGCCGTCAGCTATCAGCCAGCCTCCTATGGTCGGAACTGCGAACTTCAGCTATTGCTTTTAGTTTGAGATAAAAGCTTTACTTTACTAATTGAGTCAGAATTTATAGTTCCTATAAAAGCTAACTAAACAGTCTATATTCATTAAAACCCCCTTCTTTTGCTGAGAGCTGACAGCTAATAACTGTTTGCGCAGCATTCCGCAGGAAATGCTTACTGATTTTCTAGCATTCATCTAGCAATAAACCTGTTTTTTCTCGCAAAGTTTAGTCTATTTTAAAAGTATCAGTAGAATCTACAAGATAACACAGACATCTATTTGTCTAGCTTCTCCCCGCACTTCACGAGGTGCTTTTACTTCACCAATAGTTGATAGTAATTCTTCTAAATATTGTTTAGCAAATTGGTCATAAGGAAATCTGGTCATCAAACTTTCTTGCTTTTCTAAAATTTCTCTGAAATTTCCTCAAAAACCCAGTTTCTGTCCCCCTTATTCAACATTCTGAACTTGTCCCCAAAGTCGCCATCCCAGTAATATCCCTACAACTATTGGAGGTGTGAGTACAGCAATAATGGCATTGCTTGCTGTAGAGGAAATAGAAAGATAAGGGCCAGCATATTTAATTAGCAAAGACAGTCCAGCAGAGAGAATTAGGACTTTGAGAATGAAAGTTATTTGATTATTCATATTACGATGTTACGATCAATTCTTATATCAATCAAAATTTAATCTATTCATAATTATACAGAATAGGTATATTTATAACTCAGCACTACCAATCAAACAATTATGAACCCTCAAGAATCAGAACTACAAGCAAAAATTCGTCAACAATTTGATGTAGTAACTTATCCTAGAATACCTGTAGAAAAATCTCCTAAAGATGACTATGAATTTCTTTATATTCATAATTTTGTCACACCATATTATCTGAGAAATCAAAAAGTAATAAATACTGAGGGGAAAGTAATTTTAGATGCAGGATGTGGCAGTGGTTATAAAGCATTAATATTAGCAGAAGCAAATCCAGGGTCAAAAATAGTCGGTATTGATATTTCTGAAAAGTCTGTAGAATTAGCTCGTCAACGTCTGCAATATCACGGTTTTGATAATGCCGAATTTCATGTTTTTCCCATAGAAGAATTGTCAAGCTTAGGTTTAGAGTTTGACTATATTAACTGTGATGAAGTGCTTTATTTATTGCCAGATATAGTTATGGGTTTGCAGGCAATGAAATCTGTTTTAAAACCTGATGGAATTATTAGAACAAATCTCCATAGTTCCCTACAGCGACATAACTATTTTAAAGTTCAAGAAATTTTTCAAATGATGGGATTAATGAATGAAAATCCTGGAGAAATGGAGATGGAAATTGCGCGAGAAACTATTGCAGCTTTGAAAGATTCAATCATACTGAAACAACAAATTTGGAAGCCAGAAAGAGCAAAATATGAAGAGTGGATGCTGAGTAATTATTTACTATTGGGAGATAAAGGTTTTACTATCCCGGAAGTTTTTGCTGCTCTGAAAAATGCTGATTTAGAATTTATTAGTATGGTTAATTGGCGACATTGGGAAATTATGGATTTATTCAAAAATGAGGATGATTTGCCAGCTTTTTTAGGAATGAGTTTACCAGACATTTCTGTAGAGGAGCGACTGCATTTATTTGAGCTATTACAACCTATACACCGTTTACTAGACTTTTGGTGTGGCCATCCCCAACAAGGTCAGTCTTTTGTGCCTATTTCAGAATGGACTAACTCTGACTGGCAAAAGGCCAAGGTACAGCTACATCCTCAACTGCGAAATTCTCAAGCGAGGGAAGATTTGATTAGCTGTATCAATAACCATAAACCTTTCGAGATTAGTATTTATGTTAAGTTACCAACTTTAAAACCTATTCATATAGGTAGCAGTATAGCTGTTTGTATACTGCCACTATGGGATGATGTTTGTACTATTGAATCTTTGGTGGAACGGTGGGTCAAGATTAGACCATTAGACCCTATTACTCTAGAATCTGTGACCCAAGAGAAAGCTTGGGACGAAATTAAGGAATTGTTGGATACCTTAGACCCATTTCTGTATATGCTTTTGGAGCCTTACTTGTAGTTAGTAGGTTGGGTAGAACGATAGTGAAATCCAACAAACCTTTCTTGGTTTTGTGTTAATGATGTAGGGTTTATCCTACAGATAAGCTCCGCTAACGTCCTTTTACCCAACCTACTACTGAAAAAAAATTTCTGTGGGAGATGATATGAAATTTTGGGAAGGTGGGTAAGTTAGATTCAGTAGATAAATTTTATTTGTCCAAATTCTTATAGGAGAAAACATGAAAACTGAATTTAAGGCCAAGTTCTTACAGCACGTTGCTAAGAAGAAAAAAGAAGAGGGTTTCACCCTGATTGAATTGTTGGTGGTTATCATTATTATCGGTATTTTGTCCGCTATTGCGTTGCCTTCTTTCTTGAACCAAGCTAATAAAGCAAAGCAGTCTGAAGCCAAGCAGTATATTAGCTCTATTAACAAAGGTCAGCAGGCTTACTATGTTGAGCGAGGTCGTTTTGTTCCGGCCTTAGCTGATATTAGCGATCTAGGTCTTGGTATCAAAGTTGCTACTTCCAATTATACTTATAATATTGGTACAGATGATTCAACTGAGCGTGCTGCTGCGTGGACTGATCAAGGTAGTGCTTCTCTCAGGGGGTATGTTGGAGTAGCTTTCATACAACCAATTGCTGGTGGCGCAAATACTTCTGAAACAATTATTTGTGAGGGAACGGAAGCTCATACTTTTGCTGCATTTACAGCTACAGCGTGTTCTCAGGCTACTGGCTATACAACTGCGCTCTAAATTTTTATACACTTTAGTTTGAAATTAGTTGAGCGTAAATTTTAACTAGAGTATCTTTTTTTTCAATCTAAGTTTTGATATCTAGACATAGTAGGTAGCGTGTATGCGCTACCTAATTTTATAGTTTATGTAAAAAATATTGTTCTATGGTTTCTAGTGATTCATCTATTTCTACATATAGTTGGCAGCAAGAGGCCAACCAATCTTTGAGGAATGGCAACTATGCCAAAGCTGCAAGTCTATATGAACAGGCAATAACTTCAGAGCCTGGCAAAAGGCACTACTACTGGCAATTAGGATTAATTTTGCTACTGCAAGGCCAAGAAGCTGAAGCACAGACAACTTGGCTGTTAGCGATCGCAGATGGTGAACCAGAAGAAGTAGACATTTGGACACAAGAACTAATTGAGGTCTTAGCAACAGAAGCTAATAGACAAACTTCATTAGAGGAATATAAAGTTGCTTGGGTTATCCGACAACATATTCGGGAAATTAATCCCACCGAGATAAATAATCTTTTGTGTTTAATTGACCTCTATTTTATCCTTGAGACCTACACAGGAGAAGAATTAATTGAATTTGGGATAGTTGACCAACTGAAAGCAGATCCACTAATAGAGCTAGATTTAGATTTATTGTTGCATATATTTAAAAAATATTAATATCTGCTCCCCTATATCCATCATCTATAGCTTTTGCAGAAGCTTGTGCAAATTATGTTAAGAAACCCAAAGATTTTATTAATATTGTACTGCCTGTAATATATGATATTGCTTATTCCTATGAAGAACCGAGAACAGCCATAAAATATTTGGAAATAGCTGTATATTTAGCACCAGAACATTTAGAAGTTTTGCGAAATCTAGGTCAATTTTATGTTGATACAACTAATTTTCCCCCCGGAATAGAGTATGCAAAAAAATGTTATTCCATAGCAGAAAAACTGTCAGATAAAATTTTTGATAATCACATGATTATACGGGGAATGATGTATGCGGGAGGATGTAATGAAGAAGTAAAAGAATTAATTGATCGACAAGAATCACTATTAGAATCTTTTATAAAAGAATCACCTATTAATTTGGGTACATCAATTAGTTTAATGCGCTTATACAACTCTTCCTTCTTTTTCCCTTATGTTCAAGACTCTCCCGTTACTAATGTCAGGCTGCGCCATCAAGTAGCTAAGGTTTGTCAAGCAAATATGGAAGATAGTCATAAGGAAGAAGTTAAAAAATATCGCCAAAGACTATCAACCCTTCAAGGGACTAAAAGTTTAGGGAAGCCTTTGAAAATTGGATATGTATCTCATTGCTTGAAAAGACATTCTGTAGGTTGGATAGCACGATGGCTATTTGAGTATCACGACCGCGATAAATTTGAAATTTATGCTTATTTGGTAGCAGCTAAAAATCGTAATGACCCCTTACAACAATGGTATGTCAACAAGGTAAATAAAGCTTATAAATATGGTATTATTGGAGCAGAAATTACAGAACAAATTTATGAGGACGAGATAGATATTTTAATTGATTTAGATAGCAGTACATTAACAAATACTTGTGGAATTATGGCATTGAAACCAGCGCCTATTCAAGTAACATGGCTTGGTTGGGATGCTTCGGGAATACCAACTGTTGATTATTATATAGCCGATCCCTATGTTTTACCAGACGACGCTCAAGATTATTATTCTGAGAAAATCTGGCGACTACCTCAAACTTATGTAGCAGTCAATGGTTTTGAAGTTGGCGTACCTAGTATACGTCGCGAAGATTTAAACATACCTAGTGATGCAGTAATATATTTCAGTATTCAAAAAGGACCTAAATACAATCCTCAGATGTTGAGACTGCAAATGAAGATTTTGCAAGATGTACCCAACAGTTATTTTTTAATTAAGGGGTTTGGCAATGAAGATTTTCTCAATGAGTCTATTATAGATGTGGCAGAAAAAGAAGGTATAGACAGAAAACGCTTAAAATTTACAGATAGAGTTCCATTTGAAGAAATTCACCGAGCTAACTTAGGTATTGCAGATGTTGTTCTTGACACATATCCCTACAACGGAGCTACAACTACTTTAGAAACCCTCTGGATGTGCATCCCAATGGTAACGCGGGTGGGCGAACAATTTGCAGCACGTAACAGCTACACTATGATGATTAATGCTGGCATCACTGAAGGTATTGCTTGGAGTGATGAAGAATATGTAGAATGGGGAATTAGATTAGGAAAAGATGAAAATTTACGACAGCAAATATCTTGGAAATTAAGAAAATCAAGGCAAACTGCACCATTATGGAATGCAAGACAGTTTACCTTAGAAATGGAAAAGGCTTACCAGCAAATGTGGGAAAAATATATTGAGGGAGGGAGTTGATACTTTACCATTTGATTTTCATTGTCAAGGGGGATGATTTTAATCTTGCTTTTACCTTATTCGTGGTTGACTTGCAGCTACAATTTGTTTGACAGTTAACTTTAGCTCTGGAAAAGTAGGAGAAATAATCCGATCGCTTCCCCGAAATGCTTGACTCTGATAGTCACCATCAACAATTTGATAAACAAAAACAGTGGGAACTTTAGAACGACCCAAATAAGACCTAGATGCGATCGCTAAATAATCTACTATCCAATACTCGACAATACCAAGACGCCCATACTCATCCAATTTGTCTACATAATCATCCTCCCAGTTAGTGGAAGTAACCTCCACTGCTAACCTCAAAGGTTCTCGAAATCCCTGGTATGTATAAAGATATCTGTCCCAAATCTCTCCATCTACCACAGACACATCAGGATTTCGTCCTTGTTCTTGCCCATCTTTTGTTTCAACTCTCACCAGTGCAGTGCGTGTTACTACTAAATCTAGATTTAGCCGTTCGATTTCACGGTCAATAGCTCTCTGAATTAAGTTAGCAACGTTTTCATGGGCACCTATAGGTCGCATTTCTATGATTTCTCCATCCACGAGTTCATAAATACCTCTAGCTTCTGGGTATTGCTCAATAAATTGCTCAAAAGTTAATCTAGTTTTGGTGATATTCATAGCGATCGCTCTTCTACACAACTGGGAACGGTAGGTGTGAATTTCATTGACTTTAGTTTATTGCTGCTCTATTGTGTTACCCTGCGGGCATTTTATATTATCTGGTAAATTGGTCGTGAATAAATCTAGTCATCAATTTAATTTAAAGTTGGAACTGAAAAATTCTCTAGTTCAATTAGTGGGATTTTATTTACTTTAGCTTTTGCTTCTTCATTCTCATTTTCCAACTGAATTCTACCTTGCAATTGAGGGATTAAAGCAGACCATTGTATTTGACTCAACTCCCCAACCAAAAAAATTTCTGGTCCCTCATCTACTTCTAAATCCTCTTCCATTAACAGGTTCATTACCACACTGGATAAAATTAAATCAGCATCTTCAGCAGCAATATTGCTGTTATCTATTAATAAAGTCATCTTAGCTTTCTCTGGATGAGTCACGAGGCTTTTAATTACTTCTTGTAATTCTAATCCTACCCTTTCTTCTGATTGCAACCAATCTGGAAAAATAATTAAATTAATTTCTGTTAGCGAAAAGGGTAATCTCTGGGTAGCAAAGCATTCTGTAATTTCTCCTTTCGTTTTCTGCTTGCCGCTGACTATTGCCAGAAAACGCAAGGCCGTGGGAACTGGTGAATAATTTTTAATTGCCCACTGTCTCCCCGCAATAGATATCCTTTCTAAAATTTCTGGTTCCTCGATAAGGTGCTCGACTGTTGCCTGCATATTATCTAAGTTAATACCGATATAGTGTTTCCAATTTTCCGGCATCACTGGTAAATTAACACCATACTTATCAAAATCAATATGAAACGTTACACATCCTGCAGCTAAAGACTCCCAAAATCTCCAACTATCCCACCATTCTGCATAAAATTTTTGACAATTATTATCTGGAGTTAAGCAACCGCCAAAAGCTGCACAGGCAACAGACTTAATTAGTCTTTGATAATACTCAGGATGGTGGCGTTTACCAGTTTGCTGCCATAGTTGGTAGTTATCATTATCTTTAGGTGCTGTGAAACCTTCGGTAGTGTAGTCTAGTGCAATAATATCTTTAATTAAAGGGTGAAAACGCTCGTCAGCAATTTTTCTTAAGGGAAAATCTACTTTGTATTCAACACATTTCTCATCTCCTATCTCATCAATTTTTTGTAGTCCTGGAATTTTGAGGGAAGTGTTTACACCAGATAATAAGAATAATTTCTCATGTTTAATTCTATAATTAATTAGTAGTTTATTGCTTCGCTCTTCAAATCTGCTAACTTTTTGAGTAAATTTTAAAATCCGATTAGATATTCCAAAAAACCAGGGGTAGAAATTATTGGGATGTTGATATATATTATTACAACCTGTTCTTAAAACAACATCAAAGTTTTTAACTACACCATAATTTAATTGATAAAGTAGGAGACTAGGACCATCTGTATTGTCTAAATAAACGGTGAGATATTTTCTGTGAGGATCGAATAAGCCATCTGGTAAACTATAATTGTATTTCAACCTTTCACTACTTAAAACTACAACAGAACAATCCCAGTGATTGACAGTAGAATCATAGTTAAAAAGATATGATTCAGAATCCGATACAGTTTTCCAATAATTTATATTAGCATAAAATGGGATTCCTAATGCTTTCAGTCCATCAGCTATATTAACCATTAAATGCTCGTATGCTTGTTCGTGAGATATATAGAAATAAACTGAACCAGAAAAGCTGCACTCACCGTTCAATTTTTTAGTTGCTATAGTGGTTATCATAGTCAATTTTTATCTTTGAATTGTGTTTCTGATAAACTGTTGAAATCATAATTAGATAGGGGAGCTAATTTGAATTTAGCCATTACCTCTACATTCTCATTCTCCAACTTAATCCTACCTTGCAATTGAGGGATTAAAGCTAACCATTGTATTTGACTCAACTTTCCAACCAAAATAATTTCTGGTCCATCATCTACTTCTAAATCCTCTTCCATTAATAGGTTCATTACCACACTGGATAAAATTAAATCAGCATCTTCAGCAGCAATATTACTATTATCTACCAGGAGAGTCATTTTACTTTTATCTGGATGACTCACCAGACTTTTGATTACCTCTTGTAATTCTAACCCCACAGTCTCTTCTGAGTGAGACCAATCAGGAAAAATGACTAAATTAATTTCTCTTAATCTTAAATTTTCTTTCAACTCAGCTTGATATCTATTTTGTAGGAAATCTTCATCACCATCTCTAATTTTCAAAATTTCGTCAAACTTACTTTCCAAAATATCCACCGACCTTTCAATATCGAAGATCTCAAAAGCACGTTTTACTCCTGTCATAGCAATATTTTTCCATCCCTCCCGGTCTTCTACCAACTTTATTAAAGCTGCTGCTAAACTTTCAGCATTTCCTGGAGGGAAAGTTAAACCACTGACATTGTTTTTAACTACTTCACTTGCACCCCCTGTACCACTGGTAATTAGCAACATTCCAGCAGCCATTCCTTCTATCTGAGAAATGCCAAAAGGCTCCTGCCACACAGAAGGAAAAACAAAGACGTTATGAGTTCCATAAAGATTGAGTAACTGAGGGCGCGATAAGTACCCTAAGAAATCTACCTTATCTTCTATTCCCTGCGATCTAGTAAAACTCTTTAACTGATTTAGGAAATTCTCATCAGGAGTGTCTCCAGCTATGGAACAGTGAAAATCTATGCCTGCTTTGTGCAGAATACTCATAGCTTCCACTAAAGTTTGAGGCCCTTTGTAAGGTAATACCAAGCTAGCAAAAGCAATACGAAGTTTTTCAAACTTAGGACTTACAGGCATTCTGAATTTGTTAACAAAAGCTCCTGGATAAATAACACTAATATCTTGAAGAGGATATCCATTACTTAGTATATTCTGTTTGACATATTCACTGCAAGCAGATAAGTGATAAATTGGACTTTGTGGTGTATTAGGGATAGGATAGTTTGGTAAGTTGAAAGCTACATGATGTATTATAGGAATTTTGCTATCCAAAAATGGTTGGAAAACTTTGTAACTCAAGAAGTCTATATTACCAACTAGGCAAACGTCTGGAGTATATCTACTAATTGTATTTCTAATAATTTGATTGTTATGAACTAAGACTTCCTCAATTTCAGATTCATTTTCTAATGACTTAGGAGGTAGTTTTTCGTAATTTCCAGTCAGGAGTAAACTTCTGTCTACATATTCTTCATTAGTCTTTATTTCCCCTAAGTAGGGAGCATCTGAGGTTAAAACTTGCACGGTATGACCACGACCGCGCAGAATATTGGCAAAATCTGATATATAACGACCATATCCTCCTAACTCCTGGGGTGGATAGATATTATTGATGACTAGAATACGTTTTAATTTCGTCTTAGCAGTGGATTTCCTGGCTATGTCAATAGGTGTCTCTGATAATATTTTACCTGTTTTGAGATTTTGGCAGTAACGATACACTTCCAGTGCTTTCTCATCTAAACCTAACTGGCGATAACAATTTTCCAACAGTAACCACGAGGATAAATCTTGGGAATTAATGCTAACTAAATGTTCTAAAATATCTTTGCTTTTTTCATATTGATTCAAATGCTGAAGAACTCGACCTAAATATTCTAGTGCTAAAGGATTCTGCCGTTCTAAACTGACAGCTTGCTGCAAGAGTTGCTCTGCTTGTTCTAAATAGTTCAGCTTAAAGCATAGGATACCGAGATCCAGCAATGCAGTGACATCATTAGGATTATCTTGTAATGCCCATTCAAAAGCTTTTACTGCCTCCAAAAGCTTCTGTTGTGACAATAGTAAATTTCCCCAGTCTGCCTTTCTTTGCCAGTAATAGACAAGCGGGCGATCGCTATTTTTGACAAATCCTGGTCTTTCTAAAAGTTCATCTAATGCTTTTTGCTTTTCCTCTGCTAAATTATTGGTTGCATCAGTAATTATCAGCCACCTAAAATTTACTAACTTTAGCAAATTATAAGCCCCAACTCTTTCTAGTTCATCCCATGTCAAAGCAAGGAAATCATATTGCTCAGTAAGTTTTGCAGTTGGATAGGAGCGAAAGGTAATTTGATCTAAGATTTCGCATTGCATAAACAAATGATTTGTATCCGCAGTTTCCTGGTTATCCAAAATCAGATGTATGTCTAATCTAGGTAAGTCTACAACATCGCAGATAATTCGGGAGTCAACTTGAGGCCAAAACAGCCCTTTTAAGCTAGTTTGATGTAGATGTATTTCTTGAATGTACTCGTAAATTGAAATGCGGTCATTCAGTTCTCTTGAACTATTACTTTTCATCAATACACTGCGTTTTTCATTCTCTATCTGAAATATAGATTCTATTTCTTTCCCACCGATATAATCTAAAACTCGCTTAATGTTAAGTTCTGGTCGGTGCTTACTCCAAAACGCCTCATAGCCTTTATCTGAAATTTCTCTGCCAGTTTCAGGATGATCTAAAAAGAATTCAATTTTATGCTTAAGTTCTAATTCATTTCTAAATGTTAGTAAATGCTCACCATCTTTAAATAATAAGTCTAACCCAGACTGTTTACTTAGCTTGTCTGTCAGCAATAAGCCACCACTTGCTAACACCTCAAACACTCTTAAGTTTAAATCCCCGTTTAAACTGATGTTTAAGTTAATTAAAGAACTTGCATAAACTTCGGCTGCTTGTTCTTGAGTACCTCTAAACTGCTGAAGTGGTAAACCAAAATTCCTGATTTGACTCAGAATATATTGACGATAGGGGTGAAATGCTCCCACTTGACCTACAAAACTTAGGGCATATTTTACTTGGTTTGCTTGTTTAGGAAAAGGATTAATATTAAAGCCTGGAACCCAGAAAACTTTCTCAAAACCAGCCTCCTTAAAATAATGTAGATGATGACGCTTATGGTCAGACATTATGAAGTCGAATTTTTCTTCTTTGGCATATTCGATTAAAGTATTTAGTGGAGAATTCAAATGCTGCGTATTTCCGCAAATCAGAAGTTTTGGACATTTGAGACTTTGCAAATTAACCGGAAAGTTACGTTTAGTTGAATCAGCCTTCACAATCAGCAGTTCTGGTTGTTGAGATTGAGGTAGTTGCTGTATTATTTCTCCTATATCATACTTTCCTACAGGTGTATTAATTGTACGATAGTTCTGTCCTTCAAATGTTGTTTCACAATCAGGTCCACAAAATACTTCTTGAGATGAAATAATAGTTTCTCTGTAGATATTCCTTGGAGCTAAGAAACTGATTAAAACTTTTGTAGAAACATTATTGAGTTTTTCTTTTTCAAGACTTCTTACTTCTGAAACATTATTAGGTGGTTCAATATTTTTCAAGACTTCTATGCTTATTTCCTGTTGTTTATTTTGACGTTCGTCACTAATATTTGCATAAGTCATCCACCTATAAGTAAACATCTCTCTCTTGATAATTTCAAATTCCTGTTTTTCACTAATTTCTAAAGATTGATTCTCGATCAAGACATTTTCATTAGTTACAGGAAAATCATATTTGTATAAAGGTGGAAAAACTTCATATTTTTCCAAGATATTTTGCAAATTTTTCGCTTCAGACTTTCTGGAATTAAAGCATTCTTGCAAAGTCAAATGAGAGCCATTTTTTCGAGGGTAATTGTCATCAAAGATTAGATGTTTAAATCCTTTACTTCTAGCTTGTAATACTCTTTGATAAGCATTTTGATGATCGTCAAAAAATACTAAAGCATTATCTATATCGTAGCTACTGAAATCTATTTCAGAAAAATCAATAGTATAATAACTAGCTTTGTTAGAAGTATATTTTCTGACTTCGGGAGCAGGATCTATACAAATAATCTTAGCTTCTGGTAAAGTTTTCTCAATCAACCATGTCGTCAAGCCTAACCATACACCGCTTTCTACAACTAACTTTGGCTTCTCCCTTTGTAAGAAAAACCACAAACTAAATGCACCAACAGACCTAACCCCACCTTGATTATCTCTAATAGGTCTTCTGTCGTACAAAACTAAAAATTCTTGTAGTAGCTCTTCTAGCTTTTCTTTTGATGGTAGCCAGTTAGGCCAAGATTCTGTTACAGTCTCCCGTTTCATTATAATTGGATTTGCTTCAACTTTTGCATCTCGAAATATTGTTTCACTACTCCAAGGGTCAAATGGTATCAATTTTTTTGATGGCAAATGGGGTCGAAAAAACAATTTCCCCTTTTCATTCAGCATACAAGCTGCAAAAGAAAAGGAACTATTTGAAATCCCCACAATATCACATTGACTTAATATATAAAAATCAGGATAAAACTCTGCTTGTGAAAACTCTACACCTAATTGCTTGGAAGTTACTGGATTATATTCTGCAAAATCACCCAGTACTTTTTCTAATTCATCGCTAGCAATAAATAATACTGGTTCTTCTAATGTTTCCCATAAACCTCTGAGCCATTCTTTATACCATTCACTAGGAGATACAAAAAAATGTCTATAACCATAGTCACTACGGCGCAGATGAATACCAATAATAGTTTTTCCTCTTGAGCGTAGTTGATGCATTGCTTGTTGCATTCTGTTTTCTATTTCTGTCACAGGTTTAAAGAGCGCACGAAAATACTCTTTGTGTGGCGCATAAAATTTGGTATTGTACTGAAAATATCCCCAAAAATCTACATTTTTAAAAGGTTCACTGGCATGAGGAACCTTTGCTATGGCTAAATCGTTAGTTATTTCTTGAAGGACTGGTAACTGCTTAGATATAGGTGGATCATTATGACCGAAAAGAGTTTGCCCTATCCACACTGGTGTCTCAACCCGAAAATTGTGTTCCCGAGCATAAATTTTTAAGAAAGCATATTGAAATAATTGATTGGCAAAACGTCCATTTTTACCAAGTGTTGACATTGTAATAACTGGCTTTCTAACATAAAAAGCATCTCCCCAGGAAGGATGATAAGGTGTTGTAGTCGCTACTCTTTCAAATCCCTCTTTTTCAAGAAAATCATCAATTTTTTCAATTAATGCACATCCCTCGTACAACTCTTCATAATTTACTTCTGTATTAATTGCATCAATATGTTGTAGTAAATTAGTAGCTCCTTCTAAAGCTAAAAGTTCCGCTCCTTGTATATCTAAATTAATAATGTTAAAATCTGAAGGGTTTAATTCTAACTCTTGTAATAAAGTATCTATTCTTCTAGATTTTACTGTAATTTTGTTAGTTTCTTTGATATTGGGGTAATGTTCCTTAACTTTTTTCAATGGTAAAATAGAGCTGCTTTGATCTAAGGAAGTTAAGTTCATAGTTACAGTACCGTCAATATTGCTAACAGCACAGTTAACTACCTTTACATTTGGATATCCTACGACATTTGCTTGCAATCTTTCAAAAACAACTGGGTTTGCTTCTATGAATAATGTTTTTTCTACTCCCATTGATCGGTATTGAGCCACTTCCTTCCCTTCGTAAGCACCTACATGGATCGCGCCACGGAGTTTAACTGAATGCTTTTGGCAAAGGTCGTTAATATCCAGCATTTTCGGACTTTCTCCTAAAATATTAGACAGAAAGCGCTCGTTAACAGCTAAAAAATTACTATATTGATAATTTTCGTATTCTGGAGAAAATATAGGTTTATATTCTAAACCTTTCGATGTAATTTGAAATAAGCTGTAACGTTTTTTTTGTAGGTACTCAAATACTTCCTTTAAAGTTATTTTTGCATCTAAAAAAGTTCCTCCGTACTCAAATTGGATGTAATCAATATATCCTTTTTTTAACAAATTTTCGCACCCTTTTAATACCTCTAATTCACCACCTTCTACATCAATTTTTAAAAAATTAATTCTACTAATTTCCCAACGATGACAGTAAAGATCAAGACTCGTTACTAAAACAGAAAAAGATTGTGGCGGTTTAATATCGTATTGTTTTTCAACTTCAAAACGCCGGAAAAATGTACTCCAAGCTGGTTTTTCCTGATAGAAATAAAACTCATGTAATTTTTCAGCGCTACCGATTGCCAAGTTATTCGGAAATATGTTACCAGTATCTAACGCATAAGATATATTTTGTACAAGACTTTGATAAGTTTGAGGAACTGGTTCAAATAAATGTATTTTGATATCTGAATGAGAGCTTAATACAGATTGTGTCCATGAGCCTGTATTAGCACCTACATCAAAAACAGTTTGTTTTGATTGAATAAATCGATCTATTATTAATTTTTCTCCTGTTACTTTAAAGTTTTTCGCTCTTTTTTGTAATATGTGAATTGTCTATTTTTTTGCTTTCTCTAGCAAATTTTTACTAGCTACATTATTTATTGTTATTGTCTCATTTTTATATTTTGCACATATTTCTAAGATGTTATCTATTTTTAGGCTTTCAGAAGCAATTCCTCTAATTGCTATAATATTTCCGTATACGGAAACTTCAGGAAAAATTTGACAAGTATCTAAGTTAGAAGATTGTAAGTTTAAGATAATTTCTTGGGCTTCTTTTGCCGAATCTATAATAATAAGGGAATCATACCCGCAATCTTTCAAAATTTGAAGGCACTCATACGTTCCAGATGCAAACTTTTCTGACCAACCTTTTTGACCTCCAGCCTTGCGATCGCCTCCACCATATTCAAACATTACTACATTTGGTAAAAGTGATTTAGACAAGGATATAAACTGTCTAATAATTCTAGACTCTGCTCCTTCAACATCAATTTTTATACAAGTAACTTTCTTAGTATCAACACTTGATAATACTTGTGAAAGGGTTAGCGATTGCACTTCTACAGTTTTTGTCGAGGAACCCCACCAATCAGACTCTAAAGAAGAAAGGTTAAGATTTTCAGACCCCTTAAAAGTTCCTATATGCAAGATTTGATTACCACTAACTTCTGAAACACAAGCTTCAATTAGAGTGATGCCATAATGAGAGCATCGTTGTCTAAGAACATCTATTGGGAGTGGTTCCACTGCTACAGTTTTAAATCCTAGTTTGGCAAAGATTTCACAGTAAAAAGCAAATGTACCTACACCAATATCAATGCAAATACCTTCTCGTTGTTCGTCTATAGTCGGTAATATTTGAGACAATAAAGCCTGACAGCAATCTTCTACCTGCATTTTTGATTCCTTTTTAGTATTTTTAGTATTTTTTATACATGAGCATAAGGAGGTAAATTAGCGATCACCTCCATCTTTCCCTATAACTTCCAACCTCACCTGTTCCAATGCAACTTTATAATCCTCTCTCTCTGGATACAACCCCACCAACTTTTCCAAAGGCTCGATCGCCCCTTCTTTATCCCCTATCTCCAACCGCACTTTAACCAAACCTTCCAAAGCATTCACATTTTCAGGCTCCCGCTCCAATACTTTCTCATATCCTTTTGCCAGTTTCTGCAACCTCTCCTCTACCGACACAACTTCCACCGTCTCTACTTGTTGAGACTCTTGAAAAGCAGTTTTAAACATATTCGCCATCCCAAACAAGGCCGTACCACCAAAAGATACAATCCCAACTAGGGACATTATCTTTTTCAATCTCTTACTTCGTTGCTGCCGAGCTTCCATATTCCGTTTCTCTGTTAAGTTTTAGACGGCATTTTCCTCGACATTTATCGACAACTGTGGACAAAATGCATAGGTATAACCGTCTTTTTTATGTACAACTTTTAATTTACTCATATTAACACTTTTTGCTTTCTGTCCTGGCACTGTGAAATTAAAACTATTTGATTTTGACCGAGGATTAACTCTACCTACTTCTCCTGTTTCAATATTCAATGCTAAGTCCCCACTATTCCAACCTTTTATCGGTTTGAGTGGGTTGTACCTGATGGGGTATCCATATTTATTGACCGCTGCTTTCTGTCTACCTCCTTGGCCTTTGCAAATAGCAGCTAAAGCTTGGGTAGTCTTAAAATCTAAGTGATTCACTTCACCTACACAAGCAGCGTCTATGCAGTGCGCTTTTGGCAGCTTACATTTTCTGCGGTTAAATTTTGTTTGTCCCCCGCGCTTATGTGATTACGGTCAACCCAGTAGTCTTTAAGGTATTGAACAATTTCCATCTAGTAGAATTAACCGCTGCTGCATCTTTTAATGGTCTTCTTGCTTGGGTTAGTATTCGCTTTAATAATTCTGGTTTTCCTGATAAGAAGTCTTTGACATCTTGATTACTTTTTATATGATTGCATTTAGTACAGGCCACAGTTAAGTTAGATACTCGGTCTGAACCTCCTTTTGACTTTGGGTAGATATGTTCCACCTCTAGCGGTGTATTAGTTTGACCACAATAAGCACATCTCGGACCCCATTTTTTTAACAAATACTCTCTCAATTCATATCCTGCTAATTCACCCTGTTGATACTCATATCCCTTAATTTCTGGATTTTGGATCAATTGAGTATCAAAGCTCACAAACTCCATTGAGATTGATTCTACTGGACAAAACTTCATTAATATTTTGACCCAAGTCATAGTAGTTTCGACTCTGTGCATTAGAGAGGGTGCTAACCAACCTTCAGACTTTTTTTTGTTCGGGTTACCTGGTTTACGGTATCTGAGGTTTTTTGTCCTTCTTGCTCTCCGTCTGTGAGAACGCTTTTGCAGTTTTTCGGAAATTAATGAACCTCGGTGCTGAATTTCTAGCATCCAGATCACTTTGTTTCCTTCTAATAGAGCCATCCCTGTAAATTTTGAACCAGGGTCAATCTTTAGAGTTAAAGTTGTTTTTACAACTATTTCAACTGCTTTGCGTGAGAATCAAAGTAAACGGAAAGCGTCTAAATACAGAAGCTCTGCCCGAATTTAACAACCTACGAGCTACAGTTGGTTTGCAAGGTTGTAATGGTTTTTTGTTTGTATCTAGTCGCGAAAATGTAATTAGTATTAGACATTGTGGTGTCTATTCCTTTTCAGTAAAGTGTTCCTCGATCATGTTGGCCAGGCTTGTTCATGCTCTAAACACTATCGGTATCAAACCCACTTCCGATTGGCGCACTTTAACGCCGTCCTTAATTTAGAGCGATCAGCACATAAGCTGGAGTTCACTTATGGTGGTCGTGACCAGCCAACGTAGTCAGTTAAGACTTGATCTGCAACCTTTGAGAGACAACCCTAGAAATGTCTAGGATTGGCTAGGTTTTTCAAAGGTGTACCTTGCATTGGCTATTTTACTCTCAATATTCTACTTTCTCCAGTTTTCCCAGTTTTAGCTAAAAAGCGATCATATAGATCATATAAGTGATGCGGAGTATTATCACTCCCTACTATTTCGTCCCTTGTCCCAGAAAATTCCTCAAATAAGAGTTTCTTTTCTGGCCAAGCTCACTCATTATTATTTTTAATATTTACAATTATTCAGTAATCGCTCTTTCTATTTTGTCCAATAATTCGGTTTCTGTCGTTTTCCCCAAACATTTCTCAAATTTTCTGGCATCTCTTTGGACTGTTCCATATTTTGTGCTTTGCCTCGATCAGAAAAGAGGCGATCGCTATTCATCGCCCCTACAATTATTCAATACTGAACCTTCAGTTTAAACTCGCTCTCCTAAACCTTCACCGTAACCTTCTCTTCAGCATCAACACTTGCTTGTGGTGTACACGCTTCAGAAGGAGGAACAACTTGATAAAACTTCGGCAAATACTCAGACCAACTTGCCAAAATAATCTTCGCCTTCTCACTTCCAGTGCGATCGACGTGCAATGAAATCAAATCCTGCAACTGCGCCTCACCTTCTGGCGTACAAACACGCTGAATAGAAACGATTTCATTATTCACTCTGGCTGGAAAATCACCATCCTCATCCAAGAAATAAGCAATTCCCCCAGTCATACCAGCGCCGACATTCCGACCTGTCTTACCCAAACAAACAATCACACCACCAGTCATATATTCACAAGCATGGTCGCCAGCACCTTCAATAACTGCCTTACCCATAGAATTCCGGACAGCAAAACGTTCCCCTGCTTGACCATTTGCAAACAAAATTCCACCAGTAGCACCATACAAACAAGTATTACCAATAATTACATTTCTTGCCGGGTCGTAACCAGTTTTGGCAGGTGGCTTAATAATAATCTCTCCACCGTGCATTCCCTTACCAACATAATCATTCGCATCACCTCGTAATGTCAAAGTCATTCCTGGCAAGTTGAAAGCGCCAAAACTCTGACCAGCACTACCATTAAACATCAGATTAATCTGCCCTTCAAAACCAGTATTACCATAACGAGCAGCGATCGCTCCTGCCAACCTTGCTCCCACAGTACGGTCGGTGTTGACTAACTCTATTGTCTTAGTCACAGTTCCCTGGTTGCGAATTGCAGCCTGAATTTCTCGGTCATCCAGCAACACATCATCTAAAACAGAACCATTGCTGTGAACAGTTCCATGATTCAACCAACCCCTGTCACTGCTAGTATCTGGCAACTTGAGCAAACAATCTAAATTTAAAGCTGCTGTTTTTGTTAACTGTACATTTTCCCTTACTTTCAGCAAGTCAGCACGACCCATCACTTCACTCAGAGAACGGTAACCTAATTTTGCCAAAATACTCCGTACTTCCTCAGCAATAAACCAGAAGAAATTAACCACATTTTCTGGGATACCAGTAAATTTCTTACGCAACTTTTCCTGCTGAGTTGCCACACCCACCGGGCAACTGTTGGTATGACAAATTCTTGCCATGATACAACCTTCAGCAATCATAGCAATAGAGCCAAAACCATATTCTTCTGCTCCCATTAAGGCCGCCATGAGTACATCCCAACCAGTCTTCAGACCGCCATCAACCCTGAGAGTTACCCGATCACGTAACTTATTGTCCATCAACACCCGATGCACCTCACTCAAACCCAACTCCCAAGGACTACCTGCGTGTTTGATTGAACTTAAGGGGGAAGCACCTGTACCACCATCGTGACCAGAAATTTGAATCACGTCAGCATTTGCTTTAGCTACACCAGCAGCGATCGTACCAATACCAATTTCTGCTACCAACTTCACCGACACACCAGCTTTAGGATTAATTTGGTGGAGGTCAAAAATTAATTGTGCCAAGTCCTCAATAGAATAAATATCATGGTGAGGAGGGGGTGAAATCAACGTAACTCCTGCTTTAGAACGACGGAGTGTGGCAATGTAGTTACTTACCTTTTTACCAGGCAACTGACCGCCTTCACCTGGTTTTGCACCCTGAGCAACTTTAATTTCTATCTGTTTGGCATTCATCAGATATTCTGGAGTCACACCAAACCGACCAGAAGCAACCTGTTTAATTGCAGAAGAAGCGGTGTCACCATTTTGTAATCCCTTGAGATGAGGTAACAAGGTAGACAAACCTTGACCATTAACATCATCCAATACCTTAAACCTTGTGGGGTCTTCTCCACCTTCGCCAGAATTAGACTTACCTCCTATCCGGTTCATAGCGATCGCTAAAGTTTCATGTGCTTCCCGTGACAGCGACCCCAGAGACATTCCCCCAGTACAGAAACGTTTCATTATTTCTGCTACGGGTTCCACTTCTTCTACAGGGATGGGAGAGCGATCGCTATTAAAATCCAACAAATCTCGTAAAGCAGTTATAGGTCGCCCTTGCAAAGATTTCCGGTAAACTTCATAGTGGTCGTACCCCGATTTTTCTGGCTGTTTACCATTGCCATTACCATTACCATTACCATTATTAAAGTCAGCAACCGCTTTATGGAGTGTTTTCGCCATCTCCGGACTATTCATGTGATATTCCCCAGTGGGGCGATATTGCACAAACCCATAATTCTCCAACTTCTTAATATTCAATTCTGGGAACGCCCGACTGTGGAAAGCGATCGTCTCTTGTGCTAACTCTGCTACTGTTAAACCACCTACCCGAGAAGTAGTTCCTCGGAAAGCAAGTTCCAATAAATCTCCACCAATACCGATCGCTTCAAAAATTTGTGCCCCCTGATAAGAAGACAACAAAGAAATTCCCATTTTAGAGAGAATTTTCAACAGTCCTGCTTCTATTGCTTTGCGATAATTTTTTTGAGCTTCTTCGATAGTAATTTGTGCAATCTTACCCCGTTCCATTTGTTTTTGAACTGTTGAGTTCGACCACCAAGAACGTACAGATTCTAATGCTAAATAAGGATGAACTGCACTAGCTCCATAACCAATCAAACAAGCAAAATGATGGGTACTCCAACATTGAGCTGTTTCTACCACCAAAGACGCCTTCATTCGTAATTGTTCTTTTATCAAATGATGGTGAACTGCGCCCACAGCTACTAAAGGAGGAATATAAGCAGACTCCGCACTAATTCCTCCCTCTATTTTGTCAGATAAAATAATAATTTCCTGACCATTTTTAACTGCTGTTGCTGCTTGTTCGCACAAATTATTTACTGCTATTTGTAATCCTTCTGGTCCATTAGCTATAGGAAAGACAGTAGATAAAGTTTCTGTAGCAAATTCTGACTCGTAAACTTCCCTTAATTCTGCTTCATTTAATAGTGGTGATTCTATCTTTAATAATCGTGCATTTTCTGGGCTAATTTCTAATAAGTTACCCCGCTTACCTAGCAGCATATTTAGTGACATTACCATACCTTCCCGAAGAGGATCTATAGGAGGATTTGTCACTTGAGCAAACCTTTGCTTGAAATAGTCATACAGCAAATGAGGCTTTTGAGAAAGCACTGCCAGAGGAATGTCATCTCCCATACAAAATGTTGGTTCTTTCCCTAGATTTGCCATATCAGAAATTACCATTTCTAGGTCTTCTAAACTATATCCAAAAGCCGTTTGTGACCTCAGCAAAGTTTGCGAATCCAACTGAGTATTACTAACAAAAGATTGCCTTGTTATCTGCTTTCTTTGTTGTAACCATTCTCCCAAAGGAAACTGATTACTAATACGTTTTTTAATCTCCCAATTTTTCAGAATTTCATTAGTGGCTAAATCTACAGCAATCATTTGTCCCGGTCCGAGGCGACCTTTTTCGACTATTTCTGCCTCTGGTATTTCTACGACTCCTGCTTCAGATGCCACAATTATTAGATCGTTATTTGTAATGCAATAACGCGCTGGTCGCAAACCATTCCGGTCCAGAGCTGCTCCTACCTGTTTGCCATCACTAAATACCAATAATGCTGGACCATCCCAAGCTTCCTGCAAACCACTGTAATATTCATAAAAATCAACAATTTCTGGATGCTCTGACAAGTCCGGTTGATTTCTGTATGCTTCCGGCACCATAATCATCAATGTTTCCATTGGCGATCGCCCGGAACGTACAATTAATTCCATCACGTTGTCTAGATTTGCCGAATCACTACTGTCAGCATTTACAAAGGGTTTTAATTCATTTAACCGCGCTCCCCAAGTCGATGAACTTAGACTAGACTCCCGAGCTTTCATCCAGTTAATATTTCCCAATAGAGTGTTAATTTCTCCATTGTGACCAAGCAAACGCATCGGTTGAGCAAGAGGCCATCGAGGCATTGTATTTGTGCTGAAGCGTCGGTGGTAAACTGCAAAGGCGCTCTCGTAGGCAGGGTTTTGCAGGTCTGTGTAAAACTCTCCCAAAACAGCAGATCGCACCATTCCTTTATATACAATAGTGCGACTGGAGAAAGAACAAATATAAGCATCTACTCCCCAAATAAAATCCTCTGCTTCTAAAGCACAACCAATATTACGCCGCATTAAGTAGAGCGATCGTTCTAAATCATCTCCTTGCAATGTTTCTGAAGTTACAATTAGCTGTTCAATTTTTGGTTGATTTGCTCGTGCTTGTGCTCCTAATACTTCTGGTCTAACTGGTACAACTCGCCAACCAACTACTGTTAAGCCTTCTTTGGTAATTACTTTTTCAATTATTTGGCGTGCTTGTGCTGCCTTCTCTTCTGTTTGGGGTAAAAATATCATTGCAACCCCACAGCGTTCAGGATTTAACTCCAAATTTTCAGATAATAATTTCCATGGAATTTGACTCATTAAACCTGCTCCATCTCCTGAGTCTTGGTCAGCACTACAGCCACCACGATGTTCTAAGCAGGTAAGAGCAGGTAAAGCTTTCATAATAATTTCATGACTCTTTTTTCCTGATGGATGAGCAATGAAACCTACCCCACAAGCATCTCGTTCTTCTACTAGCCATCTTTGGCCGTTATAGGTAGGGGCGAACGGCCGTTCGCCCCTACAAGACATGGGCGCAGAGATTTGTTTCTGTTGGGAATCGTTACTGATGTTATTCATGTTTAATTTACTCACAAGATTGTAAACTTTAAGTAAGGGTTTCACCTTTGATAGTAAGTATTCATCTCATCCCATTGCTACTTGCTTGGGATCAATACACTACAAAACAAGCCACACAATTGAGTGAAAATTTAATATTGTTTGAAGGTTAATATAATACTCGGTGTAATATTTCGTGCTTTCCTCATTATTCTTTATAAAGATATAAGATTTGACAAAAATAGCAAGCTCTATTATCAACCACCAACTATCTTAATGATTTCTTGAAAATAATTATGATACAAAAATACTCTAAGTTATACTCAACTGATGTATGATGAAACACGCAGCTCACACTAATTTCTTGTTTGTCGATTGAGTTAGATTTAGGGTGCGATCTTTCCAAATTATGTTTCAACCTAATATGAGTATGAGCTTTAATTTTGCTTTTATGCTTGTCGCTTATAGCTCATCATTTAGTTAGAATTATTTTACTTATTATAGTCAAGTGTTAATGAGAACGAGTAGGCTTATATATTTTTTAACTTTTTCAATCTTTGTATATTTAGATTATAGATAAAAATAGTTTTATTGACTGATGGACATACTTCTAAAAATTCGGCCTTACTTCTAGCATTTTGGCCTTCTGCATACCCACAGCACAGTATAATTTTTCAGGAGCTAGTTAGTTACGATACCAGATCCAATAGCATAAATCAATGTTTGAAGCTCGAAGTTGCATAGATAGAAAGAATAAGCTCTCGATCTGGATTGAGTTTAGTAGCGTGACACACCTAAAATGTTGCATCGGGTAGGGGACGTTACAAATTATTAGATGAACCCGCTCCCACCCCATTAACGAATTCAGAAGTCAGAAGTCAGAAGTCAGAAGTTATTTTTGTAATGTTAAGCCCCGCTTCAAAAATATTTAGCCTTAAAAAGCGGGGTTGAGCGGTCCAATTCTATTGATAATCACCCCGCACAAAATTAGGTGTGTCATTTCAGTAGATGTAGATTTAGATAGACAAGTTCACAAATTTCATAATTCATCGCCACCTCATATAAAATTGGTATAACACCTACCACCTAAAACCTACGGCCTATGACCGCGCCACCTAATTCTGTGCAACCTCACATAAAATTGGTATAGATATATGAAGATTTGATGTAGATATTCAAAAAGCTTGAATAGGGGGTGACAGTAATAGGGGTAATTTTGCTATGGTTTATATGGTATCTAATTTGACTCGACCCCTAGACTATTTTTCTTCAGCCTGAACCTCTAGAAATACTAGGTAGGAGAATTATTTGTGTACCAGATTTTAGAGAAACAGTCTCTATCTCTAATAATTTCTGGA
>NZ_BLZO01000133.1 GCF_014132355.1 Okeania sp. KiyG1
CTGAATGTGATTGTAAATGTAAACCAATAATAGTTTTGCCACGAGAGTGTAATTTTTCCCAAGCAACTTTTACTTTTTCCTCTATCTCTAGTGCAGGTTGAAACAAAGAACAAAAATATTCTTTAAAGGGCGCATAATAGCGAGTGTGATATAAAAATTCTCCATGAATATCTACATTTTTCAAAATTTCTGTATTACCGAGAATAAATTCATTATTATTCTCTGAAACTTCAGGTAAATCTTCAGAAATCTCTAGGTCTTGATGCCCAAATAATTCTTGCCCTATCCATTTTGGAGTCTCTACTAATAAGGAATTTTCTTGAGCATATATTTTCAAGAAACTATACTGAAAAATTTGATTACCAAATCCACCATTTTTGCCAAGAGTAGACATACTAATTACTTGTTTTCTCACATAAAAAGCATCTCCCCAAGAAGGGTGAAAAGGTGTTGCCTCCGCTATTTTACCAAAACCATTATCTGCTAAAAACTCATCAATTTTTTCTGCCAAAGCACAACCTTCATAGAGTTCTTCATAATTAACCTTAGTGTAAACTGCATCTATATATGTAAGTAAATTAGTTGCGCCTTGTAATGCCAAAAGTTCTGCCCCTTGAATATCTAGATTGAGAATATTAAAATCTCCTGGTGTTAGTCCTAATTCTGGTAGCAAAGTATCAAGAGTTTTTGACTCAACAGTTAGTTGATGTGTTTCTTTAATATTTGGATAAATATTTCGATAAAATTTCAAAGGCAAAATGGAACTACTCTTTCCCATAGAATTAACATATAATTTGACTTTTCCATTTTGATTACTAATGGCATAATTAACAGCTTGCACATCAACAGATTCTTCAGCAATATTTATTTTTAGCCTTTCAAATACTGTGGGGTTAGCTTCTATGAACAGAATTTTTGAGATATTTAACGCTTGATAAGTTTTAATATCTTTACCCTCATAAGCACCTACATGAATAATGCCTCTAGGAAAAATTTGGTTTTGAGAACAAAGGTTCTTTAAATCTAATTTCATGACTACTAATACTTAAATAATTTCAGTTCAGGAAAAAATAAATAGGTTCCTCTGCCACTATTGAAGAAAGCAGAAGGCAGAAAGCAGAAGGCAAAAAACAGAAGGAAAAATTGTATGCAGATAGTCTTCGACAAGCCACTTCGTGTCTACAAATTTCAAACAATTTTAAGCACTATGTAGATGGTGGGGTATTATACCATTTATCAAAAACTTTTCTACGTTTTCTTGAGTAGGGGAGTAGGGGAGTAGGGGAGTGGGGGAGAAGTAAACATAAGAACAATTAATATTAAATTAACTCAAATTAGCAAAAAGTGATTTAAATTGTTTTAATTACTTAATAACTGAAGAGCTGCACAAGTACAGCATTACTTTTGGGAATTGGTATTAAGCTCGCAAAAGAAAAGATAAAATCAATCTTTAACCAAAAATAGAACTATTTCCTAACTAAAGCAGTAAAACAGAGGTCTTTTCAGTTATCAGTTATCAGTTATCAGTTATCAGTTATCAGTACATCTGCAATAAGCAGGCTTGAAATCAGGAATATTCTCTTTTTTTATCCCCTGAAAAAGAGAAGCTTTAGACCACAAAATTTCGGTAAAATTAAGCCAATTTTTTGAGTTTATATTCTTTAGACATAGCATTTTCATTTGAGATGTAAAACAAGAATTAGTTATTTACTATAGCACTACAAAAATTGGGCGCGGACATTTTTCAATCCTAAAACCCTTTTACAGTTCCCTATTCCCTATTCCCTATTCCCTATTCCCTATTCCCTAGCGCTATATTGTCTGATATTTGTTTGATAAATAATCTTTGAATTTGCAACATACTTTAGCTTAATATAGTCAAGTTATAAAAAAACTTATACTTAACTTAACTGTGAATATAGTAGAAAAACACCAAAAAGCCACAGAATATTTGGCCCAAGGTAAAATTGATAGAGCGATCGCTCTGTGTCATCAAATTATAGAGGTAAAACCAGATTTTATTCCAGCTTATCAGACTGTGGGAAATGCTTTAGAAACTCAAGGTAATTTCAAAGCAGCAATTAATTGGTGTATTAAGGCATTACAAATTCAGCCAAATTTAGCTGAATTATACAAAATGATTGGTAATTTATACTCTCAACAAAAGCAATGGGATGAGGCGATCGCCAGTTACCAAAAAGCTATAAAATTACAACCAAATTTAACAGAAGTGTATGAACATTTGGGGGATATTTTTCAGCAGCGTTATCGGACTAATTTAAAAGCAGCATTGACTCATTATCGTCAAGCAATAGATTACTATCCTCAGAATGAAAGTAATTACCATAAATTCTTAGAGATTCAACCCTATCATCCAGAAATATGCCGTCGTTTAGCTAATATCTTATTTGAAAGAGATAAATTAGGCTCTGCAATTATTTTTTATCAAATTGCTCTAATAACTGAACCAGAAAATTCCGAAATTCATTTTAATTTAGGCAAAATATTGACAAAGCAAGGCGATATTGAGCAAGCAATTTATGAATATCAATTTGCCTTAGAAGTAGAGAAAAATAATCCAGAAATTTATCTAAACTTAGGAATAGTTCTCGCAAGAAAAGAAAGATGGTCAGAAGCGATCGCCTCTTACCGTCGTACTATTGAAATTAATCCTAACTCAGATTTAGCTTACAACTATTTAGGAGAAGCTTTAACAAAAGTAGGGGAATTAGAAGAAGCAATTTATGTTTTTGAGCAAGCAATAAATCTCAATTCCACCTCACCTTTATTTCATAAAAATTTAGGAGATGCTTTAGCAAGACAGGGAAAAATAGATGAAGCAAGTGTCGCTTATAGTCGTTTTATTGAATTAGAAGGAAGAAGTAAGAAGGAAGAAGGAAGAGGGGAAAATACTGCTTTGTCTGAATTTTAAGCTGAAGAAGAAAGAAAGAAGAAGAAAGAGGGAAAAATATTGCTTTGTCTGCATTTTACTTTTTATTGAATTAGAAGGAAGAAGGAAGAAGGAAGAAGGAAGAGGGAAGAGGGGAAAATACTGCTTTATCTGAATTTTAAGCTGAAGAAGAAAGAAAGAAGAAGAAAGAGGGAAAAATATTGCTTTGTCTGAATTTTAAGCTGAAGAAGAAAGAAGGAAGAAGAAAGAAGGAAGAAGGAAAAGGGAAGAGGGAAGAGGGGAAAATACTGCTTTATCTGAATTTTAAGCTGAAGAAGAAAGAAAGAAGAAGAAAGAGGGAAAAATATTGCTTTGTCTGAATTTTAAGCTGAAGAAGAAAGAAGGAAGAAGAAAGAAGGAAGAAGGAAAAGGGAAAAATATTACTTTGTCTGAATTTTACTTTGTCATAGCAAGAATATTTACAACTCTATATTTTTGGTTAACTAATTCTAGCAAGATGTATGAAATTTCAAAGGATACAATTTTTCTCAGCGTGACAATAAATTGACCCCACTCCCCTACTCCCCTACTCCCCTACTCCCCTACTCCCTACTCCCCTACTCCCCCACTACCCTATTTCCTATTTTCTTGATAATATTTTTGTGCAGTTTGCATCCAAGCTTTAATCTGAGATTCTAGCCATTTTTTTTCATCATTTAACTGATTAATTTTCATTTCTAAAACCGAATTTTTTTTCTCAATATTTTTAACCCAGTCCCTATATTCATCCACTTCAAATTTTAGGCGAGAATTTGCTTGTAAAATTTTTTGTATTCTAGTCCCTAACTCCTGCACGGAAATACTTAATTTTCCCGACTTGCTCCGCCAATTTTCCAGCAACTCGCATAACTTAAATGCCTCATCAAAATTTCCCTTTTCCAGATGATGATAAATTCGATAAAAACTCACCCATTTAACAGTTCGAGATAACACTTCACTTTCCCAATCATTTAATTCTGGGTCTGATAAATTTAAACTATCAATTAAATCGCTAGAAATTTGTAAATGTTCTTTCACCTGATAAAAATCATCAAAACTATGAGTTTTATTTCCTTCATGCCATCGATAATATCCCAAGATTTCTTTGACAAAATATAAATCAGCAACCAAAGCAATTCTCAACCATAATTCTAAATCCGCAGCATAAGCATAATTCTCGTTAAATTTCCCGCCAACTTTCTCTAAAACTTGTCTTCTCATTAATACAAACGGGCAACAAATAGGATTAGCTTCTCCCAAAATATTCGTCACCCATTCCTTGCCATTTACTAACTTATCCTTAGGATAATTTGCCCAATTCCAATTGAGATGATTATTATTAGCGTCAACCACCATAACAGATGAAGTAACTAAACCTATATTTTGGTATTTATCCAAAATTTTTACCTTTTGCTCTAAATTTTTTGGCAACATCACATCATCCTGAGCAAAGATAGTAATATATTCACCATCAGCATTTTCTAAACACTGATTCCAATTAGTAAAAAGTCCTAAGTTTTTGGAATTTTTCAAGTATCTAATTCTATTATCTTTCTGGAGATAATTTTTAATAATTTCTGGAGTATTATCGTTGGAACAATCATCAGAAATAATTAACTCAAAATCTGTAAATGTCTGTTGAAGGATACTATCTATTGCTTGAGTCAGAAATTCTCCAGAATTATAAGTAGGTAAACAAACGGTAACTTGAGGACAATGATTTATAAGCATTTAATCTAATATTAATTTTGAAGTAATACTAATACCGTTTCACGGAAGTCAAAAGTAAAAAATCAAAAGTCAAAACTAAGATTTTATAGAGCTACAAAACTTTGATGGTACAGTAATTTTAGGAAATTATTTAACATTTAAAGTTTGAAACTATTTGTGACATTTTTAAAGTGAATTGGCATAAGTTCGGTTTATATAACTCTACGCGCTAGGGAATAAGGAATAGGGAACAGGAAATAGTGAAATGTACAAGGTTTTTTCTTGCAGAAACGCTATTTCAAGCCTCTGCTTTAATAGGAGGTACTAATAACTGATAACTGAAATGACAGTGGAGTATTAAACCCACTACAGAAAAGATAATAAAAGTGATTGAAAAACCTTATTTTGATGTCTGTCAAACTCAAAATCAAGCCTTATATTTGTCACTAATAAATTAAAATAGTTACCAATATAGAAAAAATAGATAATAAATATTTCAAATTAATTTGATGAAACCATGTATTCTAATTCCTAAATTAAGTACTTAAGCAAAATTAATCATGCATTAACTTCTCACTATGCCAGAGTTAGAGATGAAATTATATACAAATAATTTGGCATGGGCACTTATTATTATTCCTGAATTATAAATTATCACAATTTAGAGCCAACTTTTTTCAATTGCCATGAAATATTTTGAGTTAGGGCAAATTAGAGTGTGACTAAGTTATTTTAATTATTCTTGTTCCTGCTGATAAGTGGAAACGTAAACTTACAAATATAGCAACTGTCATTAAGTAGGCACAGAAAATTAATTTCCTATTTTTGTCATCAAAATATATCCTTAGATAAAAGGAAGCAAAATGCTGATTTATATGAGATTCATGTTGAGAATTAAATATGGAGACTAAAAAACCTTTAGAAAGAATAAGTTTCCAAAGTAAATTTCCTCAAGTGAGAGACAGCAGCTCTATGTATGATGTAAAAATTAACTCAATTACGAAATACATCAGGGAGTAATTGACAGTAAAATTGTCATAAATTTTTGAAATAAGTTTAGTCAATATTTACCTAAATTCTTGCTCTGTAGTTATGGATAGAGCTTCCATCTATACGAGGGATAAAATGAGCGATAAATTATCAGAATGGAAAGAAAAAAAATTAGAGATATTTTGGTGTCCAACTTACTTACCCAAGCACAACTTAATCGAAATTCTTTGTAAATTTATTAACTATGAGTGAATTAAAGTTGATGAAACTTGAAAACTGTCCAAGCTTTCTTAAGTATCTCAAAAAAGTGCTAGACAAAGATTGTCAAAAATATGTAATTAATTTTGTGTAGGTACTTACTACTCTTGAGTTATGGAATATCTGTGTGTGTACCACTCCGTAGGAGAAACAACGGAATATGAATAATTAATCTTTTTCCTTTTCTCCTAGATAACTAAATGCCTTTTTCCTTTTTACTTCTGCTATAAAAGCAATACTGTTGATTAAATTTAACTGTGTAGGATTAAGTAGATGAATAAATTTAACTGATTTTATGTACTGAGTTCTGATTGATAAATAAATTTCCAGGTTAGTACAATCAACTCTTTTAATAAACAAGTAAACTCTATAGCTAACTCAGGTAGTCAATTTTTCTCCTCCACAAAAATAAAAAACTGCACCTATACTTAAATGGAATAGTAGAAACAACGGAATATCAATAATTAACCTTCTTCCTTCTCTGCTAGATAACTAATATCATCTCCAGATAATTAGTGATAAAAAAACTTTCTCTTTTTCCCCCTCTTTATTCTTTCTTCTTCTTTTTTATTTTTTTATTCTTGCTTCTTTCTTCCCTCCTGAGGACTGACTCCTCCATCATTATTCTGATTAGTAAATAAATTTCCCGGTTAGTACAATAAACTCTTGTAATAAGCAAGTAGACTCTATAGTTAACTCAGGTAGTCAATTTTTCTCCTCCACAGAAATAAAAAACTGCACCTATACTTAAATGGAATAGTAGAAACAACGGAATATCAATAATTAACCTTCTTCCTTCTCTGCTAGATAACTAATATCATCTCCAGATAATTAGTGATAAAAAAACTTTCTCTTTTTCCTCCTCTTTATTCTTTCTTCTTCTTTTTTATTTTTTTATTCTTGCTTCTTTCTTCCCTCCTGAGGACTGACTCCTCCATCATTATTCTGATTAGTAAATAAATTTCCCGGTTAGTACAATAAACTCTTGTAATAAGCAAGTAGACTCTATAGTTAACTCAGGTAGTCAATTTTTCTCCTCCACAGAAATAAAAAACTGCACCTGTACTTAAATGGAATCTGTTCCAATAAAAACTAATATATATAGATAAATAGGCAAAATATGCGTATTTCTAAAACAGCAGTCTTAACCCTTGCTGCTCTCAGTTCCCAAAATTTAACTGCTGAAGCAAAAGCTCATCCTAATATTAATTCCTACCCTCAGATAAACACACAAGAAACTAGCAATTTTACTGACTCTAATAATATTAGTATTTTCCCATCTACTAAATTAATTAGTCCTCCAGAAATTTTACTTAGTCAAGCTCCTAGCACTCCTAAAATTATAGCTGCTTTATCAACTCCGGATATACATCAAATGCGAGAGGTTTTAAATGAGAGTTGGCTGGGAAAAATAGCAGAATTTACTGCTAAAAATAATTCTCAATTCCAGCAGGTTACCTCTCAAATTGCTTTACAAACAGATGGAGAAGATGAAGCTAGTCTCAACCTCAATCCTACCATCACTATATTGAATACTTTATTATTAGTTGCAACTTTATTTCCCCCTGTAACTATTATCTTTTTTTGGTTAGTCAGAAGGCTGATAATTAAAGAATTGATTGGTGAGGTTAATCAGCGGTTAAAAAAGATCGGTGAATTAGAATTAAATTTGAATCAATCTCAAACATTAGTTACAGAACTAGAAAGTCATATAGTAGCTGCCAAAAAATCTATTGAATTGATTAATCAAGAAGCGAAAATTTCAAAATCTTCCGTTGAACAAATAGAAACTTTGAAGTCTCAGTTTTTGATGCAGCTACAAGTGATTATTTCTGAGACTCAAGAAGCAAAACATCAGGCCATTCAAGAAATTAATTCCTCTGTAAATGCAGAAACTAAATCTCTTGAAAATACTCATAAATCAAAATATTCTGATCGACAAACTACTACGGTTGCTGATGATTATTTGAAACAAGGGGAAAAACTTTTTTCTGAAGGTAAGTATAATCAAGCTTTAGCAATTTTTGAAAAAGCTATTTCTCTGAATTATGATTTAAGTGAAGCTTGGTTTAGTCGCGGTAATATCTTTGTAAAATTACAGCGCTATGCTGAAGCATTGACTTCTTATGACAAAGCTCTTTCTCTTGATTCTGATAAATTTCAATATTGGTTTAATCGTGGCAATGTTTTGGTGAGAATGCAAAGTTATGCTGAGGCATTAGCTTCTTATGATAAAGCTCTTTCTTTTCAGCCAGATCATGTAAATATTTGGCTAAATAAAGGTATTTTACTCAGGAAGTTACAACGATATAATGAAGCACTTATTGCTTATGAACAAGCTCTTTTAGTTCAGCCTAAAAATGTTGATGTTTTACATAACTTAGGCGCTCTACTTGGAAAACTACAGCGCGATGAAGAGGCACTCTCTGCTTTTGATAGTGCATTAAAAATTCAACCAAATAAATATGAAGTTTGGTATAATCGAGGCAATTTGTTAGGAAAATTACAATCTTTTGCTGAAGCAATTGATTCTTATAATCGAGCATTAGAAATTAAGCCAGAAAAATATGAAATTTGGTACAACAAGGGGGCTTTATTATGGCAATTAGAAAGATATGAGGAAGCAGTTAATTCCTACGATAGAGCAATTAAGTTGATGCCAGATGATTATGAAGTTTGGCATAATCGAGGGGTGGCTTTAAATTCTTTAGAAAGATATGAAGAAGCAGTTACTTCTTTTGAACAGGCCATTAAAGTTAAGCCCCAATGTTATCAAGCATTTATGGGTAAAGCAGAAGCATTATTGAAGTTGGAAAAGTATGAGGAAGTTCTTAGTTGTTGTAATTATGCTATTTCTATTCAAGATAATGGTTATGAAGCTTGGGTAAAAAAAGGTATTGTTTTAGAAAAACTCAAACGTTATCAAGAAGCTTTGGTTTGTTACGAGGGCGCTCTTGCTATTAATCCAGATGATTCAGAATCTCAGCATAAACGTAATATATTAATGTCAGAGTTACAAGGGGAAAAAGTTTTAATTGGAAAAAATCAACCATTATCACAAGGCAATTTAGATTTAAGTGATCGTCAAGATAAAGAACTTAGTAATAGCAAGAAAGTTCATCCTCTTGCTCTACTAAATGGCAAAAAAGTTAAGACCGATAACTAGATTATTATTTTATAGTAGAAGGAAGAAGAAAGAAGGAAAAATGGCGTTGCTGAGTGGTAATGATTTTTAGATTAAGTATCAACACAATACATAAGTTTTTCAATTTTACCGAAAAATTGTGGGTATGCGCCTCCCTTTTTAAGGGGATAAAAAAAATATTCCATATTTAAAGCCTCCTTATTCCAGAGGTACTGATAACTGATAACTGAAATTACCTTCAGCTACTTACCATTACATTTGAGCAACTGCTAGACAAGGATTTGGCCACGGATATACGGATGATTAATCTGCATTCTGTGAAGCTCAAAAAAAACGGCAAGGCTTTTCCCCTTGAATCGCCAAAAAGCGAGTGTGTAATTCCGAGGTCTCCTCGGAATGAAAGACACACTCAAGACAAATCATGATAGTATGTAATCATTGGGTTTAACTTGCCCCTACGCATGACTTTTTATTCAACGCAAAAACAGCATATCGTCACTGAATATATATAGAAGAGATACTCACACCATCAAAACAGAGAAAAATTATCATTCTGTGAAACTCTACGAACAGAAGTAACCATCGGAAAAAATTTCTACCATTAACAGATAAATATAGGTCAACACATCAATATAGGCGTTGCTGAGGGGCGGGATGAAACTTTTGGCAAAAGGTAAATCCCATGGGCGTGTTTTTTATACGGACTGTGTTCGAGAGCCTAAAATTCATCCCGCACTCCATGCAATACCATACATTTACTCATGTAGAAGCGATGTAGCTGCTGCACTTGCTCCGCCAACGCTATATTCACAAACAAAGAAAAATCCTCATTTTGTGAAGCTCAAAAAAAACGGCAAGGATTTTCCTCTTGCATCCCCAATAAAATCGTGATACAATTTAATCATTGGGAGTCACTCGCCCCTACGCATGACTTTTTATTCAACGCAAAAACAGCATTTCGCCACTGAATACATATAGAAGGGAAACTCACACCATCAAAGCAGAGAAAATTATCATCTTGTGAAGCACTAGGGAAAGAAGTGGCGACACCGAAAAATTTTCACCCCATCAACACATCTATATATTTACTCATGTAGAAGCGATGTAGCTGCCGCACTTGCTGTGCCAACGCTATTATTCACAAACCAAAGAAAAATTATCATTTTGTGAAGCTCAAAAAAAACGGCAAGGTATTTCCCCTTGCATCCCCAAAAAGCGAGTGTGTAATTCCGAGGTCTCCTCGGAATGAAAGACACACATCTGACAAATCGTGATATGATTTAACCATTGGGAGCTACTCGCACCTACGCATGACTTTTTATTCAACACAAAAACAGCATTTCGTTACTGAATACATATAGAGGGGAAACTCACACCATCAAAGCAGAGAAAATTATCACTTTGTGAAGCACTAGGAAAAGAAGTGGCGACACCGAAAATTTTTCACCCCCATCAACACATCTATATATTTACTCATGTAGAAGCGATGTAGCTACCGCACTTGCTGTGCCAACGCTATATTCACAAACCAAAGAAAAATCATCATCCTGTGAAGCTCAAAAAAAACGGCAAGGATTTTCCTCTTGCATCCCCAAAAAAATCGTGATATGATTTTACCGTTGGGAGTTGCTCGCCCCTACGCATGACTTTTTATTCAACACAAAAACAGCATTTCGTTACTGAATACATATAGAAGGAATACTCACACCATCAAAGTAGAGAAAGTTATCATCCTGTGAAGCACTCAGGTCAAGAAGTAACGATTGCCAAATTTGCCCGCCCCATCAACAGTATCGATATTATTCATGTAGAAGCGATCGCTATATTCACAACCAAAGAAAAATTATCATTTTGTGAAGCTCAAAAAAAACGGCAAGGTATTTCCTCTTGCATCCCCAAAAAAATAATGATACAATTTAACCGTTGGGGGTTGTTCGCCCCTATACATGACTTTTTATTCAACCCAAAAACAGCATTTCGTTACTGAATATATAGAAGAGATACTCACACCATCAAAGCAGAGAAAAATTATCATCCTGTGAAGCACTGAGAAAAGAAGTGGCGACACCGAAAAATTTTCACCCCATCAACACATCCATATATTCACTCATGTAGAAGCGATGCAGCTACCGCACTTGCTCCGCCAACCCTACGCTCAACAACTCAAAAGTCAAAACTCATCCATGAGTGAGTTTGAGTGTTGATAATTGCCCTAACCTATTTACCTAGTGCTATATATTCACAAACCCAGAAAATCCTCATTTTGTGAAGCTACTAAAAAAACGGCAAGGATTTTCCCCTTGCATCGCCAAAAAAATCATGATACGATTTAACCATTGGGTGTCGCTCGCCCCTACGCATGACTTTTTATTCAACCCAAAAACAGCATTTCGTCACTGAATACATATAGAAGGGATACTCAGACACCAAAGCAGAGAAAAGTTATCATCCTGTGAAGCACTACGAAAAGAAGTGGCGACACCGAAAAACTTTCACCCCATCAATACATCTATATATTCACTCATGTAGAAGCGATCGCTATATTCACAAACAAAGAAAAATTATCATCCTGTGAAGCTCTAAAAAAAACGGCAAGGATTTTCCTCTTGCATCCCCAAAAAAATCGTGATAGTATGTAATTATTGGGCTGCATTCGCCCCTACGCATGACTTTTTATTCAACCCAAAAACAGCATTTCGTCACTGAATACATATAGAAGGGATACTCAGACACCAAAGCAGAGAAAATTATCATCCTGTGAAGCTTCAAAAAATGGCAAGGTATTTCCCCTTGCATCCCTAAAAAAATCGTGATAGTATGTAATCATTGGGTGTAACTAGCCCCTACGCATGACTTTTTATTCAACCATTGAAAAACCTATATTTTGCGTTGATACTTAATCTAAAAATCATTACCACTTAGCAACGCCGGAAAAATCTTGCTTCTTTTTTATGCTATGTAAACACCTAGGCGGAATCTAATTTCAGCTATTAGCAGTCAGCTCTTCGGTGCGAAATGCGCTTGCATTCAGCTTTTTAAGATAATTTCTTCTAAATGATAGAAATTGTTGTGGGTAATATTGATTTTCGTAACATTCCATGAACTCCTTTATGAGGATTATTTACAACTTGAGTAATGTGAAAATTTACAGCAATAGAACACAGAATATAAGCATCTTCAGCACTCAACCCAACAAAATTTTCTAACCAACTAATCATTTGCTTTAAAGCCAATTCAAAAGCAGCATCTAGAGTATTGCCAAAACCAAAGGAAATAATATCAGTCGATGTTTCTGCCATAGGAAAAATTAATTGTAAATCTTTCCTAACCTTAATCTGAATAGTGCCATTCATGGAAGTTTCAATAGCCGTTACATTTATTTCTCCATCCCCCTGTGCAGAATGACCATCACCAATAGAAAATAAACCACCAGGCACAAAAACAGGTAAAAAAATTCGCGAACCAACCTGTAATTCTCGGCAGTCAATATTTCCCCCATAAATACCAGGAGGAATAGATGAACGTTGAGTATTTTCTGTAGCAACTCCGAGAATTCCAAAAAATGGTTGAAGTGGAATTTTTATCCCACTATTAGGAGGAAATTCAGCTATCTTTTTTTCTAAATCTAGTGGAATAAAGTTTAGTTTTGGTTCGGTAAATTGTTCGGGTAATGCACCCCATCCCGGACGAATAGAATTAAAACCCATCGGTAAACTAGGGTAAATATTTTCCAGAATAATTTCCAATACATCTCCTGGTTTAGCATCATTAATATATATTGGTCCAGTTAATAAATGAGGACCAACACCAACTTTTCTTTCTGCTGGTAAATTGTGACAAATTTCTAGAAATTCTGGAGTGAGAAATTCTCTAGGCGCTCTGTCGTAAAGATAATAACCCGTGTAAGTTTCTATATCTATGCGATCGCCAGAATTAATGATTAATGCTGGCTCTAGTTTATGGGAAAAACCTCCTAAATGAACAGTGTGACATCGAGCTTTTAAAATGTGCTTGCTCATCTTGTTTATTTTTTTTAAGATTTATCGTATATAATACCTATCTAAGTAAAATAATTTCAAATTTTCATAAACTTAACTTAAAATGATTCAAACTATAACTAAAACTAATCAAAGTTTTAAACAGTTACAGCCAGGAATTGGTATTGGTGTACCCCTACCTCAAGATTGGGTATCTATCAAGAATGAAGCTCTAGTAATTATTGTAGGTTTAACTGGTGTAGGGAAAAGCACAGTTATTAATACATTAATTGAATCTGGATTAGATTTTACTTTACTTCCAAATCGACGCACCCTAACAACAGAATTAATTATTCCTCATATTACAGCCACAAACGAGCAAAATGTTCAAACAATTTGTCGTATAGACCGCTTCAAATATACTCGTCAGTATCAAAAAAGTTTTCCCGGAGGTATGGGTCACATTTTAGCCCAGTTACAAGTTAATCCCTCTTTAATCAATCATCCATTAATTTTCGATGGTTTACGGGGAGAAAATGAAGTTACTTATGCTGCTAATACTTTGAAAAAAGCTAAATTTATAATTTTGGATGCCTCATTATCAGTTCGTTTAAAACGTCTTTTAACTAGAAGTGATGCTTTCGATAGAATCACAAAATATATAGATGATGAAGTAGTTAATCCCAAAAAGATTATGGGTTTTTCTGACTTTGGCATACCCGAAGCATCCAATTTATTTACCTTTGATGAAGAGCAGGAAATTTTAACTCTACTGGAAAGAGGAGTATATAACTCTGTAGATGTTTGTGAACGATTAAACATTCTGGTTGAGGAGAGCAAAAATTACAATTCGGAAGCAACAAAAACAACTTTACAGGCAATTGCTCCTGAGAGAACTTTGCTTTTAGATACTACTAAGTTTTCACCTCAACAAATTACTCAAAAAATTCTTGCTTACTTATTACTTAAAAATTCGAGGGTTTAAGTTTCCTACTATTTTAGGGGTAAGCATTTCCTGCGGAATGCTGCGCAAACAGCTATTAGCTGTCAGCTCTCAGCAAAAAAAAAGGGTGTTTTAATGAATATAGACTGTTTCAGCTAGCTTTTATAGTAAGTATAAATCCTGACTCAATTAGTAAAGCTTTTATCTAAAATAAAAAGCAATAGCTGATTGCTGATAGCTGACAGCTGAATGCTTACTTTTAGGGAGTAGGGAGTAGGGAATAGAAAAGAAGAAAAATGACTGTACCTCAGTAATTTGAGAAACACTATAACTTACTCAAATAACTAGACATCTGGTGAAAAATAAATAGGGTTTGCTGATTAAATCTAAAAGCATTGACATATAAAGGTTGAGCGCATTTTTTAGTTAAAAAAAGTCAAAGCTTAATGGTCGTAATGGTTCAAAAAATTAGCATTTTAGGCGGCTTTGTCGCGCAGAATAATCAAGGGATTATTCTTCCTCCTACCTCCTCTACAATTCCCATTTCTCCTGTCTCCTGTCTCCTGTCTCCTGTCTCCTACCCTTATCCACAAGACTTTTTCAGCAAACCCTAAATAAACCTTTTGATTAGGGTGTGCTGATTAAATCTCAAAGCACTTCTAAATAAAGGTAAGTGCCTTTTTATAATCGAAAAAAGTGTGCCTGTTTCAATCCTAAACCCTCAAAAAGTGAGTATTTTGGGGTGAGTATGACAGAAAAATCAAAGAACAATTATTTCTTCTACTTTCTCTGTCTTCCCCTCCTGGGAGGTGAAGTAGGGGAGTGGGGGAGTTAAACCACCCCTAACCCCTCCGCTGGAGGGGAAGCAAACATAAGAATAATTAACATTAACTTAGCTTAAATTAGCGAAAAAGTGATTTTACTTGTACCGATCAGTTGACAACTGAAGTACTGCTCAAGTATAGCAATAATGCATGGGAATTGGTATAAGGAGATGGAAGGAATGCATAAGGGAAAAAGGTTAAAAAATACTCCCCACCTCTCCGCCTCCTCATCTTTTTTTAAATAGATATCAAATGGGTTATATACCACGCGAACGAGTTGGTGTTTGATATAAACTGATGATGAAGCAAAGAAGGGGAAATGTTTTTTCTACTGTTTCCCGTTCCCTTTTCCCGACTATGTGTCAAAAATATTTTCTAGGTTTGAAAAGTGAGCGTTATGAGAAGTATAAAAATTCAGGCGTTGCTGAATGCTAATGATTTTTAGATTAAGTATCAACGCAAAACATAAGTTTTTCAATTTTCCCTTCAGCTACTTACCATTACATTTCAACAACTCAACAACGCCCAAATTCAGATAGCAATCAGAAATCATTTGTCAAAAATCTAAGGATATATAAAAACTCTGAAACTTTTACCGAATAATTAAGGTTTAAAGCCTCTCTTTTCAAGGATAAAAAAATTTCTCTACCGCGTAAATCCTCTCCTTGAAAAGAAGAGATAATTGTTAATTATTAATTATTGAACCCTATTCCCTTTTCCCGACTATGTGTCAAAAATATTTTCTATGTTTGAAAAATGAGCGTTATGAGAAGTATAAAAATTCAGATAGCAATCAGAAATCATTTGTCAAAAATATCAGGATATTTAACGAAGTCAGAAGTTATTTTTGTGACGGAAATTTTGAGCAACTCTCTAAAAAAAAATCGCCTTAAGAGGCGGGGTTTTAGACCCATATTATTTTGATAAAAACTCTGAAACTTTTACCGAATAATTAAGGTTTAAAGCCTCTCCTTTCAAGGATAAACAATTTTTCCTATCGCGTCAATTCTCTCCTTGAAAAGAAGAGATAATTGTTAATTATTAATTCTTAATTCTTAATTCTTAATTATTAATTATTGAACCCTATTCCCTAAAATCCACAATATCTCACAACTCAAATAAGATTGCTTTGCTATAGATTTTAACAATAACTTAAATGTTCTTAAATATTATTAAATATCTTTAATATATAGCATTTTTTTGTGATATTAATTGTAATTAACCATACTAACCATAATTCCTGTAATATGTTTAGCTGAAAATTATAGAATTATGCCTAAACTAAAAAAATGCTATTAAGTAAATTAGCCATAGTTGATTCTACTCTGCGAGAAGGAGAACAATTTTTTAAATCTAACTTTTCTACGAGTGATAAAATTGAAATAGCTAGAGGATTAGATCAATTCGGAGTAGAATACATAGAAGTTACTTCTCCGAGAGCTTCTCCTCAATCTTATAAAGATTGTCAAAAATTAGTTCAATTAGGTTTACAAGCTAAAGTTGTCACCCACATTCGTTGTCATCTAGAAGATGCAAAAATAGCCCTAGATACAGGTGTAGATGGCATTAATCTGTTCATCAGTACTTCACAAATTTTACGTCAATTTGGTCATCGTAAAAGTATAGAAGAAATTATTGATATAGCTACAGAAGTTATCACTTTTATTCATCAAAAAAATCCTCAAGCAGAATTGCGTTTTTCTACTGAAGATTCATTCCGTAGCTCTCTTTCAGATTTACTACGAGTCTATTTAGCAATTAATAAATTAGGAATAGTCGATCGCTTTGGAGTAGCTGATACAGTAGGAATAGCAACTCCCCATCAGGTTTATCAACTAATTCAAAAGATAAGACAATGCTTTTCTGAGGATATAGAATTTCACGGTCATAATGATACAGGTTGTGCCATTGCTAATAGTTTTACTGCTTTTGAAGCGGGGGCAACTCATATTGATACAACTGTTTTAGGGATTGGTGAACGTAATGGAATTACTCCTTTAGCTGGATTAATTGCTCGTCTTTATACCCTCGATCCACAAACTTTAAATAATAAATATTCTCTGTCTTATCTCCATCAATTAAACCAATTAGTAGCGGAAAAAATTGAACTTTCTATTCCTTTTAATCATTGTATTGTAGGAGAAGCTGCATTTAATCATAAAGCTGGAGTTCACACTAAAGCAATTCTCAATAATTCTAGAACTTATGAAGCAATAAATCCCACTGACTTTGATTTGAGTCGGTCAATTTTAATTAATCATAAACTTACAGGTAAAAATAGTATTAATCATCGTGCTATTCAACTCGGTTTGAATTTAAACAACTTCCAAATTCAAGCTATTACTCAAACAATTAAAAATTTAGCCGACCGACAACAACTGACTCTAGAAAATGTAGATGAAATTTTGTTTTCATCCCAAAACAATATATAAGCATTTCCTCCGGAATGCTGCGCAAACAGCAGTCAGCAGTCAGCAGTCAGCTATCAGCTATCAGCTATCAGTTATTAACTAATTATCTTATGCTAAATTCAAAAAAGGTCGCTACAGTATTAACCTCAACACTCCTAGTAACAGACTAAAGCACTGTAACAGTATTTTTTGAAAATAGTATTAGAAGGAGAATTCAAAATTATGTTTATCAAAATAATAATGTTTTTGGAGGTTTGCTCAAATCCCCGTTACAAAAACAACTTCTGACTTCTGACTTCGTTAAGCAGCATTCCGCAGGAAAGAAGAAGGTAACAAGCTAATCTTAGTAAGTCCTTTACTTTCAAAAGCTGTTTGCGCAGCATGACAAACGGAAATGCGAGCTAGCTGAGTGCTTACACAAATATTGATTAAATTTTTCCTTGGTGAAAAGAGGTATAATATCTCGTCTGGATAAGAGGGCGAACAAAAAAACTTTCTCCTTCTAATACTCTTTCTTCTTCTTTCTTCCCTCCTGACTCAGTCTTTCCCCTCCCAGGAGGGGTTAGGGGTGGGTTGACTCCTAAGTAATTAAGATTAATATCATACCCGCGCTTTACCAACGCCAATTTTTTTAGCATCAGTGCCAAATCTACCACAATATTAATATATTCCTTTGTTCCCAGAGAATAAAGACACCACTAAAAAGCACAAAAATAATTACCAACTGACGGAACAATTGAGGGCTAATTTTTTCTAATACTAAATTACCCAACCAATTACCCGGAAAAGCAGCTATTCCTATAAGTATCCCATATCCCAGCAAAGGCAAAGTTAAAGTACCAAAAATGGCATAGGCGATCGCTTTAACAATATGAACTATCATCCGGTTCACTGCTTGAGTGCCCAATAGTTCCTCTTTTTCCAAGCCAAAATTAAGGTAAAAAGGTGCAAGTATCGGTCCCATACTACCAATAATACCTGACAAAAAGGAATAAATAAAACCTGCTGGTAGAAAATACCAAGCACGAACAGTAAAAGATTGCTCTTGATTCTTAATAATTAAATTTATCCCAGAAATAACTAGAAATAATCCTACTAAAAAACTCAGCCATCCTACAGAAATTTGGGTCAACATAAAAGCCCCCAAACAAGCACCAACAATAGCACCCGGTAGTTCCCAAAAAATTACTGTCCAGCTAATTTTTTGCCGATAAGTAAAAGCACGTTCAGCATTACCAATAATTGCTCCAGTTGTAATAATTGGTGGGATGGCTAAAGCTCCTAAAAAAAAACCAATGACTGGCATTAAGAGAAATGAACTACCGCCACCTGCTAGGGTACTGACAAACCACCCAATAATACTTGCTAATGTTAACCACAAATAGTTCATATTCTTTGAAAATTTATAATATTTTACTACTAATTATTTCTGCTTTATTTTTTGATTTATAAGTTTGACCATTCTACCAATATTAAAGCGACATTGAAGAAGGGTTTTTAATAAAATTGTAGAACCTCAAAATCAACTTAAGGAATTATAATGGGATGACTGTTTGATTAATTAGTTATATAACTCCGTTCTGCTCGAACGTTATACGCGCTACATACAGCGAAGCGAAACGAAAAATAATCCCTTCCCTTCTGCCTTTATAAATATTCAACAGCAGATCATAGTAGGTAAATTTTACCGAAGTCAAAAAATTTTAAGGATTTGAAAATTTCTGATATTCCGATAAAGTTTGATTTTAATATTCTGAACCTGACTCCTAAAATGCCATCAATTAATTTGCAATTTTGCCATTCATATCTAAGATTTTTGCGGAACTATTTCCACACTTTAAAAGCCTTAGATCGGCGCTCAATTAAAATTTATATTATGGAGAGAGTCCTCTTTCCACATTCTCTGAATATAGGAATCTTGTTTTAGTTGCTGCTAAAAATATATTTTAATTTATGGAACACCAGTTCTAGGAATAGGAATCTAAGTTTTAGAGTTTTTATATATCCTTCCTTAAATTTTTTACCGAATAATATCATGTCCGCGCTTTATCGTTTGTGTAAACCCAAGGGTAAATATCTATAGAAAATTTAAGTTTTTTCAGACTTTTAAGTCTTCTATTCTAGATAAATAAAGCCTTCTTGCCTCTTCCTTCTTCCTTACCAATCATTTGGAATTTCTATAGAAAAATCTAAGGCTTTAAATTTTTCATCTCATATCAATAATCTTCTCCAGAAGCTACTAATAAAAATTTAGTAGTAGTTTCTAGAGAAGGAATTACTAACAAAATTCATTGATTCAAAACTTAATTAACATTGCTACTTAAGGAAGTGGCTATTCATAATATAACCCTTCTATCGGCACACCATCCTCATGTTTGTTTTCCTTTGATTTTCCTGGTAATGACTTACCATCAATACCAATACGATTAACTGGAATTTTTTCCTTTTCTGCACCTACTCTCATCATAACCAGAGGTTCGTCTCCACAACTTTGAAACTTGTAAAAACCACCTCTAGGAATTAATATACCTTGGTTTTTGCTGAAAACTCCAACTTCACCATCTTTGCCAAAGAACCTAGCTTTTCCAGCTAAAATTACAAAAGTATGGTCCTCTCCAGGATGAGAGTGTAGAACATTTTCTCCCCCTTGAGCGTAACATTTAATTCTCACGCTCATTAAATCAGTTTTGGCGAGGGTATAGTCACTTCTTCCCTTGCTCAAAAGTTGAGTTTTGAGTTGAAAAACTTGAAGTTCTGGACTTTCGTTAGAAATTTTTTCTGTTAATTCTTGATTAGCAACCATAGCAGGTATTTTTTTTTACAGAAAACACTAAACATAAACAATAGTATATTAACCGAATTCTCTAATAATATTCATTATAAAAATATTAATTTTTACTACGTCCAATTCATCAATTCTAGTCCAAGTAATACCAAATCCGGCTATCAAAAGCACGTTTTTCAAATCTCTCTCTAACCTTTCTGCCTTCTGCTCTCTCCCTTCTTCCTTACTTTCATAAATAAAGGTTATTTATAGACCAGATTTAGTTATAATTAGCACTCAAAAAAACAACTCTATTCTCATCCAACTTGATTGTATTAAAGTAAGCATTCAGCCGTCAGCCATCAGCTAATAGCTGTTTGCGCAGCATTCCGCAGGAAATGCTTACGTATTAACTATTCAAATTTAAGTCCAAAACTGATTTTCTGAAGAAGGGGCAAACGCCGCACATAATTTTTTCCACATTGGGCATTTCATCTGTAAAAATAAGCCTGTCTTAATCGCCTAACAATTTCTCCATGAACTTCACTACGGATACGGTTACCACGCTGACATTGTTCCAATTTCACATTATCGATAAAAAACTTTACAGCCAAATCTATAGTCCCTTCTCCACTGCGTCCTATTGTCACATTATTCATCCAAATTTTGGGATGTTGCCAAGTAGCATAAATTTGAAATCTATCCTCCATCCATTTCCATAACTCTTCACCATAGTCATCCAACTTAGTTTCTAAGAAACTATTATTAGCATTAACAATTTGCTGTAAGAATTTATCCATTCTCATCTTTAAAAAAGCAATTTTTCTTTCCAACTCAACCTTTAAAACTTCATTATCTTCCTCAATTAAATCTGGATCTTTCTGCCAAATTTTATACCAAATTCTTAGCAAGCTAATCAGAGTATTTTCATCCATATTTTCTGATTCTTTCAAAGAAAATAACCTTTTTCCTCTTGTTTTTTCTGAAATTATTTCAAAGCCTATTGTTCTAAGTATTTCCATATAGTAACCCTGAATTTCTCTGACTTCTCCTCCATCAAGTCCTTCCTTTTCTAGAAACTGAATTTTGCTAATCAAATCTTTCATTGCTTGTTTGATTTCTGCGAGCTGAATTTTTAATTTTTGCTCTGCTATGAGACGCTGATGACCAAATTCTTTCTTTGATAAAAGATTATCCTGTACATCTAACAATCGATCTTTCACCCTGTAAAAATTTTCTATAGCCACCAACTTTTTATCTATATCTCCTAAAGTATCTGGATGACTCAACACAACTTCTTCAATAATTTTAATGGCTTGATTTGGGTCGCAGTCACCTCTGATTGGTACAATAATTGTATAGTAATAATTCGGATTCGGACGACTAAAATTAATCAGCTTTTCACTTTCTAAAGTAGCGTTAGGAAGAAATAAATCGCAATGACTTTCAATCAAATATAAGGTGGTCAACCTAATTCCCACAGATTTAATTACAGCCGTCGAGCCATCCTTTAAAGCAACAACATCACCAAATTGAAATGGCGTATCTATCAATAATACCAAACCACTAAAAAGTTAGATAAAATATCTTTCAATGCAAAACCGAGTACAAATGTCACACCGCCAAATCCTACCCATAACCCAGTTAAATCTATTCCTAATGTTTGTAGAAATAAAAAGCCTCCTATCAAGAATATAATGATTGGTAGAGTATTCTTAACGATAGGAACTAATACATCATCCCACTCTGCCTCTGTTTTTTCTGCGTACTGACTGAGGTAGTAAGAAACTACCTGAGTAAATAATTCACTTACTAAAAAAGTGCTGACAGCAATAATTGCTGCAGTCAATAATCGTTCAATAAGAGCTAAATATTGTAAAGATTCTAAATTATAAATTGCTATTTTGATAAAAATCAGGATAAAAATTATTGGCAGAGGAGTTTGTAAAATGTTTAGAGTTAAAATTCCTATTTCATTATTTAACTTCCGAAATAAAAACCTAGCCCCATAGAAGACAACTATATATAAAATAAACCCTAAAATAGTCCAAATTAGTAAATCTCCTAGAACATTACTTAACTCCTCTTTAATCAAGAGTAGAAAATTGATGCTTGGAGAGTCTAATACTTGTAAAACTTTCAACATAGTCTAAATTAATTCCTATTCATTTTTTCAGTTGAAACGAAACTTTGAAGAAGGCAGAAGGCAGAAGGCAGAAGGCAGAAGGGAAAATTGCTTATGGGGTCCACACCCAAAACAAATTTAAGCACCCCCATTGACGCTGGGGTATTAAACCCGCAAAAGAAAAGATAATTTAAATTGATAAGTTTAACAGCCAATGACCAGAACATCAGGTCTGATATAGAATCCGGGTAATTAGTGATCGTATTGGTGACATCTCCCACACGCTCGCTGACGCTATAGTGTGGGCTTCTCGTTTCGCAGCCCCGGTATCCCGTCGGGCTCCACAAGCTTTAAAGACGGAATGCCCTACCGCCCTATTTTTGATATTTATCGCTGCATTTAAGTCGCACTAAGAATTCAGGAGTCAGGAGTCAGGAGGCACGGAGTCAGGAGGCACGGAGTCAAGAAAGGATTTGAACTATTAAATTTTTAAATTCGTATTCAAACAGAACATCTGTATTCTGAGGAAGTAATTTTACAATTACTGTATAAGCGGATTATATATCAAGCCTCCCCTTTCAAGGGGATAAAAAAGAAAATTAAGTATTTTTTTGTATCCTACTTTAGTAGGAGGTACTGATAACTGATAGATAACTGATAGATAACTGATAACCAATAACTGAAATTACCGAAAAATTCAAGTATAAAGCCTCTCCATTCATGGAGAAAAAAGCGGTCGAGGGATGGCGAGGTCCCCTCGCCATATCCAATCGACCAAGACAGCGGTCGTTTGCGGAGCAGTCCGTTAGGATGGGATGGCGTTAGCGAAGCGGCTCTGATCAGAGCGGGTCCCCTCGCCATATCCATGAGACCAAGACAGCGGTCGTAGCGCAGCTTCCCGTAGGGTGGGATGGCTCCAAAACCTGCGCCATATCCATGAGACCAAGATAAGAAAAAAATCCTTTGATCCAACCCTCTTAAATTATAACCCACATTCCGCACCACAAAATGTAGCAACAGAAGAAGGAGTCAGGAGACAGCTATACTGGAGACAGAATTTTAGAAGAAAATCATAACTGCCGTGATTGAGTAATCAATTAAGTAAGTATTTATGCGTAAATTTTTTACTCGGAAGATCGATCGACGAAAAAAGTAATTGAGATGATTTGCATAGTATAAATACTTACCAAACTACTGATTTATATACTACTTTTAATGAGACGCTCTTGAAGTGCGGAATGTGGGTTATAAGAAAAGGTAATTCTAAATTCTAAATTCTAAATTCTAAATTCTAAATTCTAAATTCTAAATTCTTGACCCATCCTAACTGCCAATCATCTCCCCCGTGGCCAAACGAGTACCATTAGCAAAATCCCAACCAGAAACCGCCTTCTTTCCTGACAACTGAACCTGCCACAATAACAACCAACCAGCGCCAGTTTGTACCACTGGTCCCAAACCCTTAATAACTTTCACTACTTCCCCCACACTCCCAGAAACCTCAGACTCAGAAGACCAAACCTTCTCTAACTTCTGCAACTCAGGTGGCAACCCCGACCAATATTCAGCACCTACTGGCACAGTTGCCATTACCTTCAAAGACTGACCCCGAAAACTGGTGACACAGTTAGGAAAAAACCCCCTTATTTGGTTGTGAATTTCCAAAGCACTCCTGGACCAGTCAATTTGATAATCAGAATTTTGAATCAGCGGAGCATAAGTTGCCAAAGAATCATCTTGAGCAATAGGTTCAATATCCCCTTTCTCCAACTTCAACAAAGTTTCCCATAATAAATTAGCCCCATCCTTTGCCAAAACTTCCACCACAGATGCAGCATTATCCAATAAACCAATAGGAGTAATACTCTTCAACAGCATTGGACCAGTATCCATCCCCACATCCATCAACATCGTGGTATTACCTGTTTCCTTTTCACCATGATAAATAGACCACTGAATAGGAGCAGCACCGCGATACTTAGGCAAAATCGAACCATGAACATTGACACAACCCAACTTAGGCATATCTAAAATTTCCGCAGACAAAATCTGTCCATAAGCAACTACCACAAATACATCTACTTGTGCTTGTCGTAATAAATTGAGAGTTTCAGTATGTTTTTTAACTCGACGGGGTTGCCAAACAGGGATACTGTGAGAAACTGCTAATGACTTAACTGGAGATGGGATAAGTTTATTGCCACGTCCCCGTCGCTTATCAGGTTGAGTGACAACTGCCACAACTTCAATTTCTGGCCGAGTTAATAATTTTTCCAGAGTAGGAACAGCAAATTGGGGTGTGCCAAAGAATATTATTTTCATAGAATTATAATAAGTCAAAAGTCAAAAGTCAAAAGTCAAAAGTAAGATTTTATATACTTACAAAACGAAGTTATAAGTTATAAGTTATAAGTTATTAAGTAAGATTTTATAGAGCTACAAAACGAATGGTATAAAAACATTCTCTATCTTCAACATTACCAAATCTTGATAAATTTTTTCCCTCCTGACTCCTGAGTCCTGTTCATTATATGGATAATGGATAATGGATAATTGATAATTACCTCTGGTTAAAACCGTTACGGAATTGAATATAAGGAATATTTTCTTTTCTCTTGGTCGATTGGATATGGTTAGGAAACCCATCCATCCCACCCTACGGGAAGCTGCGCTTTTTCCTTCGGAATGCTCCGCAAACATGTCGCGTAGCGTTAACGTAGTTATGCGCCAGCAAAACGACCGCTTTTTCCCCTTAAAAGGGGAGGCTTTAGACCTGAATTATTTAATTATTAATTATTAATTATTAATTATTAATTATTCGGTGAATATGTACCTCAGACATTTACATTTACGACAGTTTCGGAACTATCTAGACCAGAAAGTTAATTTTGATGCTGCCAAAACAATTTTAGTGGGAGATAATGCCCAAGGTAAATCTAATCTACTGGAGTCAGTAGAGTTACTTTCTACTCTCAAATCTCATCGTGTTAGTCGCGATCGCGATTTAATCCTAGATGGCAAACCAGCGGGACAAATACAAGCTAACTTAGAAAGACAAGTTGGAAATATTGAACTGACTTTAACTGTACGGAGTCAAGGTAGACGTACTGTAGCAATTAATGGTGAAACTTTACGTCGCCATTTAGACTTTTTAAGCATTCTGAATGTGGTTCAGTTTTCCAGTCTAGATTTAGATTTAGTCCGGGGTGGACCTGAAGTACGCCGTCACTGGTTAGACCGACTCTTGGTACAACTCGAACCTGTCTATGCTCACATTCTGCAACAGTACAATCAAGTTTTACGCCAACGGAATGCTTTATTAAAGCAGATGCGCCAACAGAAAATGGCAGCAGAAACTACTGGTTCCATAAATTCTATTTCTACTCAAGAATTAGCTTTGTGGGATGCTCAGTTGGCAACTACTGGAGCGAGGGTAATTCGCCGAAGACAGCGTGTTTTACAGAGGTTAGCTCCGTTAGCGAGTGAGTGGCATCGGGCGATCGCTGGAAATATGGAAATTTTGCAGATGGAATATTTGGCGAATGTGATGGTTGATAGCAAGGAATTGATTATTCAAGATAGTTTGGAGGGTGTGCGTCAGGCTTTTTTAGAAAAAATCAAGGCACGGGCGATCGCCGAACAATATCAAGGTACTACAGTAGTAGGTCCTCATCGAGATGATGTAGCTTTTATCATTAATGAGACTCCAGCACGACAATATGCTTCTCAAGGACAGCAACGTACTTTGGTGTTAGCGTTAAAGTTGGCGGAGTTGCAACTTATTGAGCAGGTAGTAAAGGAACCACCGTTGCTTTTATTGGATGATGTGTTGGCAGAATTAGATTTGCATAGACAAAATCAGTTGTTAGAAGCAATTACTGACCGTTTTCAAACTTTGATTACAACTACTCATTTGGGGTGTTTTGATGGTCAGTGGTTACAAGATACTCAAATTCTTTCGGTGCGATCGGGACAAATTAGTTATTTCTTGGATTTTTGATTATGTCAAACGAGGGAACAGGGAAGAGTTCATTAATTGATAATTGATAATGGATAATTGATAATTACCTCGGGTTTTAACCGCTACGGAATTGAATATAAGGAAATATTATTTCTTTATTTCCCCGATCAAGGGGAGGCTTCAAGGCGCGAATTATTTAATTATTAATTATTAATTATTAATTATTCGGTAATACCAAATTGATAAATGTTTGCTACAAATAGTTAGGGTATTTATTATAATTTCCGTTTGTCATGCTCCGCAAACATAATTTAGAATTTAGGATGCAGAATGGATATATTTAATACCATTTTTGATGTTGTGAATTACATTTTTAGTGAAAAATACTTTATCTGAAAGTCTTTTATGATGCTGATTATTCGTAACATTCTTTTTTTTAAATGGTATAAGAAGGCTTAATATCATGTCCGGATAATCAGTTGTTCAACAATTAATAATTATATCATGTCCGGATAATTAGTTATAAAAAACTTTCTCCTTCAACTCCAGTTCTTCTTCTTTCTTCCCCTCCACCGGAGGGGCGAGGGGTGGGTTGACTCCTGAGGACTCCGTAGTTATTTATTTATCACTGTTCAACCGGACATGATATTACCTCTCCTTGAAAACGGATAGGATTGACTAATAATGAAAATTTTTTCTTGTTTCTCCTTTGATATAGAATCCGGTTGAATAGTTATTGTATAGTTGGGAGTGGGGGACCCACCCTAACCCCTCCCAGGAGGGGAATTGGGGGAGTGGAGGAGTAGGGGAGATTAAATATTGAAGTAATCAGGACTTACGCACTGACACTAAATCCAGTGAGGGCGAATGCCATTTGCGTTCCGCAAAGCTCCGAATGGCGCCCCTACTTATGGGGTTTTCAAGGTTAATTTGCGTAAGTCCTGTTAATTATAGAATTATCAACATATACTATATAACCGGATTCTATATGAGAGAGAGGTATTTTACCTTAATTATTCGGTAAATAAAGGTTTTTGCCTTTTGAGAATCGAAAAGAGTGCACTTGTTTCAATTCACTTACCCTCAAAAAGTGAGAATTTTGGGGTGAGGGGGGCAGAAAAATCTCCCGAACAATTATTCCTACTACTTTCTCTGTCTCCCCACCCTCCCCGCGTCTCCCACACAAGGACACGGAGAAGGGGAGACACGGAGACACGAAGAGAGGGAGATAAGGTGTCACCGCGTCACCGTGTCACCGTGTCAAATCTTACACCCTCCCCACACTTTGCTTTTTTCAGCAAACCATAGTTAGTCCCTACTGTGGTCTGCCCAAATGAAAACCGCTTTTTATTCACCTAAAATATATAAATAAGTTTAGTATATAGGAAATAAAAAATGGATAATAATCAAAAGTCTGTACATACTTGGTGGAAAAGTCGTATTGCCGTTTGCTATTTGGTAATTACAAGTATCTTATTAATAAGTATCAACCTAGTAGCAGAAATAGTCTTAATTCAACAAAACTTGAAATGGCAGTTAGAGAAACTAGAAAAAAAAGCTGAAAATGAAGTCCAATTTTTAAGTACTCTCAGTGGAGAAGCAATTGTCAAGTCAAATTTCAGCACCTTACAAAAATTTATGGGGCGTACAATTCATGATAGCAATTTTATTTACAGTGTTGTCATAGATCGACAAGGAATTCCCCTAGAAGCTCAAATCGATCTAGAAGACCCGACGATCGCCAAGCAGCTTAAAATACATAACTTGAAAGAAAATAATATTCTCAATATTATTAATCACTTTAAAGAAAAAGATAATATATACGAAGTAAGTTCTCCAATTATTAATAATGGTGAACATCTTGGAGAAACAAGATTAGGTTTTTCAGTCAAACAAATGAGAGCAGAATTATCTCAAAATGTTATCAAAAATTTAGCTATTTCTATGACTATGAGTTCAGTGCTAGTGACTGTAATAATAATTTTGTTTCAGCGACAGGTAGGCGTTCCATTACAAAAATTAACTGAGTTTGCTACAACACTGACCAAAAGAAAATTAAACGAAAATAATCATACCCAAGGTAACGATCAAATAGGCATTATCCAGGGTAGTATGCATCAAATGGCCACTCAAATTCAAGAAAATTTGTTAGATTTACAACAGCAGATCGTAGAAAGGGAAAAGACAGAAACTGCACTGCTAGAAAGAGAAGAAAAATATCGCTATGTAGTTGATAATATCGCAGAAGTAATTTTTCAAACAGATGCTACAGGTAAATGGATATTTCTCAATAAAGCTTGGGAAAATATGACAGGTTTTACAGTAGAAGAAAGTCTAGGAAAGAACTTTTCAGATTTTATACATCCATCCGATCGCCTCCAAACTATAAACAAGTTTCAAAGTTATATAAATGGTCAAGATAGTAAAAATGAAAATCAAAATGAAAATATAGAATCCCGCTACCTAACTCAAGAAGGCGGGTTTTGTTGGACTGAAGCATTTGTCCAAACTCATTTCGATGCAGATGGTAATTTAACCGGAACATCGGGAACTCTTAATAATATTACCCAACGCAAACAAGTTGAGGAAGCTTTAAAACTTAGTCAGTTTTCCTTAGACAAAGCTGCGAATGCAATTTATTTAATGGGTGATGATGCCAAATTTTTCTATGTAAATGAAGCTGCCAGTCGTACTTTAGGTTATTCCAAAGCAGAACTTCTACAGATGAGGGTTTTGGATATTGATACCATCATCTCATCTGAGGAAAAGTGGAAGCAACATTGGCAAGACTTGAAAAAATTTCGTTCTTTCAGACTAGAAAGTTTTCACAGAACTAAAGAAGGTAAAATTATTCCAGTAGATGTGACTGTGAATTATTTAGAATTTAATGGTAAAGAGTATAATTGTACTTTTGTTCGGGATATTAGCGAACGTAAACAAATAGAAAAAGAAATCCGAGAAGGAGAAGTAGCTATTCGTTCTCTGTACAAAGTCGCTTCAGCACCAAAGCTTAACTTTGAACAACGAACAAAAGGACTTCTAGCTATGGGAAGACGACGTTTTGAACTTGAAATTGGTATTCTAGGATATATTAACGGCGATCGCTACAAAGTCATTGCCTTACAAAAGCCAAAGCACATTGATTTTTCAGTTCAGGTAGGAGATGAGTTTGATTTAGACAAAACTTTTTGTGGAATAGTCTTTCGTGCGGAAAAACTTATATGCTTTGAAGCAGCTCAGGAATCAAAATGGCATTCTCACCCTGCCTACACTGACTTTGGTTTAGAGGCATATATGGGTACTCCTGTAGAAGTGGGAAGAGTGCCTTATGGTGTACTTGCCTTTAGTAGTTTCAATCAACGGACGACACCTTTCAAAGAAAGCGATCGCCAACTTTTAAAACTAATGGCTCAATGGGTAGGTAATGAATTAGAACGTCAGCAAGCTCAAATAGCTCTAGAAAAACAAGTCCAACGAGGAGTGTTGCTGAGGCAAATTAGCCAAGAAATTCGCCAGAGTTTAGATATTCATACAATCTTTCAGACTACAGTTAACCAAGTGGGTCGTGCTTTTAAAGTAAATCGCTGCATGATTCATACCTACATTAATATAGCTCTACCAGAAATTCCCTATATGGCAGAATATTTGGAGACTGGGTATCCATCTTTACTAAATTTGAAAGTTCCAGTTATCGGGAACCCTCATGTGCAACAAATTTTATCCCAAGACCGAGCTGTCTCTACTCCTAATGTATATACTGATCCGTTGCTCAAATCAATGTTAGATTTATGTCAGCAGATAAATCTCAAATCAATGTTGGCAGTACGAACTTCTTATCAAGGAAAAGCTAATGGTATTATAGGATTACATCAATGTGACTCTTATCGTGAATGGACAACAGAAGAAATAGAATTATTGGAAGCAATAGCCGAACAAGTAGGTATAGCGATCGCTCAAGCTAATCTTTTAGAGGAAGAAGTTTTGCGAAAAGAGGAGTTGACTCTAAAAAATTGTGCTTTGGAAAAAGCGACAAAAGCAGCAGAAGCAGCAGCTCAAGCAAAAAGTCAATTTCTAGCCACAATGAGTCACGAAATTCGGACACCGATGAATGCTGTAATTGGTATGACAGGTTTACTCCTAGATACAGAGCTGCAACCTCAGCAAAGAGATTTTGCTGAAACTATTCGCATGAGTGGAGATAGTTTACTGACTCTAATTAATGATATCCTTGATTTCTCAAAAATTGATGCTGATAAATTAGAACTAGAAGAACAAGCATTTGATTTACAACAATGTATTGAGGAATCTTTGAATTTGTTAGCTTTGAGAGGGCAAGAGAAAAATCTGGAGTTGGCTTACATGGTTGAACAAATGACACCCCTGAAAATTGTCGGAGATGTGACTCGTTTACGACAAATTCTAGTAAATTTGCTCGGTAATGCCATTAAATTCACTAATGCTGGAGAAGTTACGATTCATGTACAGGCAACTCCCAGGGACAGCAGTAACGATAACGACATTTATGAGATTCAATTTGCCGTGCGAGATACTGGTATCGGCATTGCTCCAGAGCAAATGGACCGCTTATTTAAGTCTTTTAGTCAGGTTAATTCCTCTATTAATCGTAATTATGGTGGTTCTGGTCTAGGTTTGGCAATTAGTAAAAAGTTAAGTGAATTAATGGGGGGTAAAATGTGGGTAGAAAGTACAGTAGGAGAAGGCTCAACCTTCTACTTTACGATAGCTGCTAGACCTGCGATCGACTCAACTAACGTTAATGAAGAAGCAAAGCAATATTTAGCAGAAAAACGATTACTCATAGTAGATGATAATACAACTAATCGAAAAATGCTAGCTTTACAAGGACAGTCTTGGGGAATGTTAACTTGGGCAGTTGCTTCTGGTAGCGAGGCGGTTGATTTAATTCACCAAGGCATGAAGTTCGATCTAGCTATATTGGATATTGATATGCCTGAAGTGGACGGCTTGACTCTAGCGATAACTATCCGCAAACAAACTTTAGGTCAAAATTTACCTCTGATTATGTTAGGTTCATTAGAACAACAGAAGCTGTTAGCAGAATTTTCAGATGTTAATTTTGCCGCATTTATTAATAAACCAATTAGAATATCTTCACTTTATAATACGATCATTAATATTATTACAGGCAAAAAAGTCAGTATAGAAAATTTAGCTGTTGCACCGAAGGCTAAAATTAAGCCAGTACAAAACTTGCGAATATTACTGGCAGAAGATAATGTAGTCAACCAAAAAGTCGCCTTACTGCAGCTACAGCAGTTAGGATATCGAGCAGATGTGGTGGCAAATGGCATAGAGGTTTTAGAGGCTTTGCAACGTCAACCTTATGATGTAGTATTGATGGACTTGCAAATGCCAGAAATGGATGGGTTGGAAGCGACTCGTATTCTACATCAGCAATATTCTCCTGAATTATGCCCACGCATTATTGCTGTTACTGCTAACGCTATGTTAGAAGACCGCAATGAATGTTTGGAGGCTGGCATGAGTTATTTTATCTCTAAACCCATCCAAATTCAAGAGTTAGTCCATGTACTACAGCAAGTTAATCGAATTGATGCAGATATATCAATATGGCAAAATAATTTTGATACTAATATTATTCAAAATAATCAACATTTAAGTAATAGTATTATTAGAGATAATTCGATAAAAAAGGCCAATTCAATGCAAGATATTACAATGTTAGAGTCAATTAGAAAGATGGGAGGCGATGAACTTTTAAATGAAATTATTGGAGATTATCTTAATTATGCTCCTGGTAGGTTAGCAGCAATTCGAGAAGCAATTACTGCTAATGATGCTAAAGCATTAAGAAGGGCAGCTCATGTTTTGCGCTCTAGTAGTGGTAATCTGGGAGGAGTTATTATGGGCGATATATGTAATCAGTTGGAAAATTTGGGACGGGCAGATACTACCATAGGAGCAGCAGAAATTTTTTCTAAACTTGAAAATGAGTACGAACAATTTAAACAATATTTAATTAATTTTAAATTTAGTAATAATATTGATTCGTCAACTTCTCAAGAAACTGCTGTGGCTGAAGATATCTCTGCTGATACTTTCAGTAATTCTATTAATAATATTAATCACTCAGTTTTAGATTTAACAGTTTTAGATTCCATTCGTCAAGCGGAAGGCACAAACGCAAATAATGTTATAGCTAAAATGATTGAGGATTATTTAGAAAATGCTGCTCATTATATGCAACAAATTTTCAATGCAATTGCTATTAATTCAACAGAAAAATTGAAACAGTATACTCAACGTTTGGGTGTTTTTAGTTATCAAATTGGAGCTATAAATATTCCTAGTTTATGCGATAAATTAGGAAATTTACCCGGTTCTGAACTGATAACTGAAGGAATGGATTTGGTATTAGAACTTGATAGTGAATATGAAAAAGTAATAGCAGCTTTGAAACAGGAGTTATTGACCTATGTAAATACTTAAAATTTTTACATAAAAATTGTGGTTTAAAGCTTCCTATTTTAAGGGGATAAAAATAAAAATTTTCCTTTGAGTCAATCCTCTTTCTTTAAAGGAGAGATAATTGTTAATTATTAATAACTAATTATTAATTGTTGAATGTATTTCATAGTGCATCTCCATTTTTACCGAAAAATTTAGGTATAAAGCCTCTCCATTTATGGAGAAAAAAGAAAAAAAATCCTTTGATCCAATCCTCTTATTTACAAGAAGAGGTAATTCTAAATTCTAAATTCTAAATTCTAAATTCTTGAATGTAAATCTGAAGGAGTATTACAGTTAAATAACATTTTTTCTGTCTGAGTATCAATGGATATTTGTTGAATTGGAATTCGAGTTAGTAATTTTTGAAAGGAGCGATCGCCAAGGTCAATATATTTTTGTAATTCAATTTTTATCTGTTGCCGATAGAAGCCACATAATGGTTCCCACCCTTGAGGTGTTTTCGGAACAAAAGCTAAAATTTCAGGGTAAAGTTGGTTCAACTGAGTTGCCCAAGTTTGAATAATATCTAAGTTCAACAGAGGTAAATCACACCCTAATAGTAAAATCCAATCACTATTAATTTGAGCTAATCCTTGATGAAAAGCAACTAAAGGTCCTTCAGTTTTAATCTCTGTTAACCATTCACATTCTGTAGGTAAAATATGCTGATATTTTTCTGGCCAAGGAGTAATAAGATAAACTTTTTCCGTACATTCACTAGCTACTTGATAAACTCTTTTTAGCATAGGTATATTTTGCCAAGGAATTAGGGCTTTATCTTTACCCATACGAGAACTTTTACCACCTGCAAGAATGAGTGCTACTAGATGATTTTTCTGGAGTGAAACTGAAGATGTATTCATGAGGTATTTGACTTCTTTAGTTAAAATAAATAGGGTTTGCGCTCAAAAGTCTTTTAGTAGGGGTAGGAGACAGGAGATAAGAGACAGGAGACAGGAGATAGGAGACAGGAGACAGGAGACAACCCACCCTCGCCCCTCCTCCCAGGAGGGGAAGGGAAGACAGGAAGAACGGGGGATGAGCGAGGAGGTAGGAGTAAAAATTGTTCCAAGATTGTTCTGTCATACTATGCGCCTAAAATACGCTCCATGCATGAGCGTCAACAGCTGAAAACCAGGCACTGCAATTCGACCTCAAAAAGCCTAAAGTCTTTATATGTCAATGCTTTTAGATTATATCGGTAATATCATGTCCGGATAATTAGTTATAAAAACTTTCTCCTTCAACTCCAGTTCTTCTTCTTCTTCCCTCCACCGGAGGGGAGGGGCGAGGGGTGGGTTGACTCCTGAGGAGGTCCTTCCCCTCCCCTCCACGGTCGGGGTTAGGGGTGGGTTGGGAGGGGAGGGGCGAGGGGTGGGTTGACTCCTGAGGACTCCGTAGTTATTTATTTATCACTGTTCAACCGGACATGATATAAGCCCTAAATATAAATCTTCAAAAATCAAAAATCAAAGCAATTATTTTCTATGAAATTGTCAATTATTTATCCCTGTTCCCTATTCCCTAAAATAAGATGCCTAATATTATGTCCGCTTAATTAGCCTCCGCGTTAACGCAGTTTTGCGCCAGCAAACGAAAAACTTTCTTCTCCTTATCCTACTGATATATTCTTTTTTTCACCACTTCTCTTTACTCCTGACACCTAACTCCTGACACCTGACACCTGACTCCTCCCTAAGATTTGATGTAAATTAACCACATCACCAATAACCGCAATAGCTGGTGCTTTAAACCCAGTTACTTCAATTTGCTCTACAATAGTTTCGAGAGTAGCAATTAATTCTTTTTGGTCGGGACGAGTTCCCCACTGAATTAAAGCAATGGGTGTTTCTGGAGAACATCCGGCAGCTATAAGTTCTGTGATAATATTATGTAAGTTATGAACTCCCATATAAATCACAATAGTTTCTGAACCCTGGGCGATCGCTTGCCAGTTTATATTTGCTCGATATTTACCTGTTGCTTCGTGACCTGTGACAAAGGTAACTGAGGAACTATAATTTCTGTGGGTCAGGGGAATACTAGCATAAGCAGGTGCAGCAATACCAGAAGTGACCCCCGGAACAACTTCTACAGGTACTCCTGCTTCTATTAAATCTTCCATCTCTTCTCCACCACGACCAAACACAAAGGGGTCGCCTCCTTTCAAACGTACCACCACTGCATGAGTTTGAGCTTTTTGAATAAGTAGTTGAGTTGTTTGTGTTTGTGGTAGAGAGTGGCGACCGCGACGTTTGCCTGCATTGATTTTTTCTGCATTAGAGTTAATCATTGCTAGGATAGGAGCGCTAACTAGAGCATCATAGATAACAACATCTGCTTGTTCTAATAGTACTTTGCCTTTAAGTGTCAGTAGTCCCGGATCTCCCGGTCCTGCTCCTACTAAATAAACTTTGCCTATACATTTTGACTGATTCATATTTATTATTTTAGCTAAATCGCTCTTGAGCCTCACGCCATAATCTGTGATTTGGCATCAGATGAATCGGCGGTAAATTAATGGGAGGAGATGTCCCATTAATTTACAAATTTTTATGTTATCATCGAATTATGCTGCTTTGAGCTAATCGCCGCCAGTAATAAACCATGAAAATTTAATAGGATATGGGGTTGTTGGCCCGAATTCCTAGTCAACCGTGGGAAAACGTAAAATCTTATTCCGGAACTAGGTGAGCAGTTTTTGATGTGCAAAAAGAGCGGTGGGGCATCTCGTTCTTAAAGCACGCGCTTGTCCGACGGGATACCGGGACTGTGAAACGAGAAGCCCACACCATACCGTCAGGTTAGTGTGGGAGTATGTCACATAATTATGCAATATAGTTAATTGACTATTCCCCTGACTGAAGCCAAGGAGATTCTTAGTTTATACTACGCCACAGGATAAATCCTTGTTGCTTCGTTTGTTCGAGCGCTGACCAAAGATACACTCTCTGGGGAAAATTTCCGTGATGCCCCTACACAGTCGGCGGTAGTCTAAACCTAACCTTCTGCTTACTTTTCTCATAATATTTGCAGCCCCATTACAGTCTGCATTAATCAACCAATTATTACCACTTTTACATAAACCACGCTTTATTCTTTTGAAAAGTAATGTATGTAAGCTTTTAGGGTTTAGTAAGTGAGAGAAAAATCTTTATATTAGTTAGACTTATCAAATTTTATTAAATATATTTGGAATTTAAACTGAATTTTGCAAAAAAAGTTTAAATGAGCTATTTAGGGGAAAAATAGGGATAATTTAGGTGCGGTCGCGTTCTCATTGGCCATTCCCTTAAAGTATTGATATGTAATAAATACATGGCGGTTGCAGGGAAAGAAATTTTCGTGTATTTTTGAAGTAAGTGATTCGCTCTGCGTAGGTGCTTGATAAAATGAAAAAGGGTATTAGTGAGCGGGAGTGCGATCGCGCTAGCGTAACGTAGTTTTATCGCGTAGCAGAAGGTAGTTTTATAGCGCTTCCTATAATTACGTTTTTTGTTGAAAAACTTGCAGCGTAGCTTTTAATTGAGCTTTATAAAAATTTAATACTTTTGACATAGTTATCAGTTTGACTGCAAATTAATGTCTGTAAGGTTTTTAGGGTTTAATGAACGGTACTTATAAATTAAGCGTATAAAATATTGTTAAATATATTTGGAATTTCAACTAAACTTTGCAAAAAAAGTTGAAATTAGCTATATGAGGGGAAAAATAGAGGTAAAAAGGGTTGTTCATGGCGGATAAAAAATTTGATTAACTTCGATAGGATTAATTCCATACTTAAATCTTGCGTGTGTATTTACTTTAGTGGAGGTAAGTTTATGGCTTGGCATTTACCTATTGCAGGAGCAGCTGGTCTAGTTGTTGGGTTAATCAAAACTTGTGCAGATCTAGAAGAGGGTAAAAGTCTAGGAGACTCTTTAATGGGAGGCTTAGATGTTGGTTTGAAAGCCTCAACAACTGTAGCAACTCTGGGGTTGGTTTCTCCAGATGCTGGTATTGATATCGGTGGCCCTGATGGGGTTTGCTACGATCCTGACGGATCTTGTCGAAAGGATGTATAACTGCTAAGGAGTATGCTACTCCAGTAGGGTGCGTTTGACTGCGTGATATGTTTGCGGAGCATTCCGTCAGGAAAAATGAAATGTAACGCACCTTACTTAATTACTATCCAAAAATACTTTTAAATTCACCAACTTTCAAAAATAGGAAGTACTGATAACTGTTAACTGTTACCTAATAACTGTTTTAAGTAGTTACTGACTTACTTGTATTTGATTGTTGTTGAGAATATAAACCTGCTTTTAAGTTAGCTTTATGTTCTGTTTCTGCTGCTACTTCTGCCTTTGCTTCTGCCACAATATCCCCGAATACTTCTACAGTTTCTGCCAAAGCACCCCTTTAGTTTTTTAAATCAAAGAAACTCCTGTTTTAATAGTTACTTGAGCTACAGGTTTTAACAGGGATAAAATAATCGGAGTTAACACAATTGTTCCTACACCTACTGCAATTGGAACTTTATTTTGAATGACAGTTTGTTTAATTTGTTGCGGTAAGTTATGAGTTGTTTGTTGCCAGGTTTGATTAACTGCAACGGGTAAATTGTTATTAAGTGATTCTGGTGAACTTTGATTCATTTGTTCTACCATATTAGAGCAATTTGATAACTGTTTGCTAGAAATAGTTAGGCTATTTCTTAGGAGTAAGGAGTCATAATGAATGACTTCAATACCAGTTTTTAGGTCGGAAATTCTCTTTTTTTGTCAAAAGGATATCTTCTCTAAAGTCTTTATATTGCACTTATTATTCGTAACATTCTTTTTTCAAAATGGTATTATGCCCTTCTGATTTCTAAACTATTATTGTCATAAGAAAATATGCTCAAAAGTAATTAATTTTTAATTAAATTTTGCTCAGTTTTTCACTAAGGGTTGAGGATTAAATAAACTCTAGAAGTTTACGAATGGATCTATATATGAAGTTATACCAAATTCAAAAAAGATAGTTACAGTAGAATGATTACAAAACAGTTAGTAAATTTCCTGCCGACGTAGAGGGTAAAAAACAATTTATTATAGTTATCAGACTATTTTTAGTCAATCATGGAACAGTTTAACTTTCAGAAAAAATAAATATTATAAATTATTACCTCCTGACTCCTGACTCCTAAGAACAAAGCCATTGTAGAAATATTTTATGAAATTGATATTAAAAGTTAAAAGTCAAAAGTAAGAATTTATAGGTTCAAAACTTTAATGCTACTATAATTCCAGGAAATTATTAACCATCTAAAAATTTGAAACTATTTGTGACACTTTTAAAGTTAATTGGTATTACTTTAGAATTGTGAGGTTCTAAAAGAGGCAAAAACCACAAGCTTAGTAGTAGGAGTTTGGTGACCAAACCCCTACAATATTAGACATCTGGTGATAATCAAAAATAAAATTAATTATCCCACAGAAATTATCAATTATTTCCCCTATTCCCTACTCCCTCTTTCCCGAAGATGTCTATTGAAAAGTTTTAGTTATAGCGCTGTGCGCAGGCAACAGCTCATCTGGCAACAGCTCATCTGGCAACAGGGAACCCACCCCTAACCCCTCCGGTGGAGGGGAATAAAAAAACGATAATATAAGACTTTTAGCTATTTGGCACCTCCTGCAATTTGTAAATATACCAGCGCTCATTGCTATAAATCAATTTAAGATATAAAATCAACAGGAATTACGCAGTACCGCTACATATAGTGTATGATTTGGTCATTATTGCGGATGTCACCACTATAATTAGTGCCGTTGCGTAAGTCCTGATCAATAATTTCATCTCCCTACTGCCTATTCCCTACTTCCTATTCCCTACTTCCTATTCCCTGACTTCTGCAAGAAGTCTAATCAAATCCTCATCCCTTTATATTTACTTTAAAAACCTAAAGCTAAAGCTCCTTGGTAGAAAATCAAACTAGAAACCCAAGCTAAAACTAATGGAAATACTAAAGAAAGTAAGGAAAATTTCCATGATTTTGCCTCTTTAACTATAGTTGCTAAAGTAGATAAACATGGGGTATAAAGTAAACAAAAAATACAGAAACTGTATCCTTGAATAAAAGTAACTGTCTCAGCAATATTACTACTAACATTTTGTTCGCTCATACTGTAAATAACAGCTAAAGAACCAATGACAATTTCCTTAGCAATAAAGCCAAAAAATAGGGATAATGTTAAGTAAGGATTAATCCCAATTGGGTCCATAATTGGACTCATGAATTGACCAATTTTACCGCCAATTGTATCTAATCCTGTTGCACCTGGTGGTAAACTTGTAAGTACCCAAACTGCAATACAACCAACAGTAATAAAGCCTGATGCTCTGACTAAAAATTCTCTGACTTCTCCCCAACTTCTCAGGAAAACTTGTTTTAATGTAGGTAAACGATAAGGAGGTAGTTCTAAAATGAAAGGTTCTTCATTTTTATATATCCCTTGAAATAATGCTGCGGTGATAATAGCAACCAGAAAACTGAGGATATATAGAGAGAATAAAACTATCGCTCCATTGCCATTAGGAAATACTGCAGCAATAATAAATACAAATACCTGCAGTCGTGCCGAACATAAACCAAAAGGAATAATTAACATCGTTAATAACCGCAAAGCAGGCGATCGCATTACCCTAGTTCCCATTAATGCTGGTACATTACAACCAAACCCCATTATATGCAGTACAAAACTACGTCCATCTAAACCTAATTTTGCCATAAAGGCATCCATTAAATAGGCGGAACGTGATAGATAACCACTATCTTCTAGCACTGCCATAATAATAAAAAATACGATAATTAATGGCACAAAAGAAGCAACAGTAGTTACCCCTGCCCAAACTCCATTAAGGAGAAAGTCTTGAATTATCTGTGGAAAAAGTTGAGCTATAGGTTCAACAATTGATGACTGTACCCATTCAACAACTATTTCGAGCAGGTCTATTGAAGGAAGTCCGATGTTCCAAACTGCCCAAAAAACTAGAAACATTCCAAGGAAAAATAAGGGTAAACCCCACACCGGATGAAGGAGTATTTTGTCAACTTGAGCTGTGAAGTTTTTTGCCATTTGAGAAGGCATAACTACAGCACCATTTAAGACTGTATCTATATCACTCAGAGAAATATCTGACTGTGCTTCTATCCAAGATGTATTTAATTTGACAGAATTTTCTACCTTTTTTAACTGTTCAGAAATTGCCATATATGCATTCATATAGCCTTTGCCATATTTAGCACTAATTAGAAACACTGGCATTTCTAATCGTTTCGATAATTCTTCTGTATCTATTTGAATTCCATATTGTTTTGCTTCATCTGACATATTCAACATCAAAACTGCTGGTAAACCCAAAGCTTTTATCTGTAATGGCAGTCGAATTTGACGGTCAATTTGTGCAGCATTGATAATAACTAATACTAAGTCAATGGCATAACTTTCTAGGAATGTTTGAACAACTTTTTCGTCTTCTGAAAAACCGTTAAAGTTATAAATTCCTGGTAGGTCTACAAATTCAGTTGTTTCGTCATTTATTTTGACGTTAGCTTGCAAGAGATCGACTGTTACTCCAGGCCAGTTTCCCACATGAGCAGAAACCCCAGTAATACGATTAAAAAATGTGGATTTTCCAGTATTTGGCATCCCAATTAAAGCTACTCTTTTTGTAGTTTGGGATTTTGATATTGTTGTAGTTGTAGTAGTGTGACAAGTCATTTCAGTTATCAGTTATCAGTTATCAGTTATCAGTACCTCTGCAATAAGGAGGCTTGAAATCTGGAATATTCTCTTTCTCTTGGTCGGTTAGATTAGATATGGCTCCGAAACCTTGCCATCCCTAGACCGCTTTTTATTCCCTCAAATTTTATCCCCTCAAAAGGGGAGGCTATTGACAATAATTTTTCCGTCATTTGTTACTGGATTATTTATTTTAAAGTTAGCGAGATATTTTATGGCTTTATTATACACATAAATTCTGAAAATTAGGGATTATTTTTAGAAGTCTTTAAGTTTTTTTGGAGATTTTTCCAGAATATTTGGAGGGTTTATCTAGAGCAAAAAAAGCATAAAATTAAAGCGATAGATAAACATTGAAAAGCTGAATTATTATACTTATAAGTCAGCTCTCAAGCCTAAAAACTTCCCTCTTCTACTTTTCTTTTCTATAGAATGCTGCACAAATGAAAATATAGCAATTAATTCAGGATTAAAAATCCAGAAATAGACCACAAAGCTTAACGAAGTCAGAAGTTGTTTTTGTAATATAGAATCCGGTTATATAGTCAGGACTTACGCAAAGACACTATATATAGCGTATGCTCAATAGAGCGATCGCCTAAAAATTATAGCGATCGCCCAGCTTGGCTAATTCTATTCCTATTTATACTCATGTTAAACAACTGTCATTTTAATTGTCGGATATTTGAGTTCACAAACTAGATATTTAGATGACAATTGATGTTTCAGTTGGTAAATAGTTTTCCCCATAACATTTGCCATTTTTTTCAAATGATTCCACACCAACATGGCACAAGCAATATGATTTTTTTGAATTTTTGCCCGACGACATTGGCAAAATTCAAGCCCTGTTAGTTGTTTAATTCTGGCGTGAAATTCCTCAATTGTCCACCTGGTTTGAATTTCAAACTCAACGTCATCTGTACTTTGATAATTGAGGTCATTCGTGGCAATATATTCTGTTCTGTTTGTAGAAACAGTAGCCCAGAATAATCTAACTTTTTTATCTCTAGGAAAACCTTTAATCTTAATAATCTTTCCTGATGCTAGTTCCAACTCATTCCATTTTAATCCTTCCAGTTTTTGATATTTTTTTACACCCCCACTATCGTCTACTAAACGATTGCTTTTCAAAGGGCAATAGTAAATTTTATCTAAATTATCTATTAAACTCATTAGTCTTTGAGTTGCATAACAGCTATCCATTAATACTATTTTTACTGGTTTTTTCTTCTTTTAGACCACATCAACCATCATTTATTGTACATTATCTATTTTACTCTTTTCATCGCTTTCTGGATTATAAATACGATAATCTACTATCCAGAATCGCTCTAACTGAGGATTAAAATATAAGCAATTCACTATTCCTATTCCACTCACTACCCTATGTTCATTACCACTCTCTCTGACGACGAACAAATTCAATTTTATGGGAATATTTTTTATTAATAACTGTATCATCAAAAATTAAATAACCATCTTCAGAAGTGACAATCTCTTCCCTGACATTTTGCCACAAAATTTCTGTACCTAAATCAACATTTTTTTGTAGGACGATTAATTTGATCGTGGCTAATTTTTTCCAGATGCTCGGCCAGATTTGTCAGAGTATAATTTTTCTGACTACTTATTAAATACTGACAATATTTTATATAATTAAAGTTCATCTTAAAGTATTGACAAGTATATGGATACTAATCTAGTATACCAAGTAATTTACAGTAATTTGGGGTACATTTTTAAGGTTTTTATATTTTGCTATTCAAGCGATCGCCAAATAGATCGGCCTTTAAGGACTAACACTATATGTAGTGTCTTTGCGTAAGTCCTGATAGTATACGTTTATAACTATGCTTCCATCTCCCCTACTCCCCTACTCCCCTACTCCTCTACTCCCCTACTCCCCTACTCCCCTGATGCCGAAATTTAGTATCACTTTGGCTCTATCTCTAGGCTACCGTCTGCATAGAGTAAAATAACAAACTCAGTCCATTCTGTTCTATTAGTAGCATTAGGCGTAACTAAATTGGGCAGTGGTGTACTGCTCAAATGGTTTTTTGCTATTTGATTAAAAGCTTCGTAAGAAATAATTTCTCCATTTTTATCTACCTTAACTAGATAAATTGCTGTTTGTTTTACTGGTTTGTCCCAGTTTTTATCAATATCAGTATAGAGTTTTTCTTGTAATCTAGAAATTTCTTTTTTATCGGTAATTTTTTCACCTATTGATTCTACATTTTCAACGGCAGAATTAGTTGTTGTTTCTACTGGATTAATGGTATTTTCAATAGTAGCTTGATTTGTCGTTTCAAGGGAATCAGATTTATCATTTACAGTATCCGAATTTCCAGCTACTTTTGGTGCAGATAAAGTTGTATCTATCGTCTCTAAATTTTCATTTTCTGTTAATTGTGAAGTCGAATTAGAAACAATATTAGCAGTAGTTTTTTCTCGAACGCCTCCATCAATATTTCCATTATTCAGAAGTTGATAAATTTCAGCAATAACAACTATAAAAATGGCAGTTAATGTCAGTAATGAGAGAGCTTTAACTTCTTTAGTTAACTTAATTACAGACTTGGGGAGTATCTCATAATCTTCTGATGAATTTGTTTCCTCATCCCCATCTGTTTTAATCACGATCATTTCTGCTTCATGGGACCGGATAGCTATTTCTGTACTTAAACCGACTCGAATGTGCAAAGGCCCACTAAAGCTTCCCTCTCGCAAGACTTGCACTGGTCTATCAGAAACTACCCCCATTGCTGCGAGTCTCTCAACAATTCCTTGATCGCGACCAATATTTAATACTCGATCGACTATTGCCATTTGCCCTGTTTTCAAATCAGCTACATTCATTTTGATTACCTTTGATGTATTTTGATGTATTATTTATATATTGTGTAGGTATTGTGGTAATTACTGTCTTGTATTCTGCTTATAATCTCAAGCTTACAGCGAGTCATATCATCCGCTTATTATTTGACCGAGTTTTCCCTTCTACTCTCTGCCTTTTATATCATGTCCGGATAAGAGCGTGATCAAAAAAACTTTCTCTTTCTTCTTCTTTCTTTCCTCCTGACTCCTGAGTTCCCCTCCCAGGAGGGGTTAGGGGTGGGTTGACTCCTGACTCCTGAGTCGTTTATTTATAACTATTCAACCGGACATGATATTACTTATTGCTAATGAATGATTTTGGCAGAGACAATAATATTGCTAGCAGGGTTAAGTCCCAAACCAATATTCTGATTTCCTACTGCAACAATTACCGAACCACTAGAACTATTACTAATTACCTCTAGCTCAACTCCTACAAATAACCCCATTTTTTTCAAGCGGCGAGCCATTTCACCTATAGCATTGATATTAACAATATGTAAGCGATCGCCTCGTTTTGCTTGTGTGAGTGGAAAGTTAGTTTCTACTGCTTGTTGATAATTTTCTTTAAGAGTTTGATAGCTGTTTTCCTCTTTCAGCTCAATATAGTTGCTGTCTCCCAGAAATGTAAATTCCCATGCTTTCTCTTTTTTCTCTACATTATGTTTTGACCTATCTTCATATTTTTTATCCATTAACTTATGTAAATAATTGACATTTATTTTCATTTAGTATAGTAACGATAGCAGAGTAGTTTGTCAAGTTTAATATTTTTAATATTTGACATTATTCAAAACTGGAAATAGAGTAAATCAAGAGCAATCAATTATATTATTTCTCTCACCTACCTGCTATTAAGAAAGTATTAATTTTCAATACTTTTACTAAATACTAAAAATAATACTTTTATGATGGGGGGATGGGGAGATGGGGAGATGGTAGTCAAACATAGCATTACGATTCAGAAATGGTATAATCAGACGCACGCATACGAAATTATACACCATTTCTAGAGGTTAACGGTCGTTAACCCCTACTTTAATTGTTACTCAAAATTCTCACCCAATAACTTTTGATGGAGATTCATCGAACATTTCTCCTGCTTGTAAACGCTTCATATAACTTACTTGGTCTGTTGCAACTTTACCACAGAGAAAATAAGCGCCAAGCAAACTTGGAAAAGCAAGAGTTATTTTCATAGCATCACTAAACTCAATAACTGCTTCTGGGTTAGTAACCGTACCGACAAAAATACCTACTAAGAACAAGATTTTATAGATAATCACACCTCGGTTTCCAAATAAATATTGCCAGCAAACTTGACCATAGTAACTACTAGAAATCATGGTAGAAAAAGCAAACAAAAATATACAAACTGTCAAAACAGCAGGAAACCACTCAATCACAGTAGTAAAAGCTGCTAAAGTTAGTTCTGAACCGTTGAAAGCAGCAAATTCAGGATTATTGTAAACACCAGTAATAATCACTACTAAAGCGGTCATATTACAGATAATGACAGTATCAATAAATGGTTCTAGCATTGCTACAATACCTTCTCGGACAGGTTCATCTGTCTTTGCCGTAGCATGAGCGATCGCTGCTAAACCCAATCCTGCTTCATTAGAAAAAGCTGCACGGCGAAACCCTTGTATTAGCGATCCCACAAAACCTCCTGCCATAGCTTGGGGAGCAAAAGCGCTATGAATTATAGTAGAAAATGCGTGAGGAATAGCAGTAAAATTAGCTAAAATCACCCATGAACCTGCCAGAAAGTAAACGCCACACATTGTCGGTACAATGGCAGCAGCTACTCCAGCAATACGTTGAATACCACCTACTATTACTAACCCCACTATCAATACTAAAATTAATCCATAAACCCAGCTTCGTTCAGCAAAAAAAAGGTATCACATTAGCAACAACTACTTGAGACTGGTTAGACTGAAATATACTGGAACTGCCCAAAACAGCTAAGATATTGAACAGTGCAAACATTCCACCTAAAAATTGACCTAATTTTTTTTTGTCCTAAATCGGCTAAACCCATTGATATATAATACATTGGCCCTCCAATGCTTGTACCATCTGGGTTAACTACACGATATTTTTGTGCCAGAGTACATTCAACAAACTTTGTACTCATGCCTAACAATCCTGCGATCGTCATCCAAAAAGCTGCGCCTGGTCCTCCAAAACTAATAGCAATAGCAACTCCAGCAATATTTCCTAGCCCCACAGTTCCGGATAAAGCAGTTGCCATGGCTTGAAAATGGGAGACTTCACCTTCATCATTAGGGTCATCGTATTTTCCCAAAATAATGTCTATCGAGTGTTTAAAAGCTCGAATATTAATAAATTGCATTCGGAGAGTAAAAAAGAGACCGCCACCAATTAGCCAAAGTACAATAAGTGGTATCCCTTGGTCGCCACCAATACGATAAAAAATGATAGCATCTATATTTTTTAATATTTGAGAAAAAGTAACAGAAATCCAATCTAACATTTGGTTAGTAGTTCATAGTAATATTTAATACTATATTATACCAAGTAGTATATTTTTTGATTATATTTATTCAAAAAACCAAATAATATTTATTTTTGTCAATTTAAACCGTAAAAAACAAAGAATTTTAAAATCGTTTTTAGTCGAATATTAACGGAAATTCAAATCTATTTTTACACGTTAAAAATATTCTTACTAGAAACATGATTGATAACATAGAGAAACACTATAAAATCCATATTTTTTTTACGTTCTCCAAGGTTAGTAATACCATTTCACTTAAAAAATGTCACAATGAGAATGTTAATTATTCGTTTGACAATTTCTCTATAGGTATTTTAGGTATTCATTATCAAACCTCGGCTTAATTCACAAAACATATTGTTATAATATTGCTTGAACTTCCTGAACAGGTTCCATGAGTGAAAATTTAGATCCAGATTTGCCTGAAAAGAAAATCCTTCCTTATTCTCAAACTTCGGAGAGTAAACTCATTTCTCTCCCTAATACAAAAAATTCTGATTTAGATTTGATCAATCAGGTTTTAGCCGAGCGAACTCGTAAAGCAGAAACAATTCAAGAAGTTGAAAATATTGTCAAGCTTCTGCCTTATATAGATAAACTAAAGGAAAATCAGCTTAAACAAAACTTAGCTCTTGCTCAAATTGAAGAATATCAAAAGCAAGCTGATTTTAATAGAAAAATTGCAACACGTAAAGAGTTAACCAAAATTGTTGCTAGTATCACTGGAATAGGAGTCGGTTTATATTTAATGTCAAGCGCTCCTTTATTCGGTCCACTTTTGATTATTCTTGGACTAGCAAGTCCGCTTCAGTATTCACTAAGAGAGGTGGCCAATCTATGGGACAGTATGGTTAACTCTACAAAAAATTCAGCATTAAGTTTATTATCACCAGACCAAACAGCTAGCGATCAGACAGATAATTCGGATCAAATTTCAAATTTATAAAGGAGGCAAAGCTTGTATGTCAGAATCTAGTAAAAACGATGTTTTAGAAAAGTATAAATTTGATAAGTATTATAAGTTTATCACAGCAATTGCTCTCTCAGGAATCTTATTGATTTTGATTTTAATTTTAGTATATGTTGCGATTCCTCTGACTACACAACAAGTTTTGATAGCTATTATAGGAATGGTTTTATTAGCAACATTAGATGCTTTTAAACGATGCTTTGAATATCCGGACTTATATCAAGCTACTACTATTATTGACAACAGACAGATTGAAAACAATACAGTCTATAACACATCTTATGGAAAACAAAATCTCGCAGAAGCAGCGGCTGAAATTCAGGAATTGCTAGAGCAGCTTTCTCAGACTTATCCAACAACAACAGAGAAAGAGCAAATAGAATTAGCTGTGGAAGCTGTAGATGAAATCCAGCATAATCCTACTCTCAAATCTAGATTAATAACTGCATTAAAAGCAGGAGCAATGGAAGCACTTAAAGAATCAATTAACCACCCGGTAGCTAATATAATAGTTAATTTATTAGCTACAGAATATTCACAAGAATGGCAGAAAAGCACTACAGAGAGCGTGGAAGATAAGACTATTGAGAAGTAATACAAAATCTGGTTTTACTGACAATTTACTTCATCTATTTTGATAATTTGGGTGCGTTACGCTATCGCTAACAGCACCCTACTAACTACTTTTGACTTTTGACTTTTGACTTTTGACTTCTAACTCTACTACTTCTGCAACACCCACAACATTTCCATCTCATTTGTCAACTCATCCGACCAACTCGCCGTCACCCCAATACCACGAATTGAACTCAAAACAACCTTCACATCCCGTGGCATAATCACATTCACAAACGGATAACGATTCGCCCAAACCATCATCTGCTCCACATTCAAATAAAAATACCCCTGATTCGACCTTGGTAAAGACCCCACGACTTCCTCAAAACTCTCACTCCCAATTAAACCATTATCAGGCATAGTCGTCATCACCTCTATCAACGGTTCGCCAAGCGCCACAAACAAAGAATCATCATCCAACCACCCATACCCCAAAAAACTACCAATACCAATCATCTGCCACTCAGTTACCGATATCTCTCCCACCTGTCTTTCCTTCAACGACACACCAGGTTGTTCCACCGCTATTCTATTTAACTTTCTCAACATTCCATTAGCTGCAAAGCGATCGCTAGTCTCCAAAATCATCCCTCCACCAACCCCAGTCTGTGCCAATATTCCTTCATTAGACCGAATCAAACCTATAGCAAACTCCCCATCCATCCAACCAAACACTTCTCGATCCACATCCAAATCAACATCTTTCAACGTCTTCCTCACCATCTCCAACAGATCCTGCAAATCTTCACTACCTTGGGCCTGCACCACAAACTGCGACCAAGCTGAACTAATATTCTTCCCATTAATCGACATCATCGTCTCCGCTGGAAACCGTTGCAAAACCTCAACCGATGCCGTTTCAGTCTGCTCTGGAGACAAGGGAGAATTCAACTTAGTCACTGTCCGCAACCGCAAACCAGCATCATCCACCCCTATTCCCATCACCACAGAATCTATTTTTTCCAACTGCCCTAAACTGGCAGTAGATAACTTTTCATTCTCCGGCAAGTCATCAGTAAATGCCTTGATCAACTCACTATAATTAGGAATAAAAATAGTAGCGAGGGCATTCTCCACCCCCGCACTCTGCTGTAAACTCTCAGCAGCATCTTCTTGCATCGCCAAAGAAGCTTGACCCTGAAACGTATCAATAGCATCTTCCACTGCTGCTGCAAGGGGAGCGATCGCCAAATAATCTCCCAAAATTGCCAAATTAAAAGTTTTCCCACTCTCATCAGTAACTTCCCGAATAGTCACCCCCTGATATTTCCTCTCAATAACTTGATTTTCCTCATCCCCTTTTAATTTATTGGCAAATTTCCAAAGCTCCAACTTATTTTTAATTCCTACCAACATCAAAAGATTCACCGAATCGACATCTTGCTCTGACTCAGCGGAAACAAAAGCCAACATTACTCCTCCCAACCAAGGTTGAATGTCTTTTTGCCAATCAATATTAGCTTCTGCTAAATTTTTCTGCTGAAATTCTGCATAACTCTGGCTAATTAATTTTCTGGTTTCGGGAGTACCAAATTGTTGTAATTTATTTAAAGCTTGTTGATTAGGATGAATAAAACTGGCCATAATTGCCGACTCAGGTACTATTTGGGCGCTGTTCAGAGGGTTGGAGACTTTCGCGGCCACATTTCTCAAGTAAAAATAGGTAGCAATACTGCCTGCTGCAATTATGGCTGCGCCAGCAATTAAAAAGTGTGATTTTTCATATAATTTTTTTATGACTTAATATTAATATTTAGCAGGTAAGTGCAATAGTAGGGGCGGGTTCCGCGTTAAGTTAATAGTTTTACCCACAACGGGCGTGAACCCGCCCCCGCGCCATTAACGAAGTCAGAACTCAGAACTCAGAACTCAGAAGTTATTTTTGTAACGGGGATTTGAGCAAAGCTCCAAAAACATTTCGCCTGAAAAGGCGGGGTTGCGCAACCCAATTATTTTGATAATCTAATGCATAAAATTAGCTGTGTCAGTCCAGTAGGTAGACAAAATTCTCTTTAATATTTACTACCAGTTTATATTTTCTGTTTCCTGGTACTTGACCCAACCTACTAAGCTAAAAATCATTTAGATTCTATATTTCCTGCTCCCTGTTCCCTGTTCCCTTTGACAAATGGTTTAAATGCAAAACAACTTATATGATGTCTTATATGATGTCTTAAAAAGATAAATTTAGCTAAATCGCCGAGAAGCCTCACGCCATAATCTATGATTTGGCGACCAGATGAATCGGCGGTAAATTAATGGGACGTCGATTCCCATTCATTAATTTACAAATATTATCCTCAAGTTTTGGTCTTTAAAAAAACTTGTGCTATTATGTTTTCTAATCAATAAGAGGACAATTTCTAACTATATTGACTGTCAAAAAAGCCGTTAGCGCAGCTCCTCCTCCGGAGGCAAACGCTGGGCAGAAAACTATAGCTGTGAACCCTCAAAAACAGAGCCAAGATTGCTCAAATTGTGGTGAAAAAGTCTTGAAAGAATTATCCCAAAGAACTTATTCTTGCCCGCACTGCGACATCGTAATAGACCGGGATGTAAACGCGGCGATAAATATAAAAAATAGGGCGGTAGGGCATTCCGTCCTTAAAGCTCGTGGAGCCCGATGCAATAGCAGGGCAGCGAAACGAGAAGCCCACACCATAGCGTCAGCTTAGTGTGGGAGTATGTCACTGATGAAAGTAGCTATTACAGGAGCAACAGGCTTTGTTGGCAGTCGCTTGGTAGAGCGTCTACATTCGGAAGGGGAACAAATATTAGTTTTGACCCGCAACCCAGAAAAAGCTAAACGAATTTTTCCTGACTCAGCCTACCCTAATTTAGAGGTAGTTGCTTACCAACCAAAACAGTCTGGTCCTTGGCAAAAGTTTATAGATGGCTGCGATGGTGTGGTTAATCTGGCCGGAGCTGGTATTGCTGATGAGCGTTGGAATGCTAGTCGGAAGCAAGAAATTATGGACAGTCGCAAGGTAACTACGGAAAAATTGGTGGAGGCGATCGCTCAGGCTAATTCTAAACCATCGGTATTGGTGAGTGGGTCGGCTATTGGCTATTATGGCACGAGTGAAACGGCAACTTTTGATGAAACTAGCTCTAGTGGAAATGATTTTCTGTCGGAAGTTTGTCGAGGTTGGGAAAATGCGGCCCAACCTGTAAAGGATTTAGGGGTCAGGTTGGTTATTTTACGGATTGGTATTGTACTGGGCATGGGGGGTACTTTCTCAAAAATGCTAACTCCGTTTCAGTTCTTCGCTGGTGGGCCAATTGGTAGTGGTAAGCAATGGTTCTCTTGGATACATATTGATGATTTGGTTGGTCTGATTTTACATTCTCTGCGCCACTCAGAGATAGAGGGCAATTTTAATGGTACTTCTCCTAATCCTGTAAGAATGGGAGAATTTTGTCAAGATTTAGGATTAGCTTTAAATCGACCTTCTTGGTTTCCTGTGCCTGATTTTGCCATTGAATTGTTATTGGGAGATGGTGCAGTGGTGGTATTGGAAGGTCAAAAGGTCTTACCAAAACTGACTCAAGCTTCTGGGTTTGAGTATCAATATCCAAATGTTCAGTCGGCTCTGAAAAATATTTTAGCCCCTTGATATTAAATCCGGTTGAATTATATTGTTGGGAGTGGGGGAGTGGGGGAGTGGGGGAGTAGGGGAGTAGGGGAGTAGGGGAGTAGGGGAGTGGGGGAGCAGGGGAAATTCAATATTGAAGTATCAACAGATATTATATAACCAGATTCTATGTGCAATTAACCGGATTTGATATGACATACTCCCAACTGTACACTTAGGCGACACTAGGGGATTCTTCAACTCAAAAAAAAGTTACGGTTTATACAGAGGCGATGCCCTCCCCATGTTTATTTTCTATATATAATATCAAATCCAGTAGCATCGCTGTTATTCAGTATTAAAGAATTGTAGGGGCGAATGGCCATTCGCCCCTACGCATTGTATGACAATCGACGGAATTATACTACTCCGATTTATCGGGAACCGTAGCCAACGGATTTTACCGAAAAATTGGGTTTAAAGCCTCGCCCTTGTAGGGCGACTTTTTATTTTTATGTTAAGTGAATTGAATATATGCTATAGTGTTATTAGTTGCCGGGGGGCACTCGGAAACTCTAAACGGACGTGGAGGCAAGCGTCAGACTACTGCCAAAGTAGCAGCAGCCTGTGAGACGTCAACCCACCGAGGAGCTAAGGCTCGGTAGGAATCCCCGTGCCTTTAGGCCGGGGAGGATGTCAAATAACATGGATGGCTATCATCCTGAGGTTCCCTTACAGGAGAGCGCGGGACTTCCCACTACGAGAGTTAAAAAAAATCAAGCTGCCTTAATTAAACTTCAAGGCAGCTCTATCAAATAATTTTTAAGCCTAATAGGTAGTTAAAATCTTTATTTCTGAGCAGTTGCGGATTCTTTGATTAATTCTTTATTTTGTTCCAAGTTATCTGGATCTACATAATGACATACTGCGTCATCTAGGCAAATTAAAGCCCAACCAGACTCATCTATGCTCATCAGTTTATAATCTCCTTGCTGTACAAAAAATCCTTTGTGATTACGAGTTTCTGGCTTTAAATTAACTTCTTTGTTGTTGTTATTAATTGTCATTGTATTTCAACTCCTTTGTATTATCTAAAAATTAGGTTTTACTCTCTGAATAGAGATTTTTACTAACGCCTAAACAAGTGGTTAAGTTTTCCCTGACTTGCTTGTTTATATATAGGTACAATCTCACACTCTAAAAATCTTGTTCTGAATTTATTTGTGCTTTAACTACCTATTTATTTTTTTTGTTTAGTGTCTGTTGTTGTTTGGCTGTCAGCAATTTTTTGTAGGTCACAATATGCTATTGACTAAAAAATTTTATCTGTGTTTTAGGATTTTACAGATAATTTCCCCTTATCCTCATTTCTGCAGGCAACTTGATAATTTGATTGACTTCTCCCCGCGATAAATCGACGGGGATTCTAAAAGGATACTGCGCAATGGCTTAAAACCGCATTGCTTGGTGTCTTTTTAGCTGACCAGAATTTTAACTTCTGGGGACGAGTCAAAACGCCCCTAGACACTCGACTTAAATCAAAATTAAGTGTCGTGCTTACTTATAGAAGAAGTGCAAGGCTTTTCCCAAGAAAGAAAAAGATAGGATGGATTAAAATCCATCAAGTCGCATTTCATCCATCGCTTCAAAGACGATGGCTTTCATGTTCCGGTGTTAATTTGGTAATGCAAAAATTCGCATTCTTCAAGTTTTTGCTAGGTTATTTAAAGGTAGTTCCTAGACCTAGATACTCTTAGGTATTTTCTCAATTTACAGCGATTCAGTAATCTCTTAAAGTTCTAAAAATCATAACATGATTTTTCAGGGTAGATCATAAAGTTTTTATATGAATTATTAAGTTTTTTTAACATATATATTTTAACTTCTTGAATAAGTGAGGAGTAGTTTAACTAGGAAAAGGGAAAAAAGATTTAATGTTGAGAATTTATGGGAGTTCTATATCTTTGAAAAATAGCTTTTAATGTTTTGCTTCATCTATACAGCTATCAGTTTAACTCAAAACTATTTATTTCAAAATATAGCAATTCCCAAGAAACGTGAAGTAGAAAATTCCTTTATTTTAGGGAGTAGGGAGTAGCGGTGCGACCCCGCGTCGGCGTAAGACGCCAGGGAACGCGCACCAAGAGAGGGAATAAATAAAGAATAAAAACAACAGTCCAGTATGAGAACTGCCATAGTAATTATTTAATTTATTTAAACATCGAATAACCAACTCTTAACCCGACTTAAACTAGGCCAATCAGCTCTTCTATCAAAACCATCCTGAATATTACCTTTAATTTCCTCAAGCCAATCTGAGTCAGCCATAATCATTTGTTGTGCCCTTTCTACATGAGTTCTTACACCCTTTTCTCCCATTTCCAGCATTGCTAAAGCTAAATTAATTCTCCCTTGTGGATCGTCTGGATTAAGTTTAACTCCTGTCTTCGCTGCTTTATAAGCTGATTTAGGTTTTTTCTCTAATAGATATAACCAGGATAAACTTATCCAACTACTACTACTTTTAGGAGCACGATTTGTGATATCTTTAAATACTGGAATTAAAGTTTGGGCTTCTTCTCCAGCTTTATATCTTTCTAATCCTTCTTTATATAATTCTTCGGGTGTCTGAGTCATAATATTCGATATTTTCTACTTGAAAAATTAAAGATAATATAGTAACTAAGCTTAAGATTGTACATTATTTAAAGAATTATATAAAGAACCAATTCTTGTCCGGACTGTGGCATAGTAATATACCGCGATGTGTTTGCGTTTGCGCAGCATCCCGTAGGGAAGCATGACCTAGGAAACGTGGCGATAGATATCAAACATAGGGCGACAGGGCATTCCGTCTTTAAAGCACGCGCTTGCTCGACGGAATACCGGGGCTGCGAAACGAGAAACACACACTATAGCCCTAGCTTAGTGTGGGAGTATGTCACGCAGAAAAGGAACTACCACAGCCACAGGTTTGAGTTGCATTGGGATTACTAAATTGAAACCCACCCCCAATTAAAGCATTACTATAGTCGAGTACTAAACCGTAGAGATATAGAATACTCTTACGATCGCAAACTACCTTAAATCCATCATAATCAAAAACTTCATCATCTTCTCTAATAGTATTAGGGTCTGCAAAATCCATCGTGTAGGACATTCCAGAACATCCACCTTGACGCACCCCTACTCTGAGGCACAGGTCTTTCCCTTCTTTCTCTCTTAGAGAATTAACCTGAGCTAAAGCAGCTTCGCTCATCATAATACCTTTTTGCTGAGACTGAGTAGCTTGTGTCATTTTTATTTCTAGCTCCTTGTACTATTGCTCTAAAATAGTAATTCCTTACTATTTATATATTCTATTTCATATTTCTATTTCTAGATAAAGATTGTAACTATACTTTTTGAATAGCATCCTCAGTCAAAAATAATCATTTTTTTAAATATGGCCTTATTGTGGTTTAATACCTTAATATATGGGTATCAAAAACTTAAAGACTGTCGTTAATAATGTTAAAATTATTAAAATTATAGATAGATAATTCTATAGTAACTCTATATATTTTTATTTTAATTATGATTAATTGCTCAATTGCTCCGGGCAGTCAATAAGATAGTAGAGAATCAAATTCCCGTCACATTAGCAAAGCTGTATAGAGAAAAATGTATATCAAAATACATTAATAATATGGCTTAATGCAACAAGGAAAGAATATTCACCAATTGCTTCACTTTCACAGGCTTAGTCTATGGCAGCTCTCAATCCTTCAACAATTCGTAGGTTACAAAAATTACAACAAGTTCCAAGTGTGTGGGAAGGCGATCGTCGCCCTATATACTCAGACTCAAGCTCTAACCCTGAGTTAGAGGAAGAGACAACAAATGAATGTATTATCTGGGTCGATGGCTCCCATGGAATGGTACGAGCAATGGACATGGTGACATCAGATATTGGCCCAGAAGCAATTGTTCGGACACTGCTGCGAGCAATGGAAAATCCTCAAAGTCCAGCTCCGGCAATTAGACCCCAAAAAATAGTAGTCAAAGACCGAGAAATTCAATTTTTTCTGAGGGGAGTATTACAAGACCTAGGAATTACAATCGATTATGTCCCAGATTTACCTCTAATTGATGAAATATTTCAAGGACTACAGGAAGTAGCGGAAAATCGTCCTCCTAACTTACCTCCTGACTATGCGGAAGCTTTAGTTGAAAAAGCATATCAAGTTTGGGACGATGCACCATGGGAAATATTAGGAGAGCATCAAATTATTTCCATAGAACTCAATCAATGGGATCTCAAAAATCTTTATGTCTGTGTCTTAGGTAAGTTGGGTATGGACTATGGCATCTTACTATATCGTTCTTTAGATTCTCTCAAAAGGTTTCGGCAACGAGTAGCTTATGAAAAATCTTATGAAAATTTAGAAGAAGCTTTTTTGGGACAAGATTGTTTGTTTATTACTTACGACAACCTTCAAGAAGAAGGCGAGGAAGGGGATGAGAGTGAGGATATTGACCTCCAAAATTTATCTGCATCAGAAATTCAGCCCAATTTTGGTAATCTACATCCTCTAGAAGGTTTAAGGTCTGTTCTATATGAGGAGGAAGCAGCTACAACATTAGTGGCGATAGAAGCACTCCATCGTTTTTTACGCTCCTACCGCAAAAAGATGATGGGCGATAAGTTTCCTAGCATTAATAGTCGCTACCGTATCCCTATACCAGAATCTGAAGAAGTAATTTCAGTAAAAGTGGCCACAATGCCTGAAGTGGCAGAAGAATTATATGAAATGGCTGCTGAGGCGGATATTGAAGGAGATGAAGAACTAGAAATTGAAATGCCCATGCTGAAGAATGATTTGGTCCCGGCCAATTCTCTCTTAAGTTTAGGAGTTATACCTTGGGAGACAGTGACATATCTACGAGACAATACCAAACTATACCAGGCAGCGGAAGAAGAGATTAAATCATCAGGAGAGGGTCTACCAATAGTTTTGATTCAAACTTCTCTGCCAAAAGCAACTAAATTGATAGATGATTTACAAGAGGCTCAAGGACTTCATGGTATTGGGTTTAATATAGGAGAAGACCCTATGGAAGAAACAAGCTACGATTTGGGCATATTTAAAACTCATGATGGTGTGCTTCATTTATTTGGTGAATTTGTGCAGAATGACCCAGCACACAAGAAAGCTAAACAAAAATGGGACAAGCGTTGCCAGGCTACTGATGGTTGGTGTGGTTTAATTATTGCCAGGGGTATTACAGGCGCTTCTCGTGGTCAACCAGATTTTAAGGATATGATGGCTTTGTTTGAGGTCCGCTTTCTCTCAACTAAAGAGTTGGGGATAGGGCCATTACAATTAATGCCTGTATCTTTTTAAATGAGGAGACAGGAGACAGGAGACAGGAGACAGGAGTAAGGAGACAGGAGACAGGAGACAGGAGTAAGGAGACAGGAGACAGGAGACAGGAGTAAGAATTGTCAGAATGATTTTTCTGCCCAACTATGCGCCTAAAATACGCTCCTTTTTGAGCATAAAGAGCTGAAAACCATGCACTTTTTAAAGGCCACAAAAAGGCACTTGTCTTTATGTGTCAATGCTTTTACATTTAATCAGCAGAGCAATAATTAGAGTTTGCTGAAAAAGTCTTATGGGTGAGGTTAGGAGACAGGAGACAACCCACCCCTAACCCCGACCGTGGAGGGGAAGACAGGAGACAGGAGAAATGGGAATTATAGAGGAGATAGTAGGAAGAATCGTCCCTAGATTTTTCTGCCCTACTCTTGAGCAAAATCCTAATTTTTTGAACCATTACCACCTAAAACTTCGCACTTTTTGATACTTAAAAGGCTACTTACCTTTATCTGTAAAGACTTTTAGATTTAATCAGCAGAGCAATAATTATTTACTCGGAATTTGATCGACTAAAAAAGTAATTGAGATGATTTGCATAGTATCAATACCTACCAAGCTACGGATTCATACACTACTTTTTATGTTACAGATTGAAGTGCGGAATGTGGGTTTTAGGCTGATAGCTGATAGCTAGTTATTGCTGTGCTGATTAACTATCAAAACATTGACGTATAAAGGTTTCATCCTTATTATTTTGAAAAAAAGTACCAGCTTTTCGGTCAAGAAAGCTCAAAAAGTTAACATTTTGTGCAGACAAGGGCAGAAAAATTAAGAGATAATTCTTCCAACTACATCCTCTGTAATTCCCATTTATCCTGACTCGGTCCTCCTGACTTCCCCTCCTGGGAGGGGTGAGGGTGGGTTGACTCCGACCCTCACCCATAAGACTTATTGAGCAAAACCTAGTTAAGTCAAAAGTGAAAATTTGGAGGTAAAATTATTAAGAATTGTAAAAAAAATGAATAAGGAAGTAAATAATGCGAGTCGCGATCGCAGGTGCAGGATTAGCAGGCATGGCCACAGCCGTAGAGTTGGCCGATGCTGGACATCAAGTAGAAATATTTGAATCTCGCCCCTTTGTTGGGGGAAAAGTTGGTAGTTGGGTAGATGCAGACGGAAATCATGTAGAGATGGGTTTGCACGTTTTCTTTGGTTGCTACTACCAATTGTTTGAGTTAATGAAAAAAGTGGGAGCTTTTGAGAATCTCCGTCTCAAAGAACATACTCACAATTTTATCAATAAGGGGGGTAAAACAGGTTCCCTAGATTTTCGCTTCTTGACTGGAGCGCCCTTTAATGGGTTAAAGGCTTTCTTTACCACATCTCAGTTATCTGTGCAAGATAAGTTACAAAATGCGATCGCTCTAGGAACAAGTCCCATAGTTAGAGGGTTGGTAGATTTTGATGGGGCGATGAAAACTATTCGAGATTTGGATAAAGTTAGTTTTGGAGAATGGTTTCGTGGCCAAGGTGGGTCTGATGGAAGTATTAAGCGAATGTGGAACCCTATTGCTTATGCTCTAGGGTTTATTGATGCGGATAATATTTCTGCTCGATGTATGTTGACAATTTTCCAATTATTTGCTGCAAAAACAGAAGCATCGGTGCTGCGGATGTTGGAGGGGTCTCCTTATGAATATCTACACAAACCAATTGTTGAATATTTGGAGGCAAGGGGGACAAAAATTCATACCAGAAGACGAGTCAGAGAAATTCAGTTTACGGAGAATGATGGGGAAACTCGTGTCAGTGGCATAGTTGTTGCTAGTGGGGAGACTGAAGAAACTATTACTGCTGATGCTTATGTGTTTGCCTGTGATGTACCGGGTATTCAGCGTATTTTGCCTGAAGCTTGGCGCAAATGGCCAGAGTTTGACAAAATCTATAAACTAGATGCAGTACCTGTAGCAACAGTACAGCTCAGGTTTGATGGTTGGGTGACAGAGTTACACGATAAAAACCAACGTCAACAATTAGAGCGTGCTGCTGGTCTTGATAATTTACTTTATACTCCAGATGCAGACTTTTCCTGTTTTGCGGATTTAGCATTAACAAGTCCAGGAGATTATTATCGGCAAGGACAAGGTTCTTTATTACAGTTGGTGTTAACACCAGGAGACCCTTTTATTAAAGAGAATAATGAGGCGATCGCTCATCATGTTTTAAAGCAAGTCCATGAATTATTTCCTTCTTCACGGGAATTAAATATGACTTGGTATAGTGTGGTGAAATTGGCTCAGTCTTTGTATCGGGAAGCACCTGGTATGGACTTATATCGCCCTAACCAGCAAACACCAGTACCTAACTTTTTTCTGGCAGGTAGTTATACCCAACAGGATTATATTGACAGTATGGAGGGAGCAACTATTTCTGGAAAGCAAGCTGCTCAGAAAATTTTGGCAAATGTCGAACATATTTTGGGGCGAACTCCAGTTGCTGCTAGTTAAAATTAAGTGAGGGAGTGGGGGAGTAGGGGAGTGGGGGAGCAGGGGAGTGGGGGAGTGGGGGAGTAGGGGAGTGGGGAGAAGTAAACATAATCATAATTAATGTGTTCCTAGGGTGCTAATTATCACAAAGGTGTCCTATTTGTGTTAATTACTTAATAAATAAATTTGGATTGTTTGCGCAGTATTCTAGTAGGAAAAGTCAGTAGTTCCTGAAGACAAAAGGCAACAAAGGAATATCCTAAACTTAATTATGTAGCGCGATAGTATTATTTTTGGTTGAATACTAACAAACATCTCCAAAAATAAAAAATAAAAGCAATTCTTATCTATAAAATTGTCAATTATTTATCCCTAGTGCTACAGTATATTTGACTCTTTAGCGCTCAAAAATGCCTAATTTTTATAGTAATTGAACAAAAGGTATAGGATAAATAGAAAGCTTATAGCAGTTTTCATGTACATAAAATACAGAAATTTTGGCTTAAAGGCAGAGTGCAGAAGTTTTGTAGTCAACATGAGTAAAAACCTATATAAAACTCAGACAACGTAAGATTTTTCCTTCTTCCTTCTTCCTTCTTCCTTCGTAAACATTTCCTGCGGAATGCTGGGCAAACAGCTATTAACTCTCAGCTCTCAGCTCTCATGAGGGGGCTTTAATGAATATAGGCTTTAAAGCCAGCTTTTATAGTAAGTATAAATTCTGACTAAATTAGTAAAACTTTTATATAAAACTAAAAGCAATAGCTGATGGCTGAAGTACTGACGGCTGAATGCTTACCTTCCTTCTTCCTTCTGCTATACAAGTAATTTTGCCTTTTAAACTTTAAATATTTACTTGAAAAAATTGTTCTATATAATAATCAATTTAAAATATTATTTATGACCAAAAAATAGGGTCTAAAGCCTCCCTTTTCAAAGGGATGAAAACAAATAAAGTTCAATATTTAAAGCCTCTGACTTTAACTAGAAGTACTGATAACTGATAACTGATAACTGATAATTGAAATGACTAATTGGCTAGAGCATAGTGTACAAATAGAGGTAGCTGTTCCAATTGATTTAGTATGGAATCTTTGGTCAGATTTAGAACAAATGCCTCGATGGATGAAGTGGATTGAATCTGTTAAAGTTTTGGAAGATAATCCTGATTTATCTCAATGGAAATTAGCCAGTGGTAATTTCCAATTTAGTTGGCTTTCTCAGATACAAAGAGTAGTTCAGCATCAAATTATTCAGTGGGAGTCTGTGGATGGTTTGCCAAATAGAGGTGCAATTCGTTTCTACGACCGACATGGTAGTAGTATCGTTAAATTAACTGTAGCTTATGGAGTTCCTGGTTGGTTAATTAAGATTATGGATAACTTATTTTTAGGTAGGATAGTAGAATCTACTTTGATGGCAGATATGGAAAGATTTCGTGATTATGCTGTTGCTGTCAAGCAGAACGAAGAAGGGAAAATTTAACTATAATTAGGGTTTGCTGAAAAATTCTTATAGGTGAGGGTAGGAGACAGGAGACAACCCACCCCTCGCCCCTCCCCTCCCAACCCACCCCTCGCCCCTCCCCTCCCAACCCACTCCCTAACCCCTCCCAGGAGGGGAGGAGACAGGAGAAAAGGGTCGGGAGCGAGGAGGTAGGAGCGGGCGTTTTGGATATAGTGATTTTTCTGCCCAACTATGCGCCTAAAATACGCTCCTTTTTGAGCGTGAAGAGCTGATTCCCAGGCACTTTTTTAGACCCCAAAAAGGCTACAACCTTTATCTGTAAATACTTTTAGATTTAATCAGCAAGCTCTAATTATGGGTAATTTCAGTTATCAGTTATCAGTTATCAGTTATCAGTTAATTGCCGTATAAAAATAAGCTTGAAATTATGAGAGATAATTTTCTCGTACAAATAGAATTGCTGAATAATGAGATTATTTTGATTGAAGCTGGAAAAAAAGGATTAGAAATTTTAAATTCAACCTTTGAAGAAGTACTTAAAGGTATAACAGGAGGATTTCATGCTCGAATAGGTGCTGAAAGAGAGGAAGTTCAAGAATTACTTTTGTTAATAAAAATACCTTTAGAAACCTTCGACTCTCAACCAATTCAAAATTCAACTATGAAGGTTCAAATTTCAGTCGAACAGCTCAGGATATTCACACAAATTTTAAGCGAAGCTTGCCACGGTATTAAAATTTTAGATTTTGAAAACAAAATAGGAACAACCAAAAATCAATTAAAGTCTTTTCTGGATGTAAGTATTAACTTATATGAATCGATAGAAAAATCAATATAACTCAAATAGTTAAACTCCTATCAAGTACCTAAATCAAATTAATTACTATTATTTATTCCCCGTAACTTTTACTGATAACTGATAACTGATAACTGATAACTGAATATTACCAGTCCATATCTACAGAAAGGTTAATCGTCATTTTTTTCCTTCCTGGAGGAACTGCTGTAATACAAGCACAAATAGTTTGACCACCATCAATTTCAACTTCACAAGCATGACAAGAACCCATTAAACAACCTGTAGGAATAGTTACCCCAGCACGTTCAGCAACTTCTAGAATAGGTTCTCCTGACTCTGCTTCAACAGTAATATTATCTGGCAAGAAAAGTATTTCCATAATTCAGCAATAATTATTTAATTGATTGTTAGTTTATAGTCAATTATAATTAGTATCTAATTAATAAATTTCAGT
>NZ_BLZO01000134.1 GCF_014132355.1 Okeania sp. KiyG1
ACGGTCAGAGTTAATGGCTATTGAACTGTTAGAAAATCATCATCCTTTATGGTGGATACAACAAGGCCGTCAATCAGAATTAGTCAGTCTAATGGTAGAGAAGCTTAGTGAATTTGCCGCAGCTTTTACTCCAAAACCAGTCTTTTATCGTTCTCTTGATTTAGCATTATTTAACTCTAGCGATGGGGAAAAAGTATTTACGAAAATTCCAGAAGAATCTATAACTAATTATTCTGGAAACCAAGATAACCAGACCAAGTCAAATCTTCATAATCATCGGACTAATTATTCTAATCCTATACTAGGAAGACATGGTACATTCAGTTATATGCTAGAACCAAATTTACTAGATTTAGAAATAGATATTTTATCTCAAGTATATGAATTGGGTTACACTAACGTTAATTTAATCTTACCATTTGTACGTTCTGTAGAAGAATTTCAATTTTGTCATAGTCGTATTCAAACTAAATGGGAAAATCGACCTAATAATTTCCAAATTTGGATTATGGCAGAAGTACCATCAGTTTTATTCTTACTACCTGAATATGTTAAAGCTGGAGTTCGGGGTATTGCTATTGGCACTAATGATTTAACTCAATTATTGTTAGGTATAGACCGAGAAGAAGAACAAATGGCAAGTGCTTTTGATAGTCGTCAACCAGCAGTAATGAGAGCCATTCAACAATTGATTTCTCAGGCTAAAATTTCTGGTATTCCTTGTTCTATTTGTGGTGATGCTCCTGCTTTATATCCAGAAATAATAGATAATTTAATCAGGTGGGGTATTACTTCCATTTCTGTTAATGTTGATGCTGTGGATAAAACTTATAATTCAATCGCTCGTGCAGAACAACGTTTGATTTTAGAAGCAGCTCAATTTAAGAATTTAGGTGATAAGTTTTAGGTGGTAGGTTTTAGGTGGTGGGTATATATTTTTTCAGCGCAGCAAGAAAGTCAGGAGAATTTGGTATATCGGAATTTTCCGACTCACCAACCACATTTATATCCCTGGTGAACTAGAACATTAAACCGATAAAGAAAAAGAGAATTTTCAGAAAAGGGGAGATAGGGAGAGTCGGGAAAATATCAGAATCAGGTCCTAGGTGCTGGGTATATATTTTTCCGCGCAGCAAGAAAGTCAGGAGAATTTTGTCTATCAGAATTTTCCGACTCATCAACCACATTTATATTCCTGGTGAACTAGAACATTAAACCGATAAAGAAAAAGAGAATTTTTAGAAAAGGGGAGATAGGGAGAGTCGGGAAAATATCAGAATCAGGTCCTAGGTGCTGGGTATATATTTTTCCGCGCAGCAAGAAAGTCAGGAGAATTTTGTCTATCAGAATTTTCCGACTCATCAACCACATTTATATTCCTGGTGAACTAGAACATTAAACCGATAAAGAAAAAGAGAATTTTCAGAAAAGGGGGAGATAGGGAGAGTCGGGAAAATATCAGAATCAGGTCCTAGGTGCTGGGTATATATTTTTCCGCGCAGCAAGAAGTAGTCAGGAGAATTTTGTCTATCAGAATTTTCCGACTCACCAACCACATTTATATTCCTGGTGAACTAGAACATTAAACCGATAAAGAAAAAGAGAATTTTTAGAAAAGGGGAGATAGGGAGAGTCGGGAAAATATCAGAATCAGGTCCTAGGTGCTGGGTATATATTTTTCCGCGCAGCAAGAAGTAGTCAGGAGAATTTTGTCTATCAGAATTTTCCGACTCACCAACCACATTTATATTCCTGGTGAACTAGAACATTAAACCGATAAAGAAAAAGAGAATTTTTAGAAAAGGGGAGATAGGGAGAGTCGGGAAAATATCAGAATCAGGTCCTAGGTGCTGGGTATATATTTTTCCGCGCAGCAAGAAAGTCAGGAGAATTTTGTCTATCAGAATTTTCCGACTCATCAACCACATTTATATTCCTGGTGAACTAGAACATTAAACCGATAAAGAAAAAGAGAATTTTCAGAAAAGGGGGAGATAGGGAGAGTCGGGAAAATATCAGAATCAGGTCCTAGGTGCTGGGTATATATTTTTCCGCGCAGCAAGAAGTAGTCAGGAGAATTTTGTCTATCAGAATTTTCCGACTCATCAACCACATTTATATTCCTGGTGAACTAGAACATTAAACCGATAAAGAAAAAGAGAATTTTCAGAAAAGGGGGAGATAGGGAGAGTCGGGAAAATATCAGAATCAGGTCCTAGGTGCTGGGTATATATTTTTCCGCGCAGCAAGAAGTAGTCAGGAGAATTTTGTCTATCAGAAATTTTCCGACTCATCAACCACATTTATATCCCTGGTGAACTAGAACATTAAACCGATAAAGAAAAAGAGAATTTTAGAAAAGAGGGAATAGGGAATAGGGGAAAATAATTGATAATTTCTGTGGGATAATTGATTTTATTTTTGATTTTTACCAGATGTCTAATAATTAGGAGTCTCTAGATTTATATCATGTCCGGTTAACGAAGTCAGAAGTCAGAAGTCAGAAGTCAGAAGTTATTTTTGAGTTGTGAGATATTGGAAACTTTTAGGGAACACCGGATCTGGGATCTGGGAACAGAAAAGAAGAAAAAAACATATCATATGAATATAATAATTGCTATATTCTATACTTTTAAGGAATATCTCAATTCTCACAACTGATTCCTGATTGCTATAGTAAATTGTTAACAGTTGACATCCTCCCGACGCTGCTCTACGAGACAGCACGGGATTCCCATCCATCAATCAAACAGACTAAGCTGAAGGAATGACTCAGGGCGGGTTGACACATCATAGGAATCTGCTGGCTTTTCAGTCTGACGTTTCCTCCGTGTCCGAAAATAATCGACCGTTGACCCTCGGCGACTTCATTAAAAAGTGATAGCTGTACAGGATTTTTTGCTACTGTTCCTTTGACTATTTCAACCTTGGTTTTCGGTTGAGCAGCTTCTAAAATATTAACTGCTGCATTAATATCTCTGTCGTGAAACGTGCCACAATTTAAGCAAGTCCATTCTCTAACATTTAGCTCTTTTTTGCCTCCTTTGAAACCACAATTAGAACACTTTTGAGATGTAGGCTCCCACCTAGAAATAGTTCTAAATTCTCTACCATATTTCTCGCACTTAGCCTCAGTTAAAGTTCTAAATTGCCTCCAACCTAAATCACTAATTGCTTTCGCTAATTTGCGGTTTTTAACCATGCCGGAAACATTTAAGTCTTCTAATACGATAGTATCGTAATTTATGGCTAAATCAGTTGATAGCTTGTGTAGAAAATCTGTACGAATGTCTTTGACTTTTGCGTGAAGTTTAGCAACTCTAACCCTTGCCTTTTCACGACGTTTGCTACCTAGCTCAGTTTTGGCAAATTTACGTTGAAACTTACCTAATTTCTTGAGGTTTTTTTTGAGAGGCTTAGGAGCTTCAAACTTCTCACCATTACTCAAAGTTGCAAAAGTTGAAATGCCCAAATCAATACCTATTGAGTTTTCAGTCTTAGGTAAATTTTCAGCACAAGTTTCTACAACAAAACTAGCAAAGTAACGTCCTGCACTATCTTTAATTATAGTAACTGAGCTAGGATTGCTAGCTAATGGTCTTGACCAAATAATTTTAATTTTTCCTACTTTTGGGAAATAGATTTTATCTTGACCAATTTTGTAATTCGCTCCGACAAATCTAACTGCTTGTCTAGACTTTCTACTCTTGAATTTAGGAGGTTTAACTTTAATTCCTTTACGTTTTCCAGTACAACTATTAAAGAAATTCCTGTAAGCTTGGTCTAAATCTTTGAGAGACTGTTGCAATGGAGTAGATGCTACTTCCTTTAACCAAACTAATTCTCTTTTAGCCTGAGTTATAAATTGTTTGGTTAAGTCCACATAGCTAGGTCTCTTGTGACCATTAGTATACAGTTGGTTGCAGTGTGCTAATGCACTATTCCAAACGTATCTGCAACAACCAAATAGTTGATTTAATTTGATTATTTGAATATGATTTGGATATATGCGATACTTGTATCTGGCTTTCAATGTTTTAGCCTGTTACTAATATTAAGTAGTATTATTATAGCATGGGTTGGCATTAATCCCGACGCTCCCCTACGGGAGAGCGCGGGTATAAATGCCAACATTTAGATAAACATAAGAAACGGTTTAATATTTTAGACTTTTTAAAGGTTTTTACAATGATTAAATTTCTCTGGAGAAAAATACTTAAACCATTTCTGAATATATTTCTTAAGTCTAACTGTCCTCTTTGTCAGAGACCGACAGATAGAGAATTTTGTAAATATTGCGAAAGACAAGTTTGGCAATGTCAATTTCCTCATGGAGGACAAACATTTCCTGGAAAAATTCCAGTATTTATCTGGGGTGAATATAAAGATAGTCTCAAACGAGCGATCGCTGCGATGAAATATCAGGATAACCCACAGATAGCAAGACCTTTGGGACATTGGTTAGGGGATGGGTGGTTAAATTCCGCACTTTGCAAAAGGCAAGTAGGGACAACAACCCTTGACAAAATAGTAGTTGTACCCATTCCGATGCACAAAAAGAAGCTGAAAGAGCGAGGTTTTAATCAAGCAGAATTATTGGCAAAAAGTTTTTGTGAATTGACTGGTTTGCAGTTACGGCGAAATGGCCTGGAAAGAGTGAAGCAGACCCAAGCATTATTTGGTTTGTCCAGTGGAGAGAGGTTGGAAACGGTTAAGGATGCTTTTACTGTAGGAAAAGATTTCCGCAGAAGTCGTCCCCGCAGTTTAGTTTTGTTAGTAGATGATATTTATACAACAGGTGCAACAGTTAACTCTGCAATTAAGGTTTTGCAGAAAGCAGGTATTAAAGTTGTGGGAGTTTTAGCGATCGCGACTACGAGAAAACCTAGCGTTTCACTAAAGTCAAAAGTCAAAAGTCAAAAGTCAAAAGTTAGAAGTGATATTAATAGAAATCTCCAGAAAAGAGGGAACAGGGAACATGAAACTTGGAATAGTGAGGAATAATTGATAATTTATGGGTAAGAATTGATTTTATTTTTGATTTTTACCAGATGTCTAATGTAACTTAAAATCTTTACTCTACAATAATTTCAGCTTATTATTTGACTTCATTTGACTTCATCAGTTACCAACTATTTGTGACATTTTTGACAGCACTTTTTAGGATAGTGAGGTACAGTTGTCAAACTATTGTTATATTTCCCGTTCCCTGTTCCCTAGAACAATAAAACTTTGTACCTCATTAACTCGAAAACAGCTGTAAGTGAATTGGTATCAGAAACCACGGTTGTAGCGCTACGCGCAAGTCAGAAGTAAAAACTCAGAAGTCAGAAGCTAGAAGTTATCCCTGACTAACTTTGAGCATTTATATATAAATGTCCGCACCCTATTTGTGTAGTGCAATAAAAAGTCAGCTTGAATTGTATGGGTTAAAAACTCAAAACAAGTCGTTCTTGTGCTTCAATTTATGAGTGGAAAATGTAGTATAAGTTAAACGAATTTTTACTTCATTCATTAAAAAGCTGAATGCGAGCGCATTCCGGAGGAAGAGCTGACTGCTAATAGCTGAATGCGAGCGCATTCCGCAGGAAATACTTACCCATAAAATCTAAAAATTCAACCTTTTTTTCCTCTTTGTTATGATGTTTCCCTGTTCCCTGTTCCTTATTCCCTTTTTCATAATTAGCTATGCTTAGAAAAATAGATTGTAATATTTGGGTTGCCGAGCAACCTTTAAGATTTTTGGGGTTAGATGTTGGTACAAGAATGACTGTAATTAGTTTAAAAAATGGCGAACTAGCTGTCATTTCTCCAATTAAAGTTGACAAGAAAATTATTGAGCAACTTAAAGAGATTGGAAATGTCAAACATATTATCGCTCCAAATCTTTTTCACCATCTTTTTTATCTGACTTTAAAAATATTTATCCTCAAGCAAAAGTTTATGCTGTTTCAGGTTTGAAGAAAAAAGACCGGATATTTCTATCGATAAAATATTAGATGATGATGAAAAATATTTTGGTAGTAAGGTCGAATATTTCTTATTTGAAGGACTGAATACTTTTCTTCTGAATGGAGTATCGCCTTTACATGAGTATGTTTTTTTTCACGGTGAAAGTCAAACATTGATTGTGACAGATATTGTATTTAATTTTGATGAAAGCTTTCCATTTACAACAAAGTTAGTATCTAAAATTCTGGGAGTATACAAACAACTTAGACCATCAATTTTAGAATGGTTGGGTACTAAAGAAAAAGAGAAAGTTAGACAATCAGTTGAAAATATTTTGCAATGGGATTTTAGAAGGGTTATTATGGCTCATGGCACTATTGTAGAGGATGACGCAAAGCAGAAATTTAAGAAAGGATATGAATGTTTTTGAGAGAAAAATTTTTGACAATAAATAATTCAAGAATTTATAATTTATAATTTATAATTTATAATTTATAATTACCTTTTCTTATAAATAAAAGGATTGGATCGATGGATTTTTTTTTCTTTTCTTGGTCGATTGGATATGGGGAGGTTTCCTCGCCATCCCTCGACCGCTTTTTTCTACATGAATGGAGAGGCTTTATACCTAAATTTTTCGGTAACTAAACGAATTCTTTAGGGAGGTCGTACAGTTGTTTTCTGCTGTAGTCAATATTTATCTAAATAGTCGAGATTTACTCAAACACACAACCTTATAGGAATTGATCTAAAAGCAATTATCCAAATCAAAAAGTAGTTTTTAGTTACTTACTTTTTTGATTTATTGATCGATCAATCAAGAAAACAATTAAAAGCGCACAATAAATTAGAGATTATTTTCATCAAGCTGCTTTTTTCTTAATTGATTTTTGGCAAGATTTAACAACAACCCATTTTCCTGTTGTCGGGTCGCGATATACATTAAAAGGGTTAGATTTAAGCGATTTATAACTATTTTTCAGCTTCATAATGTACTCCTGATTTTTTGATGTATGGCACTACGCAAATAGGGCGCGGACATTTCTCTAATTCCTGCTCCCGGATAATCAAAATTTATTGTCAAACGCCAAAAAATGTAGTGCTATATTATTATAGTTTCAGAAAAGTTACTAAAAGACTGTAATTTATTAGATGATTCAACGTGATTCTAATTAATATTTAAAGTGATTTAAGTCACTTTTTATATATAGAAGAATAGGATGTTAAAATCTTCCAATTTTCTTTCTTGTTATCGAGCCTAATATATATAATAGGTTTCTCATGCAAAGATTAATAATTATTTAAAAAAGAAGAAAGTTTTCCTAAAAACTGGTATTGAAGCCATTAATTATGATTTGGTTCTCCTGTACGCCACCAATCCGACGGCTCCCTTAACTAATAACATTTCTCAAAAATTTTTCTACATTTTATTGAGCAGGGAACCCACCCTAACCCCTCCCAGAAGGGGAGTGGGTAGGTACTTTATTATTCAAAGTCCGTACAGGAAGAATTAAACATAAGAAACTGCCCTTAAAGACGGGGGTTAAATTAACATTAAATGATCTGCTAATTAGCCAAAAAATTATTCCACCTGTGTTAATTACTTAATAACCTAAGTATTATCTAAGTCAAGCATTACTTTTGATAATTGGTATAAATGAGTAGCAAAATTCAGCGCAATTTTTCCATAAAACGTCGCATAAAAACTAAAAAAAGGATGTTCTTATGGTTACTATCCCTCGTCTTAGTAACTACATCACTTGTGCTAGTTAATTTCTCAGCTAAAGCAGCAGAACAGATTCATTTTAATTACGGTTTTCTGAAAATTTCTGTATCTCTAACTGCTTTAGAAACTTATGCTGAAACAGGTAAAGTTGAAGATGATTTAAAGTTATATTTCCTATTTATAGATGCAGAAAATCAGCAAAAATTGAGAAATGTACTCAAATTTCATCTGAAGATTAATCCCATGCAACTTGCTCAAGGTTTGTATTCCCCCATGGGAGAACAATTACTCCAATATATAGGAGAAATGATTCAAACTAAAGGTAGAAATAATGGAGCGATCGCTCTGAGAGAAGCTTTAATTAAAACTGCTGAATCTCAAGATTTTACACCTATAAATTTTTTGCAAAACTTTCCGGGAGAGGTACAGTTTAATATTCGGAAAATTATGGCAGTAAATAGAGAATTTTCTGCCTTACTAGAAGATACAGAAAAGCTACTTACAGAAGTTAAACAAATCACATTAACCGCTGCTTCTACAGAAGAAAAAATAGATTTTTCCAGATTGCCAGATTTACGCCAACCAGGCAATATTTCTTTCTATCAAGAAACTCTAAATCTCAACGATAAAAGTCGTAACCGCCAATTTCTAGTTAATCTTTATTTACCATCTAACCAAATACAAACTCAAACTATTCCACTAATAATTCTTTCCCCTGGTTTAGCAGCAAAACTTAGTCAATGGCAACATTTAGCCATACATTTAGCCTCTCATGGTTTTGCCGTAGCAAAAATACAACATCCAGGCAGTGACTTTAATCATTTTCAAGCTTTTCTAGAAGGAAAAGAAACAGAAATATTTCAACTCAGAGAATTTATTAATAGACCCCTAGATATTACCTATTTATTAGATGAACTGGAACGTCGCAATAAACTTCAATATCAAGGAAAACTAAACCTGAAAAATGTCGGCATGGCAGGTCAATCTTTTGGCGCTTATACAACATTAGCCTTAGCAGGAGCAAAAATTAATTTTGCACAACTAAAACAAGATTGTTTAGCCCAAATTAAATCTTTAAATCCTTCCTTATTTTTACAGTGTCGTGCTTTAGACTTACCTCAAAAAAATTATGATTTACGAGATAAAAGAATTAACTCAGTATTAATTATGGACCCAGTAAATAGCAGTATATTTGGTAAGTCTGGTTTAAGTCATATTAATATACCAATTTTGTGGGTTGCTGGTAGTGAAGACCAATTAACCCCCGTAGTAATAGAACAAGTTTATCCCTTTACTTGGTTGCCAGTAACAGAGAAATATTTTATGTTGACAAAAGGAGCAAAACATCTCGATTTTAATATTACTGAAATTCAAAATGTAGAATCTGTAGATGATGACTCTTTAAATCAGTTAGTTAGTGCCAGTTCCCCAGTAATTAAATCTTATATTGATGCTTTTAGTTTGGCATTTTTTCGGGCATATCTAGAGAATAATTCTGATTATTTAGATTATTTAAAATCTTCTTATGCTGTAGCTATTAGTGAAGAACCCTATACCCTTGGTTTTTTGTCTGCTTTGACAGTAGAAAAGTTAATTCCAGCTTTGGCTAAAGATTAGCAAAAAGCCATTTCAGTTATCAGTTATCAGTTATCAGTTATCAGTACCTTTGCAATAAGGAAGCTTGAAATCTGGAATATTCTCTCTCTTTTTTTATACCTTTAAAAAGGGAGGCTTTAGACCAAATTGATAAATGTTTGCTACAAATATCTAGGGTATTTATTAGGAGTCAGGAGTCAGGAGTCAGGAGTAATAATGAATGACTTTAATACCATTTTTTAGGACGTAAATTATATTTTTTGTCAAAGAGACATCTCCTGTAAAGTCTTTTTATCCCTCTTACTATTCGTAACATTCTTTTTTCAAATTGGTATTAGACCACAATTTTTCGGTAATAGAATTAGAGTTTGCTGAAAAAGTCTTTTTGTAAGAGTAGGAGTCAGGAGAAATAGGAATTGTAGAGGAGATAGTTATCAGTTATCAGTTATCAGTTATCAGTTATCAGTACCTTTGCAATTAAGGAGGCTTGAAATCTTGAATATTATCTCTCTTTTTTTAAAAGCTTGCACTTTATTTTGACCAAAAAAAGCACTTGCCTCTATTTGTAAATGCTTTGATAGTTAATCAACAAACCCTAATTATCAAACAGGATTGGGTCTAAAACCCCACCTTTTAAGGCGAAATATTTTTGGAGACTTGCTCAAATCCCCGTTACAAAAATAACTTCTGTACGGGCGAACGGCCGTTCGCCCCTACTGACTTTTGAATTTTGACTTCATTAAGGTTCCGTAAAACCCTGAAAAGCTGCGACTAAAACATTAGCAACTGGATGGTTAATAGCCTCTTTAAAAGCTTCCGTACCTCCTGACTTCAACGCACCTATTACCCGTTGTTTTAATGTGGGGTTATTTTCGACAATTTCAACAGCTTGGGTAACAACTGCCATTTGACCTGCCGTAGTTTCTGTAGGATTTGATTGCTCTAATTGTCTGAGTAATTGCTGAATTTCTGCTGCTGTTTCAGCTAAAGTTTTTTGTTGAGCATTATTAATTATCGGAGCAAATGTTGTGTCTTGAATTTTTCCCTGTTTGTTACCAGCTACACCATAATTTTCAGATTTTCCTTCCTTACCAGTTGCACCATAATTCTCAAAATTTCCTTCCTTACCAGCCACACCATAATTTTCTCCAATCTCAATTTTATCTCTACTACTTCCTGACATTTTTGTATCTCCTTGATGACTATAATTTTCTGCATAAATATTTGGGCGTTGCATCGCAATATCTACCCAAGCTTCTAATCTTTGAATTTGTTTATCCTTCTCTGCCAAAAGTTGTTGAAATTCTTCCGGTGGCAGAGCTTCTGATCTATTATAAGTCTGAAAATATTCTTTGTTTAACTCCGAATGGTCAGCCTGGGGTGTAGTTTCAGCTCGCAATAAAAGTGACTGATGATTTTTGCCCCGCTTTTCCATAGAGACCATTTCTATTTCTGCCTCTGGATGGTCTTCCCGTAACTTCTGAAATGAATATGCCACTATCCGTGGGTCTGCTTTTCCATTGTGATAGAGGTCGAGAGTTTCTACCATTGGGGTAATAAAATCTACAAACTCTCCACCCTCAAAATTCTTTTCCCAGTCGTCAGGCTTTCTCCGAGGGTTTGGGTTAAGACTTTCTTCCAGTGAAAGTTGCAGGAAGTCGGGGCGTTTGTCTGGGGGAAGACGCATAAAAATATAGTCGCATCGGATGCCATAGAGTTTTGTCTCGGCAGTTATACCCCAATCTTCAATGAAAGCTCCGGTTAAGGTTGCCCCGGTAAAGTCGGTTTGGTCTAGAAAAGTTCCTACTAATTTGGCACGGGAAAGGTCAGCATCTTGGAGGTTGGCTGAGTTGAGATTAGCTTCTATGAAACTGGCATTAACCAGGTTGGCTCCCTGGAGGTTTGCTCCTTGGAGGTCTAGGCGATCGAAGTTTTGATTTTCTCCTTGACCTGTTTTGACTAATTCTCTGACTTTGGCTTTCTGGAGATAGGTTTTTCCTGGTCTTACCCGATCAAGTTTTATGGCATTTCGGAAGTAGGTGCGAGTTAGGTATGCTTTTCGCAAGTCTGTACTTTTGAGGGTCGCGTTAGAAAAGTTGGCATCGGTTAAGTCTGCTTTTCGGAAGCAAGTACCACCTGTGGCAGCAAAGGCAATAGCTAAGTTACGAATTAGAGCTTGTTTTTCGTCACCTTTCATTGCTCGGTAAGCGACGTAAGCACTTAATAATGTTGTGGCGATGGGGACGGCGATGGCGATAGCGATGGCGATAGCTCCGGTGAATACTCCGGCTAAGGGGAAGGCTAAGGCTAAGGGGAAGACGATGGCGATAGCTCCGGCGATGACTCCGGCGATGGCGATAGCTCCGGCGATGGCGATGGCGGCGGCGATGGCTCCGGCGACGGCGAAGGTTCCTAGGACGGCGACGGCTCCAGCTAAGGCAAAGGCTAAGGCTAAGGTAAAGGCTAAGACTAAGGCTAAGGCTAAGGCAAATGATCCAAAACCTGGTATAATACCCCAACGAATAACTACTATCCAGAAAAGAATAAGTATAATCAAGCTGACCCAACCAAATATTTGATCTTGTAGAATGGAATTCCCTAATATTGGATTTTCTGGATTGGAACTATATATCAACGTTACAAAAAATGCATTAAAGAAACTCAAAAATCCTGATATTCCTACCAGAATAAATACACCAATGAGCAAAACCACTACCCAACGTTTTTGCAGTCCCCCCTTAGCACCCTGAAAATTAGTACCTTGCAGAGTTGCCCCTCGAAAATTAGTACCTCGAATATCCGCCCCACTAAAATCTGCTCCAGACAAATCTTCCCCCTTAAAAGACAGACCCCGAAGATTCGCTCCTGGGAAGTCTCGTCTACCTTCTTGATATTGCTGCAATATTTCACGGGCCTTCATATTGGTATTTCTCTAAGATTAGGAATTTAGTGGCAAGTGGGTAGATGCGCCAAAATCATTTCCTAGTCTAACCTATATATATTGTGGGAGATATTCTAGGTTTTGTGCTGGCCTTTCTAGTTGAAAAGTTCAAAATTGGGACTCAGTACCTTCTGACTTTATCTAAAATCTAAAAACTAAGACGTTGTAGTTATAATGGAAAGTCAATTAAATATAGAGTCGGGCGATCGCTATATTCTGAGTTTCTCTCAAAGGAAAAACTAAGACGTTATAGTTTTCCCACTACCGAAACACCGAAACACCGAATCAACAAAAATATTGCCCTATATTCTGAGTATGTCTCAAACCAAAAACTAAGACGTTATAGTTTTCCCACCAAGAAACACCGAAGGAATGAATCAACAAAAATATTGCCCTATATTCTGAGTATGTCTCAAACCAAAAACTAAGACGTTATAGTTTTCCCACTACCGAAAGACTGAAGGAATGAATCAACAAAAATATTGCCCTATATTCTGAGTATGTCTCAAACCAAAAACTAAGACGTTATAGTTTTCCCACTACCGAAAGACTGAAGGAATGAATCAACAAAAATATTGCCCTATATTCTGAGTTTGCCTCAAACCAAAAACTAAGACGTTATAGTTTTCCCACTCCCGAAAGACCAAAGTTGTAAGAAACAGGACTTGCGCACGAACACTAAATAGACTGAGGGCGAATGCCATTCGCCCCTACATATGGTATTTTTAAGGTTAAGCATGCGTAAGTCCTGAAGAAAGAAAAATATTGCTCTATAATTCTGAGTCTGTTTCAAACCAAAAACTAAGACGTTGTAGTTTTTCCCACTACCGAAAGACTGAAGGAATGAATCAACAAAAATATTGCCTTATATTCTGAGTCTGTCTCAAACCAAAAACTAAGACGTTATAGTTTTTCCCACTACCGAAACACCGAAGGAATGAATCAACAAAAATATTGCCTTATATTCTGAGTCTGTCTCAAACCAAAAACTAAGACGTTATAGTTTTTCCACTACCGAAACACCGAAGGAATGAATCAAGAAAAATATTGCCCTATATTCTGAGTCTGTTTCAAACCAAAAACTAAGACGTTATAGTTTTCCCACTACCGAAACACCGAAGGAATGAATCAACAAAAATATTGCGTTATGTAGGGGCGAATGGCATTCGCCCTCACTCGATTTAGTATCCGTGCGTAAGTCCTGGATATATCAAATACAGTAATGGCGGCTGCTATAAATAAATACTTATTAGCCACCCAATAAATAATTTTTTGAAAATGTAAATAGTTTTAGTATAGATTTTCGCCGACAGCGGACATAAAACTCTTGAGTGGCCCAACATTTGTTAAATTAAAAATTGAGATAATATTTCTGTTATATCCCCCTATATTTAGCTGCTGAAAATGTACACTCACTCCAATCAATTGCAAGTAGTTTTACCTAGCTTAAAAGAAGTAGGAATTTCTCAAAGAATAGCCTTGGGACATATCTACAAAATTCAATTCCTGAATAACGATTTATTAGTAATCTGCGCCAGTGGTGGTACAAGCTTATACCAAATCAATAATTGGCAACGACTGTGGGATATCGACTCCCCGGCAAAATGTGGCACAATAAGTCACGATGGTACAACACTAGCATTAGGTTGGGGTCAAAAAATTTATATTTGGGATTTACGGCAAAGGCAACTTTTGCGACAACTACAAATACAAACTGATGATGATATAACAATAACTTGTATCGCCATTAGTTCTCAAGGTCAATTTCTTGCCTGTGGAGATAATAAAGGTACTGTCAGATTTTGGAATTTAGCATCGACAACAGAAACTCCAACGATGGAATTATCTTATCCTGAAGAAGAGTTAGAAGTAGTGAGTGTAGCGATCGCTGCCGATGGTAAATTTCTAGCAGCTACATTTATAGATATAGGTGATGTTATAGTCTGGGAAATAGCATCCGCAACTCAAGTAAAAATCATGGCAGGGGAAACAGACTGTCCCTCTAATTTTGTCTTTTCCAGTCCAGACGGCAAATTAATAGTTTGCGGGAGTAATGATTTACAAATATGGGATATGGTAGCAGGAACCGAGTCAAAATTTCTCGACTCATGGCATAACAATGCTGCTATTAGTTCTGACAGTCGCCTCCTAGCTGCTGACACTCAAATCTGGGATTTGGCATCACAAACAAAGATAGTGACATTACCCGGCCATCCTAGTTACATTGGTAGTATTGCCTTTAGTCCTAATAGTGCGTTATTTGCTGCTGGCAGTTTCGACCGAGTAGATATTTCAGAAATTCCATCGGGAAAAACAATTGCAACTCTGGAAACCCAAACAAATTTTTTCATCAAAAAAGTTGCTTTTAGTTCTGATGGAAAATTTCTGGCAGTTGTCAGTCGTAATCAAGTCCAATTATGGAATATCCTTTCTGGAGAAAAGGTCAAAACAATAGTCTCAGACATGGAGTGGGTGCAAACAGTTGCATCTAATTCAGATGATTATTATTTTGTGTTTGGCAGTAGTCAGATTTCTGATGGCAACTTTAATCTGATTTGTTTGTGGGGAAATCAATCAGAAACCTATATTCAGATACCGCGAAATAGTTGCCCGAAAATTATTGCTATCAGTCCAGACCTAAAATTAGTAGCATTTATCAATTCAGAAAATCATCTAAATTTATGGGAAATTGCATCAAAGCAAGTAGTCAAAAGTTTTTTGGGACATACAGACTATATTCAAAGTGTTGTTTTTAGTTCTGACGGTAAGTTTATGGCCTCTGGTAGCAACGATGGTACTGTGAGGTTATGGGATATTGCTTCTGAGACAGAAATCAAGATTTTAGAGGGTTGCTTTAGTTGCATAAATAATGTTGCGATCGGTAACGATGGTCAGTTTCTGAGCTTTAGTAATTGCGATAAAGTGCATTTATGGAATATTTTATCTCAGGATAAAGTTACAGTTTTAGAAGGATATGACAATTCAGTAGAGAGTGTTGCAATTAGTCCCGATAGTCGGTTTTTGGCTGCTGGAGATAGGGATGGTATTGTCAAGTTATGGGATACAAAATCAGCTACAGAAATTAAGGTATTAGCTGGACATACAGATGCTGTGAACGGTATTGCTTTTAGTCCAGATAGTAAATTGATTGCAACTGGGAGTGAGGATGGAACCGTGAGATTATGGGAAATTTAGGGCGTTTGTGAAGAGATGGGGAGATGGGGAGGTGGGGAGATTGGGAGATTGGGAGATTGGGAAATATTTGGTAATGGTTGAAGATGGAACATTTTTTGATACCGAATTAAACGCATTTGATATAAAATATCACTTCTAACTTCTAACTTCTAACTTCTAACTTCTAACTTTTAACTTTTGACTTTAGTGAATGGGGAGATGGGGAGATGGGGAGATGGGGAGATGGGGAAATATTTGGTAATGGTTGAAGATGGAACATTTTTTGATACCGAATTAAACGCATTTGATATAAAATATCACTTCTAACTTCTAACTTCTAACTTCTAACTTCTAACTTTTAACTTTTGACTTTAGTGAATGGGGAGATGGGGAGATGGGGAGATGGGGAGATGGGGAGATGGGGAGATGGGGAGATGGGGAGATGGGGAGATGGGGAAATATTTGGTAATGGTTGAAGATGGAACATTTTTTGATACCGAATTAAACGCATTTGATATAAAATATCACTTCTAACTTCTAACTTCTAACTTCTAACTTTTAACTTTTGACTTTAGTGAATGGGGAGATGGGGAGATGGGGAGATGGGGAGATGGGGAGATGGGGAGATGGGGAAATATTTGGTAATGGTTGAAGATGGAACATTTTTTGATACCGAATTAAACGCATTTGATATTTGATATAAGATATCACTTTTAAATTTTAACTTTTGACTTTTAACTTTTAACTTTTAACTTTTGACTTTAGTGAATGGGGAGATCGAGAAATATTTGGTAATGGTTGAAGATGGAACATTTTTTGATACCGAATTAAACGCATTTGATAATAAGATATCACTTTTAATTTTTGACTTTTAACTTTTGACTTCATTTAGCGAGGGCGAATGGTATTCGCCCCTACAGATGGTGGTTTAAAAGTCAGTTTGCGTAAGTCCTGCAAAAATAACTTCTGACTTTTAACTTTTAACTTTTAACTTTTAACTTTTGACTTTTGACTTTTAACTTTTAACTTTTAACTTTTAACTTTTAACTTTTAACTTTTGACTTTTAACTTTTAACTTTTAACTTTTAACTTTTAACTTTTGACTTCATTTTCTGACTTTTAACTTTTAACTTTTAACTTTTAACTTTTAACTTTTGACTTCATTATTCCCAAGGCGATCGCGCCTGGTCTAATAAATTATATAATTCCTCACCTTCTATCACTTCTTGTTCTAAAATTTGCTGAGAAATCTTTTCCAATAAATCTCGATTATGATTCAAAATATCTAAAGCTTCTTGATGAGCTTTCTCTACAATTTCCTTCACTTCATTATCAATTGCTTCAGCAGTTTTTTCACTCAATAAACGACGAGAATTAACCCCACCATTCGCCAAAAATCCTCCTTTGCCACCCCGTTCATAAGCTAAAGGTCCTAATACTTTACTCATGCCATAAGTTGTTACCATTTGCTCGGCAAAATCAGTGGCTTTTTGTAAATCTCCAGAAGCTCCAGTAGTGATATTTCCAAATATAATTTCCTCCGCTGCACGTCCTCCCAAAAAAGTAGCAATTTGCCCTCTAATTTCTTGTTCATTTCTTAAAAATCTATCCTCAGTAGGAAGTTGCAAAGTATAACCTAATGCTGCCATTCCTCTTGGTACAATTGAAATTTTTTCCACCTTACCACTACCAGGCATTATCGCCCCAACTAAAGCATGACCAACCTCGTGATAAGCAACTATTTTCTTTTCGCGATCGCTCAAAACTCTACTTCTTTTTTCTAAACCAGCAACTACCCTTTCAATAGCTTCAGCAAAGTCTTTTTGTGCCACAGTTTGCCTTTGATTTCTAGCAGCTAATAAAGCAGCTTCATTAACAAGATTAGCTAAATCTGCACCGCCAAAACCAGAAGTTCTCACTGCTATTTTATGTAAATCTACATCTTCTCCTAACTTAACTTTTTTACCATAAATATTTAAAATTGCTTCACGGCCAGATAAATCAGGGCGGTCTACTAATACTTGTCTATCAAACCTTCCCGGACGTAATAAAGCAGCATCTAAAGCCTCTGGACGGTTAGTAGCAGCCAAGATAATAACTGTCAAATCTCCCGCACCAAAACCATCCATTTCAGTTAACAATTGATTGAGAGTTTGTTCTCGTTCATCATTACCGCCACTGTGAAAATTTCCACTGGTTCTTGACTTACCAATTGCATCTATTTCATCAATAAAAATAATACAAGGAGCCTTCTTTTTTTGCCTCTTTAAATAAGTCACGAACTCTAGCAGCACCAGTACCAACAAATAGCTCTACAAATTCAGAACCAGATATACTAAAAAAAAGGTACTCCTGCTTCTCCTGCCACTGCTTTTGCTAATAAAGTTTTACCCGTTCCAGGAGGTCCGACTAATAATAAACCTTTAGGAATTCTAGCTCCAATTTCAGTGAACCTTTGAGGTGATTTTAAGAAGTCTACAATTTCTGTTAATTCTGTCTTTGCTTCTTCCACTCCAGCAATATCAGCAAAAGTAATTTTATCTGATTCTCCCTCGACATAAACCTTCGCTTTATTCCTACCCATTGACAGAGCGCCTTGAGAACCACGATTCATAAAAAACTGAAATGCTAATACTAATATGATAGGTGGGATTACCCAGTTTAACAGAATAGCAACCCAGCGACTTTGAGGTGGTGCAGCTTGAAATAAAACTTTATTATCTTCTAAACGCTGAAGTAGTTGGGGGTCATTTATTCGAGTAGTAGTAAGTAAAGGTCCGGGTTTATCTTCTTCTCCTTTGAGACGATATAAAATTTTTTCTTCATCTATTTGAACTCCCAGTACCTGTCCGTTTTCTACTTGTTGAATAAAGGCACTGTAAGTAACACGAGGAGGTTTACGACGTGGCATTAATAAATATGCTGCTAATAACAGACCTGCCAAAATTAATAATGCATTGCCAATTTGACGCTTATTAGGACCTTTTGGTTTCTTTTTAAGACTCATATTTATTGAGGTATAATTGTGAACTATAGATTCAAATATTCAAAAATTGAACGTCTATTTGAGACTAATACTTCATTATAGCAGTTTGATAAATATTTGTTATAAATAGCTATGCTACTTCTTAGGAGTCAGGAGTCAGGAGTCAGGAGTCAGAACAAATGGCTTCAATATCATTTTTTAGGTCGGAAATTATCTTTTTAGTGAAAGGGACATCTTCTATAAAATCTTTTAATCAGCCAAATTATTCATAACATTATTTTTTGAAAAAGACAATTTCTTCCGCAGAACGACCCCCCAATAAAATAGCAATTTGTCCGCGAAGTTCCGCCTCATCTCTTAAAAATTTATCCTCAGTAGGAAGTTGCAAAGTATAACCTAATGCTGCCATTCCCCGAGGAACAATAGAAATTTTCTCTACCGTACGAAAAAAACTGTAGAAAATTGTAACAGCTTTTATCTTGATATTGGATTAACCAATACAGGCTGTACGGCACAGCTCACTATCCCCTCGGCAGTAAATGCCTCTGGGAATTTCTTTCTAATTATTTGAAGACTGCCATTAACATCGGCATTAATGACTATACCAGTTCCACTCCTGAATAAACCACGTTTGACTCGCTTGCCTACATAGTTTTCATGTTTAATTGGTTTTTCTAGGTCAATAGCAGATGTTTTACTGGTGTAACAATCTTGCTGTTTCAATAACTTTTACCCCAACCAGTTGACACTTATAAGTTATCTGTTGAATTAACTTATAATGAGGTATTTGAGTAAAATTTTGGTTGTTTTTTTTGCCTATATTTGCTCCTTGTTTCCAGTTATCATTTTTTCCTATGACTACAGTACCAATATTATTTGTGGTTAAATACTCAACCACTAACTTACTGGTGTTATGCAGATAATTCTCTACAAAACGATTTCGGTGATAGGTTAACGCTTCAATCTTACGGCTAGTTTTTCTGTTGCCTTTGAGATGACTTTGGTACTTAGCTTTACGCTTGTTGTAAAGCTGATTAACACTTTTTAGTGGCTTCCCGTTAACAAGCATAGGCTTAACACCAGGCTTATTTGTAGATAGAGCAACTAATCTGTCAACCCCTAAGTCTATTCCGGCTACATATGTTGAGTGTATTTGTGGCTGAAGTGTTTTTTCATAGACTACTTCAATTATATAGCAGCTAGTAGCAGGTACTATCCTGACTTCGATTACAGTTTCTACAACTACAGGTATTTTGATTTCACTCATGGATAAGTGACAAATACCATCTTTTAGACTTGCTCTATAGACTGATTCCTTTGAATATATAACTACATTTCTACCTTGAGTTTTATTTTTATACTTTGGTATTTTTGGCTTACCTAAAAACTTCTCTGGATGTTTTGACCATTCTTTTATAGCTTGAAAATAGCCGCGCCAAGTGGCAACCAAGCATTTTATTATTTGTTTTGATACTTTAGTTGGTAATGCTCTATAGGCATCGCTATCTTTGGTGGTGTGGTACAGTTTAGTTAAATCCAGACTATGACCTGTACAGAAAAAATGTTGACGACAGTAATAATTAGCCAAATTATACAAGTTTTTTGACTTAAAGGCTAACTCATCACAGCAAGCCCAATACTGATGTGTTCGGTTAATAATATGTCTGTCAACAAGTCGCATTCACCTGAATTATTTCCTAAGCTTTAGTTACCTGTTTAATATTAAAACACTTTTCTTATAATAGCAACTACTTTCTACAATTTTTATTCAACAGTTAATCACCCTACCACTGCCAGGCATCAATGCACCAACTAAAGCGTGACCAACTTCGTGATAAGCAACAATCTTTTTCTCTTTGTCACTGAGAAGGCGACTTTTCTTTTCCAAACCTGCCACAATACGCTCGATCGCTTCAGCAAAATCTTCTTGAGTAACCTGTTCTCTTCTGTTACGCGCTGCTAATAATGCTGCTTCATTAACCAGGTTAGCTAAGTCCGCACCAACAAAACCAGGAGTACGAGTAGCGATCGCTTTTAAATCTAAATTATCTGCTAACTTAACTTTGGCAGCATAAATTTCTAATATCTTTAGACGACCTGGTAAGTCGGGGCGGTCTACCAAAACCTGACGGTCAAATCTTCCGGGTCGCAGCAAAGCGGGGTCTAAAGTTTCGGGGCGGTTAGTAGCAGCTAAAACGATAACTGTTGACTGAGTGGCAGAAAAGCCATCCATTTCAGTTAACAACTGGTTGAGAGTTTGTTCCCGTTCATCGTTGCCACCGTAAAAACCACCACTGGCACGAGATTTTCCAATAGCATCAAGTTCGTCAATGAAAACTATGCAGGGTGCTTTTTGTTTTGCTTGTTCAAATAAGTCTCGTACCGTACGAAAAAAACTGTAGAAAAATGAAACAGCCTTTATCTTGATATTGGATTAACCAACACTGGCTGTACGGCGCAGCTCACTATTCCCTCGGCACTAAATGCCTCTGGGAATTTCTTTCTGATTATCTGAATACTGCCATTGACGTCAGCATTGATCGCTTTACCTTTTGAACTTCTAAACAAACCCCGTTTGACTCGTTTTCCCACATACAATTGATGCTTACAGGGCAATTCCAGGTCAAGTGCAGAAGTTTTACTGGTATAACTTTCTTCTGTTTCAATTACCTTGATTCCTGCCAATTGACATTTATAAGTTATCTGTTCAATTAGCTTGCAGTGAGGTATTTGGGTAAATTTTTGGTTGTTGATTTTGCCGATGTTTGTACTTTGTTTCCAATTATCATTTTTTCCAATTACTACAGTACCAATATTATTCGTCACTAAATAATTGACAACTAACAAGCTTGTGTTATGCAGGTAATTGGAAACAAAACGATTTCTATGATAACTCAATGCTTCAATCTTACGACTGGTTTTTCTATTGCCTTTGAGACTACTTTGGTGCTTGGCTTTACGCTTATTATACAGTTGATTGACACTTTTTAGTGGCTTCCCATTAACAAGCATAGGTTTTACACCAGGCTTGTTTGTAGCTAGAGCAACTAATCTATCAATCCCTAAATCTATTCCTGCTAAATATGTTGAGTTTATTTGTGCAACAGATTTTTTTTCATAGACTACTTCAATTACATAGCAACCAGTAGCAGGTACTATTCTCACTTCGATTACAGTATCCACAACTACAGGTATTTTAATTTCACTCATGGATAAGTGACAAATACCATCTTTGAGAGGAGCTTTATAGACTGATTCCTTTGAATATATAACTACATTTCGACCTTGAGTTTTATTCTTATACTTTGGTATTTTGGGTTTACCTAAAAACTTCCCAGGATATTTTGACCATTCTTTTATAGCTTGAAAATAACCACGCCAAGTTGCAACTAGGCATTTTATTATTTGTTTTGATACTTTAGTTGGTAATGCTCTGTAGGCATCGCTATTTTTGGTTGCGTGGTATAACTTGGTTAAATCTAGACTTTTTCCACACTTGAAAAAATGCTGACGACAATAATAGTTAGCCAGGTTGTACAAGTTTTTTGACTTAAAAGCTAACTCATCACACACCCGCCAATAGATATGTGTTCGGTTAATAATATGTCTGTCAACAAGTCGCATTCACTTTCTATTTTTTACTATTTTTTAGATTTTAGTTGTTACTTGTTTAATACTACAACACTTTTGCAAATTTTGCAACTATTTTCTACGGTTTAAGTTTAACAGTTAATCACCCTTGCTGCACCTGCACCCACAAATAATTCGACAAATTCGGAACCAGAGATGCTGAAAAATGCTACTCCTGCTTCTCCTGCAACTGCCTTTGCTAGTAGAGTTTTTCCAGTTCCTGGAGGTCCGACTAATAATACACCTTTGGGAATGCGTGCGCCGATATTAGTAAAACGTTCGGGAGACTTAAGAAATTCCACAACTTCTGCTAATTCTGTTTTTGCTTCTTCTACTCCTGCCACATCGTTAAAAGTTACTTTGGTAGATTCACCTTCAACGTAAACTTTTGCCTTACTTTTTGTAATCGAAAGTGCCCCTTGGGGACCGCCAAAACCACCTGCACGACGACCGATAAAAAATTGCCAGATAGCAACAAAAATTAGTGGAGGAATTACCCAACCCAAGATATTGCTAAAAAAGTTATTAGAAGGAGGTGGGGCAGCAAATTCTACTCCTTTTTGTTCTAGACGTTTTGGTAATTCTAGGTCGAATATTGGGGTAGTTGAAAATACCTGTCCTGGTTATTCTTCTGTTCCTTTGAGTTGATAGCGAATTTGTTCTTGACCTACAGAAGCTCTTGCTACTTTGCCGTCTTCTACTTGGTCAATGAATAAGCTGTAAGGAACGCGAGGAATTTGAGGACCGAATAAATTAGGAAATACTAGGTTGATAAATAGGAAAATGCCTGCTAGCAATAATAATATATTGCCAATTCTAATATTGCGAGGTCCTTGTGAGTTGTCTTTGATGCTCATGGTTATTATTTTTTTGGGTAAGCAAGATATTAGTCTATGTATTTATTTTATATTATTTCTGAGGAAAAGAGGGAATAGGGAATAGGGAATAGGGAATAGGGGAAAATAGTTGATGTCTCTAGTGGGATAATTGATTTGATTTTTTATTATTGGAGATGTCTATTTAGAGCTATCAGTATTGTACCAAGGGTGAAAAAAAATCTTATAAATAACTAGACATCTCCGGAAATAGTCGAACACTTACTATAACTATCTTTTAGGAAGCGACTGCAAATGCTAATAGAAGTTAATTTTCACGGTCAACTCAGTGTTATAGATACTTACTATTAAAAACTAGCTCAATAATAGTCATATTAATTCAATAATTGATGTCTCTATCCAGGTTGGTTTAATACTACAAAATAAATGCACCTATTCGTAATATAACAAGGCCACAAATAGTCTTAATTATTTGCACATATTTCTCAGGATTTAGTCTAAATCTTTCTTGAACTACCCGAAATATTTTTAGTAATCTAATTATATGTTCGCTCAATTATTCTTTCAGCAGCAAGGTCTTTATTTTGGGACTTTTCCTGACTGGTTAATTCTTGATTTTTGGGCTTTTTTTTAGGTGTTTTTATTGCCGATTCTCCCACAGAGGCTTTATCCCCAGTAAATTTTTGTTTTTCAGAGAATTTTGCCCTAGTCTCACGAAAAAAATTTATGTCACTGTCTTGAGTGCGTCTTACATTCTGGGGAGACCCCAGAATTACGCACTCGCTTTTTCTCCCTGGTTTTCCTGCTTCTACATCAACAATATCCTTACCTGCAGGTAACACAATTACTTGACTTTTTCTTGTATGACTTTTTTTGTTTCCCGAATAATATTCTTTTTGTTTTTCATATTTTTTGCCTTTTTATGTCTTGTTCATATTGGACTTTGGACAAAAAGAAAACATGGTTAGCGTAATATTTACGCCAACTAATTGGTTATGGTGTTAGAAATAGAATTCATAGTGGAATGATCTTCTTTTCTCATATTATTGATCATCCTGAAAATCATAGGATGGGTCTGGTTCAATTTCTCCACCGAAACAGATATCTAAATAACTTTCTTGAAGGGAATGAACAACTCTCTCCAACTCATCAATAAGATTCCTTCGAGTCATTTTTTCAACTGCATCAATATGAGCTTCACTCCCCCCTTTTCCTAAATACTTATATTTAGTTTTTTCTGACTATCAGTAGCCATAGGAAAAATCGGTGAAGCAGATTGTAATTTATAATAATAGTAAAGTTTCTGGTTTCTATTGACTTGATAACGAATGATATGACAATCACGAGGAATGACCTCTCCTTCTCGTTCAATTTTCTTAATTTTCTGCTTCATCTTACGGATTAAACTCTGAATTTGTTTCCCTCTAATGGCTGCTGATTGAGTGGTTTGCTTAGATGTTTGTGTAGACATGAGACTGAATAGTTAAGAAAGCATTTATATTGGCGTAAAATATACACTAACATTCAGAGGTGTATTATTAACAACTATGAAAAATCAGGAAAACAGTCAGGCCATCAAGGAGTTCTTATGCTGGAGGAAAAACCTCTATCATGGAGTTAATGCAAGAATTGAAACTGTTATAGAATTAGTAGATGCCCTCTCATCAAACCAAATCGCAAGTTCGGTAGTATAATTGTCTGAACATCCTTTATTTCGACGAGATTATAACAGTTTATATAAAGGAATTAAAGAGTTTTTACCTCATCAAAACGATGATAATTACTCACAACAAGTTAATTACTTATTAGAGGCTGTATCTCAAACAATTCCTACTCCAGTTGGCCGACATTTTAATTTATTTGGAATTGATACAACTCCTTGCCCCCGTCCCTTTTCAGCTACATTAGCAGACAAAACTTTTATCCATTATCCCAATCCTATTAAAGGAAATAAACCCATTAGTATTGGCCATTCATATTCAGTTATATGTGCTTTACCAGAGGGAATAGCAACAGGTAATGTACCTTGGGCTGTTCCCTTATTAGGAGAAAGGGTTCCCTCGTCAGAAAAGGCTACTAACATTGGTAATAAACAACTGGAAAAAATCTTTAAAACTGCTTCTTTCTCTGGAGATAAGTTATCAGTTTTAGTGGCTGATAGTTTCTACAGCCAACGAGATTTTATTGGAGAACAAGTCAAGCAAAAAAACTTAATTATTGTGACACGAGTGAGAAGCAATCGAGTTTTTTACCGTCAATTTATCAGAGAAACAAACCCAAAAATTACTTCAGGACATCCTCGTTGGTATGGAGATAAATTTGACCTTAAAGATGAGAATACTTGGCATGAACCTACTGGGGTTAGTCAATCAATTTTTACTACTAAAAAAGGTCGTCAATTGACAGTAACAATTTCGGGTTGGAACCAGATGTTAATGAAAGGAACTCAGAACTATAAAATGAACCGTTTCCTTTTACTTTACTACAAATTACTACTACTGATGAAGTCGGTAATAGGATTTGGAAGCCGATGTGGTTAATTGCTATTGGTCCTCGCCGTGAAGAGTTGAGTCTAATTGATTGCTATGAGTCTTATCGACAGCGTTATGACATGGAACATTTGTTTCGATTTGGAAAACAAAAATTATTGATGACAGCTTATTCAACTCCAGATGTCGAACAGTTGCGAAAATTGGTTCAAGTTAACATTAATTGCTTATGTTAATTTATGGGCAGCCAGAAATTTAGCCGTTGTTTTACCTCATCCTTGGGAGCAGTATTTAAAGACTAATAAATCAGTAAAAATTACTCCCAGTTTAGTTCAAAGAGACTTTTATAGAATAATTTTGACTTTGGGTACAATGGCTACATCTCCCAAACCTCGAGGTTATTCTACAGGACGTATTAAAGGATATAAAAAAACACCAAGAACTCGTCATCAAGTTATCAAGGGAACGGAACAAAAATTCTCGAAAATAACTAAAAATTGGCATCCCCGTCGGCGATCGCTCTCAATTATTTCTATTTTTCAGTGATTAAATTCACTGGAGACAGAGGAATATTGCCAGAGTTAGTTAGTGTAATGTTTACACTAACTATTTTTTCTTCTTGTCCAAAGTCCAATTCATAGCTATCTACGATTAATTCATACTCTGTTAAAATTTCGGAGATAATTTCTTGATCGCTTGAGTTTTTTTTACCTGTTCTAATAAACTAGCTGGTAATAAATCCCCGATAATTGGCCACCAATAATTAAAGGTATCATTAGCTGTAGTTTCACGCTCCTCCGAATTGAATTCCTAGCAGTTGAAATGTTGTCAAATGTCTTAAGTAAATTCAGGTTAAAATAAAATGTTGCTGAGATGGATAATTTAGGTGGTCTACCACCACCAGAAGCAATTATTCGCGCCTTTTTTAGCTGTGGCTATCTCTTGCTTATCCGCAGTGGAGTTTTTCGGCTTGTTTTAATAACTTTTCGTGCCTGTTCATACTTAATACCTAATAAACGTTCTGATTCTTGTGGATGATTATGAATGTAGTTAAGTATACTGGTCATAATTAGCCATAAAAAATTACATTTTATATGACTCTATCACAATTTATTTATTTTTCGGAGAAGTCTATTGGGTAATTTAACGACTTTACCTGTAACGTCTGTTTGAATAACATCGTGTTAAGATAATAAGTTATAAATAACATTAAAAAGCGTTCAGCTTATCAGCGTTGAGCAGTCAGTTTTGGGCGTTTGCGGAGCATTCTGGAACGGAAAGGGGATACGCGACCCCTCCTAAAATTAAATGACTTGCTAGAAGTCGGGTATTTAAACCCAAGCTTTTAGCGCGCTGAAAGCTGAGTGCTGAAATGCTGATAACTAGTTAAATTCTATGAATATCTACCAGAACCTAAAGCAAAGTCAACGTCTCAGAATTAGTGATGGCGAAATTTTACCTATCCTCAGTGGTTGTGAAAATGTTAATCGTCTTTTAGTTTTAATTTGGTCGCAATTAGGTGATTTTGATAATCTGGAATATGCTTGGTGGTTACAACGAGAGTCTGCCAAGTTGCAAGCTAAAGGGGTGACAATACGGGCAATTGGTATTGGCGATCGCGCTTCTGGTTTGAAATTTTGTGAATATACTGGGTTTCCCACGGAATGTCTGTTTGTTGACCCAGATGCTCAATTACATCAAGAATTAGAGTTATATCAGGGATTAAGTTTTAAATTCCCTTTGTTAACTATAGGTCAAAGTGCTTGGGTTAATTTAATGTTAATGTGTGCTGGTATTGGTAGTCCTGGTACTTTAGGGGAGGTGTTTAGAGGTTATCTAGGGGATAAAAAAGCACCTCAATTGATTGGTGATGATGAAGTCATTCATGCTAAACCTTTACCACCTCTAAAGGGTTCATTTTTTAAGATGGCAGGTGGAAAAGGTTTTCAACGTCCTTTTGAACTGGCAACACTGAGGTTAAGAAATATGACGGAAGTTCTGAGTAATTGGTCAACTTATGTGCCTAATTCTGCTTATTTGACTCAAAGAGGTGCAACTTTTCTATTTGATGATCAGGGGGATTTGCTGTATAAACATTGCGATCGGGGTATCCTGGATTTTGCTTTTAATAAAAGTAATCCTTTATCTTTTGTTTTAGAGTAGGGAATAGGGAATAGGGAATAGGGAATAGGCAACAGGCAACAGGCAACAGGCAACAGGCAACAGGCAACAGGGAAAAACATTTCCCTGTCTGAGGTTCATTTGTACAGAAATTATCAATTCTTTCCCCCTACTCCCTCTTTTCTGGAGATGTCTAAAGTTTAATTGTCAAGTATCAAAGAGCGATCGCTGTCTCAATATCTTGATTTTCTCCATTACGAGAACGAAGGTGTAAAGTAATTTCTATATCAAGTCGTTTGAGAAAATTAAGTAGTTTCCCTTCACTATACCTTTGAAATTCTCCATTCATCAAATAAGATACTTCTGGTTGAGAAATACCCAGAATTTCACTAATTTCATCCTGTTTAAGATGGCGTTGCTTCAACAAACGTATTACCTGAATACCTATTTTTCCTCGTGTAAAAAGTTCGTCGGCATCGTCCAAACCAAGATCGGCAAATACATTACCACTACTTTCTTCAAAAATTTGCTCTTGTATCATTTTTGTTTCTTCTTTATTACTGCATCTTGATAACGTTGTTTGATATGACTCAAAACTTCCCTCTCTCCCAACACCTCCCACACTTGTTTTACATCAAAGGTAAATAAAATATCTCCATCTCCCCTCTTCCTTCTTCCCTCTTCCTTCTTCCTTCTTCCCTCTTCCTTCTTCCTTCTGCTACAACCCATCACCAATCAAAATAAATGGTGCCCAATAATAAGGATGCCTCAACCTTTTTGCCTCTTCTTGATTAATATTTCCATTTATCAAAGCTAGCTGTGCTTTCCGCAATGCTTCTGCTTTTGTCATATTGCCTGTTTTCAAAGCTCGATAAAAATTAATCATCAGTACTTGCGTTCCCAGATCGTCAACTTGCCACAAACTTGCCAGAGATGTTTTTACCCCTGCACGTTGCATTTGATAACCCAACCCTAAAATTTCTGAACCATCTTCTAGAATGCCACCTACTCCTGTTCGACAAGCACTCAAAACAGCCAAATCAATATTAGGTAAGGATAAGTTGGTAATTTCCCGCAAAGTTAAACGACTGCCATCACCAAATAAAATAAAAGAATCTTCTGGTTGCCCATTGACAAAATCTGCATGGGTGGCAAAATGTAGAATATTGTACTTATTAACCCGTGAAATAATTTCATTCCAATTGAAGGCTTCATTCAGTAGTTTTGTAGTGTTAGGAATCATTTTGGCTAAGGTCTCTACTTCTTGTCCGGCAAATTTTAATCCTGAGAATCTAAATTCTCTAGAACCCACAATAAATTTATAGTTTCCTTGACTAAAAGCTGCGGCTAATACTCGAAGTTTACCTAGAGGTTTACTGTTAAAATTAGTCAGACTTGCTGCGGTAATATTGTTGATATTAAACCGTTCTATTAACCATTTTTTTCCATCATATAAAGCTGCTATTGGAATATAACGCAATAAACCATCAGGAGCATAAATAATAGTTTTAGTTTGCGCTAAAAATAGCTCTATCTCTAAAGGCTCTATTAACCATTTGTATAGCTGTTGACCTGTGGTTTGTGCTATCTCGTTGCTAGTTATTTTTCTCGGGTATGTCAAAGCTGCTCTCAAGCCAAGAATTGCATCTTTTAACTGTGTTTTATTAATCGGAATTGAACGATGTATTGGCAATCCTTTACTTCTGACTAATACTAATTCTATCCTATCATCTAAAATTAAGGGATAAAGTAGTACAGCATTCTGCTTCATTTTGAGGATATTTTGTAATCTACTTAGATTGGTAATATCTATACTTTCTCCATCAGTTTTTTGCTTTAGTTCCTGTATAATTTTGACTATATTTTCGTTGGAAATAAAGTTATGAAATTCTGCTTCTATCTGCTGTTGTTCTGCTTCTAGATCGATAATACGTTGTTGTTGAGCTTTCGACCTATCTGTGGGTGATATATTCTGTAAATCTGTGAGTTCTTTGTTCACTTGTACCGCTTTATCTTGGATAGCGGTATAGTTATCCAATATTTTTTGTTCTTGAGGTAATAATTCTATTCCCACAGAAGTTTGGTTATTACCTTCTACATTGTTGAGGTAATTTTCTAGTTCTTGAACTTTCAATAAATCTAAAACCTGTTGAGCTTCGGCGACTCTGTTTTGCTGTAATAATAAATCTGCTAAACGACGATAAGTATCAGCAATTTTTTCGGCATAAGATTGTCGTTTATCTAGGGGAAAATTTTGTAAATCTTGCCGAATTTCTTCTGTGACATTGACAGAGCGCTTATACAAAATAATGGCTAATTCTGGCTGTTTTTCTGCAACTAATAAATCTCCAATATTACTTAAAGTTATTCTTTCACTAGCGCGATCGCCTACATTTCTTTGAATAGTTAAAGCTTGGCGATAGTAGTCTTCTGCTCGGGTATATTCTTTGAGGCTTGTATAAACTGTTCCCAGGCTATCTAAGATATGCCCTTCTTCTGTTTTATTACCTATTTCCTGGAAAATTGTTAATGCTTGGTGCAAATATTCTAGTGCTTTTTGATATTCGCCTTTTTGGTCATAAACTAAGCCGATATTATTCAGACTTTGCCCTATTCCTGCTTTGTCATTTATTTGTTCTCTAACTGTTAAAGCTTGTTGATAAGATGTTAATGCTTGGTCATATTTTTTTTGCAATTTATAGGTAAGGCCAATATTATTTATTGTATTGCCCTCGCCATTTTTATTATTATTTGCTTGATATATTTCTAGAGCATTTTGATACCACTCTAAGGATTTTTCATACTGACCTAATTCTTGATAAATTAAGCCAATGTTGTTAGTAACTGCTGCCTCACCTGGAAAATTTTCTAATTCCTGGAATGTTTGTAGAGCTTGTTGATAATATTCTAATGCTGGAAAATATTGAGCTTGATGTTGATAAACTGCTGCTATATTATTTTGAGTTCGTCCAACTCTAACTAAATCTCCTAATTCTTGACGTATTTCTAAAGCTTGCTGCAAGTAATTTAAAGCTTGGTCATAATTTCCCTGGAGAAAATAAATAGCACCAATACTATTTAGACTACTACCAATACCTTGTTTATCATTAATTTCGCGACGTATTTTTAATGCTTGTTGATGATTTTCTAATGCTTGGGGATAGTCAGTTACTTTTTGATAAGTGGCTCCAATACTGTGAAAGGTTTCACTTATTTTTAAAAGTAAAGATTGAGTCGAATTAGTCGAATTATCTGATAATCTGTATAATAATTGGAATATTTCTAAGGCTTTTTGATAAACTTCTAAAGCTGCCTGATATTGACCATCATTGTAGAGCTGTTCACCTTGTTGATAAAGTGCTTCTGCTTCAGTTTGTTCTGGAGTTTGAGATATTAGCTGATTTTGAGGTTGGTCAGCATTTAATATTTGAGGAAATACTGTTTCGTAGCATAAGTAAAAAGTTAAACTCAAGCAGCAGATTAGAAAAAAATTTATGAGTCTTTTAATTACTCTTATTCCACTACTTTTAAACATTTTTTCTATTTTTTATATATTCAGCTTTAGCAATTACCAAATAATAGGCGATCGCCATAGCGGTTTTCACAAGGCGTGAGGTACACAAACAAGCCTCCTAAATCTCCCTTAAAAAGCTATCCCTTATAAGGAACTCCTGAAAACCTTGTGGGAAGTAGGGGAGCAGGGGAGTAGGGAGCAGGGGAGAAAGGAGAAAGAATCATTTTAGATAGGAAAAACTACTTCAGTTATCAAAAAATGTACTTTTTAATGCACTTTTTCTCTGACAAAAACCTTTTAAAGACTTGAACATAACTTGTCTATTTTGTCAATTTTTATGTTAAGGAAAGATGTTTATAAAGCATAGCTTTTTAAGGGGACTTCCGGTTTCCCCCCTTGTCAAGGGGGGTTAGGGGGGATCTCCGGCAGTGTACCTCACACTTACTGAGAAATGCTATAAAACTATTACTTAGTTCAATTAATTTATTGGTAAGTCTATTAGACATCTCGTGATAATAAAAAATAAAATTAATTATCGTACTCTTATTCATTAATTCTTTCCGCCTACTCTGTAGAGACGTTGCGTGTAACGTCCCTACTCCCTGTTTTGGTCGAGATGTCTACTAGACATCTAGTTATAATAAAAAATAAAATCAATTATCCTAAATCAATTACTAATTCTTTACCGAAAAATTGTGGTTTAAAGCCTCCTCTTTTAAGGGGATAATAAAGAAAATTTTTCCTGTTCGTCAATCCTCTTAGTTTTAAAGGAGAGGTATTTGTTAATTATTAATTATTAATTATTAATTATTAATTGTTAAACCCCTACTCCCTCTTTTCTGGAGATGTCTATTTAAGTTATTCTTATTCTTTGTTGCCATCTTCATCAAATAAAAGAGTTACACTACCAGAGTCTCCTTCCCATCCTCTACAATATTCAGTAACATTAAGTCCATCTTTGTTCAGATATTTTTGCCCTGCTGGAGTTCTACATAAATATTTATAAATAATTGTAGCTGTATCGGAATTTCCAACTTCTTCAGCTACTGCTACAACTTCCCAATAATAATCCTTAGCTTTCTCACCTTCACCTAGCTTTTCATAAGTTGCCCCTACATAGAATAAAGCACGACCTTCTGCAAGTAAATCTTCTTGATCTCGTCGTAATTTTAATGCCTGCCGAAATTTTTCTAACGCCTGTTCGTATTCCTCATTTTGATAATGTTTCTCTCCCTCTTTTAATAGGCTAATTATTTCAGATTCACTATCAGAACTACCATAAGAAACATCCTGAGCAAATACAGGTGAAATTAGTAATTTTTCGCCTGGAAGTAATCCCTCAAAGGTAGGGAAACTTAAGGCTAAAGCAGTAGTAATAACTCCCAGATAGTTGATCCAATAACGCATAGATGAATACCTCAATAAATCTACTACAAAATCTTTCTCAAAAATTATGACTGGATAGTAAGACTTTAAATAAACAATACTTTCAAAAATAGCCTCAAAAGATTACATATATAGTAGTCCCTCCAATATCAAACATATAGTTTTTTGGTTACAAACTTAACTATTTACCACAGTGGAGAGGTTATGCAAAATTTTAACATTAGGACTTTAGTCAGAAATAGTTCATAAAAATATAGTCACATAAGACATATCCTTATTTTGCAGGTGTTACCATTTTAGGCAGATTAAGTATAAACTTAAATCTTAATTATTAGCATGAATTTAATTAGTATGAATAAAGTAACTTTTGATACCAACTACTCTTGATAACTCCTGAATAGTTGAAAATAGATATATTTACTTAGTTTTCTATGTAGAAAAAACTAATATAAATTGCCTATATAAAGATTATATATTGACCTTTAAATATAAGCAATACCTCAAGATGCTAGACCTATTTGACTAAAGGAGCGATCGCTTTATCTTAACGTTGGTTGAAGACCCGCGCTCTCCCGTAGGGGAACGTCGGGATGTTTGCGCAGCATTCCGTAGGAAAAACCAATCAATCTTACGCTTTTACAGATAATTTGTTAAAATGTAAATTTTACTTAACCAAAAACCAAGGTTGAGACTACTATCGCTTTTTAATCAAGTCGCCGAGGGGCACTGGTCGATTATTTATCGGACACCTCAGAAGCGTGCTTACTGGCAAGCCAGCATTTTCCAGCGAGGTGTCAACCCGCCCTGAGTCATTCCTGTAGGGGCGTTAACGATAGTTATGCGCAAGCTTTCGGCCGTTCGCCCCTACAGTCTGTTTGAATGATGGATGGGAATCCCGCGCTGTACCGGAGGTCAGCGTCGGGAGGATGTCAAATAACACTATTAGGACTTACGCAGGTGAACCCAGAAACCTGGTTTCTCGTAGACATCTATTGCTTAAAACAACAATTTATCGTAGAAACCGGGTTTCTTTGCGTAATATCAAATCCGGTAGCATCGGTGTTATTCAGTATTATTGAGATTGTAGGGGCGAATGGCCATTCGCCCCTACGCATTGTATAATAATCAAGGGAATTATATTACTCCGAAGCCAACGGATTTGATATAAGTCCTGACTATAATTCTTTACAAACAGCCTCTTAATTGAACTATTGTCCAATAGTATTGAGAGGAAACTGACCAGGTAGCGATCGCCTGATTATTCAGCAAACCCTAATTAATTTAACTATTGTCCAATAGTATTGAGAGGAAACTGGCAAGGTAGCGATCGCCTGATTATTCAGAATGACTATAATTTAACTATTGTCCAATAGTATTGAGAGGAAACTGACAAGGTAGCGATCGCCTGATTATTCAGTATGACTATAATTTAACTATTGTCCAATAGTATTGAGAGGAAACTGGCAAGGTAGCGATCGCCTGATTATTCAGCAAACCCTAATTAATTTAACTATTGTCCAATAGTATTGAGAGGAAACTGACCAGGTAGCGATCGCCTTGATTATTCAGAATGACTATAATTTAACTATTGTCCAATAGTATTGAGAGGAAACTGACAAGGTAGCGATCGCCTTGATTATTCAGAATGACTATAATTTAACTATTGTCCAATAGTATTGAGAGGAAACTGACAAGGTAGCGATCGCCTGATTATTCAGAATGACTATAATTTAACTATTGTCCAATAGTATTGAGAGGAAACTGGCAAGGTAGCGATCGCCTGATTATTCAGTATGACTATAATTTAACTATTGTCCAATAGTATTGAGAGGAAACTGGCAAGGTAGCGATCGCCTTGATTATTCAGAATGACTATAATTGAACTATTGTCCAATAGTATTGAGAGCAAACTGACCAGGTAGCGATCGCCTTGATTATTCAGAATGACTATAATTTAACTATTGTCCAATAGTATTGAGAGGAAACTGACAAGGTAGCGATCGCCTTGATTATTCAGAATGACTATAATTTAACTATTGTCCAATAGTATTGAGAGGAAACTGACAAGGTAGCGATCGCCTGATTATTCAGAATGACTATAATTTAACTATTGTCCAATAGTATTGAGAGGAAACTGGCAAGGTAGCGATCGCCTGATTATTCAGTATGACTATAATTTAACTATTGTCCAATAGTATTGAGAGGAAACTGGCAAGGTAGCGATCGCCTTGATTATTCAGAATGACTATAATTGAACTATTGTCCAATAGTATTGAGAGCAAACTGGCAAGGTAGCGATCGCCTTGATTATTCAGAATGACTATAATTTAACTATTGTCCAATAGTATTGAGAGCTAACTGACAAGGTAGCGATCGCCTTGATTATTCAGAATGACTATAATTTAACTATTGTCCAATAGTATTGAGAGGAAACTGGCAAGGTAGCGATCGCCTGATTATTCAGAATGACTATAATTTAACTATTGTCCAATAGTATTGAGAGGAAACTGGCAAGGTAGCGATCGCCTTGATTATTCAGAATGACTATAATTTAACTATTGTCCAATAGTATTGAGAGGAAACTGGCAAGGTAGCGATCGCCTTGATTATTCAGAATGACTATAATTTAACTATTGTCCAATAGTATTGAGAGGAAACTGGCAAGGTAGCGATCGCCTGATTATTCAGTTTTGGTAATTAATTTAACTATTGTCCAATAGTATTGAGAGGAAACTGACAAGGTAGCGATCGCCTTGATTATTCAGAATGACTATAATTTAACTATTGTCCAATAGTATTGAGAGGAAACTGGCAAGGTAGCGATCGCCTGATTATTCAGTATGACTATAATTTAACTATTGTCCAATAGTATTGAGAGGAAACTGGCAAGGTAGCGATCGCCTTGATTATTCAGAATGACTATAATTTAACTATTGTCCAATAGTATTGAGAGGAAACTGGCAAGGTAGCGATCGCCTGATTATTCAGTTTTGATCATCAATGGTACTGATAACTGATAACTGATAACTGAAATGACTTGCGCGTAGCGCTATATCTCTGGTTGTAATGTCAACTGTAAATTATCAATACCAATTTCGGTAGATTCACTGCCAATACTAATAAACCGAGTATCTCCTGGAATTGAAATACTTCGACGGCTAAAGTTACTGAAATTATTTGGTTGGTCAGGAACAGGAGTAGTTGGACCTAAAGTTGCTCCTGGGCCAATCTCTTGACTATTTTCATTGAAAAACCTCACATTGTGACTTCTGTTAGGAGAAGCATAGTCAAACGCAAGATTACCAGACTCAATTTCACCTATCGTACCAATCACTTCAGCTAAATCAATCACAATAGCATCAAGCTCAAAGCCTAATTGTTGGTCTGGTATATCGTAGGCAATAACAGTATTATTGTTAGGAGTACCATCAAATCTTCCTTCTCCTTCTGGTTCATTCCTACTTACTAAAGCTACAGTATTACGAGAAAATAGAAGGTCAGGAGGACCTTGAGGGGAAGTAACTGGAACAGACCTAACAGAATCAAAATTGTTAAATTCACCATCAAAACGCAACACCCTAGTAATAAAAGGTTGAGGTGGTGGGAGTAGCTCGTCATCATCAATAATTTGTAAAGTAGCAGGTGAACCAACAGTTGCCCCACCAGTAACGTTACTTAAACTTAAATTGACAGTTTCCGTATTCTCGACTGAGTCATCATTAACAATAGGAATATTAATAGTTTGTTGGGTTTGGTCATCTGTAAAGAAAATAGTCTCAGGAACAGGGTTGCCATAATCAATACCTTGGGATGCTGTGCCATTGGAAAGATTAAAATTGGCACTAACTACTCCATCACTCCCACCAGTACGAATAACTGTAACTGTAGCAGTGGGTTCATTTTCTGTCACACTAAAAGTGGGGTTGCTAAATTGGAGAGTACCTGAGTTGGCAATGCTATAACCGAAGTTAACATTAACATCTTGACTAGAAGACAAGGAAACAGGAAACTCTGCGGCAGTTGTGAGAGTAGCATTAGGTTGAGGAGAAATTGTTCTGACTGTATAGTTACCTGGTAATAAGTTAGAGAAGCTATAGAAACCAAACCCATTTCTAGTAGCTTGTTGTTCGTTGGGGTCAAGAGTATCATTTTGATTAATATCTAGGAAAACAGTGATATCTCCTAATCCAGTTTCTCCTGAATCGAATAAACCATTACGGTTAATATCGTTAAATATATTTCCACTAATACTTCCTGGAAATTCAGGTTGCGGGTTAACTACAACGCTGACTGTATTCGTAGAGTCAGGAGTATTTGGGTTATTATCGCTAATAGTGTAATTGAATGTATCTGTGAAAGGTTCGGTAGTTGTAAACCCTGGAGCGAGACTATAGATAATTTGGTTGTTAATACCATCTATAGTAACGTTATTTCCTGCTTGGCTAAAATTATCAACAGCAATAATCTCTGGAAAATCCCCTTGATCATTTGCCAAGACATTAATAGTTATAGGTGGGTCCCCTTGAGTTATATTAGCAGTATCGGGGTTAGCTATAGGAGGGAGTGGAACTTCATCCTCACGAATTTCTAAAATTGCAGTAGCAGGTTGACCAATAGTTCCATCACCAGTAACATTGCTCAAACTCAAGTTAACAGTTTTATTTCCTTCAACGATAGAATTATCAAAAATTGGAATACTGACAGTTTGTTGTGTTTCTCCATCTGCAAAGAAAATAGGGTTAGGAAAAGGGTTGCCAAAATCAACACCTTGAACTGCCGTATCACTGGAAAGGTTGATATTAGCACTAACTACTCCATCACTCCCATCAGTACGAGTTATTGTGACTGTAGCAGTAGGAGTATTTTCCGCAACGTTAAAAGTTGGTTCGCTAAATTGGAGAGTACCTGAGTTGGCAATGCTATAACCAAAGTTAATATCATTAACATTTTGACTAGAAGACAAGGAAACAGGAAACTCTGCTGCAGTTGTGAGAGTAGCATTAGGTTGAGGAGAAATTGTTCTGACTGTATAGTTACCTGGTAATAAGTTAGAGAAGCTATAGAAACCAAACCCATTTCTAGTAGCTTGTTGTTCGTTGGGGTCAAGAGTATCATTTTGATTAGTATCTAGGAAAACAGTGATATCTCCTAATCCTGTTTCTCCTGAATCGAATAAACCATTAAGGTTAATATCGTTAAATATATTTCCACTGATACTTCCTGGAGAGATATTATTTTGAATATTTATATTGGTAGCATTTTGACCAGCTAATAGGGGGACTGGTGCGATAAGTTCAGGAATAAAATTACCTTGAGGTACTGCTCGGATATTATAAGTATTAGCTTCTAGTTCCGAGAAGTTGTAATTACCATCGAGGTTGGTTAAAGTATTTCTTTCGTTGGGGTCGAGGATGTTGTTATTGTTGGAGTCGATGAAAACGGTGATATTTCCTATTCCCTCCGTGGGGTCTGGAGAATCATTATTGTTGAGGTCGTCAAATACTGTACCACTAATGTTGCCAAGAGGTTGAGATTGAGAAGTTACATTAGCATTAACAATATTTGTCGGTACTCCATCTACAATAAATTGTAGGTTTGGGTCAATACCATCAAGAGTTGCACTGTGAGAAATGTTAAAGTTACCATCATTAACTCCCGTAACTGTTACATTTTGCGGAGTAGTTCCATTTGATTCATTAAATTCTAGGGTGATCGGAACTCCAGGACCGCTACCAAGATTGATTTCTAGGGGCGGGGCGATCGCTATTTCAATAGGAGTTGTGGGATTACTATTTAGTTGTATCGTATAATTGTCAGACCCTCCAGCAGTAAAAGCTGTATTTCCATCAGTTTGATTAATCAGGACTTGTGTAGGAGCGGGGTCATCAATATTTACTGTGACTTGAGATATGTTGAGATTATTGTATCTAAGGTCGGTCTGACTAAAAGCTTGATGAGCGATCGTGCTAATATTTTGAGTCTCCGTTTCTGGAATATTATCATCTACTGCTGTAACTGTAACTGTTCGAGGAACATTCCAGTTAGTTTGGTCAAAAGTAATAGGAGCTATTGGTTGAATTTGCTGGTCTGTATTAAAGTTGATAGAAACGTTGCCAATAGGTTCTGTGGTTAAGAATACTTGATAACTACCTGTTGCTCCTCCCTCTGTTGCGTCAGTTGTAGCGGGGTTAATCACAACATTAGGAATATCGTTATCTGTGATATTAGCAGTAATGACATTCGATGGTGTACCATCTACCGTAAATGGTGCAGTAGGACCATTATAATTTTGATCGTTACTCGTAGCAGTATGAATAATGTTATCAATAGAGTCTCCTGCTGCAATATTATCATCTACTGCTGTAACTGTAATCGTTTGAGCTCCTAAGTTACCAGGGTTAAATGTCAAGTTAATTGTGTTGCTTAGTGTTTCATCACTATCACTGAGAAGAGCTTGACCTTCTGAAGTAATGGTAATATTAACTGGATCGCTAGGATTGCTATCGAGTTCTATTTGGTAAGTATCAGTTGTTGACCCTTCGATAACGTCAGTGCTTCCACCTGTTTGAGTAATAGAGATTCCGGGAGGAGTAATATTGTTGGGTATGTTGGTGAGGTTGATTTGGGAGAAGTCAAATGTTGTATCTGTGGGATTGATGGTAATAGTTGGTGCTGGTTGTTGTTGAGTGAATCCTGTTGGGGGAATGTCTCTAATACTATATGTTCCTGGTGCTAGATTAATATTGTTGAATTGGTACAATCCATTAATATCTGTTATGGTCTGAATTTCGTTATTATCCAGGATGTTGTTGTTGTTGGTATCTATATATATGGTGATATTAGGTGCTGGTGTATCTCCTATTCCATCGTTGTTTGTGTCGTTTAATTTGGTTCCACTAATATTTGCTGGAATATTATTCGCTATATTTGTCAAATCTACCTGGGTCAAATTGACAATTGTATCTGTGGGATTGATGGTAATAGTTGGTGCTGGTTGTTGTTGAGTGAATCCTGTTGGGGGAATGTCTCTAATACTATATGTTCCTGGTGCTAGATTAATATTGTTGAATTGGTACAATCCATTAATATCTGTTATGGTCTGAATTTCGTTATTATCCAGGATGTTGTTGTTGTTGGTATCTATATATATGGTGATATTAGGTGCTGGTGTATCTCCTATTCCATCATTGTTTGTGTCGTTTAATTTGGTTCCACTAATATTTGCTGGAATATTATTCGCTATATTTGTCAAATCTACCTGGGTCAAATTGACAATTGTATCTGTGGGATTGATGGTAATGGTTGGTGCTGGTTGTTGTTGAGTAAATCCTGTTGGGGAAATGTCTCTAATACTATATGTTCCTGGTGCTAGATTAATATTGTTGAATTGGTACAATCCATTAATATCTGTTGTGGTCTGAATTTCGTTATTATCCAGGATGTTGTTGTTGTTGGTATCTATATATATGGTGATATTAGGTGCTGGTGTATCTCCTATTCCATCATTGTTTGTGTCGTTTAATTTTGTTCCACTAATATTTGCTGGAATATTATTCGCTATATTTGTCAAATCTACCTGGGTCAAATTGACAATTGTATCTGTGGGATTGATGGTAATGGTTGGTGCTGGTTGTTGTTGAGTAAATCCTGTTGGGGAAATGTCTCTAATACTATATGTTCCTGGTGCTAGATTAATATTGTTGAATTGGTACAATCCATTAATATCTGTTGTGGTCTGAATTTCGTTATTATCCAGG
>NZ_BLZO01000135.1 GCF_014132355.1 Okeania sp. KiyG1
TAAAAATAGATTTAATTAGCAACTGATTAACTGCATAAATAAAACTTTGATTTGTACGTCCACCTAGATATTTGAGAATCAGAATGGAATGATAGACCACGTCTGAAAATATTTAATTGACTGAAGTTGGTCTAGGGAGGTCTGAAAGGAGAAATTCTAGGGTGTTTTTTTGTAATTCAAGGTCTAGTATGAAGAGGCAATATGGAAGAATTAAAGAATATCAAACCATAAGTTTTCTTTTAGTTTTGAGTGTCAACAAGTTATTTTAAGGAGAATTAAATCATGACAGACGAATGCCTGCGTGTGGGCCAGGAAGCCCCAGATTTCACTGCTACAGCTGTAGTAGATCAGGAATTCGAGACAATTCAACTGTCTGATTATCGTGGTAAGTATATAGTTTTATTCTTCTATCCCTTGGACTTTACTTTTGTTTGTCCAACAGAAATTACGGCATTTAGCGATCGCTACAAAGAGTTTGAGTCACTTAACACTGAAATTTTAGGAGTTTCAGTAGACAGTGAATTTTCACATTTAGCTTGGATTCAAACAGATCGTAAATCTGGTGGAGTTGGAGATCTTAACTATCCACTATTATCTGACATTAAGAAAGAAATTAGTTCTGCCTATAATGTCTTAGACCCAGAAGCAGGTATTGCTCTGCGTGGTTTGTTCATTATTGATAGAGAAGGTATTATTCAACACGCCACGATTAATAATCTTGCTTTTGGTCGTAATGTTGATGAAACCTTGCGTACTCTACAAGCTATTCAGTATGTACAGGCTAACCCAGATGAGGTTTGCCCTGCAGGTTGGAAACCAGGAGATAAAACTATGAATCCCGATCCAATCAAATCTAAGGAATTCTTTGCAGCTGTTAAATAAATTGATTTAGGCAGACTATAAAGTACCTACATAATTAACAAAAATGTCAACTCCGACACTTTCTTAGATATTCTAGTTCTAAAAGTGTTGGAGTTGTAAGTTTAGAGGATATTTCAACACATTAAAATTTTGAGTTTTAACTTTTAAATTAATCAATATTATGCTAACTTCCTATGATTTTAGAGGTTTAATAAATCAACGTTTTTTCAAAATTTATTACCTATTCCACCTATTAATAGTTTGGATAACGGAAAAAGAACGCCAGATTTTGAATTGCCAGATATCACAAATGGTAGATTAGTTCGTTTATCAGATTATTGGGGGGTAAAACCTGTAATAGTTGCTTTGACTCGTATATTTACTGAGAAACAGTATTGTCCATTTTGTTTTCCTCATATTTTAGCTTTAAATAATAATTATGAAAAATTTTAGAGCGGGAGTAGAAATATTAATGATTACGAGTACAGATAGGGAACAAAGTAAGGTTGTTGTCAGCGATCTAAGTTTAAAAATGCCTTTGCTGAGTGATTCTAGTTGTCAGGTATTTAAAAATTATCGAGTCGGTCAAGCTTTAGGAGCACCTCTGCCAGGACAATTTGTATTAGATAAACAAGGTAGACTTAGTTATAAACATTTGTTTTCTTTTCTAGATCATAATGCTAGTGTTGAGGATTTATTTGATGTTTTAGATAATTATATAGTTGAGCAAAATGACTATTCGTAGCTGAATTATTTCTTAGTGCAAATAACTCTATTTTTGTAAGCATTCCGCAGGAAATGCTTACCTATTTTTTATAGACTAATCTCGCAGGTAAATTTAGCCTGTGGTGTTGAAATATAGTCTGATACCCTATTATACCATTTTGATAAATTTTTGTTACCGAATAATTAATAATTAATAATTAATAATTAAATAATTCGCGCCTTGAAGCCTCCCTTGATCGGGGAAATAAAGAAATAATATTTCCTTATATTCAATTCCGTAACGGTTAAAACCCGAGGTAATTATCAATTATCCATTATCAATTATCAATTAATGAAAAATAGCTAGAGGATTTTTGGTTGTGCAGAGCGTAAAGTGTGGGATAAGTAAGTAGGGCAGGTCAATATAATCTAAAAGCACTGATATATCAAGCTTGAGCGCATTTTTGTCGCGGAGGGGGTGCAAATTTTTCAGCCTTTAAGACTAAAAAGTTAGGACGGGTGAGAGACACTTCCCAAAAAGATGCAGGTACAATTATTCCTCCTACTTTCGAGCGTCTTCCCACAGGAACCAACTTCCCACGCTCCCCACACTTCCTTGACGCACTACCAATTATTCCTCCTACTTTCTCAGCTCTCCCCACCCTCCCCACAGGAACCACCCTCCCCACAGGAACCACCCTCCCCACAGGAACCACCCTCCCCACAGGAACCACACTTTCTTGACGCACAACCGGATTTTTTAAGAGTCAACCCACCCCTAACCCCGACCGTGGAGGGGAGGGGAAGTCAGGAGGACCGAGTTAGAATGAATAGCTTGTATGCCATTTCTTAGTTCATAACTTATCTTATTAGTCAAAGGAACATCTCCTATAAAGTCTTTTGATCGCCCTTATTATTCGTAACATTCGTAAGCATTCCGCAGGAAATACTGACTAATATTCTTTTTAAATTGGTATTATGCCATTTTGATAAATTTTTGTTACAAATGGTAGGGAGGTTGCATAAGGGCGTCCGTATATCAGAGGGAAGAAATAAGAAGGAAGAGGGAGTAGATATTGAAAAAAAGGTAAAAATGATTAGAGATAGCTATATAAAATAAATTGGAACAGCTATTTTTAAGTATCTCCGTTCAAAATGCACTTTTTATAGCATTCTTTTTTTTACTGGTATTAGTCATATGCTCAAATTTTATACTGCAAATATTGCCAATTTTCATTATGGTTAAGTATCTTAGTTTTTCTGAGAAGAAGATAACTAAAATATCATTTATCTATTCAAGGAATTGAATGAATTTTATTATTTTTAGTTGCATCAGTTTTGAAAATTTTTAAGATATAAGAAAAGATAATAATTTTTTACCGAGAAATTGTGGTCTAAAACCTACCCTTTTAAAGGGATAAAAAAGAGAATATTCCTTATGTCAAGCCTCCTTATTGCAGAGGTACTGTTTTGCTAGCGCACAACTTTCCTAACGGAATGAAGGGCGCAAACGTTAACGCCCGCGACATGTTTGCGGAGCATGACAAACGGAAAGCGTAGCTCCTCCGGAGGAGGCTAACTGATAACTGTTAACGCAGTTCCTCCGGAGGAGGCTAACTGATAACTGAAATGACTTCTGCTATCTGCATAAGTATTTTTACACACAGTAAAATTTATATATCGAGGATGACTATATATGAAATTGTAAAATATTTACTTCCTTAGCGCAAGACTTTGCTAAATCCTAAAAATATAAATATTTTGTCTATAATAATATGTATTTTTCACAAAAAATATAGATTTAGTGATTTTTAACTAGGATAAATAAATTATAAAAAATAATTATAAATTTAAGAGATATTGATATTATGCACCCAAATTCTTTATCTGATTCAGAATTAATATCTGAAAAGAAATTTTCTAAAATTTTGGCAGAAATATCTCTCAAAATTCGCCAATCATTGGAGTTAGACTATATCCTCAATACTGCTGTAGCAGTAGTACGAGATTTACTCAATGTTGACCGTGTTTTTATATATAAATTTCAACCAGATGGTAGTGGTATTGTTGAAGTAGAATCAGTTAGCTATCAATCAAGATCGATAATTAATGAAGTTCTGTATGATCCATGTTTTAAAGAAGATTTAATCAATCTTTATAAACTTGGTCGTGTGAGTTCAGCTACAGACATTACTAACAGTAATCTGCCAACTTGTTATGTAGAATTATTACTCAGATTTCAAGTACGATCTATATTAGTAGTACCTATTTTACAAGGAGACGATCTATGGGGATTATTAATTGCTCATCACTGTATTGATGCTAGAGAATGGCAAAATTCAGAAATAGAATTACTACAACAATTATCAGTGCAAATGGCAATTGCTATTCGACAAGCAGAACTTTATCAACAACTGCAACAAGAATTGAAGCAACGTCAGCAGGCAGAAACTAAACTAAGAGAAGTTAATAAACAATTAAAAGCAAAACTTACAGAAAATAAAATATACGCAGATATAGTTAAAAATATGCAAGTTGGTTTGCACGTTTGGCAGATGGAAGACCTGAATGATGTTAGTAGTTTTAGATTAAAAGCGACTAATCCTGCTGTTACTCATTTAACTGGATATGAAGAAAAAGAAATAATGGGCAAGCGAATTAGTGAATGTTTTCCTCACTTATTAAAGACTGACTTACCAGAAATTTATGCTGAAGTTATTCATTCGGGAAAAAATAGAGATTTGGGTGAAATTGAATATTTTGAACAACGAATTCCTCATAGTATTTTTGCAGTAAAAGCCTTTCCTTTGCTGAATAATTGTGTGGGTATATTATTTGAAAATGTGACAGTTCGTCAAGAAACAGAAAATGAGCTGAAAAGACAAAAAAAAGTCATGCAAATGTTGACTACAATGAATCCTGATGGAATTTTAATTGTTGATACAGAAGGTGTAATTCAATTTGTTAATCCTGCAGGAGCATTGCTTTTTGGTCGTACAGAAGATGAACTAATTGGAAAAGCTTTTGGGTTTCCTTTAGTTGTGGGAGAAAGAGTAGAAATAGAGATAGTCAGACCATTGAATGAATTGCGCGTAGAAATAGGAATGGCTGAAATGCGACTTGGCAATATAATTTGGGAAGGAAAAAAAGCTTATCTTGCCTCTTTTAGAGATATTACTGAACGAAAACGTACAGAGAAAACCTTACGAGAAATGAATGAAGCGATCGCTCAAGAAATTCAGGAAAGAGAGCAAGCACAAAATCAATCTCAAGAAGCTAATAAAAAATTAACAAATTGGGTCAAAGCTTTAGAAAGTCGGAATCAAGAAATTACCTTACTAAATAACATGATTGACTTACTTCAAGCTTGCTTTACTGTTGAAGAAGCTTGTCAAGTTATTCTGCCATTAATTCAAAATTTATTTCCCAATACTTATGGATCGGTATTTAAAATTAGTGATTCAAGAATGTTAGTTGAAGCCATTGCAAATTGGGGAGCAAAAATACCAGAAGAAACACTTTTTTCCCCCCATGAATGTATTGCTTTACGTCGGGGAGAAGTTCATTTTGTAGAGGATACTCAAACAGCTTTAACTTGTAAACATCTGCCACAACCATTACCTAAAACAACATTATGTATACCGATTATGGCACAAGGCCAAGCCATTGGAGTTATTTCATTTTATTATCAAGAAAAACAAAAATCACAAAAGAAGAACATCAATTAGCGATAACATTAGCTAAACAATTTGGACTAGCTTTAGCCAATCTCAAATTACAGGAAACTTTGAAAATTCAAAGCATTCGTGACCCTCTAACTGGATTATTTAATCGCCGTTACTTAGAAGAATTTCTGAATAGAGAAACTTACCGAGCTATTAGAACTGAAAAGCCTATTGGTATAATTATGATTGATGTAGATCATTTTAAAAGGTTTAATGATGAATTTGGTCATGCTGCTGGAGATATTATTCTCAAAAATTTAGGCTCTTTTTTAAAACAGAATGTTAGAGATTATGACATAGCTTGTCGTTATGGTGGGGAAGAACTAATTATGATATTACCAGGAAGTTCTTTAGAAAGCACCGCAAAAAGAGCCGAACAAATCAGGAAAGAAATCAAACAATTATCTGTAGAATATGATGGTATACTGCTAAGTTCTATTACTGTTTCTTTAGGAGTTGCTTGCTTTCCCGAACATGGCAAAACTGGGGAAAAGGTGATTCAAGCTGCTGATGCTGCTCTTTATCAGGCTAAGTATGAAGGACGTAATCGAGTTGTAGTAGCTCCAAATTCTTGAATATTTTATTTATAGCAGGTAACAGGTAACAGGCAACAGACAACAGGCAACAGTGGGAAAAACATTGCCCAGTCTAAAATTCATAAATTGAAACTAAATTTCCTAGAAATTTTGTTGGAAATCATTATAAGCTTCAGGTAAGTGGGAAACCACCGTCCTTTAAGCGAAGGTAAAAAATGGGTATTTTAATATTCCAATGTCTAGGAAATTCAAGGCTGAATATAGTGCAGTTAAAATCCCCTTTCCAGAAAGATTAGTAGGTAAACATCTCAAGGAAGTTAGAATAATTCCTAGATATGATGCTAGGTTTTTTGAAAGCGTAGCTCCTCCACAGGAGGCAGTAGAATTTATTACAGAAGAACAACCACAACCAAAAGTAAAGTCTGACAATGCTTTAGCAGTAGACCTTGGTCTAGACAATAAGCGCAACTTGTGTATCAAACACTGGGTCATCATTTATTTTAGACGGTAGAAAACTTAAATCAATCAACCAGTGGTACAACAAAGAAAAATCGCTTATTGCAGTCTATAAAAGATAAACAAGGCATCAAAGGTTTAACCAAAAAGCAAGTTAGTATTACGGTAAATCGAAACAATAAAGTTAGGGATTACTTCAATAAAGCAGCTAGATATTTAATCAACTGGTGTACTGAAAACAAGATATTTACTTTACTATTGTTGTCGGTGTTAATCACCGAATCAAACAAAATATCAATTTAGGTAAAAAAACTAACCAAAAGTTTGTACAAATACCACACCATAGTTTCAGGTTTAAGCTAAAAACTATGTGTGATAGATATGGATTAACCTATATAGAACAAGAAGAATCTTATAACTCTAAAGCTAGTTTTTTAGACGGCGATCAGTTACCTGTTTACAATACTGATAATCCAAGTGAATACAGTTTTAGTGGCAAACGAGTCAAACGTGGTTTGTATAGAACTAAGCAAAAGAAATTGATAGATGCAGACTGTAATGCTGCTGCCAACATTGGAATCAAAAGCAACCTTATGGGGGTTTACCCCGGACAGATTAGAGGTATCTTTGGCTATACCATTAAGGGTTAAATTTGACGTGGATTTATCCGGGCAAATTTATGACCCTTAAGAATCCACGCGGATTTATTGATCCCGTGGAGTGTCAAAAGAGGTTTGAGGAAATACATTTATATTACGATCAGAATAACGAGTAATGGCCAATAAAGGTAGTGTCAGAGTCAGTACAGCGATCGCACATCCCAAAATATTTGCAATCCTTTGAGGAGGTTCATCGTCCGAGTAACTGACAGGTTGACTATCTGATTCCATATTAAAAAAGCTTCTAAAAACTTAAAATTGTTAGTAGTAATACTGAGTAGCAATACAAGTTGTATTATTATAATGGAGATTGCTCTAAACTTTTATTGTTAAAAACTACGATTTTTTTCAGTAACTTTGTCCCTAATCTCTTGAGCTGTTTGTGCCAGTACAAGAGATCTTTGACCCATACTTACAGGTAGTCTAGGTATATCTGCCAAAGAAGCACGAGATAAATCCAACAAAAGTTGACGGACTTTTTCTACCCATTCTAAAGAATCTGGAGGAATAACTTGGCCATCAGCTTTTTCTTGAATAGTTTTTGCTTTCTGTGCTAGTGGTAGAGCTTTGTCTGCAAGATTTTCTGGTAGTTTAGGCTTATCCGACAAGGAATTACGGACAACTTCAAACAATAATTGATGAACCTGATCTATCCACTCAGTATCTGAGTAGTGGGAATTTAAATTAGTCATAACTAGGGCTAGTTTTTTCAAAATGAGAGCTAAAATTCTATTTTTATTTAGATAGAAATTATTTACTTTTCAGTTAAATTCCAGACTCCATCCCAATCTTTTGGAGGAAGCTCGGTCTGAAATAGCTGACAACGACCAAGGTGCAACTTAGCAGCTTTGTTGTTTGGATCGATTTTCAAGACTTCTTTAAATTCAGCTGCAGCCATGGCAAAAGCTTCTTTGATAGAGAGGTCTGTTAAATTTTTTTCTTTGGATGGTCTTGAGTAATACTCTCGTCCTTGATGATAATGTTCAACTATATGGTGTTGTTGCTCAGTTAACTCTTGCTTCAGCTCGCCTTCCTTAAAGCCTAACAATTCGTATATTCTCACAGGCTTACTTTTTCCCTTCACAGTAATAAGGTCTAGTTCCCGAACCCAAAGCATATCTCTGTAAGGTTGATAAGTATTATCGCTGATGATCAGGTCTGTACCATACTGCTTGCTTGTACCTTCAAGGCGAGAAGCAAGATTCACACCATCTCCAATAGAAGTTAGCTCCATACGCTTACTAGAGCCAATATTACCACTAACTACTTCGTCTGAGTGAATGCCCATACCAATCTTAATGGCCATTTTGTTCTTAGCTACACGCTCTTCATTGAAAATTTTCAGGCGTTGACGCATTTCTACAGCACTTTGCATGGCACACAAAGAATGATGTTCTAGAGGAGCTGGAGAGCCAAATACTGCCATTAGAGCATCTCCTATATATTTGTCAAGAGTACCTTTGTATTTGAATACAGCATCTACCATCTCTTCAAAGTATTCATTCAGCATAGTGACAACCTCTTCAGCTTCCATACCTTCTGTCAAAGTAGTGTAGCTACGAATATCACTGAAAAGCACAGAAACCTGTTGACGTTTTCCTCCTAAACCAGTATCGCCACTTGCTAATAATTGCTCTGCAACTTCTGGTGTCATGTAGCGATACATCAAGTTTTTCACTTGCTTTTCTCCAGTAATGTCCTCCATCACTACTAAAACGCCATTAACTTTCTCAAGGTCGCAAACATCAATCATAGAGTTAATTGACAAATTAATACTTTGAGGAGGCAAATTTCCCAGGGGTAACAAAGTTTGGTCTGGATAATACTGTTGGTATTCTTTAGTATAATTCGGAGAAAGGGCTAAATCTAGCCACCTAGAAAAGTCACCTTCCTTGAGACGTACTAATTCGCTTACAGATTTACCTGCTAATATATCTGTGTCACTAATGCCTAGTAAATGTCTAGCACTTTCATTTGTAGCAATAACTTTGCCTTTTTGATCTGTAGATATTACCCCGTTGGTCAGACTCCGTAGAATATCCTTTTGTCTCTGTTGCTCTTGTTTAACTGTATCAAATAATTTAGCATTTTGGAGGGCCACACCTGCTTGAATATTAAAGGCCTTCATAAACTCTAAATCGTTGCGATTAAAACTGGCTTTCCACTGCTCTGGTGCTTCAGGCCAGTTGGCATGATTATATGGTGGATAATCTCCCTGTTTCTTTTTATTAATTAGCTGAGTTACACCAATTAATTCATCGTCAGCATTAAAAACAGGCATACACAACAAACTACAGGTACGATAACCTGTTTTTTCATCTGTTTCCTTGGCTGTAACTGAGTGGGTATCTTTATAAACGTCAAAAGGAATAAGTAGTGGTTCGCCAGATGTGGCCACCATGCCAGCAAAGCCTTTATCTTTAGCAATTCTGATTTCTGTGAGTTCTCCATTAATCGGGATTTTTGTCCATAGTTGACTTTTATCGTTATCTATGAGCCACAAGGTACTGCGGTCTGCGTTCATCAGTTCCTTGGCCTGCTCCATAACTTTTCCTAGAGTATCTTCTAAGTCTAGACTACTTTTGCTGAGGGAGTCTACAGCTTTCATTAGAGCTTCTGCTGCTCTCTGTCTTTGAGTTGCTGCATAAAATGACTTAGAGGATTCTAGAATTAGACTAATGGAAGGGGCAAATTCACGAAATACTCTTTCATCTTCTTGAGTAAATCCGTTGACATCTATTTTGTCTCCGAGTTGTTCATATTTTTCGTGGTCTGGTTTGAACTTGTTTAGGAGTTGGACAACTGCGATTAAATCCCCTGTATCTTCTTTCAGTAATGGCATTACTACCATAGTATAGGTACGATATCCATTCTGTTTGTCAAATTTTTGTGCTGAAGCGGAACGTGGATCGTCATAGAAATCGTAGGGTATGTTGATTACTTTTTTCTCTTGAGCTGATTCTCCTGCTATTCCTACATTGGCTGGAATTCTTAATTCTAAGAGTTTCCCATCTGCTCCTTTTGCTACTGTTGACCAAAGTTCATTTTTTTCTTCATCTAATAGCCAAATTGTTGTCCGGTCTGCGTTTAATAATTCTCCTGTTTTGAGGGTAATTGAGCGCAACATTTCATGTAGAATTGCATCAAATCCTTGAGCTTCTAACAAATTGTTGAGCATTCCCAGGGTTTGATTAACTGTCTTGAGCTTTTCTTCAACATCTTTAACCGCTTCAACAAAGGTTTCTTTTGTTAGGGGAGCTAGATAGCTTGAGAAACTAGACCCAGGATGAACTAATGCACTATTTTCGTTGACTTTTGAGTAACTTTTGGGGTTATCTCCATTATTACGATTATTTTCTGGATTATTATAAGTATTATTATCAGAGTAACTTTGAGGGTGAGACACCTGATGGTTGGGACCCTCTATAACTTCCACATCCTCTGTTGGGATTGTGTACTCTGTTGCTATTTGGTTTGGAGATGCAGATGTCATAACAGTTTAATTAAATATTTTGGATGCTCTTTCTATGTAAGGCTTTTCAGTCCTTCAAGATCAATTTGTTAATTAATATTAAGAATTGAGTGATTTAAAAATCATTCATATCTGTAGTGTAGTCTAACATAATTAAATTTTTACTCTTCTTTCAATAAATTTATTCTAAATATTTTTAGATAAGGTCTACTACAAAAGTTCTAAGTGTTAGCTTCAGGTTCTTCAGTTATGAAAATTTTTTTGACTTTTAACCCCTTAATTTAATGCTAGCTCTTCAATAAGCATATTAATTTTGTTTGATAGTATAGAAGCTTATATCTTGCACTTGCTCAACCTTTAATTCATAATTATCAAAACTATCATTACTAAAAGTTTCTAATTTATTCTCCACATAGAAGCAAGTTTTTATTTGTTGTTAAAATTGTGCCCTCTTGTTGTTTGATATTCATAATATAGCACAAAAAGTTGCTATTGATACTATGGATAGTGTTATATCTAAGTTGATAATTCAACATAATCTACACAATTTTTTGCCATTTGTTAAAGTCAATTGTTAATGTTATTCTATATTATTGTATTTTTAATAGAATCGGTATCATGGACTAAGAATCTCCTCCAGAACTAGAAATAGGTATAGTCAAATTTTGCCGACGTTTAGTAGCAGCTTCAGTTAAAAGAGATTCTGCAAAAGCTATAGCTTCTTGAGCTGGCCTACCACTAGCTAATTGTGCCAACTCTTCCCGGCGTTGATAATTATTGAGATTTTTAACTCTAACTATAGTCCGTACTTCAGAGTTTTGATTAGGTATTTCCTCAACTACTTGTTTACTGACATTAAAGTGATTATCAGCCATTGCAGCTACTATGGGTTGATGGGTTACGCAGAGGACTTGATGTTTCCGACTAAGTTGATGTAGTTTTTCTGAAATGGCTGCTGCTACTCTTCCTGAGACTCCAACATCTATTTCATCAAATACTAGGGTACCAGATCCTTCTATTTGAGAAAAACAAGCTTTCAATGCCAATAAAAATCGACTCATTTCTCCACCAGAAGCTATTGAGTTTAGAGGTTGTAGTGGTTCACCAGGGTTTGGACTGAAGCAGAATGTAATCTGGTCAGCTCCTGTAATTGTTGGGGTAGTGGGAGTAATTTGTACCTGAAATTTAACTTTTTCCATAGCGAGGGGTTTTAATTCCTCTACTAAGTGTGTCTCTAATTTAGCAGCGGCACTATGACGTTTTAAGCTAAGTTCGCTACATTTATCTTGTAATTGTTTTTGAGTTTCTAAGTATACTTTTTCGAGTGCTTCAACAGACTCTCCACCATCTTGTAATTCTTTGAGTTCTGCTTGTATTTTGTAATAATAATTAATAGCTTCTTCTAGAGTTGGACCATACTTGCGACAAATTTGTTTAAGTTCTTGAATTCTTTCTTCTACATCCTGTAATCTTTGAGGATCGGCTTCTAATTCCTCGCCATAACTACTAATTTGTCGGCTAGCTTCAACAACTTGAGATAAAGCTTCATTAATCATTTCTAATACAGGTTGTAATGTGGAGTCGTAGTTTACCATATCGTTTAATATGGTTTCTGCTTCTCCCAGGAGGTCTGCTGCTGCTGAATTATCTCCTTGATTTTGATATAAAGCTTGATATATTTGATAGCTTTGATGTTGAAGTTCAACTGCATGACTAAGGCGTTGACTTTCTTGTGTTAATTGTTCTAATTCTTGAGGTTCAGTAAGATTAGATTTATCTAATTCTTGTACTTGATATTCTAATAAATCTATTCTTTGTAAACGTTCCTGCTCTGACTGACGACGATTTTCTAATGCTGCTTTGGCTTTTTGAGCTTTTTGGTAGGCAATACTTACTGCTTCTCGGCATTCTAGTAGGGGATGACTGCCATATAGATCGAGCCATTCCCTTTGGAGATTAAGATTTCCTAATTGTAGAGTTTGGCCTTGGGCTGTAATTTCTACTAGGCGATCGCGCAATTGGTCCATTATTTTGCGATTAACCAGAATACCATTGAGACGAGACCTAGTACGGAGAGAACTTTGGGCACAACTAATTTCACGGCTACACACTACTAATGTACCATCTACTGGGTCTATTTCTTGATTTCCTAACCATTTGGCCAGAGATGAGTTTAGCTCAAAGGTTGCTTCTAAGATAGCTCGTTTAGTTCCTGTTCGGATTACACGACGGTCTACTTTACCGCCTAGAGTTGCGTCAAGAGCATCTAGGATAATGGACTTACCAGCACCCGTCTCTCCTGTGAAGACATTTAGACCGGGACATAATTCTAGGTCTAGATGGTCTATAAGAGCAAAGTTGTTAATGCGAAGGGATATAAGCATTTATTCAAGGAATTCAAGAATTTAGAATTTAGAATTTAGAATTTAGAATTTAGAATTTAGAATTTAGAATTTAGAATTTAGAATTTAGAATTACCTCTCGTTGAAAACGGATAGGATTGACGAACAGGAAAATTTTTATTTATTATCCCCTTAAAAAGGGAGGCTTTAAACCACAATATTTCGGTAAGAAGGAAGAAGTGAAGATTACAATGTTTGCACTTTACTTTTATCCTGCTTCGCTCAAACATAATTTTTGAGTTTATGACTTTAATCTCTGACTAAAATTATGCCAGTAAATACTCTCTTTTCTTGGAGGTCTTCAAGATAAAATTATAATATACAAATCAGAAGAATACATTAAGGCTTGATTGGATTAGGGATATTTTTTTTATTTTGTTTATTAGTAGAATATCAACTATAGCAATATGATTTGAGTTGTGAGATATTGGAAACTTTGTAAGCATTCAGCCGTCAGCAATCAGCTATCAGCTATTGCTTTTAGTTTAAGATCAAAGCAATATTTAATTCTCTTACTACAAAAGTTGGCTCCTTTGCTATTAAAGTCTATATTAATTCAAACACTGTCTTTAAGGAGAGAATCTTGTTGCTGTTAACGCAGTTCCTCCGGAGGAGGCTAGCTGACAGCTAATAGCTGCCCAAACAGCCATCAGCTATTTTAGTTGTTGATTCAACCAATTTTCCAAATCTACTATAGTTGCGCGCGTCAAAAATTTCATCACCTAAAATATCTAATTTTTCCAGAGATAACTGCTCTATCTGAGTCTGAACTTCTGGAGCTATTTCGTAAGCATTCAGCCGTCAGCCATCAGCTATCAGCTATTGCTTTTAGTTTAGGATAAAAGCTGTATTAATTGTCTTACTAAAAAAGTTGGTTCCCTTGCCCTTAAAGCTTATACTAATTTAAATACTCTCCCATAATACCAATTTTATAAATTTTTGCTACAAATATTTGGACTATTTCTAGTAGTCAATAGTCAATAGTCAGTAGTCAGTATAAGTAGCTTTTATTATCATTTTTTGCCATGAAAAATCTATTAAGCGTAAATTTGTATCTGAATTAAACTACTTTAGTTGACTAAACTATTCGTAACATTCTTTTTTCAAATTGGTATAAGAGAGAGTCTTGTTGCTGATAGCTGACAGCTAATAGCTGAATGCTTACGCTATTTCTCCAAACTTTCGGCGAATTTGACGTTTAATTAATATTCCTATTCCTTCTTCCCGTCCAATTTCGATTCCTTCCCTTCTCGCTAGAGAAATTTCTCCTTTTCTATCTCTAATCAACTTTTCCTGTTTCTCTAATTCCTCTAATTATTCATTGTTTAAGTTCGCCTTATTCGCAATATTTAATGCTGCTTCTATTTCTGATACTTCTCCTAATGAAGAGGTTACTACTTCTAATTTTGGAGCTGAAGTCAGAAAATATATCCATTTCTCACTCAGAGTTTCTAATCCTGATAATTATTTGTTAAATTTGGGTAATTCTACAAACATTAATGTTAATTCCAGAACGATAATTAAATAATTATGCTTCTTCTTTAAGTCTAAACTTAGTAATAATTTTATCCGTTTTTTCAAATAAAACAAAGTCGGTAATTGTCAAAGCCACAAAAGGTTTCAACATGAGGTAACTTTCTCCTACATCTAATTGATTGCCATAAGCTTTAGCTAGGTTATAAATTACTCGTTTTTCAAATTCTTCTACATTCAATACTTGCATTTCAATGATGACTGTCGAACCATTATCTAAAACTGCTTTTACATCTAAATAAGTTTCCTTAAGAGTATTAGTAACTCCAGGATTGTAAGGATTAATTATCTCTAGGGATTGAATAATATTTTGATTGTTATAAACTATCGCATTGAGAAAGCTAATCAGGATGTTTTGACTGTGAATAGAACCAAAGATTTTTTTAAAGGCAAAGTCGGTTTTGGGGCTGATAAATTTCATTTAAGCATACCTCTTATCAATACTTTATTTGTAGCAAAAATACAGTGACAAGAGACTGAAGTTAACGAAGTCAGAAGTCAGTAGAAGCCAATGGTTATTCGCTCGTACAGAAATTATTTTTGTAACGAGGATGCGTGAGCAACTCTCCAAAAATATTTCGCCTTAAAAAGCGGGGTTGAGCGACCCTTATGATTTTGATAAACTCAATAAATAACGGAAATTTGTTAACAAGTCTCACTTTTTGCCTCTAGGTGTAATACCAAATTCAAGAAAGATTGTTACAGTAAAATTCGGGGGTCAAAGGATTGGAAAATTGGCACTTGTTCTCTCTCATAACTAACACCTAACACCTAATACCTAACACCTAGAAATCAACCACTGTAGCAATATTTTATGAAAATGGTATGAGTCATCACTAATCAGTTATTATAACAGTTGTTATTACTATTCTTGAGTTATGGAATAACTGTTTGCGTAGCACTCCGCAGGAGAAACAATCAAATATGAATAATCCACTTTCTTACTTCTGCTATAGTTTATGGTCAAATGAAATCAGAATTAAGATTCAGCAATCGAGAAAGAATTAAAATTATGGATAAAATGGCATTAAACTAGATTTGATCTACCTGGCAACTTCTACATTTTTTGAGGAAAATTTGTATGGGCTAATTTTTCTAATTATTGCTCTGCTGATTAAATCTAAAAGCATTGACAGATCAAAGAAAAGTGCCTTTTTGGAGTCGAAAAAAGTGCGCCTGTTTCAGTCTAAAAGGCTCAAAAAGTTAGTATTTTAGGCGCATAGTTGGGCAGAAAAATCATTCTTACAATTCTTACTTCTACCTCCTCGCTCCCAAGCCATTTCTCCTGTCTCCTGTCTCCTGTCTCCTACTCCTACTAAAAGACTTTTTCAGCAAACCCTAATTAGTATAACGTTTTGATAATTGAGTGCTAATAACTGATAGTTAAATGCTTACTCCTAGATAGATTATTTTTTGTCTATAATTTTAATAGATAAGTAAATTAGGTCAGAGGTAATGTTATGACTCCAAATCCTGCGATAATGAAAGCTGTGGAGAATTTGGACTACCGTGTTACTGTGGGAGATGTGGCGGCTAAAGCTGGATTAGATGTGAAAGTGGCAGAACAAGGATTATTAGCTTTAGCTACAGATGCTGGTGGTCATTTACAAGTATCAGAAGCAGGGGAAATTGCTTATTTATTTCCTAAGAATTTTAGAGGTATTTTAAGGAATAAATTCTGGCGGTTAAGATGGCGAGAATGGTGGGAGAAAGTTTGGCGAGTATTGTTTTATTTAATCCGGATTTCTTTTGGTATTTTGTTGATACTTTCTCTGGTAATTATACTGGTAGCTATTGCTATTATTGTGATTTCTCTTAATTCTAGTAGCGATAGAAATGACTCAGGTGGTAGGAGTAATAATTCCGGTGGCGGGATGATGTTTTTCCCTGGGTTTTGGTTTAATCCTAATTGGTTTTTGTTGTTTGATTGGGGTTATTACGACCGACCCTACAGATATCAACGTCAAAGACAAGAATATCATTCTCAAGGTAAAAAAGATGGGATGAATTTTTTTGAAGCTGTGTTTTCTTTTTTGTTTGGAGATGGCAACCCAAATTATAATTTAGATGAACGACGTTGGCAAGCGATCGCTACTGTGATTAAGAATAATCAAGGGGCGGTAGTTGCTGAACAAATTGCTCCTTATTTAGATGATTTGGGTAAAGGTTATGCTTTGGAATATGAGGAGTATATTTTACCAGTATTAATTCGTTTTAATGGTCGCCCGGAGGTTAGTCCTGAAGGTCAAATTGTTTATCATTTTCCTGAGTTACAAGCAACGGCAAAAGGGTGGAATTCTCAACCTATTTCTGCATTTTTAAAGGAAAAAATTTGGCGGTTTAGTGAAGCAACTTCCGGTCAAATAATGTTAGCAACTGGGTTGGGTGCTGTAAATTTTGTTGGTGCTTTAGTTTTGGGTTCTTTGCTAGAAGATGGTACGGTAGCAGCTCAGATAGGAGGATTTATTTCTTTTGTTGAAGTTATTTATCCTCTTCTACTGGTTTATGGTGTTGGTTTTTTAGTTTTACCTTTAATTCGTTATTTTTGGGTAAAATGGCGTAATGGTAAAGTAGAGGCACGGAATCAACAAAGACAAAAAAGAGTTATTACTTTGAATCAAGCAGATAGTCAGTTAAAACAGAAAATTGAATATGCTAAAAAATTTGCTAGTGAAACTATTATTGGTCGTGAAAGTTTAGCATATACAACTGAAAAGAGTATTCTAGAACAGGAAGCTGAACAAGCTGATAAAATTGATGCTGAATGGCAAAAAAGATTAAATCAATCAGATGCTTAAGATATTAACTGAAGTGCTTAAAATTGTGTTAGGTGGTAGGTCTTATACCAATTTTATGTGAGGAGGCATAGAATTAGGTATTTGCTGATAGGGGCTAGGTTTTGGGTTTTAGGTCTTATACCAATTTTATGTGAGGCGACACAGAATTATCAAATTTATTAACTTGTCTATCTCGATATACAGTTAACCCTGATCGAGATTTTATTCTATGCAACAAAGTCTTAATTTGGTGTCATTTTAGGGCGTTTAAATATGAAGTAATTATTATCATTTTTTGAGTCATGGCGAATAGCTACTAATTCCCATCCTTCATTCCCTAAGTAATTAACTAACTCGTGTAATTCTCTGTCTTTCCAGTCTCGCCATTCTTGACCGTTGATATATATGCTAATCAGTTTATCTCCAAAAGGATAAGGACTAGCATCTACTAATATATATTCCCATTTTTGCATTTGTTATCTAAAAATATAAAATTATAGAACCATTTTTTTTCTGCGAGAACTGTCTAGAGGTTTGAAGGCAGAATTAACATTATAAATCAGGTTTACTGATGTTTATTATGAAAAGAAGGTACAGGGAAATAGGTAAAAATTATCATCTCTTTTTTTCTACAAAACTTAGTATTATTTTAGATCTTCCTAAAGATGTCAGGATGTTAGCCACTATAGCAATCGTATTTTATTTGTGTATAAAAATCTTACCGCTTTTAGGGAACAGGCAACAGGCAACAGGCAACAGGCAACAGGTGGGAGTTTCAGTTTTTTTATCTACTTTTTGATTACCCGCAACTTATTTAGGATTGCTGTATATCCCTTTAATTGTCAAGAACTCGAAAAATAGAATAAGGTAAAAAGGTTGAAATTTACCCTCATATTCACCATCTCCCCATCTCTCTTAATTTACAGAAATTCAACCAGGTGTGGGGTACAAAGATGCCCGCACTGGGAACGTCTAATTATTAATATTTGTACTTTATATATCACTGAATCTGCTGTAAGTACATAAATAGAAATCTCCAATCATCAAAAATAAAATCAATTTTTGTACTCTTATTCATCAATTCTTTCCACCTATTCTGTACGGACGTACAACGTCTCTACCGCTTACTCCCTCTTTTGGAGGATATGCTTATATAGCTCCAAAATATATCCTATATAGAGCAAATAAACTTTGGTTTAAAGGAAGAAGTTATATACTTTATTAAACTAAAAATACCTGTGATTATAGAATTATCATAAGAATTATCATCTAAACCTAATCTGAAAAAAAGTTGTTTGAAAATGAGCTAATCAATAAAATTCTAGTTCTACCTAAATCAGGAGTATTTTTGTATTTCAAAAGCTTTAATTAAACCAATCTAACTCTTTTATTTTTAGTAAAATCTGACTTTTTGAAATTTATTTCGTTAACAGTAGGATTTATTTACTTAGATTTAGAAAGAATGCCTAAATTTTATTTAGTTTTAGCGTACATCAATTCTAGCTAAATTTGCACCTTGGTAATAATACAACAAAATCTGCTGGTAATTATATCCGTTCCGAGCTAAATTATAAGCTCCCCATTGACTCATTCCTACAGCGTGACCAAAACCTTTCCCCGTAATTTTGAAACTGCTGGGAATTTGTTGCCCTCCATCTTTATTAGGAGTAACTGTAAACCTGGTACTTTTTAATCCCAGAGCTGCTGTAATATCTGTACCTTGAAGAGTTTTAACTCCTGCATCCCCTAAAACTTTGATAGTAATAACACTATTGTGAGGAGTAGTAGTCTGAGGTGTCATAGATATAATATTTCCTACACCTGATATTCGCTGTTTCAATTCTGCTTGAGTAAATGATTCTGTCCATTCATAAACTGGAGCATCTTGATCAAAGTCGGGAACCGCGCGGAGGTAAGGAAGTGGGTTTGACCAGACATCCTCTACATTTTCTGTGTGGCCTCCAGAGGAGGAATGGAATAGGGCTAAAATAATTTGACCATTGTAGGTAAGCACTTGACCTTTAGTGGCATCAACAGCAGCATAAGTACCTGGAGACTCTGTTTTAATTCCTTGATATACTTGCCATAGTTGGTCATTTCCTAAGTCATAGAAATTGTTACTATTTTCTTGACGCTTATTTAAAGCATAGGAGCGGGCAGCCACTGCTTGGGCCTTTAAAGCTTCTTGAGGCCAGTTGCCATTCATTTCTGCTCCAATAACACTATATAGATATTGTTCTATATCAACGTAATTGATAGCTGTAATTCCTGATTTGCTAGGGATAATGTGAGTACGTCCACGATACCAGCGATCGCCTATCCATACATAACCTTCTCCTTTAGGTTCGATCCACATTTGACCAGATACCCAGTTAGACAAAGCAACTTTTCCCGATTTTAATTCGGCGGTAAAGCCTTTCGTCGGCTGTAGTTCGCCAATAGCTCTACCCGCACCATCTCTAATTACGGCGCTTGTAGAACTTCCTACTTTAACTTCTTTCGCCCCTTCTTGAATGGCAATTCGCAAGACTAGGGAAGCTTGAGCAGGGGCGATCGCTAGTAACCAGAATAGAATAGATGTCCACAAATAGTGTTTTAGTGGTTTAATGGAACGATTAATAACAGAAATAAATAGCAATCCAGAACTCATCAGATTTTAGATTTTATATTTAAGGTTAACTAAAATGTAGGCACAAGCCTTAACGAAGTCAGAAGTCAGAAGTCAGAAGTCAGAAGTTAACCCACCCCTCGCCCCTCCCCTCCCAACCCACCCTAACCCCTCCGGTGGAGGGGAGGGAACTAGGGGATTTGAGCAAACCTCCAAAAATATTGCGCCTTAAAAGGCGGGGTTTTCGACCCACATTATTTTGATAATAAATTTCACAGGGTAAAATTAAAGAATAATTATCACTTGTGGATATAATTATCATATTTTTGAGTTTACTGAGGAATTTTGAAGTTTTGCAGGTAACTTTTCTAGGAACTAGCTCTGGTGTCCCGACGCGATCGCGTAATGTTTCGAGTGTTGCTTTACGTTTACCTCAACGGGGTGAATTATGGTTGTTTGACTGTGGGGAAGGAACTCAACATCAGTTTCTCCGCAGTGAACTTAAGGTCAGTCAACTGACTCGTATTTTTATTACTCATATGCACGGCGACCATATTTTTGGTCTGATGGGGTTATTAGCTAGTTGTGGTTTGGGGGGGGGAATGTTAAAAGTATCGACATATATGGCCCCCCCGGAGCTGGAGAATTACTTGCAAGGTTGTATTAAATATTCTCAAACTCGTTTGGCTTATCCTTTGAAGATTTACCAATCTAGACCTGGTGTAATTTATGAGGATGATGAATATGTTGTTAGTTGTGGTTATTTAAAACATCGGGTTCCTGCTGTTGGTTATCGGGTAACGGAAAAAGACCGACCAGGACATTTTGATGTGGAAAAGGCTAAGGCTTTGGGTATTCCTCCTGGTCCTATATATGGGAAGTTAAAACGGGGTGAGTGGATTACTTTGTCTGATGGACGGAGAATTAGTGGGGCAGATTTATGTGGGGCACCTCAGATTGGCCGGAAGTTTGTTTATTGTACTGATACTGTTTTTTGTGATGGGGCGGTGGAATTGGCACAGGATGCTGATTTACTTGTTCACGAGGCTACTTTTTCTCATCGCGATGCTGATATGGCTTTTCAAAGATTACATTCTACTTCGACTATGGCTGCACAGGTGGCTTTGGCCGCAGGTGCTAAACGTTTGATGATGACTCATTTTAGTCCTAGATATGCTCCTGGGAATCCGATTTTGTTGGATGATTTGCTACAGGAGGCCCGTGCTATTTTCCCTAATACTGATATGGCTTATGATTTTCTGAGTTATGAAATTCCTAGTGTCGCTACGCGGAAGTCAAAAGTTAAAAGTTAAAAGTCGTAGGGGCGAATGCCATTCGCCCCTACAAAAGCGAGTGCTAATTGGCGAGGAAACCTCAGAATGTAAGACGCACTTCATTACAGTCAAAAGTATTTATTTCTAATGGTTTGAGGATTTTGTAACCAGTTATTTCCGTCATCCTGTACTAGATGTGATTATGCTTCTCGATTAAAGGTGAAGAGCAAATCTTCTGAAATTCATTCTGTGAAGCACCCCAGGAGAATAAATTTAGAAGTTGCCTTTGATTTGTTTGGTTTGAAGTTTGAAATTTTTTTTCGGATGGCCAAATTTGATTTACGCTTGCGGATGGGGGTGGTGGGACTTGAACCCACACGACTGTTAAGGTCAACGGATTTTAAGTCCGTAGCGTCTACCATTCCGCCACACCCCCGTTTTTATGTCGAGTGTTGAACTTACTGCATTTGCATAAAAAGCTCATTTCTTTATTTAATCACAATGTTCAAATTTTTGGCAAGTCTTTTGAAAAAAAAATTTGAGACTCCTTGTAAAAGTTGGTAATGGGAGTTGCTCAAAAAGGGAAGACTAAAGATATTTGCTTGTTCTACTCGCGTAATGGTAGATGAAGATGAAAAACGTCGCTTTATGGGATCAAGATGCTCCCACTGCTGTTTCCCTTAACAAAATAATTACAATAGACCACCACCAGGTATTTAAGGCTGGCCGAATCAATTTTCAACCTGGACTAAAGTTAAGGCTTGGCATACCATCGCGCATCTAGGCCGAGCTTTTATACATACTAGGGCAGCATTCTTGAACAAAAGAAGTAAAGAGGCAAGGACAGATATTCTCCTGAAAATAGATAGGATTTCTGGTTCACAGATTTTTTCTATCATAGAGATTTACTCAACTTCAGAATTTTTTTCTCAAAAAACTGAGTCCTGCCAAAATATGCAATAATTTGGAGGGTTGAGGGAAAAATAGCCATTCAACCAATAATATATTAAACAGAATACAATTAACTATTGCAATTTCTAAATAAATATTGTTTATGAACTTAGAACTAGACGAGAATCTGATAATCCTAATTATTTATGCAGTCCTAGCAGGAACTTACCTTTTGGTAATGCCAGCTATAGTCTATGCTTACTTGAATATGCGTTGGTATGTTGTTAGTTCCTTTGAACGAGGCTTTATGTATTTCTTGATGTTCTTCTTCTTCCCTGGTATGTTAGTTTTGTCCCCATTTTTGAACTTTCGCCCCAAACGGCGACAAATTGAAGGTTAATGCGACGAATTGAGGCCATTGGAATAAGTGTCGGTATTTTTGCTGCTGGTGGTATCCTTTACTTGATATTGCAGGTAGTAGGAGTAAATGGTGTAGATGCTGGTATCTGGACACAAGCAGTTTTGGTCGGTGGCTTGGTTGGCTGGCTACTGACCTATTTGTTTCGGGTTACTAATAGTAATATGACCTATAACCAACAGTTAAAGGATTATGAGGAAGCAGTGATCCAAAAGCGTCTGGAAGAAATGACTCCAGAGGAGTTGGCTCAGTTACAGGCAGAAGTGGAACAAGAAAGGGCAGCTCAGAATAAGCAGGAATAACGAAGTCAGAAGTTAGAAGTCAGAAGTCAGAAGTTAGAAGTCAGAAGGGAAAATTGCTCATGGATAGTCAATGACCGACCACTTCGTGTCTTATAACCCTAAGCAATTTTAAGTACCCCCATTGACCAAAAAATAGGGTCTCAAGCCTCCCCTTGGCTCCGCCGCGAGCTACCGCTCTACAAGGGGATGAAAAAAAATCAAGTTCAATATTTCAATTCACTTTACTTTAACTAGAGGTACTGTTAACGCAGTTCCTCCGACAGGAGGCTAACTGATAACTGATAACTGAAATGACGGTGGGGTATTAAACCCGCAACAGAATAAATTATTTATCCAATATTGAAAATTAAAAATGATTTCAGTTTCTCATCGCTTTGAATCTCTACGCAATTCGGAAAATGGTCGCCAGTGTGCTTTTATTCCTTTTATTACGGCAGGCGATCCAGATTTGGAAACTACGGCCAAAGCTTTGGAGGTATTGGATAATAATGGGGCCGATTTGATTGAGTTGGGTGTGCCCTATTCTGACCCTTTGGCTGACGGTCCAGTAATTCAGGCTGCTGCTACTCGTTCTTTGGAACGGGGGACTACTTTGGAGTCGGTGTTGGAGGTGGTGCAGACGACGAGCAAAAAGTTGCGATCGCCAATTATTTTGTTTACTTACTATAATCCGATTTTGTCTCGAGGGGTGGAGAGCTTCCTGAAAAAAGTTTATGATGCTGGTGCTAGGGGTTTGGTTGTGCCGGATCTGCCGTTGGAAGAGGCGGATATTTTGTTAAAACCTGCTGGGGATATTGGGGTTGAGTTGACCTTGTTGGTGGCTCCTACTAGCCCAAAAGAGAGAATAGAGGCGATCGCTCGTCAGTCTCAAGGGTTTATTTATCTGGTGAGTGTGACTGGGGTAACGGGAATACGTAATCAGGTACAGACACGGGTTGAAGATTTGTTGGTAGAAATGCGAGGGGTGACAGATAAACCTATTGGTGTTGGTTTTGGCATTTCTCAACCGGAACACGCTGTGCAAGTAAAGGAGTGGGGGAGTGATGCGGTTATTGTTGGTAGTGCGGTGGTGAAGCGTTTGGCAGAGGGGACGCCGGATGAGGGTTTGGAGGCGATCGGGCAGTTTTGCCGAAGTTTGAAGTCTGCTATTAGTTGAAGGAAGAAGGAAGAAGGAAGAAGGAAGAAGGAAGAAGGAAGAAGGAAGACTGAAAATTAACTGTAGAAGAAGGGAAGTTGTAGGTAGTATGTCTGAACACCTAGTCCCTCTCTCAAAAATCTTGCCCCAGTGTTAAATAGATCGTAAAATTAAGAAATAATTATAAACTTCCGGTTGTGTTATGTAAGCCATTGTCCGGTAGTAGGGAGAAATGAAATTATGAATTATCGTCCAATTATTCTAGGAATTGTCGGTGATAGCGCTGCGGGTAAAACTACTTTGACTAGAGGAATTGCTCAAGTCTTAGGGCCAGAAAATGTGACTGTGATTTGTACAGATGACTATCATCGCTATGATCGAAAACAAAGGGCAGAAATAGGTATTACAGCCCTACACCCAGATTGTAACCATCTTGATATAATGCAGCAACATTTGACTCTGCTGCGTACTGGACAAGCAATTCTTAAGCCCATTTATAATCACTCAACGGGAAAATTTGACCCGCCAGAATATATTAAGCCTAACAAGTTTGTGGTTGTTGAGGGACTATTGGGTTATTCGACTAGGGGGGCGAGAGATTGTTACGATGTGAAGGTGTACCTTGCACCACCAGAGGATTTAAGGGCGAAATGGAAGGTAAAACGGGATACGATGAAGAGGGGATATAGTGAAGAACAGGTTCTCAAAGAGATGGAAAAACGGGAACCAGATTCGGAGGAGTTTATTCGCCCCCAGAGAAAATGGGCAGATGTGGTTGTTACTTTCTATCCTCCTTCAAATGATGAAAATAGCTCTGAACTTCATGTACGCTTGGTGCTTAGGCCAACTATTCCTCACCCAGATTTTCTAGAGATTATTGGCCAAGGTAGTCCTAGTTTTCAGCCAGCAGTGCGTTTGGGGTTGGACCGGGATATGGGTAAACCGGTGGATGTTTTGGAAATTGATAGTCATGCTACTAAGGAACAGGTAAATGAGTTAGAGATGATTTTATGTCAGGATACGCCTTATTTAAAGGATTTTTGTTCGCCGAAAGGAGACCCAGATATTGGTAAGTTAGTTGGTACGACTGGGGAGGTGCTTCAAAGTTATCCTTTGGCTTTGACTCAGTTACTTGTTGCTTATCATATGATTAAGGCAACTAATATTTTTCAGTAATATTTAGTTTTTAACTATCGTATTCTTGTCATGTGTTTTCTCACTAAAGTTTGGTTATATCGGTAGATTAATATCAGTAAATATTGAAATATAAACTATGCTGAATAAAGTTTCCGCCGAAGAATTTTATGATAATTATGCTATCAAATATGATGATGTTGTGTTTAAGGGTAAGTGTAATGCACAGCATTTGAATGAGGCGGTCAAAATATTCCATCGACACAATTATCATCAAGGTAAGATTTTAGATATAGGTTGTGGAACAGGGTTTCTAAGTGGATTATTGCAGGGAAATTTTGAATATACAGGGATTGATATTTCAGCTAATATGCTAGATTATGCAGCTAAAAGAGGTTATAAAACTATCCATAAACCCATAGAAACTGCTTTGGCTGAAATTGATTCCCAGTCGTATGATTTTGTTTTTTGTTTAGGTTCATTGTATTTTGTTGAAGATGCTCAAACTGCAATTGAACATATTTATCGGATTTCCCGCAAAGCTATTATAATCAGCATTGATGAATTGACAGAGGAATATATTAAAAACTTTACTGTTCCGGTTTATGACCATTCAAAAATTTTAGTTGAAGATGCCATCGAAGATTATTTTATTATAGGCTGGACTTCTTCAAGCCAAGGTATTGATATCCGAACTCGCATGATTTATTTTGAACAGAAAAACTAAGGTTTTTTCAGTTATCGGTTATCAGTACCTCTGCAATAAGGAAGCTACGAAAATACGGAATTCTCTTTCTTTTATCCTCTTAAAAGGGGAGGCGCATACCCACGATTTTTCGGTAATTGTTTAATAATATTTAACGTTTAATGTTGCGGATTAATTAGATTATATGGGATGGAAAATCTAAGTCAATTTTGAGCTATAAATTATGGTAAATAAAATTTCTGCTGAAGAGTTTCATGATGATTATTCTGCTAAGTATGATGATTTGGCAAAGGCTAGGAGTAATCTAAAGTTTCATAATGAGGCAGCTAAAATTTTTTATCAATACAATCATCATCAAGGCAGTATTTTAGATATTGGTTGTGGAACAGGGTTTCTAAGTGAATTATTACAAGGGGATTTTAAATATACAGGTATTGATGTCTCAGCTAATATGCTAGATTATGCAGTCCAAAGAGGTTATAAAACTATCCATAAACCGATAGAAACTGCTTTGGCTGAAATTGATTCCCAGTCCTATGATTTTGTTTTTTGTTTAGGTTCATTGTATTTTGTTGAAGATGCTCAAACTGCAATTGAACATATTTATCGGATTTCCCGCAAAGCTATTATAATCAGCATTAATGAATTGACAGAGGAATATATTAAAAACTTTGTTGTTCCGGTTTATGACCATTCAAAAATTACAATTGAAGATGCCATCGAAGATTATTTTATTATAGGTTGGACTTCTTCAAGCCAAGGTATTGATATCCGAACTCGCATGATTTATATTGAACCAAAAAACTAAAGTAATGGTTTAATAATATTTAACGTTTAATGTTGTGGATTAATTAGATTATATGGAATGGAAAAGATAAGTCAATTTTGAACTATAAATCATGGTAAATAAAATTTCCGCGGAAGAATTTTATGATAATTATGCTGCAAAATATGATGATGTGGCAAAGAGACAGTCTAATGCAAATCTGCATAATGAGATGTTGAAAATCTTCCAAAAATACAATCATCATCAAGGTAGTATTTTAGATATTGCTTGTGGAACTGGACTTTTAAGTGAATTATTACAAGGAAGTTTTGAATATACAGGGGTTGATATTTCAGGTAAGATGCTGGATTATGCAGCTAAAAGAGGTTATAAAACTATTCACAAATCTATTGAAACTGCTTTAGCTGAAATTGATTCTCAGTCTTATGATTTTGTTTTTTGTTTAAGTTCATTGCATTTTGTCGAAGATGCTAAAACAGCAATTGAGCATATTTATCGAATTGCCCGTCAAGCTATTATCATCAGTCTTGATGAGATGACAGAGGAATATATTAAAAACTTTGTTGTTCCGGTTTATGACCATTCAAAAATTACAATTGAAGATGCCATCGAAGATTATTTTATTATAGGTTGGACTTCTTCAAGCCAAGGTATTGATATCAGAACTCGGATGATTTATGTTGAGCAAAACAATTAAATTGAATTATAAATTAAGTAGTGATTTTTAGTTTACCTCCTGATAATTAAAAGGATGTACTGAACTAATATCACTACTTCTAAAAGACTATATTTTTTTAAAATAAGAAAGGTATGATTGAAGTGGGGGCAGGTATCATTTCACTACCTCTAAAATCTAGTAGTTGTACAATAATTAAATAGGCGATCGCTAAAGCTATAGAAATAGCTCCAGTAATAATAGCCACAATTTTTCCACGATCCATAATTTTCTCCTGAGATTATATAAATAAAAAAATTAGTTTTTGTGGGTTGGGCTGAGGAACATTAGCATTTGCTCCGCATTCCGTAGGGAAGCCGATCCCAAGGATAAACCCAACAGACAAAAGGAGTTTGTTGGGCTGCGCTAGCGCTTAACCCAACCTACGATATTATAACTTTAGCAATCAATACTTTTGAATTTTGACTTTTGACTTTTGACTTCTAACCCAGAACGTCTACGCAAAACCTCAACTAAAGTGAGAAAATCTTCTGGTAAAGGAGCGATCGCTGAAATTAACTCTCCAGAAACCGGATGTTGTAACTCTAGTCGCCAAGCATGAAGTGCTTGACCAGTTAAATTGACTCCTACCGAACGACCTTTTCCATAAATAGTATCGCCCACTATAGGATACCCTATTTTAGCACTGTGAACCCGAATTTGATGAGTCCGCCCAGTCTCTAACCGAAACAACATCATGGAAAAATTCCCCAAACGTTCCTGAACTTCCCAATGAGTAACGGCGACTTTTCCGCCTCTTTCTACTGGTGTCACTGCCATTTTTTTACGGTCTACCCGATGACGACCAATAGGTAGGTCTATTTTGCCACTATCTGTTTTCGGACTACCATAAACCACTCCTAAATATTCCCGCCTTGCTGTTTTTGCTTGCAACTGTGCCTGCAAATGTTGATACGCTTGGTCTGTTTTCGCCACCATTATTGCTCCGGTGGTATCCTTATCCAAACGATGCACAATACCAGGTCGTTGCACCCCACCAATACCCGCCAAAGAATCACAATGAGCTAAAAGTGCATTCACCAAAGTACCTTCAGAATGTCCGGGAGCTGGATGTACAACTAAACCTGCTGGTTTGTTGATAATTAATAAAGCATCATCTTCGTAGAGAATATCCAGAGGAATATCATTAGCTTCTATTTCTAAAGGTACTGGTGGGGGAATAGTTAAAATAATCCGATCGCCATACTGTACTATTACTTTTTTAGAAGTGCAGAGTTGGTCGTTTATTTTCACATTACCTTGGGATATTAACTTTTGAATATGCGATCGCGAGATATCAGGTATTTGCTCAGATATCCAGACATCCAAACGCTGACTTATTTGCTTGACAAATTCACTCTTACTCTTTACTTCTAAAATTATTGAACCTTCATCAGCCATAACTTGTCATTTCAGTTATCAGTTATCAGTTATCAGTTATCAGTACCTCTGGAATAAGGAGGCTTGAAATCTGAAATATTCTCTTTATGTTATCCCATTAAAAGGACAGGAGGCTTTAGACCAGAATTTTTCGGTAAAAATTGTTCTTGGGATAAAAACCCGATTAAACCTAAACTTAAGTATAAAATAACAAAATATCAAATATAGCACTACGCAAATAGGTTAGATAAATGCGGATGCGACCCCACGACGACCTTAGTCTCAAGCGGTCGGAACCCGGCGAGGTCTCCTCGCCATGGGAACGCCGACCAAGAGAGGGAATGCTGACTCCTTTTCGGGAACGCGCACCAAGCAGCTCAAAGTTAGTCAGGAATGACTTTTAACTTTTGACTTTTAACTTTTGACTTTTGACTTCTAACTTACGCGTAGCGCTATAGGTTGGCCAAAAAATCTACTGATTTAGAGAATGAAACATACTCTTTCTGTTTTAGTTGAAGACGAAGCGGGAGTTTTGACCCGTATTGCTGGTTTATTTGCCCGTCGTGGTTTTAATATTGAAAGTCTGGCGGTTGGCCCAGCAGAACAATCTGGTGTTTCTAGAATTACAATGGTGGTGCCTGGGGACGACCGTGTTATCGAACAGTTGACCAAGCAACTATATAAGTTGATTAATGTTTTGAAAGTACAAGATATTACTGCTATTCCTTGTGTGGAACGAGAGTTAATGTTAATCAAGATTAATGCTACTACAAATATGCGATCGGAAGTGGTTGAGATTGCAAATATTTTTCGGGCGCGGGTAGTAGACTTAGGTGACGACTCATTAACTATTGAAGTAGTAGGAGACCCAGGAAAAATGGTTGCCATTGTCCAAATGCTTGCTAAATACGGTATCCGTGAAATTGCTAGGACAGGCAAAATAGCTTTAACTCGTGAGTCTGGAGTTAATACTGAGTTCCTAAAATTGAGAGCTTTGGAAGTAAAAATGTAAGTATTTTCTAGGATGTAAATTAGGAAAGGGTTAATCCTATAGGATAGGGAATGGAAATTTAAGCTTTTCTCTCAGTTTCAAGACTATGACTTGTTTTTTTCAGAACCTAATTTCCCTTGATATTTTACTGATTTAATTTTTATCCTAATTCTAGTTATTTTCAATTAAATATCTTATCTTAAGTAATTACTCCTTTTTTGAGTGCAACCTCATTAGAAGTAATTACTTTTTTTATTCAAAAGTTTTTTTGTTTATTAAATAAATCAAATAACAATCTCCTCAAGGATATCCCACCCTAAGACTCGTCAAAATACGATTTTTAGCTTAAAAAAAAATCGAACAATAGTTTTTTCACTTAATACAAAATTACTAACTTTTTTATCTTGCAAAATTACTCCCGGAACTTTACAAAGTCTCATGTAAAACTGGATAGTAAATTAAATAATCGCTTGTTATTAAAACACAAAACAAGTAGTTAAATTGTTTCAATTAATTATGAATTTAAACTACATGATTTTGCTGATTTTTCGGGCAATATTTAATTACTAAAAACCTGAATTAACAAGGGAAATAATCCCTGTTTTTCAAGTACTGCAGTTTAAATTTACAACACAACAAACCATGGCTACTACACTTCCTTCCGCTCAAGACCAATATATGCTCGAATTGATCAACAGAGGTCGAGCAAATCCTCAAGCAGAAGCAGATCGTTATCTAGATGGAATAAATGGAAGAGATGGAGACCTAAATCAAGGAGTTCGCGCACGAGATACAATCACCACTGATGCAAAACAACCTCTAGCATTTAATCTCAACCTGAATACTGCTACTGAAGATCACGCTCAATGGTTACTAGATGAGAACAAGTTTCAACACAGAGGAGAAGGTGGTACAAACTCCAGACAACGTATGCAAGCTGCGGGCTACACATTCACAAACCCCTCTGGTAATGGGGAAAACCTTGCTTGGTTAGGAACAACAGGTACGCCCAACCTCACTACTTTTGTGAGGAGAAACTACGAAAACTTGTTTATTGACAAAGACTACCGTAACAGAGGACATCGTGTAACTCTGATGAATGATGACTTCCAGGAAATTGGAATTTCTTCACTACAGGGACGGTTGACTTCTGGTGGTAGAACTTTCAACGCAGTGATGAGTGCCCAAAACTTTGCTTATTCGGCAGCGAGTGGCCCATTTATCACAGGTGTTGCCTACACTGATGCAGTCACTGATGACGATTTCTATACAGTTGGTGAAGGAATAGGCGGAATAACAGTTACAGCGGTTGATACAGAAAATAGTGCTAATACTTTTACCACAACAACTTGGGAGTCAGGTGGTTATAGTTTAGATGTAGACCCAAATGCGACTTACGATGTAACATTCTCTGGGGATCTCGATGGGGATGGTCAGGCAGATGATACAGCAACTTATGAAGTTACTGTTGGTTCCGAAAACGTCAAACAAGATGTAGTCAGTGACAATTTACCTTCATCTACTCCCACCAATAGCGCCCCCACAGCAGTAGAAATAGATAACGATACTATTGCCGAAAATAGTAACAATAATACAGTGGTGGGTAATCTAACTACTTCTGACTCTGATGCTGGTGATACTCACACTTATGAATTATTAAATGATGCTAATGGTCGTTTTGCTTTGGATGGAGACCAAATAGTAGTTGCTGATGGTTCTAAATTAGACTTTGAAAGTAATGAGACTCATAATATTACTGTGCGCACTACTGATGATGGTGGTGAAAGTTTCAATCAACGGTTGACTATTAATGTAAGTAATGTGGATGAGACCCCACCTAATAGCGCCCCCACAGCAGTAGAAATAGATAACGATACCATTGCCGAAAATAGTAATAATAATACAGTGGTGGGTAATCTAACTACTTCTGACTCTGATGCTGGTGATACTCACACTTATGAATTATTAAATGATGCTAATGGTCGTTTTGCTCTGGATGGAGACCAAATAGTAGTTGCTGATGGTTCTAAATTAGACTTTGAAAGTAATGAGACTCATAATATTACTGTGCGCACTACTGATGATGGTGGTGAAAGTTTCAATCAACGGTTGACTATTAATGTAAGTAATGTGGATGAGACCCCACCTAATAGCGCCCCCACAGCAGTAGAAATAGATAACGATACCATTGCCGAAAATAGTAATAATAATACAGTGGTGGGTAATCTAACTACTTCTGACTCTGATGCTGGTGATACTCACACTTATGAATTATTAAATGATGCTAATGGTCGTTTTGCTCTGGATGGAGACCAAATAGTAGTTGCTGATGGTTCTAAATTAGACTTTGAAAGTAATGAGACTCATAATATTACTGTGCGCACTACTGATGATGGTGGTGAAAGTTTTGAGCAACGTTTAACTATTAATGTAAGTAATGTGGATGAGACTCCACCTAATAGCGCCCCCACAGCAGTAGAAATAGATAACGATACCATTGCCGAAAATAGTAACAATAATACAGTGGTGGGTAATCTAACTACTTCTGACTCTGATGCTGGTGATACTCACACTTATGAATTATTAAATGATGCTAATGGTCGTTTTGCTCTAGATGGAGACCAAATAGTAGTTGCTGATGGTTCTAAATTAGACTTTGAAAGTGATGAGACTCATAATATTACTGTGCGCACTACTGATGATGGTGGTGAAAGTTTCAATCAACAGTTGACTATTAATCTCAGTGATGTGGATGAGACTCCACCTGAGCTTGAAAACTTCCGTACTATGTACGGAGGTGACAGGAACGACCGTATGCGTGGCACAATAGGTAACGATTTTATCAACGGTGAAGGTGGCAATGATGTACTCATTGGGCGCCCAGGTGATGATCTACTGAATGGTGGTCTTGGAAACGATCAGCTCAGAGGTGGTTCTGGTAACGATACTCTTATAGGAGTAGATATAACTTCTGCTCAACCTGGTTATAATGAGAGAGATGTTTTGCAGGGCAGTGCTGATGCCGATCTATTTATCTTAGGGGATGATAGTCAAGTTTACTACATTGGAAATGGTGTAAAGGATTATGCTCGGATTGAGACTTTCAATGGTGATCAAGGCGATCAAATTCAACTATCTGGAAGTAGTGGTGACTATACATTAGAAGAAAATGTTTCTGGATTGCCAACAGGAACTGCTATCTACAATAATGATGATTTGGTTGGTATTGTCAGGAATGTTAGAAATATGGATTTGAATAGCAGTGATTTTTCTTTTGTATAAACCTCTAGTTTATTCTGAATTTATTTTATAGTAGTGGTGCATTTGATGATTTTGGTAAAGGTATGGTGAGCATTTTAGCCACCATCCACCACGACTATGAAGTCATATCGTGTCCGTTGGTATCGTTTGTGTAAAAGTTGGGGAAATATCTATCGTCATACAAAGTTTTTCCTTCTCTTGTAGGGGCGTTAACGATAGTTATGTGCAAGCTTTCGGCCGTTTGCTGACGCATAGCTCCGCTTTATATGTTGCGGAGCAAAACGCCCCTACTTCTTCCCTACCTTCTCTATACAATACCGATGCTACCGGACATGATATTAGAAGTAATATCAAATCCGTTTAATTCGGCACGTAAAAAATGTTCCATCTTCAACCATTACCAAATATTTCTCGATATTCCCCTCCTCGGAGGGGTTAGGGGTGGGTTCCCATCTCCCCATCTCCCCATCTACCCATCTACCCCTCAAGCAAATGATTTTTGTGCGAAAAGACCGGACTTTTTTCACTATTTTCCATTCTACCTTGAAGCCAATAAGTAACCATTTCTCCTCTACCTCTAACCGAAATATTTCCCCGTGGTTCTAATAAATATTTATCTTTTAAGAGTTGATAAGTAGCTTGGGTAACTTGAATTTTTCCAGGTATTCCACTTGCTTCCATTCGAGATGCCACGTTAACTGTATCGCCCCACAAATCATAAATAAACTTTTTAGTACCAATTACTCCTGCTACAACAGTTCCAGTATTAATACCAATCCGAATTTGGAAAGGTTTTCCCAAGTCATTTAAAAACTTAGGAATTGCCTGCTGCATATCTATTGCCATTTCAGCGATCGCTTCTGCGTGGTCGTCTCTAGCTGCGGGTAAACCACCAACAACCATATAAGAATCTCCGATAGTTTTAATTTTTTCTAAATCATGTTTTTCAGTCAATTGATCGAAAGCTGAGAAAATTCGATTGAGCATATCAACTAATTGATTAGGAGGTATCCGAGCTGAAAAACCAGTAAAATCGACAATATCAGCAAACAAAATAGTCACATTTTCAAACCGTTTAGCAATTGGATGTTGATTTTGTTTTAATTTTTCGGCAATCTTTGCAGGCAAAATATTCAACAATAAACGGTCAGATTTTTCTTGTTCTAATCTGAGCGCCCTCTCTGCAGACTTACGTTTTGTAATATCTTGAATTGTACCTTCATAGTAAAGTATTTCTCCCTCAACATTACGAACTACACGAGCATTTTCAGAAATCCAGATTATACTACCATCAACACGATAAGCCTCTGATTCAAAGGATGATATAGAACCATCTTTTTCAAGGGCAACAATAAACTCAGAGCGACGATTTGGCTTAACATATAGTTGTTGGCTAATGTCAGTCATCTGATTTTTCAACTCTGTTTCTGAGGAACAACCATACATCTTGACTAAAGCAGGATTTGCACTAATGAAATATCCTTCTGGGGAAGTTTGAAATATACCCTCTGCAGTATTCTCAAAAATGCTACGATATTTTTCCTCGGCTCGTTGTAGCGCATCTAGTACCCGTTTGCGTTCTGTAATATTACGTGCCACCCAAATCACACAGTTATCTGGTAATGGTGAAATATTAGCAGTAAACCAAATTTCATTAGGATTAGGAAGAGGAGAATAGGGATAGGGAGGCGAGCTAGAAGATTTGTTGTAATTAGGAACTTTGCATGAGATTCCCCATAGAGAGTTAGGCTTTTGAAGATTGCCGTTCTGTGGATTTACAAGTAGACTATATTCTAAATTAACAGTTTCATGTGTATTCAGCACCCGCTGAATATTAATCATAAATAGGTTTGCTTGTTGAGGTGGCAAAACTTCATAAACACTTTTACCAATCAATTCATTGATGGGACTATATAACACTTCTGAATTAGTAGATAAGATTTTGACATATCTACCTTTAGCATCGAAGACAGTAATTACATCAGTCATTGCCTCAAACAAAACCCGCAGTTCCGCTTCTGATTTTCTTAAGGCGGTTTCTACTCGTTGACGCTCTGTAACTTCCATCATTAACAAACGATTTGATTCTTTGAGAGCAGCAGTACGTTCCTCAACCTTTGTTTCTAACTGTTGATTAGCTCTTTGCAAAGCTTCTTGTGCTTGTTTACGTTCTGTAATATCTTCAACAGTTCCTTCGTAACGAATTAACTGACCATCTCGGTCTCGCACAGCTCTAGCATTTTCAGAAGTCCAGATCAGACTACTATCTCGGCGATAAACTTGTGACTGATAGTTAACTACAATATCTTGCTCCTGTAGCATTTGCATAAGTTGAGATCGGCTTTCTGGATTACCGTAAAGTCGATGTTGTAAGGAGGTAAGGTTAGTAATCATCTCTTCAGGAGATTCATAGCCATAAATTCTAGCTAATGCGGGGTTAACGCTGATGAAGTAGCCATCGGGAGTTGCTTGAAAAATTCCCTCGACGGCATTTTCAAAGATAGTACGATATCTCTCTTCTGCTTGTTTTAGTGCTGCTTCTGCATCTTTGCGCTCGCTAATATCAATACCTACAGCAAAAGCTGCTTTTCCTCCAGCGTATTTTTGGGAAACAATTAAATAATTGCGAGCAACGCCATTCACATGAGCAGATACTTCTCGACAGTCATCGTGAGCGGGACTAGCAAAAAATTGGCGCATAAATTCAGTAAATTCTTGGCTGGCTTTGAGAAAGCCAATGTTTTGACCAATAAAAGCTTCTTTCGGTAAATTGTAAGTTTCTGCTAAATGTTTATTAACTCCCAAGTAGTGTAAATCTGAGCTAATCCAAGAAACAATTCCTGGTACTGCTTCTAAAATAGCTCCTAACTGTTCTTGAGTTGCTCCAAGGTCTGATTCAGCTTGTCTGCGTTCGGTAATATCAATACCAACAACAAATGCAGCTTGATCGTGATTATATTTGCGAGCAACAATTAAATAATTTTTGGTTTTATTGTGGTAATTTGAAATAATCTCAGAAGTTATTTCCTGCTGATAACTTGCAAAAATTCTTTAATTAAGGTATTAAATTCAGAGCTTTTATCTATAAAACCAATATCTTTGCCGACAAAATCTGTTCGTGGTCGGTTAAAGATATCAGCTAATTGTTGATTGACTTCAATATAAGTTAAGTCTGAATTAATCCATGAAACCATTCCAGGAACTGCTTCTAACGCTGTTTCTAGTTTTTCTTTAGCTGCTAAAAGATTTTGTTCTGCTTGTTTGCGTTCGGTAATATCTATGCCTACTATAAAAGCAGCTTGGTTTTTGTTGTACTTTTCTGCTACAACTAAATAATTTCGAGGTTCTCCATGAATTTGTGATACTATTTCACCTGTGATTTCAGATTCAGAACTGGCAAAAAACTTCTCAACAAATTTATTAAATTCAGAACTTGTGCCTAAAAAACCAATATTTTTACCCATAAATTCTTCTCTGGGTATACCAAAAATATCAGCTAGCTTTTGATTGACTTCTATATAACATAAATCTGAACTAATCCAAGATACTGTACCTGGTACTGCTGCTAATACTGTTTGTAACTGTTCTTTGGCATTTATTAGGTCATTTTCTGCTTGTTTGCGTTCAGTAATATCTATACCTACTACAAAAGCAGCTTTGTTTTTGTTGTACTTTTCTGCTACAATCAAATAGCTGCGAGGTTCTCCATGAACTATTGATGTAATTTCACGACTTGTTTCTAAATTTGAACTTTCAAAAAATTCTTGTAGAAAGTTATTAAACTCAGAACCTGCTCCTAAAAAACCAATACTTTTGCCCGCAAATTCTTCTGTAGGCATACCGAACATCTCAGCTACCTGATGATTAACTTCTATGTAGCGTAAATCTGAACTAACCCAAGATACTGTACCTGGTACTGCTGCCAAAACTGTTTTTAATTGCTCTTGGGCTGCTTTTAGAGCTATTTCTGTTTGCTGATGTTGAACTATTTCTTGCACTAAGCGATCGTTTGATTCTTTGAGTGCTGCAGTGCGGTCTTCAATTATGATATTTAACTGATGCTCATTTAAAATGCAGCTTGAATTTGCCGTTTTTAGTTCACTTACAGTTTGGCGCAGAGCAATTAACTCCTGAATCAATTCCTCTTTAGTTTTATCTTGGTCATTCATAATTTTCAAAGTTTATGATGATCTGGGAGTATATTAATTTACAGCAGATTCCATGTAAATGTGGCACAGTAGTTCAGAGTCCAAATAATGAAAGCTTATTTAACACCCATACTCAGGATTGGAAAAACTATATTCTTTCCTACTCCTTACTCTGTACGGACGTTGCATGCAACGTTCCTCCCTGCTCTGTACAGACGTTGAATTCTAGTCCCTACTTCATAAACCACCGAATACGCTGTATATCTAATAGTGTACTTTTTGAAATAAAATTGTTTTGATTCCTATTTAATTTGTGGGTAATAAATATAATTGTTATTATCAATTAATACTAACTGTTGACGATAAATATTAATGATTTTCTCTCTCCTACGAGAATAGTGGTTTTAATTTAGGTAGAGTGGGCTTGAATAATTTTAAAATATTAAATTTTTTTCATTTAAATCCTCCTATTTTCTATTTTCAAACCACCCATACTAAAAATTAATTAAATTGACAAAGGTAACAATTTAACAGTTGTTTATATTTAGATGTCAGGGAGTTATCTACCAGTCTATTCACTGATCTAGTAGACATTTCCTGATATAATTTGTATCAATGATGATGTTTTTTTCTGGTTTTATATTTGTGTATCCCTGATTTTGAGAAGATTACACATGAAGATGCCCCACGATAGTCAAAAACTAATAATATTCTAACACTCTCAAATCTTAATGTCAAAAATTGGCCATAACTCAGAAATAAATTGTTACTTTTAATATTCGGGTAATAGGTATAGTTGGGAGTGGGGAACCCACCCCTAACCTCCTGGGAGGGGAAGAGGGGAGTGGGGAGTGGGGGGTGGGGGAGTAGGGGAGTAGGGGAGTGGGTGAGTGGGGGAGATTAAATATTGAAGTAATTATAGAATTATCAACATATACTATATAACCGGATTCACAATTACAGGGAACAGGGAACAGGGAACAGGGAACAGAGAACAGGGATAAGTGTTTCACTTAGTTTAGAGCGGTTTTCATTGGGGTAGACTGTAGTAGGGACCTTCCATGGAACGTCCCTACAACCCACATTCCGCACGTCAAAATGTAGTATCCCAGACTAAGCATTTAAACCCTTGCCTGATAATAATTATGAAAATCATCGTAAAATTTCGGTAAGTGGGAAACCACCGTCTTTTAAGCGGTGGATGGAAACGACGGGCGCGGATTTTAATCCGTAGTCAAAAAATGTGTTATAATTAACCTTAAACTTAAAAAGTAGCCTCAATGGTCTTTTGGCCGGAGAGAGTAGTGGCAATTGACACCGCCTAGTAGGGGCGATTCGCGAATCGCCCCTACTGCTGCTGTATACGTACTACGGTACGGTACTGGCAATGTGGTTGTTGCGAGCAATGTGAAAATCGAGGTTTTAACCCGATTTACAACTCCTAGTCACGAATCCACGCGGATTTATCCCGTGGAGTGTCAAAGGTAAAAATACATATTACCGAAAAATTGTGGTTTAAAGCCTCCCCTTTTAAGGGGATAATAAGCGGTCGAGGGATGGCGAGGTCTCCTCGCCATATCCAATCGACCAAGAGAAGAAAAATTTTCATGAATTTGTCAATCCTCTTCTTTTCAAGGAGAGGTAATTATTCATTATTCATTATTCATTGTTGAAACAGGCTATTAATATAAATTCTCAAAAATAGAGGCTGTAATCCAAATTCTTCGTTAAAAATACCCTTGTAGTATGTTTGTGGTGCGGAATGTGGGCTACAAGATTTTGCTTGTGAAGATGTGGCTCATCAATTTGAAAACCGCTGTAAACTCTTTATCTCACTGCAATACAGTCAATTTCTACAAGTACATCTTTGGGTAAGCGAGCAACTTCAACACAGGCACGAGCAGGGGCATTTTCGGGGTCGAAGTATTTACCGTAAATGGCGTTGACGGTGGCAAAGTCGTTCATATCTTTGAGGAATACGGTTGTTTTGACAACATTTGACCAAGTGGCACCTGCTTCGGTGAGTATAGCTTCTAGGTTTGCCATAACTTGTTCTGTTTGTTTACTTACATCCTCGGTGTAGACTATTTGATTGATTCTAGTATCGATCGCTATTTGACCGGAGACGAAAATCATTTGACCTGTGGCAGCGATCGCTTGATTATATGGGCCAACTGGTTCGGGGGCTTTGTCAGTTTTGATTATTTTGCGGGTTGTCATATTTTGTTTTTTTTGTTAATTGATTATGGCTTGGTGTTGATGGCTAATAATTTTCAGCTTGATACATTTCACCATTTGGCATTATTGCATAATTAAAGTCTGTTTTTGTAACTTTAATGGTAAGCATTTAGCTGTCAGCACTTCAGCACTTCCCTGCGGGATGCGCTCGCATTCAGCTATTGTCTTTAGTTTGAGATAAAAGCTTTACTAATTGAGGTATAATTTATACTTACTACCAAAGTTTACTTTAAAGTCTATATTTATCAGGACTTACGCAGAGACTCTACATATAGGGAGGGCGAATGCCATTTGCTAGCGCAGAGCTGCCGCTAACGCCCCTACAAATGGTGGTTGAAAAGTCAATTTGCGTAAGTCCTGTTTATATAAACTTCCTCATGAGAGCTGAGAGCTGACAGCTAATAGCTGAATGCTAATGTAGTTATATCAAATCCGGTAGCATCGGTATAAAATCTTTTGAAGTAGGAGTCAGGAGTCAGGATAAATGGGAATTATAGAGGAGATAGTAGGAAGAATGAGATATAGTGATTTTTCTGCCCAACTCTTGACCAAAATCCTAAGTTTTTGAACCTGAGACACCTAAAAAATCGTACTTTTTGATACTTAAAAGACTAATTTTTTATCTGTAATGACTTTTAGATTTAATCAAAAAGCCCTAATTATTAATTATTAATTATTAATTGTTTAATGCCATCATCTTGCTATTAAGTAGAACGGTGCAAAAAAACAGCAAGTTAGTAACGAAAAGTAAATTTGCTAAAAACTCTCTTCCTTTCTGCCTTCTACCCTCTGCCTCCTGCCTTTTCATAACGATAATTTTCAACACCGACCTACTTATTCATCTATTTTTTGACCACAATGGGGACAAATTATAGATTTTTTATTTTGATTTGAAGCCCGTTTTTTTTCTATTTCTTCAGTAAAACCAGAAGCAACTATACCTGCTGGTAAAGCAAATATACCAACTCCTATTAATGCAACGATCGCCCCTAAAAATCTACCCAAAGGAGTAACAGGATAAACATCTCCATAACCTATAGTAGTTAAAGTGATAATTCCCCACCACATAGCAGCAGGAATATGAGGAAAATTATCTGGTTGAGCTTCATTTTCAGCGAAGTAAATCAAACTGGCAGAAGTTACTAATAAAACTAAACCAATAAATAAAGCAATAACTATCTCTTCTTGTTTTGACTTGATAACTTGACCAAATAATTTGACTGTAGTTGAATATCTACCAATTTTGAATAATCGAAATATTCTAAATAAGCGAAACGAACGAGTAAATATTAGATTTGGCCAAAATAATGGTAAATAAAATGGAAGAATTGCGATTAAATCAATAATTGCTAAAGGTTTAACCATAAATCGTATTCTTCCCCATACTGGATGTTTATATCCAGAAGCAACATTGGATGACCAAACCCTTCAAGAATTTAGAATTTAGAATTTAGAATTTAGAATTACCTCTCCTTGAAAATGGATAGGATTGGGTTAAAAGGATTTTTTTCTTCTCTTGGTCGATTGGATATGGAGAGGTTTCCTCGCCATCCCTCGACCGCTTTTTTCTCCATGAATGGAGAGGCTTTATACCTTAATTTTTCGGTAAAATATATTCTATGGTAAATATAATTACTGATATTAGTTCAAAGTTATCTAACCAGGTTTGGTATTGCTGATAAATCTCTTCTACTGTGGAGATAATTACAACTAGAATACTCATAAAAATCAATGTGATGATGCAGATTTTGAAGGTTTTGCTGTAAGTATCTCCGGGATTATCTAGCTCAATAATTTTAAATATTCGGCGTTTAATTTTGTAGAGCATTTTTCTAGATAAGTTTTGGAGTTATTTTCATTTTTTGCAGAGAATTATATAGTCATCTATTATATGATGCGAGTCATAATTTTGTCCTAGATATTCACGTTGAAGTGGACTCATATATTTCAAAACTGGTAATGTCTTGACAAATTTTGAGAAATTTCCTCTTTCTTCTCTCATACCTGTTGAAGTCACATATTTATACCACTCTAATTTTAATCCTAATTCCTCAACAAACTTTTCAACTAATTTTTTTCTTGGATCGTATCTTCTTTGCGCTGCATATTATAAACTTTAAAAAATTTATTTATTTGAACAATTAACATTACAGAACCATCACTACTCAAACTTTCCTGAAAGATTTTTCGATAAACCTCGAAAGACTTTTTCTTTTCTGCTTGGTCAGCAAATAAACCATGAGAAATAACTATAAAGTCAAAGAAACTTCGAGGCAAAACTTTCGATTGCTCGTTGTACGACAAAATATCAGTTGTATCAAATCGAAAATAAAGATTAGTTGGCATTCTTTGCTGTTCTATATATTGTCGCCAAAACTGAAGACCTCGATACTGAAATTGAGCTTGTTTTTCTAGGGAATAATAAGATATGTGCATCGGAGGGTTTACTAAAAAGCCACTACTACTTTGCAGAAATAAGGCTAATCCATAGGCTACTGTTCCCGGACCAGCAGCAATATCTAATATCTTCATTTTTGTTGGTAATAATCCACTTTTGTAGACAAAATACCAAGCTAAATAATTACAATAAACATTATTTAAAAAATATTTCATAAAATAGACATGAGGAGTTAAGTTGAAGCCATAATCTGGATCGGCTCCACGCTTTAACCACTCTATATCTCTGTTAGCTTTTTCTAATTCTAGTTTTCGTTTTTTTTCAGGTATTCTTTCTATTTCGGTTTTGATATACTCTGCCAAACTTGATTCAAAATCTTCAAATATCCGTTCATTTATTCCAGTACATTGCAATAAATTTTCATCTTTTTCAATTAATTGAAAACTATTCGTGACAAAATCAATAAATTTTGGTTCTGGGGTCAATATATAGTCATCAAGTCGTCTAATTACTGGCTCGTCAAAATCAACTTTTAATTCTAATTCATCTAATTTGTAAACAGCTTTTCTCAGATGCTCGGTTAAACTGTTTATTTCTCTATCTTTGTCATGTAAAGATGCCTGAAATTTCAGCTTATCCTGATACAACTTTTCTAAGGGTGATAATTTAACTCCTGAATTTTGAATAGCTTTAAATATTTGATTAGCTTGAGCATTTTTGCCTTGTTTTAGGGCAAACCAAAACTTGAGAGAACGCCAAAAATTTGTGATGTAATTCTTCATTAGTCAATTCTGTCTGAAATTATTTAATTCCTCAATTATTTAGTCAGGACTTACGCATAACCACCATATATAGTAGGGGTGAACGGCCGTTCGCCCCTACAGATGGTGTATTATTTGATATTTTGTGTAAGTCCTGTTAGTGTTTGTATTAACTTTAGCGGGAGAATTTTGATAATTTATCCCTAGATTAAACTGTTGATTTATCTATCTTTGTTATGTACAGGACTTACACAGAGACTCTACAGCAGGGAATAGGGAATAGGGAACAGGGAATAGGGAACAGTGGAAGTGGAAAAAGTATTTATCTGTCTTACGGTTCATCATTAACATAAGTCAAACACCAACTCGTTTCTTGCTATAGAGATGGGGAGGGCGAATATCATTCACCCCTACAGATGAGGAAGGCGAATATTATTCGCCCCTACAGATGGTGGTTTAAAAGTCAATTTGCGTAAGTTCTGATGTAAATATTCCTGAAACTTTGTAAGTATTTCCCTATCAAACTTTTCTAGGGGCGATAATTTAGCTCCTGAATTTTCAATAGTTTTAAATATTTGATTAATTTGAGAATTTTTACCTTGTTTTAGGGCAAACTAAAACTTGATAAAATACCAAAAATTGGCGATTTAATTATTCATAAGTAAATCCTGCCTGACCTTCTTTAATTTCTACATCACTCAGTATTTCTACTAACTTAGATTTGAAACTTTGATAATTGTTATTTTCATTATCGTACCACCAACTATACTTTTTTTTCATATCGATAGCCTCATTGCGAGTGCTGGCTATGAGAGAACGCTTATGACTAGCATGAAACTCTTGAATTACAACTCTATCTACAAAATTTAGTTGTCTAATAAAATTTTCTTGTTCTTCTGGCAACGTCGGCAGTAAAGGAGTAATAGTAATAGAAAGTTTAGGCAAATAACCTGTTAAATCATTAATTGTTGTTTTAATTTTTTTCATGGCATTAACTCTAGCTTTAATACTAGGGGTTTGAGGCTCAAAATCTTTTCTAACTTTTTCACTACCAGTAGGGATACTCATATTAATTCTTAGGTGTTTAAATCGCTGTAAAATATCAATATCTCTAGTTATCATTGGGCTACGAGTTTGGATAACTAAAATTGGTTTATATTCCAACATTACTTCTAATAATCTACGAGTTAATTGAGTTTTAGATTCTATCGGTTGATAGGGGTCTGTTACACTACTCATATAAATACTAGGAGCTTTAGCAGGATTTTTCTTCTCCCATTTCAATAATTCTTTCTCTAAAACTTCCGCAGCGTTTTCTTTAATCACAACCCATTTTCCCCACTCATTTCTCATTTTTTCATTAGGGCTAAAAGCTGCCGCATAACAATAGCTACAACCATATTGACAACCACGATATGGATTTAAAGTAAAGTCATAAGCTTTAATAAAACCACTAGCTTTATTCAATATCGATTTAGCATTTTGTGCATAAACATTAGCACTGCCAAAATTTTCACGAACTACTAACATATTAGATACTAAAATAATATTTAAAAATTATCAAAATTCTAGATTAATTCAGTATTTTAAAGGCTAAAATTCTCATAAATCAAATGTAAGCATTCAGCTTTCAGCTATCAGCTATCAGCTATGAGTTATGAACTTATATCATAGTGATAAAAAAAACTTTCTCTTTCTTCTTCTTTCTTCCTCCTGGGAGGGGTTAGGGTGGGCTGACTCCCTGACTCCTGACTCCTGACTCCTTCCCTCTTTTATAGATTAATAATTTTATTTATTTCTGATGCTTTTCTAGTCCCTTCAGCAACTTTTAGCGTATACAAACTTGCTTCTGGAGTTACATATAAAGGAGTTCCCTCCAGTAAATGTTCAATTACCATTTTTGTATCTTTAGCAAATAAACCACGCCGCGCGCCCACTTCTATAGTTTGTGTTTTTTCTCCCTGCAATAGTTGGCCTTGTTTAGGAGTAAAAATTAATGTGCCTGCTTCCCCGTAAAGAGTAAAAGTGTTTTCTGAGAGCCAAAATGTTTCACCTTTGCCATAGACACTTTCCCCAATAACACCATTGCTAAATCTTAACTGGGCACTACACAAACAAGCATTATAAAGGTCTGCTTCAGTGTACCAAAATTGACTTTGGCAATTGACATTATCAACTTGACCAAATAGATCGGTAAACCTATGCAAACGAGAAAGCGCTCCCATAAAAGGAAAGCCAAATAATGAAGGCTGATAAGTCCATTTTACAGGTGCTGGCTGTTTAGAATTGATTGTAATGTAACGAGCGTAAAAGACTTTACCAATAGCTGATAAAGATTGTTTGATAGCATTATGGAGACCGCCAAGAAGCTCAATATGTTCGACGTGCAATAGCTTATTTTTCTTAGC
>NZ_BLZO01000136.1 GCF_014132355.1 Okeania sp. KiyG1
TTAGCCATTCTTGAAAATTTTTATTACCTATAAATTGACTATATTCTTCTGTATGTTCCCGAATAAAACGCCGTAATTCTTGATTGAATTTATTTTCAAAGGTAAGTTTGGCATTTTGCGGGTCGCTATAATTTCTAGCATTTTGATATTCTCTATCTTCTCTAACTTTTTCTGGCAACTCTTCTAGGAAAAATTTCCACACTTTATCCTCATTTTTCCAGGCAATACTACCACCGAAACGGTTATTAAATTCTGTGATGATTTGACTGATTTTATCTGACCTACTTTCAGAATTTCCAATAACAATATTATCGGCAATGGGAGACAAAGTCTTTCCCCTGCTTAAACTAATACTTTGACTTGCTAAAAACTCTACTCGATAACTCTCAATATCTACACTATTAATAATTCCGGCCGACCAATCAGAATTATCTAATTTTGGCAGTTTATTAACCAAGAATTTCAGAAAAGTACTTAAACTCTCCCAATAGGAATTTTTAAAACTTTTCACCTGCACTAAAAATTGATAATTTCTGACAAAACTCCTAGCTTTATTCTGAAACTCTATTTTTCCTCCTCCTGCAAATAATTTTGATAATTTTCCACATAATTATCTAAAATTGACTCCCAATTTTCCCGCGACTCGCTACTAACAAATATCCTCATAAATTCCCGTACATCTTCTGGAGAATAAATCTGAAAACTTGCCAAACTTTCCTCTAAGTCGTGGAGGCGGTCGCTATCTGTTTCCTCACTTAAAATAGTAGTTTTATAATAAGGCTCAAAAGCTCTCTGAATTTCATCAGCAGAATTGACAAAGTCTAAGACAAAAGTATCATATTTTCCCTCACAGGAACGATTTAACCGAGACAAAGTTTGTACCGCCTTCACCTCAGATAAAACCTTATCCACATACATCGTATGTAACAACGGTTCGTCAAAACCAGTTTGATACTTATTCGCCACAATTAAAAATCTATATTTATCCTCCCGAAAAAAATCTGTAATCTTACTCCCTGAAAAACCATTCAGTGAATACTCATCTTCCTTTTTACCATCTATTTCCTTACTGCCAGAAAAAGCAACAATAGTCTGATACTCAGAATTTATTTTTCTCAAATATTCGTCAAAAGCAAACTTATAACGAATCGCACTTTTAATACTACTACTAACAACCATTGCCTTAGCTTTCCCATTAATTTTTCCCTGACCAATTACCTTAGATAAAAAATGCTCGACCATCACTTCTGCTTTTTTAGCAATACTCTCTGGATGCTCCTCCACATATCTTTTTAATTTCTTTTTTGCCTGTTTATTATCAAATTCCGGGTCTTCTATAATTTTCTTCTCCAACCGACAATAAGTTTTGTAGGTCGTATAATTCTGCAAAACATCCAGAATAAATCCTTCGGCGATCGCCTGTTTCATTGAATAACTATGGAATGGATAAAATTTTCCATCTGCTGGATTTTTGACACCGAATAATTCTAAAGTTTTATTTTTTGGCGTGGCAGTAAAGGCGTAATAATTGGCATTTGGGCAAGGTTTTTGCGACTCGATAATTCTGATTATTTTATCTTCCGTGGTTTCCTCTGTTTCCGAATCTTCCTTGCTCAAAGATTCGGTCATCTTTGCTGCACTTTTGCCAGTTTGGCTAGAGTGAGCTTCATCGATGATAATGGCAAATTTTTTCTCGGCTAAAGATTTAATTTCCTCGACAATGTAGGGAAACTTTTGCACTGTTGTAATAATAATTTTGCTGCCTTTTTCTAAAGCTGACCTTAATTGTTTACTGCCTTCGGTAATTGCTTCGACGACTCCGGCGACTTGAGCGAATTGTTTGATATTTTCCCGAATTTGTTTATCTAAAATTTTGCGGTCTGTCACGACTAAGACTGAATCGAAAAATTTTTCAGTCTCGGTAATATTTTTTAGTTCCACGAGTTGATGACTCAACCAGGTTATAGAATTACTTTTGCCGGAACCCGCAGAGTGTTGGATTAAGTAGCGGTTGCCGATGCCTGGGTTTTTTGTGTCTATTAAAAGTTGCCTTACTAGGTCGAGTTGATGGTAGCGGGGGAAGATAAGTTTTTGCTTTTTGGCTGACTTTTTATCTTTGTCTTTATTTTCCTCTTCCGTGAGTTGGGCGTAATTTTCGATGATGTTACTGAGACTTTTTTTGGCTAAAATTTCTTTCCACAAATAATCTGTTTTAATACCGTTGGGGTTGGGGGGGTTGCCTGCTGTATCGGGAAAAGGTAGAGCGGAATTTGATTTTTTGCCTTTGTTGAATGGTAGGAATTTTGTATTTTCGCGGTCGAGTTTTGTGGTCATCCACACTTCGTTATCGTCGAGGGCGAAATGTACTAGGCAACGTTTGAATTGAAATAATAATTCTCTGGGGTGGCGGTCATTTTTATATTGGTTTATGGCGTCTCGAAAGTTTTGTCCGGTTAGTTGGTTTTTTAGCTCGAAGGTAATGACTGGTAAACCGTTGATGAAAATTACTAAGTCGAGAGCGAGGTTATGGTTTTCTTTGTATCTGAGTTGACGGGTAACTGAGAAAATATTTCTTTGGTAATTTTGGATAGTGTCGCGGTTGAGTTGAGAATTTGGGAGCTGATAATAAAGTTCGAGGTGAGTTTCTCCGGTTTTGATACCTTGACGTAATATATTGACTATACTTTTCTCTTCTATTTGTCGGTGGAAGCGTTCATAAAGTTTTTTCTTCCTGGCGCCGTGGTAGTTAGAAATTTCTGCTAATTTTTCAGGTTGAGTGTTGTGGAGAAACTGGGAAAGTTTGGCAGTGTCGAGACAGTAAGTGCGGTGATAGTCTGTGGAGTTGCCTGGGGAATATTGGGAGTCGTGGATGAGACTTTGATAGATGATATTTTCGAGACCTTTTTCAGTAATGTCGGAAGTCATTTCAGTTATCAGTTATCAGTTATCAGTAGAAAAATGTAGGTTGGGTTGAAGTATGTTAGCGCAGCTTATCCGTAGGATAAACCCAACAAATACAAATTTGGCAAAAGAGGAAAATTCAGCAGTCATATCTATATATATGTCGTCGGCAAAATTTCCATCGGTTAGAAAAAGGGGAAATTCTAGATTTATCCATTTGCCAAAACAGGAAAATTTACCGGAAAATTGGGTTTAAAGCCTCCCCCTTTGAGCTATGCTTTATAAACATCTTTCTTAACATAAAGCGTGGACATTATAGGCAAGTTATGTGTAAGTCTTTGAAAGGCTTTTTATTGAGAAAAGTGTATTGAAAAATACATTTTTTTGAGAACTGTAGACAAGATTCTTCCTCCCCATCCTCCCCACCCTTCCCACAAGGTTTTCAGGAGTTCCTTATAAGGGATAGCCCTTTGAGGGGGACTTTTTAATGTATATATTAGTTGCAGATATACTGAACTGTGTGCTATATTTTTATCGTAGCATTAAAAGATAAAACATTTCTATGCTCATCTATGAAATGAAGTTGCAAGGCACACAAGGCCAGTATAATCAGCTAGACTCAGCCATTAGGACTGGTCGATTTGTGCGCAATAGCATTATCCGAGCATGGATAGACAGAGAAGTTAAAAGTCGTAACGATGCCTACAAATACTGCACAAAACTAGCACACAATCCTAAATTTCCCTGGGCCAAGCAACTTAACTCCATGGCAAGACAAGCTCATGCTGAGAGAGCATGGGCAGCAATAGAAAGATTCTATCAAAACTGTAAAGCTAATGTTGCTGGTAAGAAGGGTTTTCCCAAGTTTAAAAAATACCAAATTAGAGACTCAGTAGAATACAAAACTAGCGGATGGAAACTATCAGAAGATAGACGCTATTTAACTTTTACTGATGGCTTCAAAGCAGGTACTTTTAAGCTTTGGGGTAGTCGAAACCTTCATTTCTATCAAATCAATCAAATCAAACGAGTCAGAGTTGTCAGAAGGTATGATGGCTACTATGCTCAATTCTCAATCGACCATACTAGAGAGGAGAAGAAAAATCTTACAGGAACTCAGTTAGGAATAGACTTAGGTTTAAATCATTTCTACACTGACTCAGCTGGTGAAAAAGTAGATAATCCGAGATTTTTGAGACAAGGTGAACGTAAAATCAAGAAACTACAACGTCGCCTTTCTCGTACTCAAAAGGGTAGTCAAAATAGGAGTAAAGCTAGGAATAGGTTAGGTAGAGCGCATCTAAAGGTTTCACGCAGACGTAACGACTGGGCAGTTAAATTAGCGCAGCGCGTCATACAATCTAACGATTTGGTAGCGATAGAAAACCTGAAAGTGCGTAACATGATGAAAAACCATAAGTTAGCGAAGTCCATAGCAGATGCAGCATGGTACAGGTTTAGAGAATGGTTGGAGTATTTTGGCAGAGTCTATGGTGTGCCTGTAGTAACAGTAGAACCTGCATATACTTCTGTAAATTGTTCAAGTTGCGGTGAGAAAGTTGTGAAGACCCTCAGCACTAGGACTCATCAATGTCCACACTGTGGTTATGTTGCCGACAGGGACGAGAATGCAGCTATCAATATACTCCAATCAGCATTAAGAGAATTAGCAACTACCCTGGGGCACAGGGAAAGTCACGCCTCTGGAGAGAACGACCTCTGCTTGGTTGAGGAAACTCAGGCAAGTAAGCCGACTCGAGGAAAGAGGAAAGTCCCGCAGTGATGTGGGAATCCACTCGCCTTTAGGCAGGGGAGGATGTCAATGGGGAGGGCGATATTTTCTGACATCTATTTTTCCCGTGACTGTTTCAGAAATTAGAGTTGTTCGATATTCTTGGATTAATTTTATTTCCTTTTCTATAGTGGCGATCGCTCGATTGATTTTTTCTGATTTTTTTTCAATGAATAAGGCAATTTCTTTTTGTTCGTTGAGGGGAGGAAAAGGAATAGGAAAACGACTAATTTCTCTCAAACCTAAGTCGGGCACTCCTACTCCTACAGTTCTCAGTTTAGCCTCTGTAAATACAAAGTCAGAATCCAAAATTATATTTATAAATTCAGGCATTGAAATATTCTTTTTAACTCTGATTATACAGCAGGAATAAGAAACCAAAAATCTCGTATTTACTTTTACAAGTCTAGACTTACCTAACTTAGCACCAATGCGTGAATATACTATGTCGTCCTTTTGAGGTCTTACCTTTTTAGACAGTCTTTCAAAGTCTTCTTCGCTGATAAATTTTATATCCTTAGTAAAATTAAGAGTTCCATTATCTAGCAAATCTTTTGCCGACAGGAATGCTACTCCACTTATAACTGCTTTGGGCATTTCATGGTTAATATCATTAATTTCGCTAGTGATCCAACCTAGTCTTTTCACCTGCCAATGTTCCGGTATTTCTCCTAACCACTCAATGCCAGAATATTTCATCGGTACATCTGAGTTAAGACCTTTAGTAACTGCCTGATTAATAATAACGGTTTTCTGTTCTTTTAGTAGTTCTATCATCCGTTGTTTTTTGGCAATATATTCATCAAAATCCATAAACTCCTCAGTTATCCTCTCAATATCCTCCCCCCGTAACTCACAATTTTTACTCCCCAAATTTTTCCTTAATTTCCCATACCATTCCGTAGCATCTATCAACTGTACCTTACCCCGACGATGAACGGATTTTTGATTAGAAAGAATCCAAATATAAGTCGCAATACCAGTGTTATAAAACATATTCAACGGCAAACCAACAATACATTCCAACCAATCATTTTCAATAATCCACCGCCGAATATTACTCTCGCCACTACCAGCATCCCCCTTCAAGAATTTAGAATTAAGAATTTAGAATTTAGAATTACCTCTCCTTTAAAACGGATAGGATTGATTAATCATGAAAATTTTTCTTTTTATCCTCTTAAAAGAGGAGGCTTTCAACCACAATTTTTCGGTAAACAAAGCCGAACCATTATGAACAATTGCTATCCGACTTCCCAACCTTGTCGAATCTTTCATCTTAGAAAGTTTATTCATCAAAAATAATAATTGCCCATCACTATTTCGGGGAATAAGTTGTAATTCCTCCCCCTGATGCCAAACCAAAAACCGACTATCTTTTATCTCCTTTTTTCTCCCCACTAAAATCTTATCTCCATCGACTTTCCAAGATTTACCGTAAGGAGGATTAGCTAACATAAAATCGAAGGTAAAATTGGGAAAACCATCATTAGCAAGAGTCGAAGCATACTTAATATTATCCGTTTTTTTCCCCTTAATTAACATATCCGCCTGACAGATAGCATAAGTTTCAGGATTAACCTCTTGCCCATACAAATAAATAGTTACTTCTTTCCCCATTCCTGTTGCCAACTCCTGCAAAAAATTCTCCGCCTCCGTCAACATTCCCCCAGAACCACAAGCACAGTCATAAACTAAATAAGTAGTATTTTGAATCTGGTCTTTTACAGGCATAAAAATCAAATTCACCATCAACTTAATAATATCGCGGGGGGTAAAATGTTCTCCTGCCTCCTCATTATTTTCCTCATTAAATCTTCTAATCAATTCCTCAAAAATATATCCCATCCCCAAATTAGATAACCCAGGCTGAATAACCTTACCTTTTTTATCTTTTATCGGTTCCGGACTAAGATTAATTTCCGAGTCAGTAAACTTTTTAATTAAAGAATAAAGGCGGTTATGTTCGACCAAAGTTTCTAACTGATTGCTGAACTTAAATTTACTGATAATTTCCTGTACATTGTCGCTAAAACCATTCAGATAATCTCTCAAATTCTCTTTAATAAAACTAGGCTCATCCAGTAATTTTTTCAGAGTATAAAAGAAGTATTATAAAAAGGATATTTAGTAATTTCTGTTAATCCAGATTTATCAGTAAAATTCATTTTTTCATAAAAATCATTCTCCGCTAAAACTTTTGCTTTAGTAGATTCAAGCAAACAATCTAATCGCCTAATAACAGTCATCGGTAGAATTACATCTCGATATTTTCCCCTCACATAAACATCCCGCAAAACATCATCAGCAATTCCCCAAATAAAACTAACAATTCCGTTATGTGTTGCGTTATCCATTTATATAATTTTTTGATATATTAGAAGGAAGAGGGAAGAAGGAAGAAGGAAGAAGGAAGAAGGAAAAATATTGCTTTGTCTGAGTTTTAAGCTTTTGATATTTCCTAACCTTTCCTTCCACTGCTATATACCAATTTATAAGCATTAATGCTATACCTAGTTCAACAATTAATAATTAATAATTACCTCTCCTTGAAAAGAAGAGGATTGACGCGGAGGGTGAAAATTTTTTCTTCTCTTGGTCAATTGGATATGGCGAGGTCTCCTCGCCATCCCTTGACCGCTTTTTTCTCCTTTAAAGAAGAGGCTTTAAACCTTAATTATTCGATAAGACTTCAGTTATTAAGTAATTAACACTATTCCAATCGTCTTTTTGCGAATTTAAGCCAAATTAATGTTAATTATTCTTATTTTTATATCAAATCAATTTAATTCGGTATAAAAAATGTTCCATCGCAAGCGCCATTGCAAAATCTTTCTTTCTCTCCCCTACTCCCTACTCCCCTACTCCCTACTCCCCACCCCCTACTCCCTACTCCCTCTTTTGGAGGAAATGTCTATTCCAAACTTTCTACCGGAATAGGTTCCCAAACTTCACCATATTTTTCTTTCAAACCTTGCCAAGTTTCTACCTGTCCAGGTTCATATTCTCCTGGTTTACCCCACTGTAAAAATGCACTCAAAGCAATTTTATCTTCATTATCTAAAAAACGAATGGCATAAGTAGTAAAATTTCCTCTTTTTGCTTCCCCAGTCTCAAACTTTACCTGTTTAATCATATCCATGTTTAGATGAAATTCAAAAATATCCGCGTGCATATTGGCATATTTGCCTTTAGGAAGTTCAGCATAAAATAACTTTTGAATTTTGCCTCTAACTTCCAATACTGCAGAACTACTTGTCACAATTAAGCGTAAAGTTCCCAGTTGTTCGCAAGCTTCTAAAAAATCTTTTAGGTTAGTAGTCATAAGATAGAAATATTATTTAATTATTTATTTTTGGCGTTGGTGATTTAAGGTATGATAACATATTCCTTGATCTAGGAGTAATATAATTTCGTCCCTCGTCATACAATGTGTAATATCATGTGTTCCTTCCAGGGGAGCTACGCTATCGGTAGAACAGTTATAATTAGGCTCGTAGTTTTGCTCTAGCAATAATAGTAAGTATTGTAGAGGCTCAAGCCCAACTACAAACAAAAATTTTATCATAAGTAATTATCCGCAATTCGTAGCTCCCCCGGAGGGGGAACATGATATAAGTGCGTTACAGCGGTTTTCATTTCAGTAAACCACAGTAGGGGCGAATGCCATTCGCCCTTATAGGTTTTTGGTTATGACGATGTGGTTTATCAATCTGAAAAGGGCGTTAGCGGCAGCTTTGCGTTAGCAAATGGCCATAAAGCTCCTACAATATAGAACCCCTGAGTGGATCTATTTAAAAATATAGGGAGAGTGTGGGGACTGTGGGGACCCACCCTAACCCTCCCTGGAGGGAATGTGGGGACTGTGAGGAGATGGAAGCAAATTTCAACTTGCTAGGGTTGCCAGCAGATGCGACTAACGTCGTCGCGGAGTAGCATATGCTTGCCTCCCCTATTCTCGTTCCTGAATTTCGCTCTTCACTCCTCAGTCGTCGGGTTGGACTTCTGCCAAAAGCACATACCGCGTATAAAGATACGATCGGGGATTCTATAGGGCGAATACCATTCGCCCCTACTCTTTAAATACTGAATAACTAACGATGCCACCAGATTTGATATGATATCATTTCCGGACAATTAGGGATAGAACCCACATTCCGCACTCCGCCTTACATATTGCCTAGCTAAACAAAAAACTTTCTCCTTCTATTCTTCTTTCTTCTGTGCTGACTCCTGTAGGGGCGATTTCCGTTCCGGAATGCTCCGCAAACGCGAATCGCCCCTACCCGACTTCTAAGCGAATCGCCCCTACCCGACTCCTAAGTAAATAAGACTAATATCATACACGCGCTTCAGCAACGCCTTATTTTTCATACTGCTCATAAGCAGCAACTATTTTCTGTACTAGAGGATGTCGTACCACATCTGCTTGAGATAATTCACAAATAGCAATACCCTCTACATTTCGTAGAATTTTCATGGCAACTGCTAAACCAGATTTTTGACTTAGGGGTAGATCTGTTTGAGTAATATCTCCCGTTACCACCATTCTTGAGCGAAAACCCAAACGAGTTAATACCATTTTCATCTGAGCAGGAGTGGTATTTTGAGCTTCATCAAGAATCACAAAAGAGTTATTCAGAGTTCGACCCCTCATATATGCTAAAGGCGCAACTTCAATAGTGCCTTTCTCCATCAAAGTTGTCACCTTTTCTGGTTCTATTAATTCATAAAGAGCATCATATAGAGGTCGTAAATAAGGATTAATTTTCTGTTGCAAGTCCCCTGGTAAAAATCCTAATTTTTCTCCAGCTTCTACAGCAGGTCTAGTTAAAATCAAACGTTCATATTGATTATCTAAAAGTGCTTTAACTGCTAGAAGTGCTGCCAAAAATGTTTTACCTGTACCAGCAGGACCCACACAAAAAGTCATATCGCGGGTGCGGATCGCTTGTACATATTTTCGTTGACGGAAAGTTTTAGCACGAATTTCTAACCCACGACGGGTCTTAACAAGAACGTCTTGTTGAATTTCTCGCAGGTCATCTTGACGGTTAGTATCAATGGCATGGCAAGCAGTGATAATTTCTACACCAGTAATGGTTTTACCATGTTTCCAAAGACTTTCAAGCGATCGCACAATTTGTTGACATCGTTCTATTTGAGTTGCGGTGCCACTAATAAATAATTCTTGTCCACGCAGTACAACATTTGCCCCTGTGTGTCGTGCCAGTAGTTTAATATTTTCTTCCTGATAACCAGAAAGAGCGATCGCGCTATCAATAGTAGGCAGCTCTACTCTTACTGTCTCTGTCATGCCAAGATATTTCTCTGTTCCATATTTGCTAAGATCCTCTAACAAATATTTTCTGTTTCTTCCTCAAAGTGCTAGCATTAGCTAGCTCACAGACTATCAAAATTTTTGGTTGTAGGGAAAGGAAGCGATCGCGGACCGCCAAAGACAAATTTGTCCTATAGGTTTTCAAACTACCAAACCATTTATATATTTTTACCAATAACTCATCCTCCAATCTTAACTAGCTATTAGTTTTTAGCATTTCCGTACAGGAATTATCTGCAAACAGCTATCAGCTTAACGTTTACTGCTGATAGCTGACTGCTGATTGTTAAAATAATTAACAGCCTTCTCCTGACGGAGACGCTGCGCGTTATATATCGCGGAGCGTTAACGTTTGCGGTAGCATTCCGTTAGGAAAGTTGTGCGCTAGCAAAACGGCTGGAAGTCAGGAGTCAGTAGAATTTTTTGCTTTGCTCATCGGAGTTAGCTCCTGACTGGAAGCCTTATCGGGTATATATCCCCAGGGTCTGCACGGTGTCTGCAATTGCTTGGGGTTATAAGACACGAAGTGGCGTGTCGAAGACTATCCCCACGAACATTGATTCTGTCTCCAGAATTGCTGTCTCCTGACTCCTTCTTTAAAAGTAATTCCCCACTATCCCTAACAGGACTTACGCCGGGACACTAAATATAGTGAGGGCGTTTTGCTACCGCATAACTCCGTTAACGCTCCGCGACATGTAAAGCGCAGCTTTGCGGAACGCAAATGCCATTTGCGTTCCGCAAAGCTCCGAATGGCGCCCCTACAGATGGTGCTTTAAAAGTCAATTTGCGTAAGTCCTGCCTAATCAAAGTTTTAGTGGTGGCATTCTGGTAATTTTTACCTCATTCCATAGTCGTCTCGTTTATACCTAATTGGACTTGGAGTCGTACTACGAGTACGAGATACTCTTTGTCTGCTGTAGGATGGACGAGTAATTGGCATAGCTTTTCTCTCATAACTCCCTTCTTCTCGATCGCTATAAGAGTAAGAAGGAGAAGGACGTGGTGTCTCTGAATGGTCTTCGTATATTTCCAAATGCACTGATTGACCTGCTGTTTGAGCTAATGCTGCTAACACAGTACGAACCGCTTGGATATTACGTCCTCCGCGACCATATACCCGCCCTTTTTCGAGTTCGTCAAAAGCTAGACGAATCCAGGCTTTTGCTTGCCGAAGATTTACTTCACAGTCCACTCGTAAAGATTCTGGTGACTCTAGAAATGGCTCAATTAAACATCTCACTATTTCCACATAATCAGGATTAACTGACTGAGAATTATTCCTCTGATTCAGTGGCAACTGCGGTTTCAGCTGACTCACTTTCACTGGTTTGGCTGGCTTCGGTATTGGCAGTTTCTTCGCTTGGTTGGGTATTGGTAACGGCTTCTGTCGATTCTGCATGGGAAACTGATACATTCTCTTGGGTGTTAATTCCGGTTCTTGGTGATTCAAGGACATTGGCTTTTCTCAATATGTCACGCACTGTTTGTGTTGGTTGAGCGCCTTGTTCAAGGCGTCTGGTAATTCCTGGTACATCTAGTCTAGTTTCATCTGTTCTGGGGTTGTAAAAGCCGAGTTCTTCTAATGGACGGCCATCACGTCGGGAACTGCTGTTCATTGCTACTATCCGGTAGCTAGTCTCCCGTTTTTTCCCATATCGCTTTAATCGCAGTTTGATCATTTCGAGTGATTATACTCCTGTTTGGAATTGTAAGCTATTATGTTTCATGGTAACGAAGAAAGTATTAGGCATCTTTTGTCAAATTTAGAGTTTGCCACTGGATATTTTAGGAATATTACTACCTGCTATCGCATTCTTAAAGTTGCCCAAAGCCCTTTTTCTTTTTCTGCTTCTTTTTCTTTTTGCCACCACCCATACCGGGGTAGTTTGGCATTCCTGGAGGTGTTCTACCTCCTAGCATTCCTGGCATTCCCATACCTGGCATTCCTGGCATTCCCATGCCTGGCATACCTCCTTGGCCCATTTGTTGCATGAGCGATCGCATTTTTTGGAAGTCACTCACCAGTTTACTAACATCTTTTTCAGCATAACCTGAACCACGGGCAATACGTTTTCGTCGGGAAGGAGATTTTGCTAAAAGTTCTGGGGTTTGGCGCTCTTGCTTTGTCATTGAATTAATCATAGACTCACAGCGCTTTAGTTGAGTTTCTCCCTGTTGCAACTGATCGTCAGTCATTTTATTCATTCCTGGAATTAATTTCATAATTCCTCCCAGAGAACCCATGTTCTTCATCAGTCGCGTTTGCTTCAGGAAGTCTGTAAAGTCAAACTTAGCTGAGAGAATTTTCTCTTGCATTTTTTCTGCATCAGCTATGTCAAACTCTTCCTGAGCTTTTTCTACCAGGGTCAGTACATCTCCCATGCCCAGAATTCGAGAAGCCATCCTCTCTGGGTAGAAAGGTTGTAGGGCTTCTACTTTTTCTCCCACCCCTACAAATTTTATGGGCTGACCAGAAATTCGACGTACTGATAAAGCTGCCCCACCTCTTGTATCCCCGTCCATTTTTGTGAGGATTGCCCCTGTAATCCCAATTCGATCGTTGAAGGTACGGGTCAATGTTGCCGCCTCTTGACCTGTCATTGCATCTACTACTAGCAATGTTTCCTGGGGCTTAACTGCTGCTTTAATTTTGGCGAGTTCCGCCATCATCTCTTGGTCAATTTGTAGCCTACCTGCTGTATCTATTATTACAGTATCTATGCCTTCGGTCTTGGCTTTTTCTACTCCTTTTTGAGCAATTTCTACAGGATCTATATCTGTGCCTAATTCAAATACAGATACATCTATCTGTTTACCTAGAGTAACTAGCTGGTCTATAGCAGCAGGTCTATAGATATCGGTCGCAACTAGCAAGGTACTTCTATTTTCCTTCCGTAGATGTAAGGCCAATTTAGCTGAGGCAGTGGTTTTACCTGTCCCTTGTAAACCTGCCATCAGAACAATAGTTGGTGCTTGTTCAGCTTTTGCTAGGGGAGAATTGGTTTCTCCCATGACACGCACCAGCTCATCGTGGACTATTTTGATGAACTGTTGGTCTGGCCTTACTCCTGTTAATACATCTGCCCCTTTAGCTGTAGTGCTAACCTCGGCTATAAAGTCTTTTACAACCTGTAAGTTAACATCTGCTTCTAATAGAGCACGACGGACTTCTCGTAGGGCTTCTTGAATATTGGAGTCTGTGATTTTATTTTGACCCCTTAGTTTTTTCCAGGCGACTTCTAAGCGGTCGGCAAGGGCTTCAAACATAAAGCAATTTTAGCTAGCTAGTAGTAGTTTCTTATTATATATCATCTGAAAGTTTTTTTCTTTTTTTTTGCTAATTTTTTTCTAATTATGCAATCCAAAGGGTTTTTCTATAATATAGTCAGCTTTGGTTTAAATTTTATTTATTGCTTCTTCAAAGTTCTAGAAACATATCTGTTAAATCATTGCTTTTTCTATTTTAAAACAACCTCATCCTTTATTCCTGACCTAATTTCTTATTCTCATTATCGATCAGGATTCAGGATTTTGGTTTCTTCTTCAAAATACATAATATATATCGCAATTTATGAATATATTCTTTTTTTCACATCTGGATTTTGAATATCTTTAAACATTTTTTTCAGTATCTGTCTAGGTATTTTTTTAGCGAAACAACAACTATAGTAATCCTATTTCAGTTACCTAATAATTAAGGTTTAAAGCCTCTCACTCGCCGTGGAGAAACAAGGAAATATTTTCCTTTTATTCAATCCTCTTCCTTTTAGGGATAGGTAATTATCAATTATCAATTATCAATTATCCATTATCCATTATCCATTATTGAACATATTTTAGTGGCAATTAGGAGTCAGGTAGGGGAGCTGTCGGATTGCCGAAGCACAGAATTTACCGAAATATTGTGGTTTAAAGCCTCCCCTTTCTAAGGGGATAATAAATAAAAATTTTCATGATTAGTTAATCCTATCCGTTTTAAAGGAGAGGTAATTCTAAATTCGCGCATTCTTATATTCTTAATTCTTGAATCATGTTTTCAGTTTAAATCAACTACTATAAAGACTTCCACAACCAATGGGCGGATTGCTATGTCGCGATCGCGAGTCGTTTTATAATCTACTTTCTTCAAATCCACAGGAATAAATTCTTTTTCTTTAAAGCCTACTGTAAGTCTTAATTTATTTTTTAACTACTTAACTATTGTTATCATAATATGTGTATTCTGTCAAGAATTTTAATATGATAGGACTTAATGGATAATATTAACCTATCAGTAAACTTTTGTCCAGTGTCAAACTTATTTGTCCAGATATATAGCTTCCATCTTTGATTTTATGGCCAATCATCAAAAACTCGGTTTGGTTAGTATCATGTATATTATGGATTTTACATATACATAAGTAATAGATATTCAAAACATCAGGTGCAAAAAATATGCATACTTCCAAACAAAAAATTACAGATAAAAATAATAAATGTAATACAAAAGCTTTACCAGGAAAAACTTCTGCCATCCCAAACGATCAAAACAGTGAGGGTATAAATATAGACCAACTATTACAAGCTCTAACATCTCAGCTATCCCATCATAATCAAGTCGAGCAACTAAAAATTTGGAGACAAATAATAGAGCGACTGGAAAATTTTCCACACCACAGCAGAATATTAACAGCAATTGTAGAACCAAGTAGCCTCAGCATTAAATATGCCAATCATACTTTTTGCCAGTTAATGGGAATAGACCGGATCGATGAAATAGAATCAAAGCAAAACATTAAGCTCAATGAGTTGGTAAGTGATTGGGAGAAAACAGAACTAGAAAAACTGTACCGCTTGCAAGTTTTGCACTGGGTACTCAAAGAACTTTATCAAATAGACACGGCAAATCTACAACTTCAGAATTATTCGATCGTATCAACAATTAATTGCTCACAAAACTCAGAACCACAGTATATAGAATTCTGGTTTTGTTGCCAGCAACAAAAAGTACAAAGAGTTGACAAAACTGTAGATGATTTTACAGATATCAATTTCCAATCAATGTCAACATCTGAACAAATAGCTTGGATGCTCAAACCGGGAAATCTAGAAATTTTAGCCCAACAGTTAAAATTAGAAAATTTTCAACTAGAGGGTTTATTTTTACTCGAAGGATTGGATGTAACAGTTAAAGAACAAAAACGAAGACTAACTCAACTGTTAGTGGAACCGGAATCATTCATGCAGCAAGAGAAATTTCAGCAAATAGACAAATTAATGCGGTCGGTTTTCCGGGCTGATGATATTATTCTACTACGCAATGAAGGAGAAAAACAACTAAAATTATTTATCGGCAGTGAGTATTTAACGACAAGCAACTATCCTAAAGTATATTCTACACAGAATCTACAGGATTCTCCAGTCTTGAAAACTGCTAAAGATAATCAAATTCAGAATATTCCCGACCTGAAGATACATTGTCAAACTGAGTGCGAAGAAAATCTATATCAAAAAGGAGTCCGCTCCTTACTACTAATTCCTCTAGTAATTAAAACTGCCTGTCCACAAGAAGATACTTCTGGACTTCAATCAGTTTTGGGAATAGCAGGATTAACCAGCAAGCTCCCCAACAATTTTTATCCCTCTGATTACAAACACGCTCAGGAACTTATTTCACCTTTTACCACTGCGGTTCGTCAAACAATTCAACAACGGTTCACAAATATTCGTAATATTCACCCTGCAGTGGAATGGCGGTTTTTGCAAGAAGCAGAACGGCGTAGTTGGGGATTACCGCCTGAAACAATTGTGTTTGAAGATGTCTATCCTCTTTATGGTATCTGTGATATTCGTGGTTCTTCTACCGAACGCAATCGGGCAATTCAAACGGATCTGCTGACACAATTTTGCTTAGGGTTAACAATTGTCGAAACTGTTTGTCAAATAAAAGATAGTGCTTTTTGTCAGCAACTACGACAAGATATGTTGGAACATATTAAGTCTCTAGAAGAAAAAGTATCAGTGGATAGTGAAATTACAGCCAGAGATTATCTACATTTCCATTTAGAAATTTACTTTGATTATTTTATGGAATGTGGAGATGCTGTCAAAACTGCTGTAGAAGCTTATCGCTCTGCTTGTGACAACGAACATCATAGCGTGTATCAAGCTCGCGATCGCTACGACCAGATGTTGCACAAAATTAATTATCATCTTCAGAAAACTTGGGAAAAGTGGCAACAACAGATGCAGCAAATTCTACCCCACCATTGTGATTTTGAGGCTACCGATGGCATAGACCACATGATGTATGTGGGGAAATCTATTAATCCTAAGTTTAGTCAATTTCATCTGTGTAGTTTACGTTACGAGCAACTACGAGCAATTTGTGATTGTGCGAGAACAATTTTGCGCCTGAGAGCTGAATCTGAGGAAATAACTTTGGGAGTTGTGCATCTGGTCTTAGTGCAGAATTCTACAATTGATATTTATCATAATGAAAGTACAGAAAGATTGTTTGATGTCAAAGGTACTCGCGATATTCGTTATGAAATTGTTAAAAAGCGAATTGACAAGGGTGTGGATCGGGAAACAAAGGAGCGGATAACTCAACCAGGGATGTTGACTGTGGTTTATTCTACTGATGAAGAGTGGCAAGAATATCAACAGTATTTCCGTTATTTAGTTCGTGAAGGTTGGGTGGAAGATAAATTTGAGAGTGGTTTGGTTGAACCTCTACAGGGAGTAAGTGGTTTACGGTTTGTTAGGGCGAAGGTGTTGTTGCTTGAGGAAGGGAAATCTACTAATTAAGTAGGTTTGCGAAGGTGGGGAGTGTGGGGAGTGTGGGGAGATGTGGCTCACAGGGATTATGGCACGGATATACGGATACGGATGGGAGTAGGGAAGTACACAGTAGGGGCGTTAACGATAGTTATGCGCAAGCTTTCGGCCGTTTGCTGACGCATAGCTCCGAATGGCGCCGCTAGGAGGTTTTGGTTATGACGATGTGGTTCATCAATCAGCAAAAGCGCTGTAATATCAAATCCGGTAGCTTCGGAGTAATATAATTTCTGTATTATTTTTCATAATTACCAATTATATCATGTCTGTTTATATCGTTAGTGTAAACCCAAGGGTGAATATCTACAGGAAATAATGGTTTTTTTCTTGCGAGGGTAGCCTTCGGACCTCTTCCCTCTTCCCTCTTCCCTCTTCCCTCTTCCTTCTTCCTTCTTCCTTACCTTTGTTATACAAGACCGATGCTACCGGACATGATATGAGAGAACTATTTTCAGACATGAGTAACTAACACTTTTATCAAAATTTTAATTATTTCAATAAAGCAGAGGGCAGACAGCAGAAGGCAGAAACCTTCTGCCCTCTGCCTTCCCCCGATTGCTAAATTACTCTCTTACTCGCACATCAATTACACTAGCATTAAAATTATAATCTGCACCCTCCAACTCAATTGTCATACCAATTTTTATTTTAATATTTCCCAATACAGGACCATCATCAGTCACTCTACCTTTACCTTCCAATGTTAACAAAAGATTCCGACTAAAAAGTTCTTTTTCTCTAGGATCGGGTAAGGCTTTGACTGAGCCATCCGGCTGAGGAACTGCCACTTTTCGAGTCAAAAATTCCACAGATTTTAGGTCAACTTTTCCATAAGGTTGATTTCTAATAATTAATTGAGTTTTCTCTCCTTCCCTTAATAATTTTTCAGGGTTGCGTCCTTTTAAACCTAAAGCAATAGCATCTACTTCCATTGGTTTAGTAATAATATTACCCACTTGAGCAACAGAAGTTTTATTAGTACCAGGAACGATAAATATTCCCAGTAATACCATTAAAATTATTAATACAGCGCCCACATCTAAGACACTGACTTTACCAAATAATCGTCCTTGAGAATCCAGAATTTTCATAATTTCATCAACTAATAATTACAAGATTGAATGGGGGGATGGGGGGATGGGGGGATGGGGGATGGGGAGATGGGGAGATGGGGAGATTGGGGGATGGGGAGATAAAGAAAGATGTGGCAATGGCTGAAAATGGGACATTTTTTTATACCGAATTAAACGGATTTGATATAACTAATTACTATATAAATTAGCATTTCTTACGGAATTCTCCGCAAACTTCTTTTTTTATTTATCTAGACCTACTTATACCATTTCTCAAAAACTTTCTCCTTCTATTCCTATTTCTTCTTCTTTCTTCCCTTCTGACTCCTGACTCCCCCTCCCAGGAGGGGTTAGGGGTGGGTTGACTCCTAAGTAATTAGGATTAATATCATACACGCACTTCAGCAACGCCTTAAAAATAAGTTCAATGGATGAAGATAAGGAGGTTTTTTATTAGCTAAACTCCCTTATCTTCGGTAGTAAAATCAAGTTTTAACTTTGCGGAAAAGCTATCAATAACTTTTGTAGTGAATGACAACAACAAGCAAATATCATTCACTAATTTATTTGTAATAGCAGTTGAAGGAAAAATTAGGACATATAGTAGTCGAAGGAAAGGTTAGGACAAATCAAAAGCTTCAAACTTAGACAAAGCAAGATTTTTTCCTCCTTCGGTTCTTCCTTCTTCCTTCTGCAATAAATCTAAAATCTAGTACCTTTTAATCGAAAAACTCATGTTGAAAAAGTTATCTCTAATTTCTCGCTCTTCCTTTCGTCAAGTATCATACCCATTAATTTCTGTAATGGTTGCTGCTGGTTTATGTGCAGGTACAGCATCTCCCAGTCAAGCTATTCCCTGGAGAGAATTAATTTTCCAGAGTATTCAGATGATTCAAATTTCTAACCTTTCTGACCGCCAAGAAGTTGAACTTGGTAAACAAATTAATCAACAAATATTGAAACAGAGAAACGTTAAACTTTATCGCGATCGCGCAGCTAACGAATATATTAATAGAATTGGCCAAAGATTGGCTGCTGTAAGTCCCCGTCCAGATATTCCCTATACTTTTCAAGTAGTAGAGGATGAAAGTATAAATGCTTTTGCCACTATGGGAGGTTTTGTCTATATCAATACTGGTTTAATGAAAGCTGCAGAGAACGAAGCAGAGTTAGCTAGTGTTGTTTCTCACGAAATTGCCCATATTGCTAGTCGTCATGCGGTAAAACAGTTACGTCAGACATTATTGGCCCAGGGTTTAGCTACAGCAGCAGGTGTAGATGATAGTGTTGCTGTCCGAATGGGGGTAGAATTAGCATTACGTCGGCCTAAAAGTAGGGAGGCAGAATTTGAAGCTGATGCAATAGGTATTGAAACATTAGGTAGAGCGGGATATGCTCAGTATGGTGCAATTACATTTATGGAAAAGTTGTTAAAAAAGGGTTCTCCACCATCTTTTCTTAGCACTCATCCGGCAACATCAGCGAGGATCGAGCAAATGAAACAAATGATTAATCCGGAATTTGCTTACAATGGTGATGGGTTGGATGATAGACGTTATCAGGTAATTGTAAGTCAATTAATTCCGTAGTTAAAATTCACCGAAAAATTGGGTCTGAAACTTCCCCCTTCTAGGGGAATTTTTTCATTTTAGGGTACAGGGAATAGGGAATAGGGAATAGAGAACAAGGAGAAATTTTGTGGCGCACTTATTCTGCACGGAAAATATTCTCGCTTCAACAGTTATATACAGAAGATTTCAGGTAAATGAGGTACACATAAGAATGGTAAAGTGTTTCCAGTGCACGCATCTGGCCCGCGACTGATGTACCTTACTAATATGAAATACGCTGTAATTTTTATTATGGCTAATTAATGAGACTTGATATTAGATAGTTATATCTACAAGACTTACGCAGAGACTCTACATATAGAAGCCATTTGGTATCTTGATAAATATCAAGTTTTTTTAGCTATCAAATGGGTTCTATAGAGAGGGCAAATACCATTCGCCCCTACAGATGGTGATTTAAAAGTCAATTTGCGTAAGTCCCGATCTATTATTTTTACTTTTTACCTATTTTTTTCTTCAATATCGGGTGCATCTCATATTTGCAAAAATACTTTTTTCCTATATATTCCCAGATGAGCTGTTGCCTTTCCGAGCTTTTGCCTAAAAGCGATAAATTTTTGGCTTTATTCAAAATTGAGATGCACAGTCAATATATGTTTATTCTTCCTTCTTCCTTCTTTCCTCTTCCTTATTCCTTCTTAAGACAAAAATTATCAATCCAACCTCGCTGTACAAATAATGGAAGTAATGAACCCACATCAACTTGAGGTTCAATATCAACAACTTTTTCGCAAACAATTTCAAATGGATAATTCTCTTGAAAAATATTTAGTAATTCCCATTCTTCATTGTTAGGTAAATCAATTCGCATATCATAACCCTGTCGCCACAAAAATATTTTTACTCCGCCTTCATCTAGACTTACCATTTTATCACCTTGATAATCGGGTTGATTGACTTGCCAAATCCTATGAATAGGATAAATAGACTCTAATAAAACACTATTTTTCGGTAAATACAAAATCAAATCTCCCCATTTTTCTTGAGGAATTTCACCCAAAGCTTGAAAATCTAAACCCTTTGTATCTTCACCACAAAAAACTCGATGCCAATGCCATTCTAAACGTGCTATATCTGGCAGATATGGTAAGTTTTTTGCTGGTTCAAAATCTGCCAGGAAATCTGCAAACTGTTCTCCATAATCTCCCAAATCAGGTGATAAACAAGGAAACTGATTAATAAATTTTAATGCGGTTGCTTCAAAAAAATTTTCTCCCACTAACTGACATAACACAGGATAAATTGACGTTAATGTATTACTCAAATTTCCAACAACATTACCCCTGTAAATTGCCAAACCTTCAGCAGGTGTTAAATTATTTGGTGCCTTAATATGTTTGCTTAATTCTTCTATACTAATACTGTCTTTTTTCCATACAGCTTGGAGAAATAAATTTTGTAGAGTAATATTTTCCATTACCAAATAATTAATAATTAGGGTTTGCGCTCAAAAGTCTTTTAGTAGGGGTAGGAGACAACCCACCCCTAACCCCTCCCAACCCACCCCTAACCCCTCCCAGGAGGAGGGAAGACAGGATAAATGGGAATGAGCGAGGAGGTAGGAGCAAGAATTGTCAGAATGATTTTTCTGCCCAACTATGAGCCTAAAATACTAAATTTTTGAGCATGAATAGCTGAAAAATTTGCACTTTTTAGACAAAAAAAGCTAAAGTTTTTATATGTAAATGCTTTTAGATTTAATCAGCAAGCTCTAATTAAATAATTAAATAATTCAGGTTAAAAGCCTCCCCTTGAAAGGGGAAAAAAATTATTTTTTTCCTTAAGGGTCAATTCTCTCCCTTTTGGGGACAGGTAGTTATCCATTATCCATTATCCATTATCCATTATTCATTATTCATTATCCATTAATGAACTGACCTTTTGTAATAATTTTTCAGCCTTATTTGCTTCTGCCATTAACACTTCAAAACTTGGAATATCTGTATCCCATTCTATTAAAGTAGGTACACTGCCAAACCTGACTAAGGCTTCTTCATACAACTCCCAAACAGGAGGATGTACGGGATAACCGTGGGTATCTAATAGATAATTTTCCTTTTCTTCATAACCTGCCAAATGAATTTGTTTAACCCTTTTTGCAGGGATACCATCCAGATATTTTAGAGGGTCAATTCCATTATTTATAGCATTAACATAAAGATTATTTATATCCAGAAGTAAGTAACAGTCAGCTTTTTTTACTAATCCCTCAATAAACTCCCATTCCGACATAGTTGAATCTGTAAAAGTTAAATATGGGGAGGGATTTTCAATTAAAATTTGTCTACCTAAAAATTCTTGTACTTGCAGAATACGGGATGCCACAAAATCCATCACCTTTTCTGTATAAACAAGCGGAATTAGATCGTTAAGATAGTGACCGCTGACAGATATCCAAGATAAATGGTCGGAAATAAAATCTGGTTCAACTTTTGCTGCTAAATTTTTTAGGCGAGTTAAATAATCTAAATTTAATGGGTCTGTTGAACCCAAAGACATTCCTACTCCATGTAAAGTGACAGGATAATCTTGACGAATTTTTTCTAAATTAAATAGTGGCAAACCACCAGCACAAAAATAGTTATCTGATAAAACTTCAAACCAATTTACTTTCGGTTTTTCAGTCAGAATATATTGATAATGGAGGGAACGTAAGGCAATTCCTGCACCTTGAATTGATGATGACTGAATGTAGGGTAAATCTCCCTTACTTTGCCAGTTTTGATTAACATCAAATTCTAGTTTTTGAGATTCTATTTCAGTTGTCATAAGCTGTTTTTGTTTAAGAAGGAAGAAGGAAGAAATAAGAAGGAATAAGGAATAGGGAAAGACCAAAGAACTAGAAATAAGGAATAATATCATGTCGGGATAATTAGTGAGAAAAAAACTTTATCCTTCTCCTCTTCTTGAATTCTTCTTTCTTCCCTCCTGACTCCTGACTTCCCCTCCCCTCCAGGGAGGGGTTAGGGGTGGGTTGGGAGGGGTTAGGGGTGGGTTGACTCCTGACTCATATTGCCATTAAACTCTTAAGAGATAAAGATAAAAAAATATGGCATTCTTGAATTTCTAGCTGATTTGATTCAACAGAGATAAATAGAGGAAAAGGGAGCTATTTATAAAATATTTTCCTCTGCTCTACTCTATGATTATCAAATCATAACCCTATTCAAAGATGCCACAAATTTTGTTATAATTGTTTAAATTTTTAGTTGATATCTATTTAGACTCTGGAACATAAACTCTTGCACCAACAATTTTCTCGCAAGTACCTTCTGGGACATAGATCCACTCATTAGGATCTGAATCTACTTTAGCCTGACCTGAACAGGTATGGTCATTAGCACCACAATCATTCATGCCAGCTTTAACAATACCAGCACATTTCTCCATACCTTCTTTGCCAGCAAGAGCTTCTTGATTACTAGAAACAGTAGCAAGACCAACAGCTAGTACGCCAGCGATCGCAGTAGATACAGCTAATTTTTTGTTGATGTTTTTCATAATATTATTTTCTCCAATTAATTAAGTTCAACCTTACACTTATAAAGTATTTACTATCGATATTAAGATATTCTATGAAAAATCTGAGATTCACCTGAGAAAGTGGTAAAAGATTAGTGAGTATTTTTTATAACTAAGACTGGGTCATTTCAGTGACCAGTTATCAGTCATTCCTACAGGACTTCAAAACTTAGTTAACCCCTATTCTCCATCAGATAAAGTTTGCTTAATTTATAAATAATTGTTAGATAATTTATTCTGATTTATCTTCTACTTTCTATTTAATAAAATAAAATTTGAACTGCTTGCTTTTAGGTTAATTAAGTTGATGATATTAGTTTAACTAATGAAACTAGGGCCTTCCTCAGTAGTTATATTTTATGGAAATTCTATTTAATTAATTTATATAAGTTTAAAAAAATAATTCTATAAAAAGTGCATCTCGATTCAAATAGTCTGATACCAATTCTCAAAAACTTTGCTCTACTTGGATATTCTACTTCTAAATACTATTTATTGACGTAATTTGATTGTTAACTAACCTCTGTGATTTTTCCAGTTATTTTTACCGAATAATTAAGCTTTAAAGCCTCTCCTTGAAAGGAGAAAAAAGCGGTCGAGAGATGGCGGACTGCAAAGCAGCTTTGTCAAGAGCGGGTCTCCTCGCTGGCCGACCATCGACCAAGAGAAGAAAAAATTTTCCTTTTAGTCAATCTTATCCGTTTTCAAGGAGAGGTAATTATTCATAATTAATTATTAATTGTTGAACACAGATTGTTGCATACTTTTGAAAGCAATTCATTTTTTAGCATGGATATAATCAACAAAGTAAAATTGAGGAATTAACCACAGTTTCAACCAAGCATAAATTACCATTCCCAAAAGTGCTGTAATTACTAAAGGTAAACCTATTTGAATCCGCAAATTGTCAGGAAAAATAGCAACTCCAGACACAATGATTATGAAATAAGTTATAAGTAAAATTTGTAATCTTTGTAGATTTTTCAATGCTTGCCGACAACTTCTACAATGCTGAGTATGTTGTTGATAACGATCCAATATCAAAGCACGATTATTATTTATTAGTGAGTTATTTGGTATGCTAATTCCTACTTGACTCCAAGGTAGTTGACCATCACAATATTTATCAAACCAGTTCCTAAATTCAATTACTAAACGGTCTGCACTTGTAGGTAACTTGTAAGCTGTTTTCCAACTTTCACTTAATTGTTTTTGTTGAAGTAAATACTCTTGTTGACTTAATAGAATCATATCTCCATCGATAACTAAATTCCGAGTTTTAATATGATCCCACCAACGCGGTGTCAGTCGATGAATTGTTTTAGCAAAATTCCTGGGAAACTGAGCAACAATTCTAGATTTACCAGGGGATACAGGCAAACAATAAGTAACAAGTCCTATTTTTTTTCCACTGCCACCAATACTAATTTCATACTCTAAACGACAAGGTGGTTCAAAAGTAATTTTTGTCGGCAAATTTCCAGGACTAGAAACTTCAATTAAATCAATTGTTGATTGTACAATTTCCATAACTATTGGTCCAGCTTTTTCTCTATTCCCCTGAACCCCGTGATGAGCAAAAGGAACATGACTAGGATCTGCTACATTTTCTACTAAAGTTTGCCAATCATATTCGAGATCGCGGACATAAGAAGACCACACAAAACCTTTGTCAGCATCTATTTGTGCTGATAATGGTAGGGGTGTAATAGCAGCTAAGTCTGCTGTTTTCGCATCAGGCCAAACCCAGAGTAAATCATTTTCTTGACGCACTGGTAATGAAGTAACACAGAAATTTTGTTGATTTTTTGCTATAATTTCAGGATTTTCAGCTTGGGGAATATGAGTACAGATACCTTGAGAATCAAATTGCCAACCATGATAACTACACATTAAATTACCCGTTTTCTCATCAACACGACCCTCGCTTAAGGGTGCTAGACGGTGAGGACAAACATCTAAAAATACCTGGTAATTCTCAGAATATCTTGGCTTCCAGATAACTAAACGTATTCCCAGCAGAGTGACGGGAACAGGTATTTCTGGATCTAGGTCTTCAATGGGAGAAAGAGGATACCAGTGCTGAAAAAAATTAAATTTGGTTTGCATTTTATTTTAGGTAGTAATTTTTAGTTCAATTTGTCTCATCTATACTAATTTACTCTAAGGATGTCACAAATAGTCAGCAACTGATGATCTGGAATAATAGGCTGAAATTATTGTAAGCGTCAATACTTTAAATCTATCAACTTTCACTTCGCGCATTCTGACTTCCAGAAATAATGTTTTTAGAGAGCTTAACTACTTTAACGAGCTAATTTTTATTACTTGACAAAGAAAAAGACTAATCACATTTTACATTCATATGCTCTGCTCCCCAATCTCTCATAGAAATCATAATTGGCTCCAGAGTACGACCATAATCTGTAAGCGAATATTCTACTCGTGGCGGTACTTCAGCATAGACTTTTCGCGCGACAATATTATCTTTTTCCAATTCGCGTAGTTGATTAACAAGCATACGCTGCGTAATACCTTTAATTTTTTTCTTCAATTCGCCGAAACGTAATACATCATTCTGCAAGAGATTAAAAATAATCACAGGTTTCCACCGTCCACCAATCACCGATAACGTGGCTTCGACAGAACACCCATAGGGGCGATCGTAATTATTTTTCTGCGTCATAATTCTCTAAACCTTTCAATAGTTACTTTTAACTCACTATATAAAAAAATTGTACCTACTTGTCATTATTTGCATTTTTATTATACTTTTAATCATATAACTCATAAAACAGTCAGCACCCCGCGCTAAAGCGAATGGGAAACTTTTAGATGTTCAATTTTTAACAACTTGCAAAAGGAGATAGATATGGCTGATGAAAACTACACTACATTAAAGGCGACAAAGAATGGAGCAGTCCTTACTGTTACTTTTGATTACCCTCCTGTGAATATTCAAGGGATTCCTATGCTAGACGATCTAAATCGTTTGGCGGAAACACTTGAGGGCGATCGCAGCATCAAAGTTGTTGTTTTCCAGTCTGCGCACCCAGAGATTTTTGTAGCCCATGCCGACACTAATTTCCTCAAAGATATGTCTACAACAGCAGTATCGCGCGATGAGGTAGAACTGCTCTATCTACAGACAACACTGGAGCGTATTAGTAAATTACCACAGGCAACTATTGCCAAAATCGAAGGGTTCGCACGCGGTGGCGGTCATGAATTTGCACTAGCTTGTGATATGCGCTTTGCAGCTCGTGGTAAGGCAAAGTTCATGCAGATGGAAGTCGGTATGGGCATTCTACCTTGTGGTGGTGGCGCATCACGCATGGCGCGTCAGGCAGGTTTGGGCCGAGCATTGGAAATTATTTTAAGTGCCCGTGATTTTGATGCGGACGAAGCAGAAGCCTATGGCACTATTAATAAGGCTCTTGATGCCGATCAAATTGGTGCTTACGTTGATGAGTTGGCAAAACGCATCGCCTATTTCCCCGCTGATTCGATTAATGCTTGCAAGCAGGCAGTCTATGCTTCAATCGACAAGCCAATTGAAGATGCTCTTAGAGAAGAAGCTTACTGGCTTTATCAGGCAACAAGCAAAACACCAGCAATTAAGCGTTTCCAAATCGCAGATGACACAAGCCTTCAAAATGATATGGAGAACCAGCGTAACTGGGAGCAAGGAGTTATTGCTATTCAGGAAATCGAATAATGGACACTGAAAAGAATAAACAAACCGTTCGTGAGTTTTTTGAACACTTCTGTGCAGCAAATGTTTCAGCAGCCCTTGATTTGCTTGATGATGCTGTTATCTGGCGTCCGAGAAGAGATCGGTGTAAATCATATTGCACTGAACCTGCGCTTTAATAAAGCCGATATTGATACAACACTGAAACGTTTAGCAGATGATATCCTGCCAGACTTCAATGGATAAAAGAGACAAAGCCATGCAAAAAACTATTTTAATTACTGGCTCTACCGATGGTATTGGACTGGAAACAGCGAAGATACTTACTTCACTGGGGCACCATGTGTTATTGCACGGTCGTAATCCAAAAAAGCTCGAACAACTGCAAAAAACGCTTCTTGAACTCAAAGGTGGCGGACGTATTGAAATCTATGTAGCCGATTTATCGCTCATGGATAATGTCGAGGAACTCGCGAAAACTGTAGCGGAAAAGCACTCTAAACTTGATGTTTTAATTAATAATGCAGGTGTCTATAATGCGCCCGATCCTGTTACCCAGGATGGTCTTGATATACGCTTTGCTGTCAATACCATCGCTCCCTATCTGCTTACACAACGGTTATTATCACTGCTCGGTACTTCAGGAAGGGTGATTAATCTTTCTTCCGCTGCTCAATCGACCGTCCAAGGAGAAGCACTGACTGGACGAGTCAAGTTGTCCGACGGAGCAGCTTATGCACAAAGCAAACTAGCGCTTACAATGTGGTCGCGCAGTCTAGCAGTTTCCCTTGAGGATAACGGTCCTATAATCATCGCGATTAACCCTGGATCGATGCTTGGCAGCAAAATGGTAAAGCAGGCATTTGGAGTAGCTGGTGGCGATATCCGCATCGGAGCAGAAATACTGACTCGTGCAGCACTTACGGATGAGTTCAAAACTGCTTCAGGCAAGTATTTCGACAACGATTTAGGTCAGTTTGTCTCTCCCCATCCCGATGTACTTAATACAGGGAAATGCCAAGAGATTGTACGTGTTATTGAGACAGTTTTAGCTTAAACTTTAGTAGTACATCAAACTAAGTGATTACCAAAAATTTTCCCCATGAAAAATATAAGAAGGTTTTATTACTCGCACTTGCACTCTTCGTAACCGCCTTGGGTTGCGCGCAGGTCGCATCCCAAAGCATCGAGTCGGAATTAGCAGCCAAGCCAACCTCCGAGGTAGTCTTGAGGTCCGAAGTCCAGTGGGGACCTCTCAACCCCGCCCGTGGCGACCAAAGCCCGAGGGCTGGTACTCTTTGGGGCGATCGCACTGGCTCCGGGCCGTCAGGCTTCCTCGTTCAGTTTGTGGATGGCTTCTCGTCGCCGCCTCACATTCACAATATCACCTACCGTGGAGTGGCTATTAGTGGCACCGTTCACAACGATGACCCGAATGCCGAGAAGATGTGGCTGCCGACGGGTTCTTTCTGGACACAGCCAGCCGGAGGTGTGCACATTACCGCTGCCGAGGGCAGCAGCAACCTGGCATACATAGAGATCGACGAGGGGCCGTATCTTGTACTTCCCACTGAGGAGGCGTTTTCTAGCGATGATAAGCCAATTAACGTAGACCCATCAAACATTGTTTGGATCGATCAACCCGGAATGCCCGCCTCTGCCAATGGACCAAAAGTAGCCTTTCTTTGGGGCAACCCGCAAGACGACCAATTATACGGGAGTTTTGTCAAGCTACCTGCTGGATTTACTGGAAATATACTTAGCCACGGCTCCACATTCCACGCTGTGGTAATCCAGGGTCAACCACAGTACCAAGTGACGAGTGAGACCGATCTCAAGACCTTGGTGCCGGGCAGTTATTTCAGCTTGAAGAGAGAGTCGGTGCATCAAGTCTCGTCTAAAGCAACAGAGGAGAGCATCATCTATATACGCACTAATGGCAAGTTTGATGTCATTCCGGCCTAGCCTAAGAAGTAACCGCACCACATAGATTGGGTTCATCAAGCAAATCGCCCTAAATAGACCGCTTTATAGTGGCGCATAGCCATTTTAAGGTCATGTCTAACCTAAACTACTGTTTAAACTAGATTTGAGCCTTGTATTTCATACATTTATGTAAATCAACTTACAAAGCGCGTGAATATGGAACAAACCTAAAAAATGGCGGGAGAAAGTTAGCCAGCCTGTTTTAACGGCTGGTTGAATAGCGACACGCGGGTTTTAACCCGGTGTTACTTTCCGGTTTGGTTTTCAATGTACTTCCTGATAGTCTCCGTTGAAGCATTTCCTGTTGCTGCACAGAAAAAACTAGGAGTCCAAAGTGTGGGTAATTTTAGCAATCTAGGAAATTCTTTCCTCAAATGATGTGAAGCTCTACCTTTGACACGCTTAATTATTACGGATGGCGCAAAAGTTGGGTCAACTTCTAATTCTTATTACCAATGCCTAATAACTTAGATTTTAATCAGATTAAAGAGTATAGGTTCGTCCCTAGAAATAATTGTTTCTATCTAGAGTTTGTTTATGAGCAATCCAAACCAGAAACAGGCAATCCTATAGCAGAAAACGTTTTGGGTATTGACCCTGGCTTGAGCAATTGGTTAACCTGCGTGAGCAATGTAGGTAAGGCTTTTATAGTTGATGGCAAAAAGGTAAAATCTCAAAATCAATGGTACAACAAGCAACTAGCCCAAATCAAATCAGGTAAGTCTGCTGACTACTGGGACGATAACTTAGCAGCTATAACTGAAAAGCGTAACCGTCAGATGCGGGATAATGTGAACAAAGCAGCTAGGTTTATTATCAACTGGTGCATTGAGCATCAAGTAGGCACAGTAGTTTTTGGGTGGAATCAACGCCAAAAAGATAGTATTAACATTGGCAAGAAAAATAACCAACAGTTTGTTCAAATACCAACAGCCAAGTTAAAAACCAGGATAGCTGAATTATCTGAGCAGTATGGGATTAAGTTTGTTGAAACTGAGGAAAGCTATACGAGTAAAGCTAGTTTTTTAGATGATGATTTTCTACCGACATTTGGTGAAAAACCCGTTTGCGTAGCATTCCGTAGGAAAAGGTGGAAAGCATCAGGAAAGCGTGTAAATCGTGGCTTGTATCATTCAGCAAAAGGTCAAGTTATCAATGCTGACTGTAATGGTGCAGCCAATATTATCAAAAAATTAGCAACACAGCTAAGTATGGACTTAGCCAAGGTTGGTAGAGGAGTTTTGATGCTCCCACAACGATATAAGTTAGATTGTCTAACCAAAAAATATCGTAAGCAGTGCGTTGCGTGGCAATAGCGCCCGCACCCATCACATCCGCTTAGAATCCAGGGTGTTTTAACCCCTGGAGACATCAAAATAACCCTAAATCTACCTAATGACCTTTCTGATTCTGATTGGAAAAAAGTGAGTACTGTTTATAAGCAAATGGATGGGTGGATTGATGGTTATGACCATCCCTACTGGTTTGGGACTGAAGAGGACGATCTATATATCTGGGCTTCTGTAGAACTAAGCGGTCTACTATTATCTGGCAAGGTTGATGAAGGGATTTGGATCGGTTGGGTTACAGTCCTCTGTGCAAAGCTAACTTTGGCTTTAGGACGGGAAATACATGATGCTGAGGCATAAAATCTGTCGTTCAAAAGCTTTTATCTTCTTCTTTATATGTCAAGAAACTATTTAGTAGTATTTCATACTATAGTCATTCTTGTTTAGATTGATACGAGTTTTTCTTGCTGTGAAAGGGTTTGAGCTGAAAAAATGCCCCATTCTTATTCTGAATAACTATATTACGGAGAAATCATTGCTGTGTAAGCTTTTAAATACGATACGATCCTGTGATTCATAAGTCGCGGCCATACGCGATCGCCAAACATATTTAAAATTTGGAGGTAAAATCCATGAAAGCAGTAGGTTTAACTCAATATTTACCAATTGATAACGAAAATAGCCTGTTAGATGTTGAAATCCCTAAACCCACAGCAAAAGGCAAAGATTTACTGGTACAGGTTAAAGCAATTTCTGTTAACCCAGTAGATTATAAAGTCCGCTCTCCTCAAGATAAGGTTGAATCTGAACCCCGTATTCTTGGTTGGGATGCAGCAGGTATCGTGGTAGAAGTTGGAGAAGCAGTAACAGAATTTCAGCCGGGAGACGAGGTTTATTATGCAGGAGATATTACTCGTCCTGGTAGCAACAGTGAATTTCATTTGGTGGATGCCAGAATTGTCGGTCGCAAACCCCAGAATTTAGATTTTGCTCATGCAGCAGCTATTCCTCTTACTGGTATCACTGCTTGGGAAGCTCTATTTGAAAGATTGAATATTGATAAAAAAGGAGCAGATGCAGGCAAATCAATTTTAATTATCAATGGTGCAGGGGGAGTTGGTTCTATTGCGATTCAAATAGCGAAAAAGCTAGCCAAGCTTAATGTTATTGCTACAGCTTCTCGTCCTGAAACTATTGCTTGGTGTCAAAAACTTGGTGCTGATGAGGTGGTCAATCATCGAAATAACCTTGCGGAGGAAATCGAGAAAATTAGTTATCAAAATGTCGATTATATTTTTTGCTTGAACGACACCGATGGTCACTGGGAAGCTATGACTAAAGCGATTAAACCCCAAGGCACGATCTGTTCCATTGTCGAAAATGAACAACCGCTAGATATGAATACTTTGAAGAGTAAGAGTGGTGGCTTTGTTTGGGAATTTATGTTTACTCGCTCTATGTATCAAACAGAAGATATGGTAGAGCAAAGTAATTTACTTAATGAGTTGAGTCAACTAATTGAAGATGGTGTAATTGTTACAACTTGCAATGAGGTAGTCAAACCGATCGATGCTAAAAACTTACGGGATGTTCATCAACGTCTTGAAAAGGGTAGAACTATTGGAAAAATTGTTTTAGCTGAATGGAATTAATTTTTGGCGTTGTTCAACAATGAATAATGAATAATGAATAATGAATAATTACCTCTCCTTGAAACGGATAGGATTGACAAATTCATGAAAATTTTTCTTCTCTTGGTCGATTGGATATGGCGCAGGTTTCGGAGCCATCCCATCCTAACGGACTGCTCCGCAAACGACCGCTTATTATCCCCTTAAAAGGGGAGGCGCATACCCACAATTTTTCGGTAAATGAAGAGATGAAACCTTAAGGATCATCCCCCTGTGGTAGTTGCGAATATCCAACCAAAGTAGACAAGGGGTGTTACCCCTACTAGAAAATCATCTTAGCAATTACCAACGCCCAGTTTTTTACTTTACCTTTGATAAACCCTGATTTGGCGTAAAACAGTGGGTTATATCATGTTCGGTCGAATACTTACACTTTGGAGGAAGGAAGGCAGAAGGCAGATGGCAAAAGGCAGAAGGAAAAGAAAGGTTCAAAGCCAGAAGTTTTTTTATAACTGATTATCCGGACATAATATCATATCAAATCCGTTTAATTGGACATAAAAAAAATTCTCCAACTGCTATAACTACGCTCATCTTTCTAATTCCTCCTGACTCCTGACTCCTGACTTCCCCTCCCAGGAGGGGTTAGGGGTGGGTTGACTCCTCCTGACTTAACCATTCTATAACTGTTTAACCAGATTTGATATTAGATTGTCTTTTGATTTGAAATCAATCGATCGCTAATCCAATCAACCAACCCAGGGAAATACTGCTTGAAAATATGCAAAATTTGAGCGGGTTGATCGGGAAATACATGAAGTTGGTTACGAACAATGGCTTTAATTGTTCTTTCCATTACTTTAGCTGGATTAGTTGCCAAGTGTTCAGGAAAACCTTCCTTGCCTTGAGCTAGCGTTCCATAACGTTCTGAGAGAAGAATAGGGGTACGACTGAAAAAAGGATAAACAACAGTGACTTTAACATTATGGCTTTTTACTTCATTAAAAAGTCCTTCACTAAAACCACGCAAGCCAAATTTACTGCTGGAATAGTGAGCCATTCCCCCAGCAGCTATCCAACCTGATAGAGAAGAAATATTGACAATGTGTCCTTTTTTGCGCTCGATCATTCCTGCAGCAAAAAGAGAACTCAACCGCATTGGTGATAGTAAATTGACCTGCATCAACCGTTCCCATTTATCAGAGGGAACTTCGTCCATCCGACCAAATAATGCTATTCCCGCATTATTAATTAAAATATCAATGGGTATATCTAATGCTTTAACTCGATCGTAGAGATTCAAGCAGCCTTCGGGGTGAGAAAGATCGCTCTCAATACAAGAAATTATTTTCCCTGTAGTTATTTCGCTGGTTATTTTAGAAGCTTGCTCATCTAGAGAATCTTGTTTGATATCGCTCAGGACTAGATGGCTACCAGCTTGTAGTAACTGGCGCGTAAGTTCCTGGCCAAACCCCCCTGTAGCACCAGTCAGGACTACTGTAGCATTATTTAGTTCGGTCATCTGATTTGGTTGTATAGTAACTCATTTATATTGATGTGGTTAACATTCTAAGGTAAGAGAGTTAGCTGTATATATTTTTTCCCCGTAGAAGATTAGAATTTAAAAAACAGTGAGGTGAGCGGGTTCGCAGCCAAATAAGAACAGAGGAGAATTAAATCATGTCCACGGAACACTTTGACATTATGATTGTCGGAGCAGGACTTTCCGGTATCGCAGCCGCTTACTATCTACAGCTCAAGTGTCCCAGCAAAAACTACATCATTCTGGAAGGTAGAGACTCAATGGGTGGAACTTGGGACTTCTTCCGTTATCCAGGCATTCGCTCCGATAGTGATATGTATACCCTCGGTTATAGCTTTAAGCCCTGGCCCAAAGCCAAAGCTATTGCTGACGGGCCATCAATTTTGAAATATATTCAGGAAACAGCCTCCGAGAACGGCATTGACAAACACATTCGCTATAGTCTCCTGGTGAAGAAGGCTACTTGGTCAAGCGATCGTGCTGTCTGGACAGTTGAAACTGAATGCAAGAAAACGGCTGAGACCCTTCTGTTTAGCTGCAACTTCCTTCTAATGTGTTCTGGGTATTACAGTTACAAAGAGGGTTATACACCTAATTTCAAAGGGATGGAGTCCTTCAAGGGAGAAATAGTTCACCCACAGGATTGGCCAGAAAATCTCAACTATCGCGATAAGAAAGTGGTTGTCATTGGCTCTGGAGCTACTGCAATTACCCTAGTCCCGGAAATGGCTAAGGATGCAAGACATGTAGTAATGTTGCAGCGATCGCCTACTTATGTTGTCTCAAACCCTGAGTCTGATGTGCTTGCCAATTTCTTAAACAAGTTCATGCCCGAAAAGCTGGCTTATGCTATTATTCGTTGGAAGTATATCACACGCCAACAATTATTTTACCGTATTACGCGTACGAAACCTGAGAAGGTTAAGCAGAAACTTCTTGAGCTGGTCCGCAAAGAACTTGGAGATGACTATGATGTCGAGACTCATTTCACCCCACGCTACAACCCTTGGGACCAGCGCCTTTGTCTCGCACCGAACAGCGATTTCTTTGAGGCAATCAAGTCAGGTAATGCCTCCGTTATCACTGATATAATTGAGACCTTCACTGAGAAGGGTATACTCCTGAAATCGGGCAAAGAGTTGGAAGTTGACCTCATTGTTACAGCGACGGGGCTCAATCTGATTATACTCGGTGGCGTGCAATTCAGTGTAGACAACCAGGCAATTGAATTTCCGAAGACCTATACTTATAAGGGTATGATGTATTCGGATGTACCGAACCTGGTCTCGGTCTTTGGCTACATCAATGCTTCCTGGACTCTGCGTGCCGAACTTGTGGCAGAATATGTGTGTCGGTTGATTAACTACATGGACGAGATGGGATTTCATCAGTGTACGCCACGTCTGCGCGATCGAGATGGGAATATGCAAGCACGCTCTTTAATCAAAGACTTTTCTTCTGGCTATATGCAGCGCGTGATGCACTTATTCCCAAAGCAGGGTGACTGCGAACCCTGGATCTACCCGCAGAACTACCAGCGCGACAAGAAAATGATTCGTCATGGGGCACTCGAAGATGGTGTGTTGATATTTAGCCACAAGGAAACATAACTTTAACGAAGTCAGAAGTCAGAAGTCAACCCACCCCTAACCCCGACCTTGGAGGGGAGGGGGAAGTAGGGGCGTTAACGATAGTTATTTTTGTAACGGGGATGCGTGAGCAACTCTCCAAAAATATTGCGCCTTAAAAGGCGGGGTTTTATATATCATACCAAGCGTGATAAATGTTTGTTACAAATGGTAGGGACGTTGCATAGTCCGTACGAAAGAAGGAAGAAGGAAGAAGGAAGAGGGGAAAAATATTGAAAAAAAGGGAAAAACAATAGATATAAATATCTAAAATGAACTGGAGAAGCTATTTTTAAGCATATCCGATAAAACTCTACCTTTTTGTAGCATTCTTTTTTCAAAATGGTATCAGGACTTATATCATGTCCGTTTGTATCGTTTGTGTAAAAGTTGGGGAAATATCTACCGTCATATAAGGTTTTTCCTTGTCTTGTAGGGGCGTTAACGATAGTTATGCGCAAGCTTTCGGCCGTTTGCTGACGCATAGCTGACGAATGGCGTCCCTACTTCTTCCTTACTTCACTATACAATACCGATGCTACCGGACATGATATTACGCATAACCGCCATATATTGTAGGGGCGAATGGCATTCGCCCCCTACTGATAGCGTACTGTCTAATACCATTTTCAAAAAATACTGTTACAGTGCTTTATTCTGTTGGTAGGAGTTTTGAGATTAATACTGTAGCGACCTTTTTTGAATTTGGTATAAGAATTTGCGTAATATCATGTCCGGTTCAACAGTTATAAATAAATGACGGAGGAGTCAGGAGTCAACCCACCCCTCGCCCCTCCCCTCCCAAGAGGGGAGGGAAGTCAGGAGTCAGGAGGAAATAAAGAAGAAGAGAAGGAGACAGTTTTTTTATCACTAATTATCCGGACATGATATAAGTCCTGATATTATCCGGATAATTAGTTATTGTATGATGACAGGAGTCAGGAGTCAGGAGTCAGAAAGGATGAGAGTTGGAATTATCTGGGGATATTCCGGCATTTTATCCCACATTCCGCACATCAAGAGCGTAACATTAAAAGTAGTATATAAATCCGTAGCTTGGTAAGTATTTATACTATGCAAATCATCTTAATTACTTTTTTCGTTGATCAAATTCCGAGTAAAAAATTTACGCATAAATACTTGTTTGATTGATTACTCAATCACGGCAGCTATGATTTTCTTCTAAAATTCTGTCTCCTGTCTCCTGACTCCTTCTTCGGTTGCTACATTTTGTCGTGCGGAATGTAGATTTTATGTCTGCATTGAATGGAAGTAGAAAGTGCGATAACTGTATAACCGGATTTGATATTAGACCCATATTATTTTGATAAATGATTATTATTATCAAACGCGAAAAATCAAGATTTTAGACAGTATCTTAATAGTTGAAACCCTTATCCAACAATAGTTTTGAAGTGCTTGTCATATCAAATCCGTTGAATTCGGTATAAAAAAATGTTCCATCTTCAACCATTACCAAATATTTCTCCATCTCCCCTACTCCCCTACTCCCCTACTCCCCTACTCCCCTACTCCCCTACTCCCCTACTCCCCTACTCCCCTACTCCCCTACTCCCCATCTAATTACACCGATGCTACCGGATTTCATCTCACCCCGTGAAGCAGAGATGCTAAAAAGCGTTCGGTATAATACAAAGCAAGCTGATTGCTAATCCCAGGAAAAACTGCGTCAAAGCCGTGTTCGGCCCAGGGGATTTCTAAAAAAATAGCCTGGTTGCCAGTTGCTCGCAGTTGATTGTATAAAATTCGTCCAAACTTAGATTCTACTATGTGGTCGCGGCCTGCATAAACCAATAAAGAAGGGGGAAGAGCAGGTCTAACATAACTTTTGGGAGAGGCTTTTTGATAGAGTTCTAAGAGTTCGTCTGGCGTTCCTCCCAAAAAATCCCGCAGGATAGCATTTGTATTGATAGGATTGGGAAAAGGTGGATTGTGGAACCCTTCTATTAAGTCACTGGGTGCGTAGTAATTTACCACTGCTCGAAAAGGTATAGCACCTTGCTCGTAAGCAGCCAGACTTGCTAAATGGCCTCCTGCTGAACGGCCCATTATTGCTATGCGCTCAATATCTACTCCCAAATTATCCGCATGGGCTTGAATATACTGCAAGGCTGCTCGTACATCTTCGATTTGAGCGGGAAATTTATACTTGGGTGCATGGCGGTAATCAATAGCTATTACTGAGTAGCCTTGAGCTGCTATGTAACAACTAAACCTCTCATAGTTATCAGGACTGCCTTGTTTCCAAGCTCCACCGTAGACAATTACCACAGTAGGAAACTTCTGCAACTTTTGTGTAACTAAAGGCTGGTAAACATTTAGTTTGAGGTCTACTCCATCGGGACTGGCAAAGACAATACCTCTTTGAATCCGAACTTCCTTTTTAGGAAGCCCACGAAAAACCTCTGCAAGGACAAATGGTTGGGGACGCATTTGGGCTTTTAAGTCTTCAGGAATACTTTGTAAATAGTCTGTTCCCAAAACCCTCTCCATCTCAACAGCAAAGTTAGTGTTGGTAGTAGCTAGCTGGCTCAGTGGCAGTAAACTTAATATTAGGCCAAGTAAGCTAGAGATGAAGATGAGAGCAGACCACCAAGTTTTGTGAACAAAAACTGTTAGTATAAGCGCAAGCAGATTTAGGCAAATCAGCCAAGGGCTAATTTCTGGAGATCCCACTCCCAAAGGTAAAAGAAAAAAGATTTGGAGCAGGAATTACAATCCAGAGACTGAAAAAAAAGTCCTAATATACTCAATAGTAACGGAACTAACCACCAGAACTGTAAAATCCCTGATAAGTTTGGTTGAGGCATCGTTTTTCGCTAAACTGTATTTGGTAAACTATAGCAAGTAATTATGACAGACCTGAAAGGTAAAGTAGCATTGGTTACAGGAGCAACGCGGGGTATAGGTAAGGGCATTGCAATAGGTTTAGGTGAGGCCGGTGCTACTATCTATATTACAGGTCGTAGTCTCGAAAGACCTTGTGTTAACGATGGCGTTTCTGGTACTCTCCAGGAAACACAGTTAGCTATTGAAAAAGCTGGTGGTAAGTGTATTCCTGTTCAAGTAGATCATGGGGATGACGAGCAAGTACGGTTACTTTTTGAGCGCATCGAAAATGAACAACAGGGACAACTTCATATATTAGTTAACAATGTCTTCTCAGGGGTAAAGGCCATTGGAGATGCCTACGGTCAGCCATTCTGGAAATCTGAACCTAGTCTTTGGGACCTAGTCAATAATGTAGGTCTTCGCAGTCACTATATTAGCAGTGTATTTGCTGCCCGAATGATGGCTCCTCGTGGGGGGGGAATTATCTTTACTATCTCTTCCTGGGGTAGTATGTCTTATCTTTTTGGTGCTGCTTATGGTGCGGGTAAGGCAGCAAGCGATCGCCTGGCAGCAGATATGGCAGTAGAGTTAAAAGCAGATAATATTGCTTCTATATCTATTTGGCCGGGAATTGTCGGTACAGAGCATATAATTAATTTTACCAATCAATTGAGTCAAAGCAATACTGTAGATAGTTTTGGTGATAGTGAAAATTGGGAAACTCCTTTGTTTATAGGTAGAGTTATTGCGAATCTGGCTGCTGAACCAAGTATTATGAGTCATACGGGTAAGGTGCGGATTGTTGCTGAACTTGCTGAAAAATATAATATTGTAGATGAGAATGGTAATTGTCCTATATCTGTACGTTCCCTTCGTTTTTTAATTCCTTTTACTGTTCCTGCACTGAGAAAATATGCGTGGTTAATACCAAATTTCAAAATCCCTTGGTTTTTATTGCTATGGGGAAGGTTGATATCACCTCAAATTTAATTATTAGACATCTCCTCCAAAAGAGGGAGTAGGCAGTAGGGGCGATTTCCGTTCCGGAATGCTCCGCAAACGCGAATCGCCCGTACAGCAGTAGGGAGAAATAATTGATAATTTCTGTGTGATAATTGACAGGAATATTTAAGTTTAAAGCTTTATGTAGACCACCATTATCTAGTTGAATTATGTGAACTTCATGGGGAAACTTTTCTGCAAATAATTCTAAAAATCTCTCATGCGCAAACACTATTCAGGTGAGTAAATTCCCAACAAAAGCTCTCACCAGTTGATGGTTCTACGCTCCCCATATAACCATCGATCAAAAAACTGCCATTGCTCTTTTTCAACTGGTTTTACTCCAAAAGATGTAATTTTTCGCCTCGAAATAGTTTTCGCTTCTATTACGGCTTTCATCCTGACACCAATAGCGAATTGTTTGACCATCTTTCACCAAATCTTGATTTTTTTCACACATAGATTTAATTAATTCTGGGAGTTTTTTTAAAGTTATTTACTGCATCTTTTCCTTGTTTAATATTAACTGGACGTGGCACCTTAAGCTTGGCTTTTAATTGATAACGTTTGCGCAGCATGACCTAGGAAACTATTTTATATATAGTTCCATAACTTGCTTGAATATCATAAATGCTATTAAGCCAAGCCATGAATTTCACGATAACTATCTAAAACCTTCTGGGTCTTGTAATTCTCCTCTTAATTTATCTTTAACTGTTTCTGGAATTAATGATTGACGACCAGGACTTGTGCTAATTGTTAATAAACTTTCTAGTCCACCTTGATGTTAGCGTAGCTCCTCCGTAGGAGGCTATTGACTTATACCAATTTGAAAAAAGAATGTTACAAATACTTTTGAAAAACTAATAAAATTAATAGAAAATGCTCAAAAAGTTGAAGAAAAAAAGACAGGCGATAATGCTCCGCATCGCTAACGCGAACGCCAGTCAAGAAAAAAGGTTAATCAAGGCAGGGGGAGGAAGAAAAAAATCTTTAAGCAAGACAGAAGAGATAATGTTGACCTTATATTATTTGCATCATGTACCAACATTTCAGCTACTAGGAGCAATATTTGGAGTTAGTGAGTCAACAGCAAATAATATTTTTCACGCTTTGGATAGATATTTTGAGGGAATTATTACCATCTAGTTTACTAGAGGAATTCTCGGGAAAAGAAAACGAATATTTATGGATATGCATAGGCTTTTACAGAAATATAATTGATATTTGATAGTACAGAGCAGGATAGGAAAAGGCAAAAAAATGATGATAAACAGAAAAAATATTATTCAGGAAAGCAAAAAAGTTATACGTTTAAAGATTAAATAGTAATCACAGAAAAGGCAGAAAAAATAGTAGGGAAAAGAGGTCCAGAAAGTGATATGAAATTATTCAAAAAACAACAAAAAAGTTTGATAAGCAACAAAAATTTCAAGGAAATAAAGGGTTTCAAGGTGGGGAAAAAGTTAACAGGCTAAATAAAAATAATAAACCATAAAATGTCAGAATAAGTAAAGAAAGAGAATAAAAAAAAGCTCAAAAAGAATATTTGTATAACATATAATAATACTGATAAAAATATGCGCGAGTGGCACGAGAAAGATTTAGACTTAAAGATAGTAATTATGAAAAAGTAATTTTAATAATATGTGGTTTAGTAAGATTAATAATAGGAGTATTAATATTATTATAAGTCATAATTTTTGCTCTGAAAAAAAGTCATGAAAAACTAGATATAAATGGTGAATAATTAACATTAACTATCTGTAATACGATAAAGCCCGTAAAAAATGACTATCTGGTGGAGCTGGCGATCGCTCCCCAAAAGATAGTTATAGTTACAGTAAGTGCTTGATAATTTTTGGAGATGTCTATTAATTATTAATTATTAATTATTAATTATTAATTATTCGGTAAGTCCCCCACGCTTATTTGAAAAATTAGTGGTGCGTTTTAATGGGGGTTTGTAGACACGGAGCGGCTTTTCTTGAGTATCCCCCATTATACACGCAACTAGAAGCTGTTAACGTTTGCGTAGCATGACCTAGGAAAGTTCCTCCGCAGGAGGCTAGCTGACCGCTGACCGCTGACTGCTATTTCAACTATTTTTCAAACACCGAATTGCCTCCAACAAACCTCTGGCTTTATTAATACTTTCCTCATACTCTGTTTCCGGGACAGAATCAGCAACTAAACCAGCTCCCGCTTGCACAGTTACCGTGTGTTTACCATCATTTTTCGGCCGAACAACCATAGTTCTAATCGTAATCGCACTATTCAACTGACCCTCAAAATCATAATGTCCATAAACTCCAGAATAAGCACCCCGGCGACAAGGTTCTAATTCATTAATAATTTCCATCGCCCGAATTTTAGGCGCACCGCTAACAGTACCCGCTGGAAAACAAGCCTTCAATAAATCCCAAGCAGTTTTATCATCTGCCAATTCTCCCACCACATTACTAACAATGTGCATCACATGAGAATAACGTTCAATTATCATTAACTCATCAACTTTTACCGTTCCCACTCGGCAAACACGCCCCAAATCATTCCGACCTAGATCGACTAACATAATATGTTCCGCTCTTTCTTTCGGGTCTTGCAACAACTCCTCAGCTAAAGCATTATCTTCTGCATAAGTTTTACCACGGGGACGAGTTCCGGCAATTGGTCTAACCGTAGCAAGACGTTTGCCATCAGGGGTATTTTCTGCTTTTACCATAACTTCCGGACTCGAACCAATGATTTGCCAATCACCAAAATTAAAATAAGCCATGTACGGAGAAGGGTTAATTAATCGTAGGGAACGATAAAGAGCAAATGGTTCCCCTGTATATTCAGTTGAAAGTTGTTGCGAGATAACTACCTGAAAAATATCTCCTGCTTTGATGTAGTCTTTAGCTTTTTCAACATTGGCACAAAATTGTTCGCGGGGTGTATTACTACTATAGATGTCTCCAACTTCTCGACCTTTTCCACCAGGTGGTTGCCATTCTAGTAAAGTATCTTGTTGCGATAGAGGAGATTGCAATTTATCTACTAACTGAGAAACACGGTCGCACGCTTGTTGATAAGCTGCCTCTAAATCTATTTCTGGAGAACGAAGGTCTGCATAGGCGATCGCCCAAATCTTCCGTTTTACCTGGTCAAAAACCAAAAGATTATCAACCTGCATCCACAAACCATCAGGCAAATCATTTTCAGTAGATGGGTAAACAGGTACACGAGGTTCGATCCACCGAATCAACTCATAACCCCAAAAACCAAATAACCCACCAATATCAGGTGGTAGTTGAGGTAGTTTGACAGGTTGATAGTTTCGCAGACAGTTATCTAGAGTATCAAATGGGTCGCCTTCAAAAATTTTCACCGTACCATCCCGGTAAGTTTGGGTAGTGCGATCGCCTCTTGCTTCCAATGTCCACAATGGGTCACAGCCAAGAAAACTATAGCGTCCGATTTTCTCCCCACCTTCAACTGACTCTAGTAAAAAACTGTATGGTTGACCCGCGCAGACACGATACCAAGCAGAAACAGGAGTATCGAGGTCTGCTACCCATTCTTGGTAGACAGGAACAAAGTTACCTTGTTTTGCTAATTGGGAAAATTGGGGGAAGTCTGGAAATATCATAAATTTTGAGGTTTTAGATTTGAGATTCAGTAACCAATATCTTCTGGGAGGAATTTATTTGGTAGCTTCAGTAATTTTATTGGCATAGTTATCATTACCTCCATTAAGCATAGAATGGCTATTTTGTCAATTTTTTAATTGATGACCCACCCAATATTACAACAAAGATACTCTTGATTGTATTGTTATTTTCTTTCATCTCAATGTTGGTTGGAGACCCGCGCTCTCCCAAAGGGGAGCGTCGTCCGCGAAAACCAATCAATATTGATATCTGGCAAACAATGTGTTAAACTGTGAAAAATTAATCGCCTAACATGTAGATGGTTGAGAAAGCATACAAATTTAGGTTTTACCCAACTCCCGATCAGGAAAATTTGCTACGAAGGACGTTGGGTTGTGTACGCTTGGTCTACAACAAAGCTTTAGCAACTAGAACTCAAGCCTGGTATGAACACAAGCAACGAGTAGGCTACAAAGAAACTTCAGCTATGCTGACGAACTGGAAAAAACAGGAAGATTTAGATTTTCTGAGTGAAGTTAGCTGTGTGCCACTACAGCAAGGCTTGAGACATTTACAAAGTGCTTTTACTAACTTTTTTAGTGGGCGCGCTAAATATCCTAACTTTAAGAAAAAACGAAATGGTGGTAGCGCCGAGTTCACAAAGTCTGCTTTCAAATGGAAAGATGGTCAGGTCTACCTAGCTAAATCTGCTGAACCATTGCCCATTAGATGGAGTAGGCAACTGCCACCAGGTTGTGTGCCTAGCACAATTACAGTTAAGCTTGACCCTAGCAGCAGATGGTCAATATCTTTGAGAGTTAATGATACTAGAAATTTAGGCGTTGGTGAAGCGCGTGTATGATATTAGCCTTAATTACTTAGGAGTCAGGAGTCAGAACTCAGGAGTCAGGAGGTTTGAAAGAAGAAGAAACCCCGAGTAGAAGGAGAAAGTTTTTTTTCGCGCTCTTATCTGGACAGGATATCATACCTCAAATCACCAACGCCGAAATTTAAAACTAAAGCCGACTAAGAAACTCTTAGGCATTGATTTAGGAATCACTAGCTTACTAACTACCAGTGATGGAGAAAAAGTTACTAACCCTAAGAATCATTACAAATTACACAAAAAACTGAGGTTAGCTCAGAAGTCTCTAAAGAGAAAAAGCAAGGGGTCTAATAACTATCAAAAAGCTAGGCTTAAAGTAACTAGGATACACGCAAAAATCAAAGATTCAAGGCTTGACTATACTCATAGGCGCGCCCACTCAACTGATTAGAGAAAATCAAACTATTGTAGTTGAAGATTTAGCAGTAAAAACATGGTCAAGAATCATAACCCACCCCCATCCCCTCCCGGGAGGGAGCAAGAGGGGTGGGTAGTGATGCCAACTGGTCAGAATTAGTTAGGCAATTAGAATACAAAGCAGAATGGTACGGTCGTCAACTAATTAAAATTGACAGGTATTTCCCTAGTTCTAAGGGTTGTTCTAATTGTGGTCATGTAGTGGAAAAATTACCTCTAAATATTAGAGAGTGGGATTGTCCTGAATGTGCAGTTCACCATGATCGGGACATAAACACAAGTATCAATATTTTGCGGATGGGAACCCGCGTCGGCGTCAGACGCAAGCGGTCAGACCCCGCGCCGCCGACAGCTCGCTTGCGGAATGCTGACCAAGAGAGGGAACACCCACGCTCGAAGGCTGCGGGAGGAGCAGTGTCAGTCTGTGGAGCGTGCTTTTAGACCATCTGAGAGTAAATCTCGTTTATGCGGGTGCGGCAGAAACACAAAGCCCCTAACAGCGATGCTAGGGAATCCCGCGCTGTCTCGTGAGAGCAGCGTCGGGAGGATGTCAATCTATCCCATAGAATAACTGGTAGATCCGATCCTACACGTCATAGGGTTTTTTACCAGTAAACTTAAGGGTCGCAGGTTCTGGGTTACTGCCAATATTGCGGTCGATCTTACCTACATAAGGACGTCCTTCATTAACCTTTTCAGGGAAGACTCCATCTTTCGGATGTAGGTACTCAGTAGAACCATCAGGGAAAATCCGATAGATTTTGAAGTCCTCAATTTTGGGCTTAAATTTAGTCCTGAGTTGAGTGCCGAGGGCCAAGCATTGCTCTTTGCGAGCTAAGTATAGTAGGTTTTCACCTTCATTCATAATAGCTGCACCACCTGTAGGCATTTCAAATACCTGCTCTTTTGAGCTAGTCCAGGTAATAGCGTATTTTTCTTCAACTTCGGCCTTGGTCAGTAAGCCACCAGTACTGCCACCGAAAATAGGGGGTTGACCTGTTAGTTCGTCTGCCATAAATTTTTGATATGAACCTTTTTATGGAATCCTATCACCACAGTTACTCAGATTTAAGAAATTGTAAGGTTCTGTTACATAAGGATAATTTAGGACTCTGGCCATGTTACAGGTCATTCATATGATGTCCGGATAATTAGGGTTTGCGGAAAAAGTCTTTTAGTAGAGACAGGAGACAGGAGAAATGGGGAATGAGCGAGGAGGTAGGAGTAACAATTGTCAGAGTGATTTTTCTGCCCAACTATGGCCGAAAATACGCTTTGCACTGCAATTCGACCCCAAAAAGACACTTGTCTTTATATGTCAATGCTTTTAGATTAGATCGGTCACGCCCTAATTAGTGATGAAAAAACTTTTTCCTTTTCTTCCCTCTTTTTTCCCTCCTGACTCCTGACTCGATCCTCCTGACTCCTCCCTTATTATTTATAACTATTCAACCGAACATAATATAACTACTAATTGCCATTGACCCAAGAGAGTATCATTCTTTTTTTTTTCGGCGATAGTTGAGGTAAAAAAAAAGAGGGTAATTGCAATAGTCCTCTTGAATTTTACTATGATTTAATTTTAGTCTAGATAAATAATTGAATAATAAAGCTATATTGTTAATTACTCTCAATAGAGTAATCCTAAATTATTTGTGGAAAATTAATGACTTTCTAGTCACAGTTTAAGCTGTTCTCTAAAGGTCTACAATATCTCACAACTTAAATTAAGATGGCTACATACAGCATTTGTAAGCATTCAGCTATTAGCAGTCAGCATTCAGCGAGTTTGTACTTTTTAATAAATGAAGTCAGCATTCTTTTAACTTATACTATTAGATAATTGAAATGCAAGAACAGCAAACTTTAGTTACAACCCTATACAATTCTGTGGCAAGAAACATAGATATGTCTCAGAAGCTGATAGCTGATAGCTGACTGCTGAATGCTTACCAGCATTTTTTGAGTATTATTGCCTTTTGCTTTTTCAAAATATTTTGATATAACCGAATTATAATTGCTATAGATATTTTTGTAGAATAAAAAACCGTAACTTTTTTTGTTTATTGGAAATACTATAGTAACTAATTTTTGGTGAAAGCTGTTCAATAATTGATAATGGATAATGGATAATTGATAATTACCTCTACCTAAAAGGAAGAGGATTGAATAAAGAAAAATTTTTCTTGTTTCTCCTTTAAAGGAGAGGATTTTTACCTTAATTATTCGGTAATTACTCTTTATTAGCAATTTTTAATACTATACCTCTTGTATAAATCAATCTTAGGGAAGAAATAGGAAATTGCTACTCTGCGAGAAGGCTTGGCCTACAGCTGTCTCAGTGCTTTGACCCAAGAGTTAACGCTCTGATTGTCGCCTCGCAATTACATCTTAGATCAAAAAATTGCGGATTTTCCTAACTTATGCAAGAAAACTACTATAAAACTCAAAGCTATTTTTACTTTAATTTATTTAATTATAACGAACTATATGGAAGCAATTTTATTTCGCCCTCAAGGCAACTTAAATTTAAAGAGAAGTTATCAACTCAAGCAAATAGTAGGCCAACTCATCGACAAAACACGAAATTTTTATTGCATAATAGATCTGGGATTAGTAAATAAAATTAATAATTTTGGATTAACTACTTTAGTTATTGTCCGCAAAATTTCTGAAAAAAGAGGATGTCTATTATATCTGTTCAATATCAAGATGATATTCAATTAGTTTTTCAATTAACTGGATTAGACAAAGAATTTAATTTTTAGAAGACGAATCATTTCTTTATTCATTAAAACCTAAACTACTACTTTGCTAGCTGCTAAGTCGATGAATTAGGTTTGTTTCTTCTTTTTTGATTTTCCTTCTCTATTTTGTTCGCTATTACTAACAATTGGAATTGTAAAATGAAACTGACTACCACGATTTTTACCCTCTGACTCTGCCCAAATTTTTCCTCCCAAACGAGTAATAATCTGGCGACAAATAGCTAAACCTAAACCTGTACCACCAACACTTCGTCGTAAAGCACCTTCTTCTTGATAAAAACGATCGAATACAGCTTCTAGGCGCTTAGGTTCAATGCCACGGCCAGTATCAGAAACTATCACTTCTAACATATTATTCCCATTAGAAGTAGCTCCAATCATTACTGTTCCTTCAGACTGAGTAAACTTACAAGCATTATCTAGGAGTTTTGACAATACTTCCACTAGCCATTCTCCATCAGCTAAGACTAAAGGTAGTTCTGTCGATACCTGAGTAGTAATATTCGGTAAATCTTTCTGTGAGTGATGGGCACGAATACTACTCAGAGCCAAATCAACACATTCTAATAGAGGCAAATATTCTACATTCCACTCAACCGTACCACTTTCTAAATGAGACAATGTTAAGAAATCTTGCACAAGATGACGCATTCTATCTGCATCTGCTAGTGCAGTGTCTAGCATAACTTGACGTAACTCTGCAGGCATATCTGGTTCTTGACTCAAACTTTCCAGGCAAACTTGAATAGTGGATAAAGGTGTCCGTAGCTCATGGCCAGTAATTGCAATTAAATTACTACGAGTCCGGTCCAGAGCTTCTAATTGTTGATTTAATTCTTCCAAATGGGCATAAGTTTCAGCCTGGATCAAAGTTATACCTAATTGAGTAGCGATCGCTTGTACTAAATCTATTTTGTCATCAGGCCAATGATGGGGACACGATCCACAGTGGTGTAACTCCACCATACCTAAAAGTCTTCCTTGATAAAGCAAAGGTACCATTAACCAGCTCTTAATTTCCCATTGAGATATTAATGTTTCGATACAGTTTTTCGCCTGAACTTTAGAGCCTTGTGGTGTTTCTGTCAAACAATAATCAGGTAGTAAGCTTGTATCTTCTATAGAGACTTGTTCTTGAGTTTGAAGAACCTTTTGAAATAAAGGATTATCTTGTAAAGGCCATTCTTGATTAACCACAGATTTAACTGACGAACTTAAATATTCATGTGTAATAGTTGCTGTGACATCTAAAGCTCGACATTGATAAATTAAGCATCGGCAAGCTAAAAGTGCTTTTCCCAATTCTTGCACTGCTACTCTAATAATCTCATCAGAGTCTAGCGATCGCCTCATGGCATTAGAAATAATATTAATCAGGCGCTGTTTTTGTTCCTGAGCAGCGATCGAGCGATATGCTTTAAGTAACTTATATTGACTTGCTTGCAAATAAGTCACCAAACGTTGGGCAAAAGGATCGTTAAATTGAGGATTTTGAGTAACTACTTCTGAAGCTTTCTTGAGGTAACGACGATTAGACTTAGATTTAGTTTTACCAGATTTTCTTCCCATCCCGACATCAACATTGATACCATAAGTTTCTCGTGCTGCTTGTACTTTTTCTGCTAATTCTGGTCTATATTTCAGGATTCTATTTAGTAACAACATAGCAGCTTGGACACATACCTGACGGTCAAAAGTCCAAATACCTTCAAACCGACGTGCCTGATCCATGTCAATCAACTGAGATGTTTGATCGCTTTTATCAAATTAAAACGCTCATTACAAATCAAACAACTTGAATACTGTTGACCAAGTACCAGTAAATTCCATTCCTTACTTAGAATCTCTTTAGTATTAAAAGCTATTGTTTCGTAATACTCAGAAGAATCTTTAAATGCTGTTTCTGGTGCTGCTAGTACATATACTTGGGATGTTAGGCTAGCGATTCGTCGATAACGATGAGCTTCCTGGCGATAAAAACGCTCTTGCTGAAAAGTTGCAATTACCAGAGCTTGTTCGGAGCTTGCTAAAACCTGGTCTTCCATTGCATGAGATAGAGCAGTCAGGGATGACTTAAAATAAATTTGTGGTCTCAACTGCGGAATCTCTTGCACCAGTTCTGCCAATACGGATTTAGGGATGGTCATCTGGCGGTTAATCTTTACCCTACTGCACTACTATAGCGCTACGCGTAAGTCAGAAGTCAGTAGGGGCGAACGGCCGTTCGCCCCTACTGTAAAGGCTGTTCGCCCGTACAGTAATCTCTGACTAAGTTTGAGCATTTATAAACGTCCTAACCTATTTGCGTAGTGCTATTATATCAAATATACATTGTTAGTGTTAACACTGCAGAGGCTTTTATTGTTTAGTTTTATCCGATCCCTTGTTATTTTGTATATATGCAGAAGGAAGAAGGAAGAAGGAAAAGTCTTACTTTGTCTAAGTTTTAAACTTTTGAACTGTCCTAAGAGCTGATTTATAAAGTCAATATTAAGAGGATAAATGCTTTACAGTGTAAGGGTTTGACACTATCTAAGCCCCTAGGGCATAATTTTCCACAAACCCATGCTAGAAAGGAGTTTCAACTCAGTTTATAAATCAGCTCTAAGCATTCCTTCGATTGGTATAAATTACAATGGATAATTGACAATTGATAATTGATAATTAATCCCCAAAGGTTTAAAGCTTCTCCTTTTAAGGAGAAAAAAGCAGTCGTAGCGGAGCTTCCCGTAGGGTGGGATGGCGTCATTCGGAGTGGCTCTGTCAAAAGCGGGTCTCCTCGCCATATCCATGAGACCAAGAGAAGAAATCAAATTTCCTTATATTAAATCCTCTCGGTTTTAACCAGAGGTAATTATCCATTATTCATTATCCATTATCAATTGATTAATCTATCTCAAATATTTGGCATTTTCAAATTATAAAAATAACTTGCTATTATCAGTTTTTTTGAAACAAAGCAATAGCAAGTTTTTAGGTTTTTATCAATTTTCTGCTACAAAAATTATCAACATTATTGTACAGAAAATATATGATAATTTAAGAATTAAAAAGCTTTAGACTTTTGATGTATATCTGGGAATTTTTACCAATTTTGCATTGGTTCCTGTAGTCTTTATTTATCCTTCTCATCTCTAGTTTCACTACTAGATTCAAGTTCAGAATTATAAATAGCATCCAACTGTTGACGAGCTTCTTGTACATTAACGGAACGCATCACCAATAAAGGTTCATCAATAAAATTCCCAGATTCATCTAATAATTCCGGATGTGGAATTCTACGAGACTGAGAATCAGAATCATCAGAAGACCATCCTCGGTTTGAGGGGAAGATTGAGACTCAAGGCCCACCGTCAATAGACTACGGATTAAATTACGAACAGCCAAAACAGCAACAGTGGTAAAGGCTAGGATATAAAGCAAATGTAACATAGTTTTCTCCAGGGCCAGATAGGCACTTAGCAAATTTTAAAAAATTTTAAACAATTTTTCTTATTTTATCTCTACTTAACTCTGGATGAGCTTGATGGCCATAAATTATCTTGGTTAGTCATCATCATTTCCAGAGTAGTATAGTCCTTTTACAGTGACATACTCCCACACGCTCGCTGGCGCTACAGTGTGGGCTTCTCGTTTCGCAGCCCCGGTATTCCGTCGGGCTCCACGAGCTTTAAGGACGGAATGCCCTACCGCCCTATTTTTTATATTTATCGCTGCATTCCAGTCGCGGTCTATTACAATACCGCAGTGTGGGCAAGAATGAGTTCGTATGTTTAATTCTTTGAGGACTTTTTAACCACAATTCGAGCAATCTTGGCTGGTATTTTGAGGGTTCACTGCTATAGTTTTCACCTCCAGCATTTCCGGCTTTGACAGTCAAAATAGACAGGAATTGTCCCCATCCAGAATCGTTAATTGATTTACTCAAACGAGTCAATGCTTGCCCTTTAATGTTTAAGTTTTTATGGGCGATAACTTCGGATGAGTGATAACAATTCATTGGCTGTTTTGAAGTGAAAATCTTTACGTTTATCGGCAACCTTTTTATGTTGTTTAGCTAAAGTTTTAACAGCTTTTAACCACCTTTTACTTCCTTTTTTTTTCGAGATAAACGTTTTTGTAGAGTCTTTAATCGTTTCTGAGATTTTCGATATTTATGAGGTATGGGAACAGATTCTCCGACCCTTGTTACTAAGAATTCCTTCAACCCCATATCAATTCCCAGAGTATTTTTTAATGTAGGTTCCACTTCACTTGTTAAAGCTGGAACTGATTTATCTTCTAGGGATAAAGTCACATAATAACCATCTGCTTTACGACTAATAGTTACTGTTTTAATTTGAAAATCATCCGGTAATGGTCGATGTTGAATCAACTTTACCTTGCCTATTTTGGGCAAATTAATTTGATTTTCTTCAATACAGTTTTGTTTGATTTGAGGATAAGTCAAACTACGATAACGTCCTTTTCCTTTGAACCTTGGTTTTCCTAATTTCTGTCCATTTTTATCTGCCTTAAACCATCTATCAAAGGCAAGTTTTACCCGTTTTATCCAATCTTGCAGGACCTGAGAATGAATCAGATTGTACTCAGGAAACTTGTCTTTGGTATTGACCAAATCTCGTTTTTGAGAGTAATAATCTGGATTATCTCTTAGTTGAGGAATTGGCATCACCAAGGGGCAAGCATTAACTGGACAACGGTTTTCTGTCCCACCACGAGAACCGCTCGCCTAACCTATAGTTGTACTGCCGACGCAACAATTCCAACCACATTTCTATGGTGGCTAACTGTTTTTTATTGGGCCTTAATTTATATTGGTAGGCAGTGCGCATGGTGGAAAATTTCCAGGGTTATTGCAAGATAATAATACAAGTTTTTCAACTAGGGCGAAAGCTTCTGCTGGGATAGCATGCAAATTGAATGGGCATCGAACCTATTCAATTTGCCGCCGATTCATCTCACACTCCTCTTTAAAATTATGGTGTGAGACTCAAGGGCGGTTTAGCTAAATTAACAGTTATCAAATCATAAACTTTTAACAATAAAAGTTTACTCAATCTGATTTATTGATTCCGGACTTGATACCTAAGTTTGAGTGTAATAAGTAATTCTATCTAGATTGTTCTTTGCGGAATCGCATTGAAACTTGCCAACATTCGGTTAGTAAGTGATGCCAAGGCATAAGCACTGTAGTTTCTACCCCAACTTGACCTTCAGTGGCATGAAAAAGAGTTTGTGCTGTACTCACCTCCTGTTGAGCTTGCTTAACTCTATTAAGTAGGTCGAATTGTTCAGTGCTACTCAGAAAAGGAATTTTTTCTCTCTCCAATAACTGACGGGAACGCTCAAACCAATACTGAAAATCCTCTAACAAGGGTTGTAGTACTGCTTTAAGTAAATCTGGTTCTGGCAGTTTTGGATTTATCATTTCTCTAAGTTTAATTTCTTATTTTATATCTTAATATTAACACTCTTTACAATTTTTAATATTTTCCCTAATAAATGTTTTTTCAAGGGAGCTTGAGATTTGAGAACTAAAGGAGTAAGGATTTTAGAGCCAAAGCCACTCGCCTTTGATAACCATCTTCTTCGGAAAATATGATTAATTTATACAGATTAAAAGTACAAAAAATGTTAAGGCTGACAAAAATTATTGTGAATTTCGTTACAGCGATTTTCATTTGGGTAGACCACAGTAGGGACGTTCCATGGAACGTCCCTACAAGGTTTGATGTGTGAGGATGTGGTTCATAAATTTGAAAAGCGCTGTAAATATCACTCAGCACTCAGTACTCAGCACTCAGCATTAGGACTTTTTTTAGATTGAGGAGGGGATAAGCAAACCCTCCTCAACTAGGAGGCGCTTGGGGTTGCCAGGGTCAAAAAGCCAAAAGCTGTTTGCGGAGCATTCCGGTACAGAAAATGCTGAAGCGCTGATAGCCAGTTAGAGCTGATTTATAAAGTAAATATTAAGAGGCTGAATTTCTTACAGGACAAAGGTTTTGCCGATTTTGGACCAGTAAACCATAAATTCCTGAGACCTAGATAGCATAAGAGTTTTAGCTCAGTTTATAAATCAGCTCTTAAATGAGATGTAATGAGACAGTCAGATTTTAGGCACTTAAGCTGCGAAGCAGAAACACGGAAAAAGTTCTGGAGTTTGGTGGCCCCTTAAAATTGGTCTTTCTTTCCTCGTAAACGGGCAAAAGTTTGTACTGGATCTTGACTTTTAACGGCTAACTGTAGATTAGGTAAATCCCAACGCAGAAAAGGATTTGTGCGTTTTTCTACACCAATCATTGATGGTACAGTAGCCTCATTCCGACTGCGTGCTGCCTTAACCTCAGCTAAACGAGCTTGTAGGTCTAAATTTTGCTCATCGACTGTTATAGCAAACTGCAAATTTTTTAAAGTGTATTCATGGGCACACCATATTCGTGTCCTATCAGGCAAATTACGCAGTTTGCTCAAAGACTGTACCATTTGAGCTGGTGTTCCCTCAAATAAGCGACCACAACCACCAGCAAATAAAGTATCACCACAAAATAATTCCCCCGCTTCTCCAGCAACTACAGGAGGAAAGTAATAAGCAATATGGCCACTTGTATGACCGGGCACAAATAGGACCTCTCCCTGTCGGTCAGAAAATTGGACTTGATCGCCTTCCTGTAAAAATACCTTTTGTCCAGGAATTCTACCTCGGTCTTCAACTCCGCCATAAACTGTAAGTTGAGGAAACTTCTGAATTAACTTTTGATTAGCTCCTACATGGTCTGAATGGTGATGAGTGTTGAAAATAGCCACCAACTGAGCATCCAATGATTCTAGTTTTTCAGTTACTGGCCTAACCTCTGCTGGATCGACTACAGCCGCAATCTTTTGATTTGGGTCATGTAGTAAGAAGATATAGTTGTCTGAAAGTGCTGGCAGTCGATAAATCTTCATAGAAACTCAATTAATGCCTTAATATACAGAATTTTCACTTGGGGAGATTATTTCCCTCTTAACTATTAAAATAACTTAGGAATTACAACAGAGGTAATATTTATTTCTGATACCAATTCACTTTAAAGATGTCACAAATAGTTTTAAACCCCATATCTGAAATAATTTCCTGAAATTACTGTGGAATCAAAGTTTCGAGTCGATAAAATCTTAATGCATGACTTTTAACTTCTGTGAAACGGTATGAAACTACTTTAACCAGGTATATTACTGAAGATATAATCAGTAAGTATTTCCTGCGGAGTGCTGCCCTTGCCTGCCTTCAGCTATTAGCTAGCCTCATAAGGTCGGAACTGGGGACTTCAGCAATTAATTTTGGAGAAGGTAAAAGCAACCTTTGAAATTGAGTTTGAATAAAAAGTTACCGAATAATTAAGGTAAAAATTCTCTCACTCGCCGTGGAGAAACAATGAATTAATTTTCCTTTTATTCAATCCTCTTCCTAAAAGGAAGAGGTAATTATCAATTATCCATTATCAATAGACATCTCCAAAAATCAAAAATAAAATCAATTCTTATCCATAAATTATCAATTATTCCCCTCCACGGTCGGGGGAGGGGCGAGGGGTGGGTTCCCTGTTCCCTCTTTTCTGGAGATGTCTAATTATCAATTATTGAATATCAAAGTCCCCTTCCCACACCTTAGAAGTAATTATTCATTACCAATTGCTGAATGCGAGCCCATTCCGTTTGCGTTTGCGTAGCATCCGTAGGGAAGCATCTCCGTGGGAAAGGAAGCGCTGACTGCGAGCTAGCTGAATGCGAGCGCATTCCGCAGGAAATGCTTACTATAATCAATATCAACAGACATATATAGGAGATAAAAGATTATGTTATGGAGCGAGCAAAATCAACCAAATGTGACAATTAATCAAATGGTGAACCGAGTTATTACATCAGGCAAACTTAATCGCCGGGAACACCTACAACTTACTTCAGCAATATTATGTGGCAAACACATAACAGATGAGGAACAACATCAAATTAATCAAATATTTGACTTTCTTAAAATTGGCAAAATTAAGTTGATTGATGATAATTAACCCTCTCTATTTAAGAATAAAAAATATCGGTAAATATGTAATATTTTTATTTCTTGTATCAAGTACAAATTTTAAGATTATATGGAATATAAAACAGGAAAAAGAAAGTATGATGTATCAAAAACTCTAGCTATACTTAGGGCATAAAATCATTCCTGTTCTTTGGTTTTTCCTGGTTCATGCTACCCAAACAGCAATTCCATAAGTCTTAATAATAATTGTGAATGGGATATTTTAATGCATATAAAATATTATACATATTTTTAAAGACAAAAAAATCTCAATATTGCCTTCATAACTAAAGTAAAGAGATACACTGGCAAATTAAATTAATAAAATACAGTAAGCAATAATTGGCAACTTGATATAAATATAAACCTGACTATATTCTGATTCCTGTTAAATACACAATTAACTAATACCTCAGATAGAGAAAATTGATAATGAGTGCAACTAAACCAAATTCACTACTAACAGTACCAACAGGTTTATTACAAGTTCCTGCTGTAGTAAAAAATACTATAAAACCAGATAGTCCAGAAATCAAACTTTCTCTGGTTATTCCCACATTTAAAGAAAGTAAAAATATCCCAAAGATTGTCCAAAGACTAACTCAATTACTAGATGCTCAAATTCCCAATGCTTATGAATTAATTGTGGTAGATGACAATAGTCCCGACTTAACTTGGGAGACAGCTCAGAATATGACACCAGAATATCCTCAACTCCAGGTAATGCGTAGAGAAAAAGAAAGAGGACTTTCCACTGCAGTTATTCGTGGTTGGCAAGTAGCAAAAGGAGAAATATTAGGAGTAATAGATGCAGACTTACAACATCCTCCAGAAACTCTCTTAAAACTATTGACAAAAATGGAGCAAGGTGCTGACTTAGCAGTAGCTAGTCGTCACTTTGAGGAAGGAGGTGTCAGTGAGTGGAATATTATGAGAAGATTATTGTCTCGTGGCGCTCAAGTTTTGGGGTTAATTATTTTACCTGGAGTCCTAGGGCGAGTCTCAGACCCCATGAGTGGCTATTTTATGGTCCGTCGAAAGGCGATCGCAGAAAAAATTCTTCGGCCAGTAGGGTACAAAATTTTGATTGAAGTTTTAGGCCGAGGCACCATTCATTGGGTGGGAGAAGTGGGCTATATATTTAATGAACGTGTAGAAGGGGAAAGTAAAGTTACCTGGAAACAATATATAGAATATTTACACCACCTACTAAATTTAAGGTTGGCTAGATGGCCAAGTCGATTTATCTGTTTCGGTACAGTTAGTTTTATAGCGCTACGCGCTAGGGAATAGGGAACAGGGAACAGGGAACAGGTGATAGTAAAGTACATTTGTACGGGGGAAGTTCAGATATTAGTTATCTCAACTTTGGTTGAAGACCTCCCTTAGACATCTCCAATACAGCGCTTTTCAAGTTGATGAACCACATCTTCACAAACAAAACCTTGTAGGGACGTTCCATGGAACGTCCCTACTGTGGTCTACCCAAATGAAAACCGCTGTAATAAAAAATAAAATCAATTATCCCAAATAAATTATCAATTATTTCCCCTCCTGGGAGGAGTTATATAGAATCCGGTTGAATAGTTATTGTATAGTTGGGAGTGGGGGAGTAGGGGAGATTAAAGGCTTGAAGTAATTATAGAACCCCTAAGCGTATCTTTGGACGCGGTATGTGCTTTTGGCTTCCGTTCTCAGTCTGAGGGAGCCAGTGGAAATTCACCAACGATAATGGGGAAAAAGCGGATCAGACCCTGCGTCGCCCAATAGCAAACCTGGTAGCTTCCCTTGCAGGTAGAAAAATACTCTCATCTCCCCATCTCCCCATCTCCCCATCTCCCCATCTCCCCATCTCCCCATCTCCTTCTCTATTTTTAAATAGATCCCAAATGGGTTCTATAGAATTATCAACATATACTATATAACCGGATTCTATATTAGGGGTGGGTTCCCTACTCCCTACTCCCTCTTTTGGAGGAGATGTCTCTTGATAACTAACAGACTTCAAACCAGATGTAGTATAAGTAGGGCTTGCTGATTAAATCTAAAAGTATTTACAGATAAAGGTAAGTGCTTTTTTGGGGCCTTTAAAAAGTGCCTAGTATCACGTCTAAAATCCTCAAAAAGTTAGTATTTTAGGCTCATAGTTGGTCAGAAAAATCATTCTTACAATTCTTACTCCTACCTCCTCGCTCGTACCCATTTCTCCTGTATTCCCCTCCCCTCCACGGTCGGGGGAGGGGCGAGGGGTGGGTTGTCTCCTATTGAGCAAACCCTAAGTAGTTTTTCATCCCTGAAATACAGGGAATTGAAATTCCCAATTACTGTTGGGCAATGAATTGTGGTAGCCCCACCTTACCACATCAGATTTTTCTTCCTCTTTAATTTCATCAATAGATACCAACATTGAATCACTCAAACGTACTACCATCTCTCCATTCAAAAGCGCCTGTCGCCATTGCTTTCCTGTCTTCCAAGCATAATATTTGACACCACTCCAACGAGGGTTAACTGGGTATCCTGCAAACCCAGAACGCAATGCAGGAATATAAGCACTTTTGAGTTGAGTATGAACCAATATTCCTTCCTCTAGTTGAACCACTTTAAGATGTTGACGATCTTGCTTAAACATGGGACTCACCTCCTGCTTGAGAATATGCTTAATCTTTCTTAACTTATCCGACTACGGCTATTATATCACTCAGAATTTCAGATTTTTGATACTAGACCTCTCCGGAAAAGAGGGAGTAGGGAGTAGGGGTGCGACCCCGCGTTAGCGACAGGTGCGGTCAGATCCAGCGTCGGCGTCAGACGCAAGGGAATGCTGACCAAGAGAGGGAATGGGCACCAAGGGAGGGAGTAGGGGGAAAGAATTGATTATTTATGTGCGATAATTTATTTTATTTTTGATTATCGCCAGATGTCTACTGAAGAAAATTTATCTATACAACTATACAAGTAGAAATAATTTCCCCCTTTCTCAGCCTTAGTAGTTTTTATTGAATGGTGTTAGAGAAATTTAACTCTTTTTATAGATGTAAATTTCATTCGCCTTGATACTAATTCAGGAAAATAATGCCCTAATTTATGAGGATAGCTTCTTGTTATGCATTTTATATAGAATCCGGTTATATAGTATATGTTGATAATTTCTTACAGCGCTTTTCAGGTTGATAAACCACATCGTCATAACCAAAATCCTGTAAGGGCGCCATTCGGAGCTTTGCGGAGCGCAAATGCCATTCACCCCTACTGTGGTCTACTGAAATGAAAACCGCTGTAAATTACTTCAAACCTTTAATCTCCCCTACTCCCCCACTCCCCACTCCCCACTCCCCCACTCCCCACTTCCAACTATACAACAACTATTCAACCGGATTCTATATCAGTGGCGATCGCCCAGTGTTACGAAATAAAACAAATTTTTATATTAGTCAGGAAAAAATAGTGATATTATCATCAATAACTAGGCATAATTTACAGATTTGTGATTGAATATCAGGGAAAGATATGATTAATCAAAAATGGATTCAAGATGCGATTAAGCGACTAAGTAGGAATGTAACTCAATCTTTATTTTCCACTGTAGAGAAATTAAATTTAACTATTATAGATTTGTACAAAAATTACTTTTTAATTAAATTTTTACCAAAGTGGATAAGTAAACTTGTATACCTTTCACTAATATTTATAGTCAGTTTAGGTTTGACTGCTGCATCTATTAAATCTCCGACTGTCAAAATTCCGATTTTTGGCTTCCATGACATTATTGATTTACAGAATAAAGCTGATTTACCACCGTATCGCCCCCTCTATGATATGGATTATACTAAGCAAGATTTAGAAAAGTTTATAGAGTATTTAGTAAAGAAAAATTACTGGTTGTTATCTTCTCAAGATTTATTCGTATATTTTATTAATAAATCTCAACCTATACCAAGTAAACATATAGGTCAAAAACCTGTAATGCTAACTTTTGATGATGGCTATGAAGGAGTGCATAAAAATGGAATACCAATCTTAGAAAAGATGGAAGAAAAATATGGTGAAAAAGTAAAATTTGTGCTGTTTATTAATCCTCAAACTCTCGGAATTAAGAATGGAAAAGATTTACCACATCTTAGTTGCCAAGATTTAAGAGAAGGATATCAAAAAGATTTTTATGATATTCAATCTCATGGATTTACTCATAAAAATTTAACTAAAATTAGCTCCAAAGAATTAGAAGTAGAACTATATTTTGCTAAGTTGGCTTTGAGAAAATGTACTAATGATTTAGACAGGAATAAAATTGTCGCTGCTCATATTGCTTATCCTTATGGTGCCATCAATAGAAAGGTGGAAAAAAAGTTACCTAAATATCATCTGACTGGATTTATTTATGATGATAAATTTTTGAAAGTAAATTATCTGAAAAATAAGTTCCGCATTTCTCGAATTACAGTTGGCAGTCGCACATCTCCTTATAAGTTAATTCGGTTAGCGAGTCGAGCTTCTACACTGAAAAAAATTCGTAAGTCGAAAAAATGAACGAAGGAATAAAGAAGAGGGAAGAAGGAAGAAGGCAGAGGGCAGAAGGCACAGTTCAACAATTAATAATTAATAATTACCTCTCCTTTAAAACGGATAGGATTGACGAACAGGAAAATTTTTCTTTATTATCCCCTGAAAAGGGGAGGCTTTAAAGCACAATTTTTCGGGAAGAGGGAAGAGGCAGAAAGGCAGAATTAAACAATTAATAATTAATAATTAATAATTAATAATTAATAATTAATAATTAATAATTACCTCTCCTTTAAAACGGATAGGATTGACGAACAGGAAAACTTTTCTTTATTATCCCCTTATACCAATTTGATAAGTGTTTGTTACAAATAGTAGAAGTAAGAAAGAAGGAAGAAGGAAGAAGGAAGAATAAGGAAATATTTTAAAAAAGGTAAAAAAAATATAAATAACTATCTAAAATCTACGATAGTCACTATTTTTAAGAATATCTGATAGAGTGGCACTTTTCATAGCATTCTTTTTTCAAATTGGTATTAAAAGAGGAGGCTTTAAAGCACAATTTTTCGGGAAGAGGGAAGAGGGAAGAGGCAGAAAGGCTGAATATCAAATCTGGTTAAACAGTTAATAGAATGGTTAAGTTGAGTCGGAGTCAGTAGGGGCAATTTCCGTTCCGGAATAGTTTCGATCCTCAGATGCTTTGCATAACGCAAACCCGTAATTAGGAGCATGAAAAATGGAAATTGCCCGTACATAATTGCAGCAATTCAGGAGGATAAAAAATTAGAAAGATGAGCGTAGTTATGGTAATTGGAGAACTTTTTTTATCTCCAATTAAGTGGATTTGATATAATATCAATTCTCATTAAATTAACAATAATAAAAATGTGTTCTCTAGACATCTCCAATAATAAAAAATCAAATCAATTATCGCAGATAAATCATCAATTCTTTCCCTCTACTCTGTACGGACGTTGCATGCAACGTCCCCACTCCCCACTCCCCCACTCCCCCACTCATTATTTACAGGCGATCGCATAATAGCGCCAAGGTGCAGGATAACCTTCAACTGTCAAGGAAGGGTCTTCAGGATTGAGAAATTCTGACAAACTATCAATATTTGCCCAAGAAGTGCGCCGTTGTTCTGCCACTGACAAGGGTTCGGCAAAAAAACAATTAATATTACTAAACCCTGCTCTACCTATCCAATTCTCTAAACAAGACTGAGTAGGGAGAAACCAAATACCTCGTGCTTGAGCATAACGTTTCCGAGGCGTGAGAGCTACTGGTAAATCTCCAGGAATGCCTTGACAGTCAATAATAATTTCCCCTTTGGGCGCTAAAGCTTCTCGCATTTTGCGTAATAAACCAATGGGGTCAGTATGATGATAGAGAATACCCAAGCAGAAAATGGTGTCAAAAAATTGGGGGTAATAGTGAATGTGTTCGACTCCCAACAATTCAAACATCAGCATTTTTTGTTGCACAATATTTTGAATAAGTTGAAAATTCCAAAAATGTTTGGCATAAGGTTCAAAACCAATAACTAACTCCGGTTGTTGAGCTGCCATGCGGAACATAAAATAACCATTGTGGCAACCAATATCGGCGACTCTACGATTTTTCAGAGAACTAATATGTGGCAAAATACGCTCCCATTTCCAGTCAGAACGCCATTCAGCATCAATGTTTATACCAAATAGTTCAAACGGACCTTTTTTCCAAGGACAAAATGTTTGCAAACTGTTCCGGAACAGTTGTTGTTGCTCTGGGGAGAGTTCCTCAGCACGACCGACTTTTATCGCTGCACCGGAAAAGTCGAAAAAATCACTTTTGATATCTGCGACTGTTTGTACTGCTTCGCAATACTTTTGAGTAGAGGTTTCAAATAATTTTTTGTGCTTTTCTTGACGGGTTTTTAATATTGCTTCTGTGTTGATAGGGATGTCATATTTATATAAATAATCTGAGGGAATATAGCCGATATTATTATTAAACATTTTGCTCAGTATTAAAGAACTGTAGGGGCGAACGGCCGTTCGCCCCTACTTCGTTAACCATTATCATGCATGTATTACAACAAATCAACGCTGAGACGGTAGGGGGTGCGACTGCTACCTTGGGGATAGACTCGTACAAAATAAGTCCCTGGGTCTAATGTCGTGACAATGCTTTCTCGTTTGATGCCCTTGTTTTTCCACTGGTTTATCAAGCCTTCGGTACTATCATATAAATCAACATTGGCATTTTTTAATAGCTCGTCCAGGACTAATACAAAAGCACCTTTAGATTTGGAGATTGCTTCGTTTCACTCCCAATGATATCATGTCCGTTTATATCGTTTGTGTAAACCCAACGGTGAATATCTACAGGAAATAATGGTTTTTTTCTTGCGAGGGTAGCCTTCCTCCCTCTTCTCTCTTCCTTCTTCCTTCTTCCTTCTTCCTTACCTTTGCCATACAATACCGATGCTACCGGACATGATATGACGGGGGAGGTTTCATTCCCAACCACAGAATTAGAATTACAGGACTTAGGCAGAACCGCCATATCTACTGGGGGCGAATGCCATTCGCCCCTACAAATGACGGGGGAGGTTTCAATTCCAATGACGGGGGAGGTTTCACTCCCAATCGCAGAATTAGAATTACAGGACTTGGGCACAACCGCCATATCTACTGGGGGCGAATGCCATTCGCCCCTACAGACGGTGTATAATAGAGTTGTCGCTAAATAAAGGAAAAAAATCGCTCCAACCTAGACAGAGCAATAATTCCAAGGCTTTTTAGTCGCCAATAGCTACAATCCTTATAGAACAAGGTTTTTGGGGATTTTTGAAGTTATAAAGCGACAAGTCTAATATCATCAGGACTTACGCAGAAACTCTATATATAGAGAGGGCGAATGCCATTCGCCCCTACAGATGGTGGTTTGACAGTCAATTTGCGTAAGTCCTGATCATGTCCGGATGATTAGGTATAATAAAACTAAGGGGAGCGATCGCCATTTGTGTGATGATGTTGCTAAAATATCCTCCGAACGTTGACAATTATACAGTAGGTTTCGTTTTGCATAGAAACTGTCTTTTTTTTCTTTTGAGGTACAGTTATAGAACCCCTGAGTGGATCTCATAGATTAGATTGGGAGTTTGGGAAGTGTTGGAAGTTGGTTCGTGTGGGGAGAGGGGGGAGTAGGAGAGTGGGAAAGATGGCGAGATGGTGCATAAGGGGAGATTAATAGGAGTGTTTTTCTTCTATTCTATTTCTCTTTCTCTCACTCCTGACTCCTTTATCAAAAACCCACACCTTTCCAAAGATACGGTTAGGGCTTCTATAAGACTACATATTCCTATATTCCCTGTTGCCTGATACTATACTATTTAGTCGCAACTACTGCTAAATTCCAAGCAAATCTTTTCATCAAAGGCAATTTTTTTAATACTCCATCTAATCTTTCTAATTTCCGATACATTGGTTCTAATCTTTGATGTTCGATAATAATTTTTTTCCAATAACGTTCTTTATTCGGGTCAATTTTTTCAATCAAATAAAACCTTAAAAAAATCCACAAAGTTGCTAACCAAAATGTATCGTAAGCTGTTTCTGAATAGAGAGATTTAATAAAATTAACAAGATTAATATCCAGAGGCATTTCATCTTCAGTTCTAACTTTTGTAGCAATACGCCGATAAACATTAATCACAGGATTATGTTTCAACGGGTCCCAAAAACAAGCTTTACCACCAGGTTTAAGAACGCGGTGCATTTCTCTAATTGCTAATTTGGGATTTGGTAAGTGGTGAAGTAAGTTAGAAGCATAAACAAAATCAAAAGTATTATCGGCAAATTCTAAAGCCATTGCATCCATAACTTTTCCCTCAATTTGTACCCCATTTGTTTCAGCTAACTTAACAGCAACATCCACCATTCCAGGAGAATAATCTGTCGCCACACACCGCGCTCCTTTTTTAGCAAAATAAACACTATTTTCCCCTGCACCACAACCTAAATCTAACAAATATTTATCAGTTAAATCTCCCATTTGTTTGAGAATAAATCTATTTTCTGGAGCAGTACAACTTTCAAAATAATCAACTACTCGAATACCTTCTATATCAATAGTTGATGCCCAGATATCGTGGAATTGTCTTTCTTTAGCTAATATTTTGTCTTGCATTTTTTTCAGTAATTCAGAATAAAAAAATAGGGAATATTATAGAATTAAAAACGCTCTATAGTTTTGTCTGGTAGGGTTAAGGAACGTGTAAGCATTTCCTAGGTCATGCTGCGCAAACAGCAGTCAGCTATCAGCTTTATTACCTTTAAAGGAGAAAAAGCAATTTTATCAAAGCTTCAGAGTACGAATCTCTGATTTAGAATGTAGTAGAAATTAAATGAATGCTTTCTTTATTCATTATATCATGTTCGGATAATCAGTTATAATAAAATTTAAGGACTGACAGTACCGATAGTACTAAAGAAATACTGAAATTATCAATAGACCTCTCCAATATTTCCTATGCATTCCTCTTTTCTTCCCTCCTGACTCCTGACTTCCCCTCCCCTCCACGGTCGGGGGAGGGGCGAGGGGTGGGTTGACTCCTGAGGACTCAGAACAGTTATTTATAAGTATTCAACCGAACATAATATTAGACATCTCCAGAAAATAAATCTTTTAATTAGATCAGGCTAAGGATGCGAAAAATTCACTCTAAAAAATCTTTTTTCGTGCCTTCGCGCGTAAAAATATATTACCTGTTGCCTGTTGCCAGATGATATCATGTCCGTTTATATCGTTTGTGTAAACCCAAGGGTGAATATCTACAGGAAATAATGGTTTTTTTCTTGCGAGGGTAGCCTTTCTTCCTCTTCCCTCTTCCTTCTTCCTTCTTCCCTCTTCCTTCTTCCTTACCTTTGCTATACAAGACCGATGCTACCGGACATGATATGAGCTGTTGCCTACTCCTGCAAAAAATCTATATCTTTTTCGGATATGTCTATTAGACACCTCCAATAATAAAAAATCAAATCAATTATCCCACAGCAATTATCAATTCTTCCCCTCCCAGGAGGGGTTAGGGGTGGGTTCCCTACTCCCTCTTTTCTAGAGATGTCTATTAAAAAGCTGTTTGCGCAGCATGACCTAGGAATAGCTGACCGCTAATAGCTGTTTGCGCAGCAGTCCGCAGGAAATGCTTACAGGAACCTTAGGACAGCTTATACAGCGCTTCCCGTTGCCCGTGAGGTACAGCCCGAGGCGGGCAAGATCCCCGCACTACAACATTTTCATCATTTACCCTGTACCTCATTTGCCCGAAATATGCTGTATCTAGGATAAACTCAACAGACAGTTATTTTTGTTGGGTTGCGCTGCTGCTTAACCAAAATATAAAAAGATGAAAAAGATGGCATACTCCTCAAAAGTCATCTTAAAGATGACTTAAAATATTAGCCAAGGATTTAAATCCTTGGCAAGTCTTATCTGTAGGATAAACTCAACAGACAGTTATTTTTGTTGGGTTGCGCTGCCGCTTAACCCAACCTACAGTATTGAGCTGATTGCTGAATGCTGACCGCTGAAGTGCTTCTTTAAGAATCTACCTTCAAACCAGCATTATCTTGAGTATAGGTTTCTTGGTCAATCTTGACTGGTTGCGCTCCCCAAATCTCCTTTGCATACTCTCTAATTGTTCGGTCAGAAGAGAATTTACCCATGCGAACAGAATTATAGATAGACATTTTCGTCCATTTCTCCTGGTCTTGGAAAGCTTGACCAACCCGCTCCTGACATTCAATATAGCTTTGATAGTCAGCTAGCAGCATATATTGGTCATTGTACAGTAGAGAATCAATCAAAGGTTTAAATAAATTAGGATTACCTTCACTAAAGTGACCGCTAGCAATTCGGTCAATTACTGCTTTGAGTTCAGCATTAGTATTGTAGTATTCCAGAGGTTTATAACCCTTAGCTTTGAGATCGAAAACTTCTTGAGCAGTCATTCCAAATAAGAAAAAGTTTTCTGCTCCAACTTCTTCGCGAATTTCAATATTAGCTCCATCAAGAGTACCAATAGTCATAGCTCCATTCATGGCAAACTTCATATTACCAGTTCCGGATGCTTCCTTACCAGCAGTAGAAATTTGCTCAGATAAGTCAGCAGCAGGATAAATAATCTGACCAAGGGAAGCATTAAAGTTTGCCAAAAATACAACCTTCAGGCGACCGCGCACATCAGGATCGTTATTAACCACATCAGCAACAGCATTAGTCAACTTAATAATCAACTTAGCCATGTAGTAACCAGGAGCAGCTTTACCACCAAAAATAAACGTGCGGGGTGGAATATCAATGTTTGGATTTTGCTTAATGCGGTTATACAGAGTAATGATGTTGAATACATCCAAATGTTGGCGTTTGTACTCATGAATACGTTTGACCTGAATATCAAATAGAGAATTAATATCCACCTCAATCCGATTATGCTTGAGAATACGTTCTGCCAACTTAGCCTTATTCTCTTGCTTTATTGCTCGCCAACGATTCCGAAATTCTGCATCATCAACATATTTTTCTAGTTTCCTTAGTTGGTCGAAATCTCGCAACCAACTATCTCCTCCGAGTTTCTCAGAGAATAGAGCAGAAAGTTTGGGGTTACTCAGTAAAACCCAACGACGGGGAGTCACTCCATTAGTCTTATTAAAGAATTTGTCTGGGAAGAGTTGGTAAAAATCTTTAAGCACACCTTTTTTCAACAATTCTGTGTGCAGTGCTGCTACTCCATTGACAGCATGACTACCAACAGTAGCCAAATTAGCCATCCGCACAGATTTTTCATCCCCTTCCTCAATCAGAGAAACACGGGCAAGCAATTCCTCGTCTTTAGGAAACCAAGTTTGCACTTGAGTTAAAAAGCGCCGATTAATTTCATAGATAATTTCTAGGTGGCGAGGGAGAAGGCGACCAAACAAACTAATTGCCCAACGCTCTAATGCTTCTGGCAGCAAAGTATGGTTAGTGTAGGCAAAAGTATGTTGAGTAATGTGCCAGGCACGCTCCCAGTCCAGATCATACTCATCAATTAACAAGCGCATCATCTCCGCGATCGCCACAGCAGGGTGAGTATCATTCAGTTGAATTGCTGCTTTCTCGTATAAGTTGTCTAGATTTTTGTTGTGAGATAAATGTCTACGGATGATGTCTTGCAAAGCACAGGAAACAAAGAAATATTGTTGCTTCAGGCGGAGTTCCTTACCTTGAGGAGTATTATCATTTGGATAGAGAACTTTAGAGATAGTCTCCGAACTCATTTTATCTGCTACTGCACCGTCATAGTTTCCAGCATTGAACTCTTCAAATTTAAAGTCTACACTAGCTTCTGCTCGCCACAAACGAAGAGGATTTACAGTATTTACTTTATAGCCAGGAACAGGGGTATCATAAGGAATACCAATTACAGTTTCTGCCGGAACCCAAGTTACTCTATAGTGGCCTTTATCGTCATGGTATCCTTCTGTATGACCTCCAAACTTGATTTCTACTTTTTCAGCAGGACGAGCTATTTCCCAAGGGTTGCCGAAACGCAACCATTTATCAGGAATTTCTGCTTGCCAACCATCCTGTACAGTTTGGGTGAAAATGCCAAACTCATAGCGAATACCGTGCCCTATAGCTGGAATTTCTAAAGTCGCTAAAGAGTCCAGGAAACAAGCTGCTAATCTACCCAAACCACCATTCCCTAAACCAGGGTCGTCTTCTTGTTCCAGTAGTTCATCTAAATCTAACCCAGATTCGGTGATAGCTTGACGAATTTGTTCATAAATTCCCAGGTTAATCAAACTATTACCCAGGTGACGACCCATGAGAAATTCGGCAGAGAGATAATATACGACCTTCACATCTTTCTCATTATAAGTACGAATTGTAGAAAGAAAGCGTTGGAGTAAGCGATCGCGTATAGTATAAGCCAGAGCACGGTAAAAATCATCTTGTTTTGCCATGGACTCATAAGTCCCCTGCAAATAAAACAGGTTATCTGCTAGAGCACGTCTGAGAGTAGTGACACTCATGCCGGTTCGATCGTCTTCTACCTGAATTTTATTTTCAGTAGTAGGGTTGATATATTGATTCATTACTCCTCCATAAATTTAACCGTTATTAATTTTTCTGTAGTAGAAAGACAAAGGTGGTAATTAGCTTTGCCACATAGGAGTTATAGCGCAAGTCAGAAGTCAAAAGTCAAAAGTCAAAAGTTAGAAGTAATCTATGACTGGGTTTGAGCATTTAGGAATGTCCACGCCCTTTGCTTCGACTGCTATATTCTATAGGAAACTTCTTCATCCAGTTAGACTAGCTAATGGAATTTTAGATTCCTATAATATTTGGCCAGAGTCTGCCCTTATAGCTATTCAAGCTCTACCATATAGATAAAATTTCTACTGTTTCTCAATGACAGAATTAGGAGTCAGGAGTTAAAAGTCAAAAATTAAAAGTCAAAAGTCAAAAGTTAGGAGTTGTCGGATAGATAATACCAAATCCGGCGATTAAAACCACATTGTTCAAATTCTGCACCCTTATGCCTTCTTCAATCTTTAGGCCAATAAAGCCTCCCATCTCATTTGCAAATGAATCAAAATAGATGAGGTAACTTTGAGATAATCAGCAAAGCAAAAATGGTATTACCTGATGGCCCAGCATTGTCCCCTCTACAAAGAAGACTCCGGACTTGGAAATTTATTTTTCGTCCCTTACAAACAATAGAAGAGCGATATTCTCAATACGGAGATATCTTCAGGACTAACACTAACTCCAAGACTCCTTTTATCTATTTCTGTAACCCTAAAGCTATTCAACAAATTTTTACTGCTGACCCTGATACCTTTAGCTCAGGTGGTGGTAATGGTGTTTTACAATACATTGTGGGTAGAAATTCTCTATTTATCCAAGATGGCGATCGCCATCAACGTCAAAGAAAACTATTAATGCCACCTTTTCATGGCGATCGAATGCGTACTTATGGGGACTTAATATATAATGTTACTTCTGATGTTATAGATTGCTGGCAAATAGATAAACCTTTCCCCATCCGTAGGTCTACTCAAGAAATATCCCTAAAAGTTATCCTTGGGGCGGTATTTGGTTTAGACCAAGGGGAACGTTACGAACAACTAAGAATACTTTTGTCTGGTGTCCTCGACTCCATTAGCTCTCCCCTCAGCTCCACTTTTCTGTTCTTCAGTTTCTTGCGAAAAGACTGGGGTCCTTGGAGTCCCTGGGGTAGATTTTTACGAAAAAGACAAAAAATTGATGAGCTAATCTTCGCAGAAATTGAAACTGCTAGGGAAGAAGCAAATCATCGTGATGATATCCTCAGTTTGCTGCTAGAAGCGCGTGACGAAGCAGGCGATCGTATCAGTGACGAAGAAATTAAGGATGAACTGCTGACTTTGCTTTTTGCAGGTCACGAAACTACTGCTTCAGCTCTAGCTTGGGCATTATATTGGATTGATAAAATTCCATCAGTGCGGGAAAAACTATTAGCAGAATTAGCAACTCTTCCTACTAACCCAGACAAAGTTGCCATTACTAAACTGCCCTACCTCAGTGCGGTTTGTCAAGAAACTTTGCGTCTCTATCCCATTGCCACAAATGCTTTCCCTAGAATTGTCCAGAAACCTATAGAAATTATGGGTTATCAACTTGAACCAGGAATGGTAGTAATTCCTTCTATTTATCTAACTCATCAAAGAGAGGATATTTATCCAGAACCTAAAAAATTTAAACCGGAACGTTTTCTCGAAAGACAATTTTCACCTTATGAATATTTACCTTTTGGAGGAGGGAGTCGTCGTTGTATCGGTTCAGCTTTCGCTTTATTTGAAATGAAATTAGTTTTGGCAACTATTTTATCAAAGTGCGAACTCAAGTTAGTTTCCGATAAATCTATCCAACCTGTCCGCAGAGGGTTAACTATGGCACCACCAGGAAAGATGCCAATGGTCGTTAAACAGAAATTTGGCACTGCTAAATAAATGTATTATATTATACTAAATGTGAAAAAGAATGCTTTTGTGAGGTAAAACTTCAATAATTGGCGTTGGTAAAGCGCGTGTATGATATTAATCTTAATTCTTTAGGAGTCAACCCACCCCTCGCCCCTCCCCCGACCGTGGAGGGGAGGGGAACTCAGGAGTCAGGAGTCAACCCACCCCCAACCCCTCCGGTGGAGGGGAGTAAAGAAGAAGAAACAGAAGTATAAGGAGAAAGTTTTTTGGTCGCGTAAAGGTAACGGAGTTCTATCGCGCTCTTATCCGGACATAATATCATACCTCTTTTCACCAACGCCCAATTATTAAGTAGGGTTTGCTGAAAAAGTCTTATGGGTGAGGGTAGGAGTCAACCCACCCCTAGCCCCTCCCAGGAGGACTATCCCTTATAAGGAACTCCTCAGACACGAGGACACGGAGACGCGGAGACACGGGGACACGGGGACACGGAGAGAAGGGGAGAAGGGGAGCAGGGGAGAAGGGAGAAATAGTAATAGCATATAAGTAAAACTACTTAAATATTCAAAATTAATGTACTTTTAAATACATTTTTTCTATAGAAAAAGGCTTTTAAAGTCTCGAACATAATTTGTCTATAATGTCTACGTTTTGTGTTAAGAAAGATGTTTATAAAGCATAGCCCAGGAGGGGAGGGTAAGTCAGGAGGAACGGGGAATTATAAAGGAGGTAGGAGGAAGAATAGTCCCTTGATTTTTCTGGGCAACTATGCGCCTAAAATGCTAATTTTTTGAACCTAAGAGACCTAAAAGCTTAGACTTTTTTCAACTAAAAAAATCTAAAACCTTTATATGTCAATGCTTTTAGATTTAATCAGCAAACCCTAAGTAATTACAGCGCTTTTCACTTAAAGTAGACAACAAAATTATTTTTGGGTAGGGAGTAGGGAGTAAGGACTAAGGAGTAAGGAGTAAGGAGTAGGGAGTAGGGAGTAGAAAAATGCTTTTGGGTTGCTCGTACTAAGTAGTCGTGTAAAAATAACTTGAACAGTTTTTTTAATGGAAGCTATATTTCACAATTTATCCCAGATAAAATTTGTACAACTTATTCTTACATGGCTCCTAACTGTAGTATATCTATATCAAAAGCACTATAATACAGGCGCAATGACATTTTTGATAATTAGCACCCTAGAGCGCGTATTAATTATTCTGATGTTTACTTCTCCCCCACTCCCCCACTCCCCCACTCCCCCACTACCCCACTACCCCACTCCCCCACTCCCCCACTCCCTTATCTATCTACTATTAGTATTTATTCCCTTGATAACATCAAAACCCCCAACCAAAACCATCACCATTCTGGAAACTAGCGATCTTCATGGCAACCTTATGCCTTATGATTACTGTACCAACCAACCCGCAGAATGGGGATTAGCAAAAGTCGCTAGTTTAATCGCACAGGAACGAGCTAAAAACCCTAACTTACTGCTTATTGATGCCGGCGATACTATTCAAGGGACACCATTAACTTATTACTATAATCGAATTGACACAGAAGCAGCACATCCGATGGCAGTAACAATGAATGCTCTCAAATTTGATGCTGCTACTTTAGGAAACCATGAGTTTGACTATGGTACTAATGTGCTTTCCCATTGGATAAGTCAGCTTAATTTCCCCATAGTTTGTGCTAATATCCACAAAAGTGATGGCACTCCTGCTTTTAAACCTTATATCATTAAAAATGTTGATGGTATAAAAATTGGTATTCTTGGTTTAATTACTCCTGCAACTTCTAACTGGGTGCCATCTGAAAATATAGCTGGATTAACTTTTGAGAATCTCATAAATACTGCCCAAAAATATATTCCTCAAATGCGAAATGATGGTGCAGATGTAATTACTATTGTTCAACATACTGGTTTTTCTAAAGTACCAAAAGATCAAAGGCTGGCTTCTGCTTGGTTAACCGATATTCAAGAGTGGAAAGAAACTGGCTCTATTCCTGATTCAAATCTCACCCTAGAATTAGCACAACAGGTAAAAGATATTGATATAATTATGGCGGGACATTCACATCATGATGTTCCTAAAGCTATAGTTAATAATGTTTTAATTGCAGAACCTTCTTTTTGGGGAAAAGCTTTAAGTAGGTATACTTTAGTATTAGAGCGTCGGGGTGAAAAGTGGGAAGTTATTGCTAAAGATTCTACTAATTTATATGTTACTGATGTTGAGCCAGAACAGAATATTTTACAACTTTCTTTACCATATCATCAGCAAACATTACGCTATATCAATCAAAATATTGGTGTGGCAAAAATAGAATTTTATGGTGGTATAAAGGCACGGTTTCATCAGAGCAAGTTGTCAAATTTAATCAATAAAGTACAAATACAGGTGGCAGAAGCAGCAGGTTATCCTGTCAATATTTCTCTGACTTCTATTGTTAATAACACTGGAAAAATTTCTCCAGGAAAAATTACTAGGAGAGATATTTACAGTATCTATAATTATGATAATTATTTGTTGGTTATAGAAATTAATGGGGATATTTTGCGTTGTGCATTAGAAAAAAATGCTGCTTATTTTAAACAACTTAATATTAATGATTTACCCAGTCTTCCTGAGGAGGTTTTGGCTGAAAATCATCTTGGCTATAATTGGGATTTATATAGTGGAATTGATTACACTGTCGATATTACCAAACCAGTAGGAAAACGAATTACTAAGTTACAGTTAGATGGAAAAGATGTTGAACCAAATCAAGTTTTGCTAGCTGCTATGAATAGTTATCGCGCTAATGGTGGTGGTGGTTATTTGATGTTTAAAGAGGGGAAAATAATTTGGCGATCTGCTACAGAAATTCGCGAATTAATTGCTGAATATGTCAAGAATAAAGGCATAATTGAATCGGATACTATTACTTCAGGAGGATTACAATTAGTTCCAGATTTATATCAAAAATATTTTGGTAATTAATATCGTAAGGAAGATGGAAAAAGGAAGAAGGAAGACTGTATATTTTTATAATTAATTCTAGAATTACTTCAATATCCAATCTCCCCTACTCCCCCACTCCCCTACTCCCCACTCCCTCACTCCCCCACTCCCCCACTCCCAACAACTCTAATAAGTATTCAACCGGATTTGAGATCGGGCGATCGCCAACTAGCAGGAATTACCAAAACTGGACAATGGGCACCATGCAAAATACCCTCACTAACACTACCTGCAAAAAATTTCTCAATACCACTGCGTCCATGAGACCCTACTATAATTAAATCGGCAGCTAATTTTTTTGCCTCTGCCAAAATAGTTTCTACTGTAGAACCTTGAGTTAACAAAGCCACTGTATCAAGACCTTTTTGGCGTAGCTCTTTTGCCAAATCTTGAATCTGTTGATGTTCTCTACGAAACTCTTGTGCCCAGCGGTCGCGCTTAGGCTGAGGTCCTGTCTTAAAACCAACAAAATCAGGATCTGGTTCAGCAATGTGAATTAGCCATAATTTGCTGTTAAAAGCCTGGACTAAAGCTTCAGCTTGAGTAATAATGGCAGGAGTTATTTGAGAAAAGTCGATGGCAACAACTATATTTTTCATTGGTAATTGAGGTTGTTAATTGAATATATAGCAATCCTATTTTATTCGTGTCAAAAATCTTACTGCTTTTTAGGGAACAGCGGTCAGACCCCGCGTCGCCGTCAGCTCGCTTGCGGAATGCTGACCAAGAGAGGGAACACCGGAGCTGGGAACACCGGAGCTGGGAACAGGTAAGAGTTTCAGTTTTTTTATCTACTTTTTGATTTGTCGCAACCTATTTAGGATTGCTATAGTTTTAGGTGATATGTTTTAGGTTTTAGGTTTTAGGTGGTAGGTTGTAGGTTGTAGGTTAATTATTTAGTGGTAGGTTAAGTTATACTAATTTACTCAAATAATGTGATAACAGTCTACTTGTAAGGAATAGATATTTGTAGCAAAAATTCCTCCAAGCGCTATTATATCATCTTTAGTTAGTATTAGTATTCAATGGAATAGTATAATAAACATGGGTATAGAATAAATTAATATGTTTTAAGAGATTATAAAAAATATTACAGTTATATTTTTATCTGTTATACTTTTATACTAATATATTCTTTAGCAACGATAACAAAATGACACACATGATGGCAATGAATTGTGCTTGTGAATCCTGTTCATGTATTGTTTGTCCAATGGTGGCGCTAGCGATCGCCCCTATATTACTCATTGCGTTCAAGAAAATGATGAGTGCGATAAGTAGCGAATCATCCATAGAAAAGAATCCAAGTAGCGTCCGACTATAGAATTCTCTATACTTTCCTAGTATAAAGAATATCCTTATGTTACTAGAGTTGAAAATATCGCTGCGCCATCGGTAAAGTTGTAGCAAATTTACAACTCAATAACTTTTTATCCGCTTTCACTTCATAGCTTTCAGGGTCAATCTACATTTTTTTTGCTAAAGCATCATTTAAAGTAGCACTCAGCAATCAGCAATCAGCTTCTCAGGCGTGTATAATAGACATAGACGTGAAAATCAAAAATAAAATCAATTCTTATCCATAAATTATCAATTATTCCCCTCCACCGGAGGGGTTAGGGGTGGGTTCCCTGTTCCCTGTTCCCTGTTCCCTCTTTTCTGGAGATGTCTAATGGGGAATTCAAACCCCCATTAACACGCACCACGCGCTTTTTCAAATATAGTGGGGGACTTAAACCCTTGAATTTTCAGCTAACAGCTAAATGCTGTTTGCGGAGCATTCCGGAACAGAAAAGCTGATAGCTAGTTAACTTCATATCCTGATTTGCGGATTTGCTACTACTATGGTCTAAAGAAATGTCCCATCTGAGTGCCATTGCCGAATCTTTCTCGCTCTCCCCATTTTCCCCTCATAGGAGCAGGGCTAATTCATTGTCGTCAGAGAATATTTACAACCCTATTCTTTTTGAGATCCTATGCTTCCCATACTTTCCACACCTCCCACACCTCCCACACTTTCCACCCCCTCCTCCTTTTTTCTCTGGTGACAATAAATAGACCCTGCCTCCCAGGAGGGGAAAAGGGGAGTAGGGTAGGGACGTTGCATGGAACGTCCGTACGGGAGTATTTTTTTGCCCAACTCTCGCCCAAAATACGCTCCATGCATGAGCATGAAGGGCTGAAAACCAAGGTATTTCAGACCTAAAAAGTCTAAAACCCACATTCTGCACTTTAATTTGTAACATGAAAATTAGTATAAAATCCGTAGCTTGCTTAAGTATTTATACTATATAAATTATCTTCATTGACTTTTATCAGGAGTCAAATTCTCAGTTAAATATTAAGCATAAATACTTGCTGAATCGTTGACTTCTATTGACCACTATAATTTTCTTCTTAATGCATGAATTTTGACTTTTGACTTAAAGCCCTAATTACACCAATGCTACCGAATTTGATATTAATAGCTTTTTTGAACAAACCTCCTAAAACAGAAAATATCGCTGTGCCATCGGTAAAACTGTTGCAGGTTCACAAGTCAACAACTCCCCATCAGCTCTAACCTCATAAGTTTCCGGGTCAACATCTATTTCTGGCAAAGCATCATTTAACTTCATATCTTGTTTGCTAATTTGCCTAGTATCTGCCACTGCGACTGCTGACTTTCTCAACTGTAGTCGAGCATCAATACCACTTTCCAGAGCAGCTTGAGAAACAAAAGTCAAAGAAGTAGCAGCGATCGCTCCCCCAAAACTAGCAAACATTGGCTGCATAACCACTGGTTGTGGAGTAGGAATACTCGCATTCGCATCTCCCATCTGAGCATAAGCAATAGCTCCTCCCTTAATCACAATTTCTGGTTTCACCCCAAACATAGCAGGTCGCCACAAACATAAATCTGCCAACTTTCCCACTTCCACCGAACCCACATACTCAGCAATACCATGAGCGATCGCCGGGTTGATAGTGTATTTTGCCACATAACGTTTAGCACGCAAATTATCATTTTCCCCAGACTCTCCACTCAAAGCACCGCGCTGAATCTTCATTTTGTGAGCTGTTTGCCAAGTTCTAATAATCACCTCTCCCACACGTCCCATGGCCTGAGAGTCAGAAGCAATCATACTAAACGCTCCCAGATCGTGCAGTATATCCTCAGCAGCAATAGTTTCTCGACGAATACGAGACTCTGCAAAAGCCACATCCTCTGGAATATTTCGGTCTAGATGATGACAGACCATCAACATATCCAGATGCTCTTCCAAAGTATTGAGAGTATAAGGACGAGTCGGGTTAGTAGAAGAAGGTAAAACATTTGCTTGACCGCAGACTTTGATAATATCTGGAGCGTGACCCCCTCCCGCACCTTCAGTGTGATAAGTGTGAATTGTCCGGTTTTTAAAAGCTTCTATAGTGGTTTCTACAAACCCTGCTTCATTGAGAGTATCAGTGTGGATAGCAACTTGCACATCGTATTCGTCCGCAACATTTAAGCAGGTGTCGATCGCTGCCGGAGTAGTTCCCCAGTCTTCATGTAATTTCAATCCCATCGCCCCTGCTAATACTTGTTCGACTAGAGCTTGAGGTTGACTGCTGTTACCTTTACCCATGAAACCCAGATTTACCGGAAAAGCTTCAGCAGCTTGTAACATTCGGTGAATATTCCAAGGACCGGGAGTGCAGGTTGTCGCATTAGTACCTGTGGCAGGACCTGTTCCTCCTCCTAACATGGTTGTTATACCAGAAGCGATCGCTGTTTCGATTTGTTGAGGGCAAATAAAATGAATATGGGAATCAATGCCACCTGCCGTTAAAATCATGCCTTCACCCGCTACAGCTTCAGTTCCCGGACCGATGATAATATCTACATTATCTTGGATGTAGGGGTTGCCTGCTTTGCCAATTTTGTAGATTTTTCCATCTTTGATGCCGATATCTGCTTTGACAATTCCCCACCAGTCGAGAATGAGAGCGTTGGTAATGACTAGATCTACTGCGCCGTCGGCATTGGCAATGGGAGATTGTCCCATACCATCGCGGATAACTTTGCCTCCACCAAATTTTACTTCATCGCCATAAGTGGTATAGTCTTGCTCGACTTCTATAAATAATTCTGTGTCAGCTAGACGGACGCGATCGCCTATTGTTGGTCCATAAGTTTCAGCATAGGCGCGACGGTTTATTCTATAAGCCATATTTATTCTTTAGTAAAAACTGTAAAATTAAACTGCGTTACTCTGCGATTGGACCCGTGGAACTTGTACCTGATGGCAGCATAAATAATAAAATCAACAACCAAAATTGATCAGTTTGAGCTTTCATTTTTCACTAACCTCAGTTATTTCCCAACAACTCTACTGTAATATAGAACTTTTCTTGTGTAAGATTTTATCATAAATTAGTTGGCACTAAAATGCAGTTTCTCTACTTTTAGCTCAAATATTAATATATTTATATTTATGTTTGTGCCATCATTAATGATATCGGAATTGAAGAAAAGTTCTAGTTTTTAAAATAATTAATAAAACTAGAATTAGTTAATATGTTTTTTATTTTCTTGCGTTCCAATCATTATTCATCTTGTTTGTAGTAATTTTCATTTTTATGATTCTCTGCTAGTTTGGTTGATTTTATGTTACCGCTCAATAATCTGGGGTAAATCGGTAAATGGCAAGCCTCAAATGCTGTACAATCGTTCCTAAACTCGTAGTTCGCCCTCATTTCTTGAGCGGATACGATTTTATGATCTTTTTGTTCTGTTACTACTGATACTGATCGCTTAGTATCAGTAGATTTGTTATCGTTATCTTTATGTGCAACCAGTTAAAAGTAATCGCACTCCTTTTTATAGGATTACTCTATTTCTCGTTTAGCTTTTTGAGTAAATCAGTAATTGATTTAAGTTGAACTTTAGTAAAGTAAGACATTGCAATAATTATTAAAATGGCTATACCACCATTAAAAATTAATGGGATTAAACTATCTGCACTTCTTAGAATAGGTAGGCTATTTGTATTAGATGATGCGATAATTATTTGATTGTAACTTTTCATCGTCTTAGTAGTCCTTGATATTCAATAAATTGAGCTGCTACTAACACTATACAAAATTCAAAAATATTAATTTATAGACTTATCATATCAAATTCGTCTTAATGAGGAAGCATTTTCCAAGGTTACATCCTTTGCTAAACAAGGGTTTTGATTATGGGATAAGCTTGTTTTATATCCATTTTGGCATATAAAACCTGTCATAAAAATTTACACAAAAATATTTAGTTTGGTTTCAATTAAACATACAAAAGTCAAAAACCAAGCTTTTAGTACTTGTACAAACTTATTTTTTTGTTGGACTAAAATCAATAAGAATTTTAACTTAGTCATTGAAGATGGACTAGAGGTTAGGTTATATATCAAAGAAAACAAGATATGTCTTTTGAGTTAGCAACTAAATTGGGCTATTAATATTACCTTTTACTATCTTTTCTACTTTGTAGGTCTTAACCTAAAAGAGTAGTTTCAGTTTTTGCAAAAAGAAAGCGTTATTAGAATCTCCTTTTGGTTAGCAGCTCAATTGGACTACCAATACCGCAACTTGCAAACTACTCTGATAACACGTATTGGTGTTATAGCCTACACACACATACACATATATAAGACATATCTAAATTTAACCTACCGTTTGAATTTAACACTAAATTTTTGTAATCACATAATATTTTAATAAATCTTAACCCCTTTTAAATTATCTAAATAAATATTTACAATTCTTAATTTTAAGGTAAACGTATTTTAATAGAGTTGTTGGGAAATAATGGGAAATAAGGTAAGATAAGCCGAGAAGAAATTGGCGTTTAGAAATGCTTTATTTTGAACGGGCCTTAAAACAGGATAGGTTATTAAGGGCATTGACAGGATTAAATCGTAAAGCATTTCAATCCTTGCTCTTAGCCTTTACTCATGTATATGAGCAAACATTGACAGACAAACCTCGTCAACGCTCTGTCGGAGGAGATCGTTTACAGCCTATATTAGAAGCAGCCCTGGGAGAAAAAAGGCACTACCAGAACGCCAAATCAACAGTGTCCAAGCATTTATAGAGCGTTTCCCTGGAGTAGAAAGAGTGGTAATGGATGGCACAGAACGGCCAGTGCAACGACCCACTGACTCAGAAAAACAAAAACTGAATTATTCGGGAAAAAAAAAGCGTCATACGAGTCAACACCTAGCAGCAGTAGACCAAAACAAACAAGTGCTGCTGTTGAGCCTAGCAAGAGAAGGAAAGTTACATGACAAGAAATTCCATTCCCCTTGAAAAGTTGGTAGGAAGTATACCTGTGGAGATACCAATTGAAGTAGATAGTGGCTTTCAAGGTATTCAACACCAGTATGAAAATATCCGCATACCCCATAAAAAACCAAAGGGGAGACAATTAAATGAACAGCCGCATACCAAAAATCGGAAATTGAGTCAATAAGCGAGTGATATGTGAAAACGCCTTTGCAGGTGTCAAGCGCTATGGCTCTGTCAATCAGATTTACCGTAATCACGCTTGTTGATTTTGATGACAAATTAATGTTAACAGCGACTGGACCCGTGGAACTTGTACCTGATGGCAGCATAAATAATAAAATCAATAACCAAAATTGATCAGTTTGAGTTTTCATTTTTCACTAACCTCAGTTATTTCCCAACAACTCTATTGATATGGATTATTTAGTAGACTATAGTCCCCTTGAGGATTATCCAGCAAAGCAAGTACAATATGTGAGAAGTATAATAAGTTAAGCAAGGCTGAATAAAGAAACGGGGCAAAATTGCCCCGTCTCATGTAAATTTTAGAAGAATCCTGTAAGAAGTTATCCTGTTAAGGATGATGTGATGGTAAAGTAATTGTAAATTAGGTCGGATTGATATGCTGATTAAAACAGATGAATTCAACAATCTAGTAGATAGCTATTGGCAAGTGGTAGGATATCAAAAGCAGCTCAAGGGAATGTACCAATTTCTAGACGCACAGTTTAAGGCTCAGGAATATGGGGTGAAATTAGAGCCAATCCGCTATAATAAACTATTCACTCATTCCAAGGACTACACTATTTATGATAGTCAGGTTTATCCCTTTGATGTTTGGATTCCACAATGGTACGGTCGTTTTTATGTCGATCCCATCAAAATACCAGCAGAGACGACTTCAGAAGATTGTCCGATCGAACAAGCGAAGTATTTAGGTTTTGTCTGGAATTGGATAGGATTAAATGATGCGTATGTTCCGGATACAAAAGAGCCAGAATGTTGGTTTGGAATAGCCAAACCGGAGACAGAAAAAAAATCCGAGAGGGTGGAGGATGTCGCCCAAAATATCTGGAATCACTTTCGGGTAGAATTGACAGATGAGGAAACGAAGGATGGTTGGTTAAAAGGTCATTACGATCGCCAGAAAGAAGAGTGCGATTATAATGGTTGGTGGTTACTAAAGCGTATACCCATATCTCAGTTAGTTAATTCTTATCACGTACAACAGTTAGTGGTGAGAGCAATCTGCGAGAAATATGGCGAGTTAGGTAATCCTCAATAAGGATCGGAGTATTATGAAATATCCCTCAACATTTGTAAACCCTCTAGATATAGATTCACGCAACTCAGAGTTTGCAGGCCCCTATGAAATTGAGCGCCAACATCTATTCAAACTTTTCCCTGGTTTAGATAGCCAGTTCCCATGCCTTGAAGTAGGTGCTGTGATTGACAATGGGGGTGTTTCATACGCGGATATGGCAATGCTAGCAGCTCTTACACTTTGGCTTCAGCCCCAGCGAGTTCTAGAAATTGGTACTTATCAGGGTTGGACATCCCACAATTTAGCTCTCCAATTAAGAGGTGATGCAGAATTAGTAACTATTGACTTACCAGATGCTCAGACTCCTCACCTCAATTCTAGTGGATGGAATGCACAATTCTTTCCGGAAGATAAAACGCCACTCCTGTTTGAAGGTCGTTCAACAGCTAACCGAATTAAGCAAATTAAGGAAGATACAGCTAATCTAAATGCTGAAGATTTTTCAGATAAGTTTGACTTGATTTTTATTGACGGATCGCACTCATATCCCTACGTTGAGAACGATACTAAGTTAGCTCTATCTGTTGCCAATGAGCAAGCTATTATTCTTTGGCATGATTATGGAATACCTGCACGTTGGTCTGGTGTTACTGAGTATTTACTCCAATCTTCTCGCGAAGGGAACTTGTACCCACTTTATTGGCTTAATCATAAAATAGACCCGGGAATTAATCTTGTTCTCTACATTCGAGGTCTGAATTGAAGAAGGAGTCAGGAGTCAGGAGTCAGGAGTCAGGAGGGAAAATTGCTTATGGATTCTAACCCCAAACAATTTTGAGCACCCCCGTTGACGGTGGGGTATTAAACCCATAAGGGAAATGATAATTAGGGTTTGCGCTCAAAAGTCTTTTCACCCACCCCTAACCCTCCCAGGAGGGGAGGGAAGACAGGAGACAACCCACTCTAACCCTCCCAGGAGGGGAGGGGAAGACAGGAGAAATGGGAATGAGCGAGGAGGTAGGAGTAAGAATTGTCCCAAGATTGTTTTGCCCAACTATGAGCCTAAAATACGCTCCATGCATGAGCGTTTTAGACTGAAATAGGCGCACCGCAATTAGCCCCTAAAAAGGCTAAAATCTTTATATTTCAATGCTTTTATATTTGATAGGCAAACCCTCAATTAAATGAAATCAGAAAACGTAACCATGAAAAAGCGTCAATTAGGAAAAACCGATATCAAAATTAGTGAAGTAGGTTTAGGAACTTGGCAACTGTCAGGAGATGTCTGGGGTAAAAAAACTGAAGCGGAATATATCGAGGCAATTGAGGTGGCTTTAGATGCAGATATTAATTACTTAGATACGGCTTTAGACTATGGAAATGGCTATTGCGAACAGGTGATTGGGAAAGCATTACAGGGAAATTCATCTGTAGTAATTTCTAGTAAAATTCCACCTGAATGCGATGATTGGTCTCCCAAACCTCAAAGTAAGATTGAGGATTACTTTTCCCCAAATTGGATAATTGATCGTTGTGAAACAAGCCTCAAAAATTTGCAGCGAGAATGCATTGATATTTTATTTTTGCATACCTGGAATTTAGCCTGGGGGCATTGTACGGAATGGTATGAAGCGATGCTGAAGTTGAAAGAACAGGGTAAAATTAGAGCGATTGGAATATCGGTTGGCGATCGCCGCGCGAGTGAAGCGAATAGTCACATTGAAGCTGGACGAATTGATGTTATTCAAGCGGTGTATAATATCATGGAACAAGAACCTGAATATACATTATTTCCGATGGCTGAAAAACATCGCGTGGGTGTCATAGCACGCTGTCCATTTAGTTCGGGTGCATTAGTTAGTAATTGGACGCCAAATCATAAGTTTCCAGAAGGGGATTGGCGCGGATTATGGACTCCCGAAGATTGGTTAGCTAAACAGGTAGAAATGGTTAATTTGATTAAGCCAATTGTTAAGGATTCCGATTTATCGATGTCGGCGATCGCTTTAAAATATATCCTAAACCATCAGACTGTTACTTCTGTGATTTCGGGTTCTTCTTGTGCCGAACATATTCGCTTAAATGCTTCTGTAGCTGGATTACCTAATCTTTCGGAAGACATCTTTGGGCAATTGCAACAACTTTGGTTCGATGGAAAAATACACGGAACTTACAATGGTGGGGCTTGACATACTCCCGACTTCCCACATTCCGCACTACAAAATGTAGGAGAAAAGAAAGAGTCATATCATGTCCGGTAGCATCGGTATTGTATAGTGAAGTAAGGAAGAAGGAAGAAGGAAGAGGGAAGAAGGAAGAGGGAAGAAGGCTTAAAAGTGTGAAAAAACGTAAATTTCCTGTAGATATTCACTCTTGATTTTACACAAACGCGCCCCAGCGGACATGATATCAGGAGTCAGAAGTCATAATTTAGGAGAAAATCATAGTCGTCGTGATTAAGTAGTCGTGTAAAAATAACTTAAACAGTTTTTTTAATGGAAGCTATATTTCACAATTTATCCCAGATAAAATTTGTACAACTTATTCTTACATGGCTCCTAAGTAAACAATTAAGCATAAATACTGGCTTGATTGTTTACTCGGAATTTGATGAACGAAAAAAGTAATTGAGATAATTTGCATAGTATAAATGCCTAAGCTTGCTAAGGATTTTATACTATAGAATCCCCGATCGTATCTTTATACGCGGTATGTGCTTTTAGCAGAAGTCCGACCCGACGACTGAGGAGTGAAGAGCGAAATTCAGGAACGAGAATAGGGGAGGCAAGCATATGCGACTCCGCGACGACGTTAGTCGCATCTGCTGGCAACCCTAGCAAGTTGAAATTTGCTTCCATCTCCTCACAGTCCCCACATTCCCCTCCAGGGAGGGGTTAGGGGTGGGTTCCCACAGTCCCCACATTCCCCTCCCAGGAGGGGTTAGGGGTGGGTCCCCACAATCCCCACACTCTCCCTATATTTTTAAATAGATCCACTCAGGGGTTCTATAGTCATTCTGAATAAGACTGGAACACTTTTTCAGCTGAAACTCTTTCAAGGCAAGAAACCCTTGTCTCAATCTTAACTGGAATGACTATAATTTTCATCTTACAAATTGAAGTGCGGAATGTGGGTTATAACATAGAAAGTCGCCCGTTTATGGGCAAGGCTTTAAACCCAATTTTCTGGTAATATCAAATCCGGTGGGGTTGCACATAGAATCCGGTTATATAATATCTGTTTATAATTTCTTAAATTACTTCAATATTATACCAATTTGAAAAAAGAATGTTACGAATAATAAGTGTAATAAAAAGATTTTGTAGGAAATGTCTCTTTGACAAAAAAGAGAATTTACGACCTAAAAACTGGTATTAAATCTATTCCCATACGACTCCTGAATTCTGAATTATGTTTGCGGAGCATGACCTAGGAAATTCTAAGAAATACCCTAGCTATTTGTAGTAAACATTTATAAAATTGGTATTAGACATCTCCTTCATACATAGTAGGGACGTTCCATGAAACGTCCCTACAGGGAAATAATTGATAATTTCTGTACGATAATACGATCATAGATTTTTATTATTGAAGATGTATATTTAATCTCCCCTACTCCCCTCTTCCCCTCTTCCCCTCCACGGTCGGGGGAGGGGTTAGGGTGGGTCCCCTACTCTCAACTATATAATAAGTATTCAACCGGATTTGATATAAGAGGTAGGGATATAGAGAGGTAGAGAGTATTGTTCAACCTTTTTCCCTTATATAGAATCCGGTTATATAGTATATGTTTATAATTCTATAATTATATCATGTCCGTTTATATCGTTAGTGTAAACCCAAGGGTGAATATCTACAGGAAATAATGGTTTTTTTCTTGCGAGGGTAGCTTTCGGACCTCTTCCCTCTTCCTTCTTCCCTCTTCCTTCTTCCTTACCTTTGTTATACAAGACCGATGCTACCGGACATGATATTACTTCAATCTCCCCTACTACCCTATTCCCCTACTCGTTTTAAGGTGCTGAAAGCTTTTATATCAAATCCGTTTAATTCGGTATAAAAAAATGTTCTATCTTCAACCATTACCAAATATTTCTAGAGTTCTCCATCTCCCCATCTCCCTACTCCCCTACTCCTCTACTCCCCATCTAATTACACCGATGCTACCGGATTTGATATTAGCTCCCCATTCCGGTACAGAAATGCTGTTTGCGCAGCATTCCGGTACGGAAAATACTGATCGCTTATTTAATCTAAGGTTTAGGGCAAGTTCCTAATTTCCAGTCAACATAAAGACCGCGAGGATCTGTATCCCTGAGCCAAGTAACTAAGGTTTTATAGTCATCTATATTGTAGGTAGCTATACAACCAATAGTGCCAGGAGAGCCATAATAGCGATTCCAATCAATATGAATTTCGATCGCGCTTCTTTCGGTAGTACCAGGTTCTAAATAGTCTAACGGAACAGTTACAGGACCAATACCACTCTGAAAAATATTACCGTAATAATTATCTCTCCCATCAGCCCAGATAATATCATTAACGTACCATTTTCCCTCTGGCAATGGTTCTCCAGTCATGGCCCGACTTTGAGCAGCGGTACGGAAAAATTGTCTTCCCGGAGCGCCACAACATACTTCTAATCTGTCCTGTAGTTTCCCATTTTTAAAATAGTCTAAGTTCAGCACATAACATCCATACACATCTTGACGATTTGTTTTTGTTAGCAGCAAATAATTTTTGCCTGTAGTACCAGGGGGTGTAGAAAGAACAGGAGCAGGCTCTTCTCCCCACAATTTTTGCCAGGTTGTTAAGTTTACTGTACCGTCAGCATTGTTATTGAAAAAATAATCTTGTTTAAAGTCTATAACTGCTAATTCGGTTTTATTACCAAAAAAAGCATCAATTTTTCCGGTAAAATACCCTAAATCTTTCAATCTAACCTGTAAAATTCTCACATCTTCCCCTTGACTACCCCGCACCAAGACACGATTGAGACTAGGAGTTTGACCTTTTTTAAATATATCAGAAATGCCAAAAATAGAGATTCTTTCCCCTGCTGGAATTGGTTTATTTGCCGGAGCAATTACAAAAAATCTGGCATTTTTGTATAGAGGAAAAACATTAGCTAAATATTCTTTGTCAAATTTTTCTAAAGTTAATATTTCTCTTACTTCACCTCCCTGCCAAGCTACAACTACAGTTTTTTTATTTTCATCTCTGTATCCTTCTAGCCAAGTTACTCGGTCTTGCAATGATTCTTCTTGAACCAAGGGTTTTCCTTCATTACTAGGAGTGTTGAATAGTTTTTGTTCATCAGCACGACGGGATACTAATCCTGGCAGTGGTTGCTTAACACCATTTACTACTCCGTTTACCCAACGTGGAAATTCATTTGCTGCTCCTTGATAGTCTCCTTGATTGAGTTTTCTTAACATGGTACTCCTTTCAAAAGCACCAGTTCCAACGTTATAACAGAACGATACAAGAGCATCAAACTGATTTTGATTCAGAGGAACTTTCACCAGCCTCGAAACTATTTCTGCTACTTTGTCGCATTGATACTTTAAGTAGAATTCTGCATTCCTTTCTGTAATTCTTTCTCCTAGCTGAACTTTTTTTCCATTGGGGTAACGAATGGTTCCATACCCAATGGTGGGTATTCCTACTGGGTCTAGATAAGCATCCAGATAAAGTCCTTCCCATTTTTTGATTAAATTTAGACAATTTTGTGATATTTCCATGCTACAGCTCCAATCTACAACTAATTATATCGTTTCACAGAAGTCAAAATTCAAAAAGTCATGCATCGAGTGCTAATTGGCGAGGTTTCCTCAGAATGTAAGACGCACATCTGACAGTCAAAATTAAGATTTTATAAGATCAAAACTTTGATGCTACAGTAATTTCAGGAAATTATTTAACATTTAAAGTCTGAAACTATATTGTGACACCTTTAAAGTGAATTGGTATTAGTTATAGCTGTTTGCAATTTTAATTAAGCACCAAATTCTTGGATTGATAACATAGCATTGATTCAAAAACAATGTATTAGTGGGTGCATCTCAATGCGTGAATAAAGCCAAAAATTTATCTCTTTTAGGCAATAGGCAACGGTGCGACCCTGCGGGGCGCGACAGACGCATCTGGTAGCGCACTCCTGTGAGGGAATATATAGGAAAAAAGTATTTTTGCAAATATGAGATGCACCCGTATTAGCTTCTATAGGATAGAAGCTTTCAATTTACAGTTTTTGAATTTTTATTTATATAGCTATCAAAAACCCCAAGTTTTTATCAAGATTTAAAATTGATTTGGAAAGCCATAAATTGACAGAGATGCAAACAGCAATAACATATTTTTTCCTAGTCTATAGTTGATTTAAAAGACTAATCATTGACTACCCTATGAATTAAATTTACAGGGATTCTAATAAGTAGCCATAAATCAAAATAAAACTAAGAAATAGGGTGAAGTGAAAGTCACAGAAAAATATTAATCCTTATCACAACCATATTTATTAGAGTTGTTGGGAAATAAAAGTTGAACAATGCTCAAAAGCTTACCATATAAGGCTTTTACGATTTTAGGTATAAAGAATGCTATAAACTTTGACTGATAAGGGTTTTAGCCATTTTTTTAGCTTAATTCCCAACAACTCTATTATTAATTAAGACATCAAATCCGCTTAAAATGTTCCATCTGAGTACTATTGCCCAATCTTTCTTTCTCTCCCCATCTCCCCACACTCTTTATCTAACTCTAATTACACCAATGCTACCGGATTTGATATGGCCTACTTAATTGACTACTCCCCGGAGGTCAGTCACGGGGAAACAAGCGCAGATACTACGCAACAGGATAAATCCATGTTGCTTCGTTTTTTCGAGCGCTGACCAAAGATATACTCTCTGGGGACAATTTCCGCGGTGCCCCTACACAGTTGGCTTAAGTAGGGGCGTTAACGATAGTTATGCGCAAGCTTTCGGCCGTTCGCCCCTACTGCTTTGCGGCTTACTTTTGTGATTATATTTGCAGCCCCGTTACAGTCTGCATTAATTAACCAATTATTGCTACTTTTATACAAACCACGCTGTCTTGATGCAGTCGCTCATGGGGGAAACCCCCTTTGGCGGCGCTGCATCGCTTTATTCTTTTTCCTGACGGTTTCCAATCATTGGGTTTCTCACCATAATTAGGCAGATCGTCACCACCTAAAAATGAAGGGGCGAATGCCATTCGCCCCTACAAGTATAACTTTCTTGGTGTTTCTATAAATATTATTCCATATTCAGAGCATAATTGAGCTATTCTTTCCTTAAGTCTAGCTGTCGGAATTGGTACAAATTCTGAATTATTTTTTCCTAATAGGTAAAATTTTTAAGTGCCTGGACAGTAACAGTTGCTCAAGTGAACATTTCCAACTAAACTAATATGGCAAATTGATTAACACTACCAGGAGAATTAAAAATTGCCCACTCTAGGTGTCAACATTGACCACGTTGCCACAATTAGACAAGCGCGACGAACTGTAGAACCAGATCCAGTAGCAGCAGCAGTTTTAGCTGAACTTTCCGGTGCTGATGGTATTACTGTTCATCTGCGGGAAGACCGTCGCCATATTCAGGAACGAGATGTCCATATTCTGCGACAAACAGTGCGGACTCATTTGAATCTGGAGATGGCACCTACTACAGAAATGGTGGCGATCGCTCTGGATATTAAGCCTGATTATATTACTCTTGTACCAGAACGTCGGGAAGAAGTAACGACCGAAGGTGGTTTGGATGTTGCAAGTAATATCCCTCGTATGAGAGAAGTAGTATCTCAGTTGCAAGGAGCAAATATTCCTGTCAGTATGTTTATTGATGCAGAAAAAGCCCAAATTGAAGCTTCCGCAGAAATTCAGGCTAAGTTTATTGAACTCCACACAGGATGTTATGCAGAAGCTACTGATGAGGCCACTCGCCATCAAGAATTGACGATTTTGGCAGATGGGTGCAAAATGGCGATCGCTGTTGGACTTCGAGTTAATGCTGGACATGGCCTCACTTACTGGAATGTTTATCCAGTTGCTTGTCTAGAAGGTATGGAAGAACTAAACATTGGTCATACAATAATTTCTAGGGCGGTACTTGTGGGTATGGAGCGAGCTGTCCGCGAGATGAAACAAGCCATTAATAACCAGTTATAATTACTATCATTACCGAAAAGCGACATTGAAGGCTCCCGTTTTTTAAACGGGAAGGAAGTCGTTTAGACTAGACAACTAAAGTTGTCCTGTGCTTTATTTAGGAATAAAAAGTAAGCAGAATCCTAGGCATTGGCCTTAGTAGACTGTGTAGGGGCACTTTGACTTTTCCCCAAAGAATATATCTTTGGTCAGCTAAGAATAGATGAAGCAACACAGATTTATTATGTTGCGTAGTATATACTTAGAATCCCCGTAACTTGAGTCTGGGGAGTAGTCAATAATTTCTGTTGATTGATTGAAATGCAAACTTACTATTACGTTTTAGCTAGTAAAAAGTTTTTACTAGAGGAAGAACCCCTAGAAGAAGTTTTTAGGGAACGCACCAGAGATTATCACGAAAAGGAAAAAGAAATAGATTTTTGGCTGGTTCCTCAGCCTGCTTTTTTAGAAGCTCCTGAAATGGCTAATATTAAGGCAAAATGTCCTCAACCTGCTGCAGGGATTATTTCTACTAATCCTAAATTTATTACTTGGTTAAAGTTACGTTTGGAGTCTGTAATTACAGGTGAATTTCAAGCACCTTCAGATTCTATCCCAGAACCTTTAGCTTCTCTTGAGGATGCTTCTGTGAAAGACTCTTGAAGAATTGACAGGAGTAGGGGAGTAGGGGAGTAGGGAGTAGGGGAGTGGGGAGTAGGGGAGTAGGGGAGTGGGGGAGTAGGGGAGTAATTATAGAATTATTAACATATACTGTATAACTGGATTATTTGACATCCTCCCGACGCTGCTCTCACACGAGAAAGCGCGGGATTCCCTAACATCACTGTTAGGGGCTTTCTGTTTCTTAGCACCCGCCTTCGCAGACTTAATCCCTTCAGGTCTTACAGTCGCTCCACAGACTGACACTGCTCCTCCCGCAGCCTTCGAGCGTGGGCGTTCCCTTGCGTCTGACGCCGACGCGGGTTCCCATCCGCAAAATATTTATTGAAGCGTTTATGTCCCTGTCATGGTGAGCTGCACACTCTGGGCCATCCCACTCTCTTACACTTAGAGGTAATTTTTCTACTATATGCCCACAATTAGAACAACGCTTTGTTAGCGTTTGCGAAGCATTCCGATAGGAAAGCTCCTCTGAAAGAGGCACTAGGAAAATATCTATCAATCTTGATTAATTCCCGTCCATACCATTGAGCTTTGTATTCTAATTGCCTGACTAATTCGGACCAGTTGGCATCACTACCCACCCCTCTTGCTCCCCTCCCGGGAGGGGATGGGGGTGGGTTATGGTTTTTGACCATGTTTTTTACTGCCAAGTCCTCAACTACAACAGTTTGATTTTCTCTGATTAATTGAGTGGTCAACTTGTGGGTATAGTCTCCTCTTGAATCTTTAATTTTTGCGTGTATCCTAGCTACTTTCAGTCTCGCCTTTTGGTAGTTATTAGATCCCTTAGTTTTTCTAGATAGATACTTCCCCGCCAATCTCAGCTTTTTGTGTAATTTGTTTATATTCTTAGGGTTAGCAATTTTTTTTCCATCACTGGTAGTAACTAAACTGGCAATTCCGCGCGTCAATACCTATTTGTTTTTTGACTGGTTTAAGTTTTAAATCTCTGGTATCATTGACTCTCAAAGACACAGACCATCTACCACAGGAATCAAGTTTCACTGTTATTGTTGTTGGTAAACAATCTGGTGGCAGTTGTCTACTCCATCTCATAGGTAACGGTTCAGCACATTTAGCTAGATAGACTTGACCATCTTTCCACTTGAACGCTGATGAGCGTAAATTCAGCACTACCACCCGGCGCGCTTTTTCTTAAAGTAGGGATATTTAGTCCGCCCACTAAAAAAGTTAGTGTTTGCGCAGCATTCCGCAGGAAAAGCTGTCTGTAAGTGTCTCAAGCCTTGCTGTAAGGGTACACTGCTTACTTCTTTTAGGAAATCTAAATCTTCCTGCTTTTTCCAGTGAGTCAGCATAGCGGAAGTTTGCTTATACCCTACTCGCTCTTTATTTTCATACCAAGCTTGAGTCCTTGCTGCTAAAGCTCTGTTGTAGATCAGTCGAACACACCCCAATGTTCTCAGCAACAGGTTTTCCTGTTCTGGAGTAGGATAGAACCTAAACTTGTAAGCTTTTTCAACCATTTACTACTTGCTAATTCTAGGTTTACATTCTAATATATTCTGTGTGAAACCGCAAAATTGATTGGCATTCCCATCCCTCCGCTCCCGATCTGCGGAGAGCGCGGGTATAAATGTCAACATTTAGATAAAAATTATCTTCATGTATCTTGTATCTTGAGAATATATTAGATTCCCCCCTCCTCTGTAGCAATGGCTCATTTATTGTCGCCAGAGAATATTTGCAACTCTATATTTTTGGTTAACTAATTCTAGCCAGATGTACGAAATTTCAAGGGATAAAATTTTTCTCCCTTGACGATAAATTGACCCTACTCCCCCACTCCCTTACTCCCTGAGCAAACAATGAGGTCCAAAGCCTCCCCTTTTAAGCTATCCCTTACCAATAAGTCTTGAAACCCTTGTGAGGAAAAGGGAAGCAGCGGTGCGACCCCGCGGGGCGCGTCAGACGCAAGGGAACGCTCACTCCTGTGAGGGAGCAGGGGAGAAAGGAGAAAAAATCAATTTAGCTAAGTAAAACTACTGAAGTAGTTAAAAGAATGTATTTTTCTATACATTTTTTCTCCCGAAAAAGTCTTGGCTCGACTTATGCATAACTAGTCTATTTTGTCAAGTATTATCTTAAGAAAGATGTGGATAATGGATAGCCTTTTAAAGGGATGAAAAAAATTCAATTCAGTATTTTCAAGCCTCCGGTTTTAGTCGGAGGTACTGATAACTGATAACTGTTAACGCAGTTCCTCCGGAGGAGGCTAACTGATAGCGTAGCTCCTCCGCCAGGAGGCTAACTGAAATGACTCCCTACTTTGTTTTTGGCCATGAATGATACTCAACTGCAACTCCATAAATTCTGCTTGGGGGGCCTGAAAACTTTTATGGCCTCAGCTTTTTTGTTTTTGTCATCCTTGACAATTGATACTAATCATGCTTTTGGTGTAGAAACTTGTCAACCTCCTGCTACTGACGAATATTTACTGGTAATAATTACAGAGACATCAGCAGCTCAAAATATAGTTAGACGGAGTCTACCGCCAGATATTATCATCGAAGTCTGTCGCTACATTGACCAGACTGTTAGTAGTATCCGAGGTTTTGATGACCAAGATGTGGCTAGTGATTGGGCGCGTTATATTCAGGACATTGTAGGGTTGTCTGCTTATGTAGTTAGACCTAGCGAAGAAACAACTCCATCAGATACTCCATTACCAGCGCCTCCTGAAATAGGATTTAATCCTCAACCTCTGGGTAAGGGTTTTGCAGTTTTAGTCGATTATAATAATCAACCAGAAATTGCTCTACAGTTGGAAAGAAGTTTAGGGCGAAATGTAGGTTTAGTTGCCTATGGACAAAAACCTTTCTTATTGGTTACATATACTGAGAATAGGAAAGCTGCTACAAATAGCTTATTCAACTTAAGCGATCGCGGATTTTTAGCTTTTGTTGTGGATAGTAGCAGGGTGACATTAATTAGTCCTAGAATTAAATCAATCAATAACTAAAACTAGCAACCCAAGATACAGCTACTCCTAGAACAAAACCTGCTATTACCTGTATGGGAGTATGGCCTAATAACTCTTTGAGACGGTCTTGACTGAGATGGTGGTCTTCTTGGAAAAATTCATCGATAATTTGATTGAGAATTCTTGCTTGTAGTCCGGCAGCTTGACGAACTCCCGCTGCATCATACATTACTATTATGGCAAAAACTAAAGCCAGTGCAAATTCTGGACTCCCCCAACCTTTGGCTTGACCCACTCCTACTGCCAGTGCAGCTACAAATGCAGAATGAGAGCTGGGCATTCCCCCTGCTGTGACTAAAGCCTGTAAATTAATCTTACCATTTTGAACTAACTCCACCACTACCTTGACCACTTGGGCTATTCCACAAGCTAGGAGGGCAACCCATAGAACATGGTTATCCATGATTTCGCCAATATTTTGCATATTGTACTCCTAGTTACTGCGACTGACAATAAAATCTGCTAAGGCTATTAAAGGCATGGCCTTTTCTCCAAAAACTTCTAACTCTGCCTTGGCATTCTCAATTAGTTTTTGAGCTTGAGACCAAGATTCTTCTAGTCCCCAAATAGCAGGATAGGTAGCTTTTTGAGCCTCAATATCCTTTCTGGCGGTTTTCCCTAGCTCTTCTGTTGTGGCAGTAATATCGAGAATATCATCAACTATTTGAAAAGCTAGACCAATATTTTGAGCATAACGGGAAAGTCTTTGTAGATTAGTTTGGGAAGCATTGGCAAGTATTGCTCCACAGACTACGCAGGTTTCTAAAAGAGCGCCTGTTTTGTGAGTATGGATAAAATGCAGTGTTTCTTCAGATACCTCTGAAAGTCCCTCTGAAGCCAAATCTACTACTTGACCTCCGACTAACCCTGCTGCTCCCACAGCTTTTCCGAGATGAGCTATTACTTGTAGCACTTGCTGTGGTAGGACATTCTTAGTTTGAGTAGCTACAAACTCAAAGGCGTAACTTAACAGACCATCCCCTGCCAGAATAGCAATATCCTCACCATAAACTTTATGGTTTGTTAATTTACCTCGGCGATAGTCATCGTTATCCATTGCGGGTAAGTCATCGTGGATCAATGACATAGTATGGATCATTTCTAATGCACAGGCAGTAGGCATTGCCATTTCTATATTTCCGCCTGATAATTCACAACTAGCCAAGCAAAGAATTGGACGTAACCGCTTACCACCTGCTAATAGGGAATAGCGCATCGCCTCATAAATTTTCTCTGGATAGACTACGGTAATAGAATTGTCCAGAGCTTTTTCAACCAGAGCTTTTTGCTTTGCTAGATAGGTAGATAGGTCAAAAGTTGTATCTATTTGAAATTGAGGGAGCATGGGATTAATATTATGGCCACTATTTGGCATTAGCACCATAGATTATACACTTTATCGGTTTCAATCCTGAAAATTTATTTGAAGAAGGTTTTGGGTGGTAGGTGGTAGGTGGTAGGTCTTCAACAATTAATAATTAATAATTAATAATTAATAATGAATTATTACCTTTCCTTTTAAAGAATAGGATTGACTCCAAGGACAATTTTTCTTTTCCTTCAACTGCTATAAAGTATAAGCTGTCATGTCAGTTAGCCTCCTGTCGCAGGAACTGCGTTAACAATTATCAGTACCTATTGAACGATTCTTTGCAGGACAACATTTCAGAGGTGTCACTTCAGTTTAATGTTAATTAGGGTTTGCTGAAAAAGTCTAATAGTGATGATAGGGAACACTTAACTGGGAACAGGGAACAGTTTAGACTATCTGTCATGGCCACATTTTCTGATAGTTACTGTCAAAACTTTACTATTTTGAGACGACAACAGCCAAAAACTAGGTACTCTTTCCAGACCTAAAAAGGCTCAAACCTTTATTGAATAGTGCTTTTATATTTAATCAGCAAGCCCTAATTATTCTTATTTTTACTTCTCCCCTACTACCCCACTCCCTGTACGGACGCCCTTATGCAACGTCCCTACCCACTCCCTGACCTATCCGTGTATCCGTGCCATAATCTGTGTGAGCCACTTCCCTACTTGAGTAAACTACTCCAGCGTTCTACAGTATTTTGTAATAATATGGCTACAGTCATCGGGCCAACTCCACCAGGCACGGGAGTAATAAATTCTGCTACCTCCGCTACAGAGTCAAATTGAACATCTCCCACTAATCTACTATTGCCTGCCTCATCTGTGACTCGATTAATTCCTACATCTATTACTGTTGCTCCTGGTTTGACCATCTCCGCCGTAATCATTTCTGGCCTACCAACTGCTGCTACGAGAATATCTGCATTTCTGGTTATGTCCTCTAAATTCTGAGACCGAGAATGGGCAATAGTTACTGTACTATTAGCTTCTAATAACATTAATGCCATTGGTTTGCCGACCAAAATACTACGCCCCAGTATTACTGCTTGTTTTCCCGGTAATTCTATTTTGTATTCTTGCAACAAGCGCATCACCCCCGCAGGAGTACAACTGCGTAAACCTTTTTCACCTCGGAGCAGTTGACCTAAATTCATGGGATGAAGTCCATCTACGTCTTTACTGGGGTCTGTTTGGTAGAGTAAAGAAGTAGAGTCTAAGTGTTCTGGAAGAGGTAGTTGGACGAGAATGCCGTCTACTTCTGGGTTTTGGTTTAATTGTTGAATTACTTGTGTTAGTTCAGCTTGAGATGTTTGGGCCGGAAAATGTTTGCCGAAGGAGGATATTCCTACTTGACTACAGGCTTTTTCTTTGTTGCGGACATATACTGCACTGGCAGGGTTGTCTCCCACCATTAATACTGCTAACCCCGGAGGACGACCAATTTTGCTTTGCAAAGTTTGAACTTTTTGTTGGAGTTCTGCTTTGATTTTTTTGGCCAGTGCTTTACCGTCTAATTTATTTACCATGGTTATTTCTTGTTTGAGTTTTGTTTTGAAAATTCTGTATCGGAATAGATTTCTTTATTTTTATTTTTGATTTTTAAAGTATATTTTTTGTCAACATAAGAATAATAGTATGGTTGTTAGTATCTAAAAGTAGATTTTGTGATGTTTTAAGTAAATAAAAATATTGTTTAATTTTGGGCACTAAAGGATTCAATATAGAGTTAAATATTTTATTGGTATTATGGAATAATAGAGTATTTTTATTTGAAAACTAATATTTTAGTGGAATCTAGGATAATTTCAGTTAAAAGTTAACTGTTATCAGTATCTCAGTTTTAAACTGGAGGCTTGAAATACTGAATTTTATTTTTTTATCCTCTTGAAGGAGCAGGCTTGAGGCTTTATTTATTTGGTCAGGATGAAAGAATTAAACAATTAATAATTAACAATTACCGAAAATTTGTGGTCTCAAGTCTCCCTTTTTAAACTATCCCTTATAAGGAATTCCTGAAAACTTTGTGGGGAGTAGGGGAGCAGGGAGCAGGGGAGAAGGAAGAAAGAATCATAGTAGATAGGAAAAAACAACTTAAGTAATCAAAAAAATGTACTTTTTAATAAACTTTTTATCTGACAAAAACCTTTTATCTAGTTGTAGATAACCTGTCTATGCTATCAAGTTTTATGTTTTAAAAAATGTTGATAAAGCATAGCTTTTTAAAGAGATAAAAACAGAAACTATTTCTGATATCAAGCCTCTTTATTGCAGAGGTACTGATAACTGATAACTGATAACTGAAATGACCGAAAAATTGTGGTTGAAAGCCTCCTAATTTTAAGAGGATAAAAAGCGGTCTCCGGATGGCGTTTGCTACCGCAAAGCTTTCCGTTCCGGAATGCTACCGCAAACGCTAACAGCGGAGCGGCTCTGATAAGAGCGGGTCTCGGAGCCATATCCAATCGACCAAGAGAAGAAAAATTTTCATGATTAGTCAATTTTTAAAGGAGAGGTAATTCTAAATTCTAAATTCTAAATTCTTGAACTCTCCTTCAAAAAAGATGTTTTTTTCTTTTTTATCTTTGATGAGTAGAGGCTTTAAGGCTTAATTTTTAGGTGATAATTAAAAAAAATTATAGCAGTCAAAGCAAGGGTTAGGATAGTTCTATAGCAATATGATTTGAGTTGTGAGATATTGCAAACTTTTAGGGAACACCTAAGCTGGGAACAGGGAACACAGAAGTAGAAAAAACCTATCATATGAATATAATAATTGCTATATTCTATACTTTTAAGGAATATCTCAATTCTCACAACTGATTCCTGATTGCTATAAAACTTAAAACTCAGACAACGCTAGATTTTTTATTCTTATTTCTTCCTTCTTTGTTCTGCTATACTTCTAAATTTTAAGTATGATGAAAGTGATGGAAATAAATTTTATTTTTTTAGTAATAATTATAAAACCATAGTTTAAATAAGGAAAAAAAGTTTTGATGAAAACGAGGGAAGCCATTAATGAAGTCAGAAGTCAGAAGTCAGAAGCGGTGCGACCCCGCGACGACGTCAGTCGCAAGGAAACGCGCACCAAGAGAGTCAGAAGTTATTTTTGTGACGGGAATTTGAGCAAGCCTCCAAAAAAAATTGGCCTTAAAAGGGGGAGGTTTAGACCCAATTATTTTGATAAAAATGTATTGAGAATGAATTTATTAAGGATATTGCAGAAGTTTCCATTTAGCTTTCTGTTTATTCCTTCTTTCTGTTTAAATCCATTGTTTAATAAATTCAAAACTATTCTAATTCTGTTGTTAGTAACAAATTTAATTAGTTGCGGAAAAATTACAGAAACAGCGATTAAATTAAATCTGAATGTGAGTCGAATTAACAAAATTCAAACAAGGGGTAAAATCGATCGCCAAGTATATTTGAAAGGAACTGTAGAAAGTCAAGCTCCATTCTTAGAAACTGGTGCTTATGAATTAACAGATGATACTGGCAGTATTTGGATATTTACTACAGCAGAATTACCAGAGGTGGGAACGGAAATAACAATTAAAGGGAAAATAAGTTATCAAAGTATAGTGGTTCCCGAATTAGGAAACCAGGATGTGGGAGATTTTTATGTAGAAGAAATAGAACGAGTAGAAGTTGAAAATCAAAATCAAGAGTAAGCATTTCCTGCGGAATGCTGCGCAAACAGCTATTAGCTGATAGCTGACGGCTGAATGCTTTTACAATCAAGAAGAAAATGAATAACAATAATTTACCTCATGTAGCGATCGCTATTCTTTACCGAGAAGGGAAATTTCTGATGCAACTCCGGGATAATATTCCGAATATTTTTTATCCTGGTGTTTGGGCTTTTTTTGGAGGTCATATCGAACCTGGAGAAACAGCAGAAGTGGCTCTGAAAAGAGAATTAGCAGAAGAAATAAGTTATATACCTGAGACAGTTTCGGAGTTTGGTGTTTACTCTGATGTTAAAGTTGTTCGTCATGTATTTTATGCTCCTTTAACTGTGGAATTAAAAGATTTGGTTTTGGGAGAAGGTTGGGATATGGGGTTATTAACTCCAGCAGAAATTAAGGCTGGTAAAGCTTATTCTGAGAATGCTGGAATGGAGCGATCGCTTGGTGAATTTCATCAAAAAATTCTCTTAGATTTTATGGATAAATATGGTACTTTAATTGATTGAAACTTGGAAATTATTTTAGATAATTTTTCCGCTGGTTACTGGGAATTAACTCTAATAATGTGCGGGTAATTAAAACAGAAATTATTTATCAAAATAACATGGGTCTAAAATCCCGCCTTTTAAGGCGAAATATTTTTGGAACCTTGCTCAAATCCCCTACTTCCCTCCTCCTGGGAGGGGTTAGGGGTGGGTTGGGAGGGGTTAGGGGTGGGTTTACTTCTGACTTCTGACTTCTTTAAGAGGTACACTTATCGCGGGCAAGATGCCCGCACTACAATAATTTTACTATCCAAATTTGTACCTCATTTGTCCGGAATCTGCTGTAAGACTTCAAATCAAAGAACTGATAACTAATAACTAATAACTGATAACTGATAACTAATAACTGATAACTGATAACTGAATAGAATGCTCAAATATTGGACGTTGCTTTATGGGCAATATTGGTGTGATATTGAGCAAGTTGTTATCTTTTTAAAAGAGACTGCTTTAGAGGATATCTGAAAAGTTTTTTGATACTGAATTTTGCCCCCCTAGCCCCAACTTTGGGGGGAACAAGAGTTTATTTGCTTCTAAAAGTCCCCCAAAATTGGGGGATTTAGGGGGCTTGGATATAGCAAATGGGACTTCTCAAACAATCTCTCAGAATTGGCTTTTCAAGAGAAATTTAAAAGGCAAAATACTCGCCATTCTTATCGAGTAATTAGACTTTGGGAGGAGGAGTCCGCACCTTTTCTGGCAGATAATGCTTTGTTACCACTGGCAACTTTAACTCGTAGTGAAAGTCCGACAGGTTTATTGTCAGAAGTAGCAGATAGAATTGGTAGAATAGAAGAGCTAGATCGACAAAGAAATATTTCTGCTGCTGCGGAAATACTAGGTGGTTTAAGATTTGATAAAAATTTAATTCGTCAACTTTTGAGGGAGGAAATTATGAAAGAATCTGTAATTTATCAGGATATTCTCCAGAAAGGAGAAAAAATTGGTTAAAAACGAGGTTAAAAACGAGGCTAAAAACGTGGTAAAAAACGTGGTTTGCAAAAGGGAAAAGCTAAAATAATTAAAATAATTATCCGTTTGATAACTCGTACTTTGGGAAATATTCCTGAAGAAATAGAAGCTAAAATTCGGAGTCTATCTATTTCTCAGTTGGACAAACTTGCAGATGCTCAGTTAGATTTTACTTCTCTGGACGATCTGATTAATTGGTTAAGTCAATCTCAGAATTAAAAAGCTCGTTTTAAGGGAGGAAATTATGAAAGAATCTATAATTTACCAAGATATTTTTCAGGAAGGAGGACAACGTGCTTTTCAAACGAGGTTTTAAACAGGGACAAATTGCAGTTATTATCACATTAATAACTCACAGATTCGGAGATATTTCTGAGACAACAAAAGCTCAAATTCGGAGGAGAGATATTTCTCAGTTGAATGAGTTAGCGATCGCCCAATTGAATTTTACTTCTCTCGATGATTTAACTAATTGGTTATCTGAGCATGCCATCGTTAATATTGGTTAAGTCAATCTGAGAATTAAAAAGCTCGTTTTGAGGGAGGAAATTATGAAAGAATCTGTAATTTACCAGGAGATTTTTCAGGAAGGAGAACAACGTGCTTTTCAAGTAGGTTTTGAACGTGGTTTTGAACGTGGTTTCCAAAGAGGTTTTGAACGTGGCTTCCAAAAGGGGCAAGCTAAAATAATTGTTCTTGTTTTAACTCATAGTTTGGGAATTATTTATGAGGAAATAGAAGCTAAAATTCGGAGTTTATCTATTTCTCAGTTGAATGAATTGGCGATCGCCCAATTGAATTTTACTTTTCTGGAGGATTTGATTAATTGGTTAAGTGAATCTGAGAATTAATTAGTAGTTTTGTCAATCTGGGTTTTGAGGAATTTGATGACTGAAGAGTTTAAGATTCTGATTCAAATTCCTTTTTTATTGGGTTAAAGTATCTAGGCGATCGCGAATTTCTTTAGATTCAGGTTTAAGTTGAAGAGCTTGACGATAGGATTTTACTGCTTCATACCGTTTTTGTAATTTCTCGAAGGCATATCCTAAATGATGATAAATCTTTGCTGAATTAGGGTTCCCCTCAAGAGCTTTTTTGTAGCAAAAAACAGCTCTATCCCATTTTTTCTGTTTAGCAAAGGCTACACCTAAACAGCTATAAATCTTTGTATGAGAAGAAGGATTTAATTTTTGAAACAGGAAACTACCACGCTTGGTCAAAACTTCATGCCAATTATGAAATTCATCTAAGGTTTCTACCAAGTCAGCATAGACATGAATTGAGTTCGGATTTAATTCCACAGAACGACAAAACTCTTCTATAGCATCATCCCACTTCTGGAGTTTACTTAAAGCTACTCCTAAATGATGGAAATTTATAGCAGATTTAGGATTTTTAACTACAACACGACGATAAGACTTAATTGCTTCTTCCCACTTTTCCAATTTAGCTAAGGCGTATCCCAAACGGTGATGAACTTCGGCTAAGTCAAACTTAAGTTCTATTGCACGGTGATAAGACTCAATTGCTTCTTCCCACTTTTGCAGTTTAGCCAAACTAATCCCCAAGTGATAATGAGCTTGATTTGAGTTGGGATTAAGTCTGACTGTTTGATAATAGTGAGTAACAGCCTCTTCCCACTTTTGCAGTTTAGCCAAAGCATCTGCTAAATAATAATGAGCTTCAGTTAAGTCAGACTTCAGTTCTATTGCACAACGGTAGGAGTTAATTGCTTCTTCCCATTTTTTTTTGTTGACCTAAGACAATGCCTAAATGGTAATGAGCTTCAGGTGAACTGGGACTGATTTTGATAGCACGATGATAAGAGTCAATGGCTTCATTCCACTTTTTTTTGTTGAGCAAGAGCATAACCTAGGCGGTGATAAACTGCTGCTGAATTAGGTCGATAATCAATAACGCGATTATAAAATGAAACAGCTTTATCCCACTTTCGGAGTTTAGCGAAGGCAGCACCTATATGGAAGTAAACTTTAACTGGGTATGGCACTTCACGAATCATGTTGAAAATTTTTCGACCTTCTAGTGATGACTCGACTATTTTCATCACATCTTGATAAATTTGTATATCATCCACCAATGATTTGAGTTTTTGATCGAATACTCGACTTTCACTCAAAAATTCGTAGTCATATTCACTAAGGGAGCTATTTTCTTGTGCCCATTTTAAAGCATCTTGCAATTCCGCTCCATACAACAGGTAGAACTGTTCTTTAAAATTGGATTTAACCCAAGCATTAAACTTATCGCCATAATATAACCGCTTTTTGTTTAAGATGTTTTCTATGTACGACAAATCAAAAATTTTTTATATATTTTGTTAGTTGGTTTTAATTTGTTTTTTGTTTAACAACTACGCCACACAACTGCAACTCTCTTGCTTCTATACTCTTATTATCAAATTCCACTTCTCCTTGCTGTAAAATTACCTGATACATTCCTAGTCTTTTTATAAGATTTTTTTCATTATGTAGAAGTCTGTATCTGATTGTACGCAAATGTTCTGGATTATCCTGAAATTCCCAATCATTAATAATGTAATTCTCAACTAATTTTTTAATATTGGGATGATAGGTATAATTATTTTTAACAATTATTTGACACAACTTTTGAGTTAAAAAGGTTGCCCACCAGTCCATTCTAAAACTTCAGTTAATACTTTTTCTGGATTATATACCCTATTTTTTAGACCAGGAGTTAAAACCTCTTTTGCTTCATCTAAACTAAAACCTGTTAACTCGATAGATGTACCAATATTAAAAGGAGTACGTTCTCTATCTTGAATTAAATCCGATACTGTAGCTACTCCCAATAGACAAAATGTCAGACGTTCGTAATCTTGATTATCAACACGCTGATTATAACAAGCGCGGATAAAAGCAAAAAAATCATCCTTAAACTCTAGCTTAATCATACTGTCAATTTCATCAACAAATATTACTAGAGTTTGTGATAATTCTACCAGCAATACATCCTCAATAAACGCTCCCAAACGTTGTACCGGAGTCACAGCACTATGTTCCTGCCACCAATCATTTAATTTGACCTTTTCTCTCAAACGAAATCCTCGTAATAATTCAGAAGCAAATCCTTCATACCAAGTATCTTGAGTGACATGACTACCAATTTTTGTAACATCTATGGACGCACATTTTAGCCCTTCTCTTTCAAGCTGTTTCATTGCCCGAACTCGTAAACTAGACTTACCCATTTGTCGTGAGTTCAGCACATAACAAAAATCCCTATTTCTTAAAGCATCAATTAGCAAGCAATCACTTTCTCGTTTGACGTAGGTGGGGTGTGTATATTTTAAACTTCCACCGACTTTATAATAGTTAGTAGTTGACAACATATCAAGAATTTAGAATTTAGAATTTAGAATTAGGGACTAGCAAAAAAATAGACTAGAGATTGCTTCGGCTAGGTTGACTCTTTCCGGTTAAGGTTGAGTCTAATATCACCGCCTCGCAATGACAGAAACAGGCTTTTTTTATGTACTAATAATTGGTACTTTATTAAGTTGCAAATCCCTTACCTCTTTTTATAAATAAGAGGATTGGTTAAAAGGATTTTTTTTCTTTTCTTTGTCGATTGAATATGACGAGGAAACCTCGCAATCCCATCCCTTAAAAGGGAGGCTTTCAACCTGAATTATTGAATTATTGAATTATTAATTATTCGGTAATTTAAAAGTGATTAACAACTAATTAATAAGTCAATTTCATATAAGCATTCAGCTATTAGCAGTCAGCTATCAGCTTTTGAAGGTAATAACTTACTAAAGTTATCAAATAACCTTTTTCTTTTGGTGCGGAATGCAGAAGCAAACATAACTTTTAATTTCCTTGGATACTAATTCCTCCTTCAGTGCAATAATGAGCTAATAACTCATAGCTGATAGCTGATAGCTGACCGCTGTTTGCGCAGCATTCCGTAGGAAATGCTTAAATTTTATAGATGTTCCTGGAAATATATACGATGCAAAATATACCGAGGCATTACTTTGTTTCCTTCTCTAGTAATTAATCCCATACTATATAATTTATGGGATTGAATAGAATCAATTTGTACTGATACCCTAGCATTAACTACTTGTCTAAAAACAGCTTTTAGTTCTGGATTTCCATTTAGTGTATTCAAATGTCGGCGCAAATGTCTTTCATAAATTCCAGCATCAGTAGTAGCATCCTCTAACAATTTTGTTAAGGTGACTTCTTGACGTACCAATTTATCAAATGCCAGTTTGATTAAATAAGGATGACCCCCTACCTTTTCCATTAAAGACTTAATTTCATCGTTAGTTAAATTAAGTTGAAGTTGTTGTGCCCAATTTTTAATTTCCTCTTGATTAAAATCTCTTAACTCTATCAAAGCTTCGACATTAAACGGAGATTTATTCAAGTCTAAACGTCCATAATCTTCTGTGGAATGAACTACAATTAAACGTAGTTTTTCCCAAACATCAATATTATTTGCCTCTTCATGCCAACTCCGTAATAGAGGTAAAAAATCTTGATAAATATCTGGGTAATCAAACAATTTATCAACATTATCTAGCGCTAAAAGTAGAGGATTTTCCAAATTTTCCATAACTGCTTCTAAATAATTTGTGGTGCTGATAGTGTTACCTGTTACATCATTCCAATTTTCAGTTATTCTCGGTAAATTATCTGGCAGGTGCTTTTGGATATAAGCACAGAAACACCGCATAAATATATCCAGGTCTTTAAACTTTTCTTTTGGCAATTTTAGGAAATCTAATCTAACAGTACAATAATTTTTTGCCTAGTATAGTTAACAATTTGGTTTAAAAGCAAAGTTTTGCCCATTTTGCAAGGTGCTTTAATTGGTATTAAAGCCCCTGGTTGTAAAATTGTTTGATAGCAAATAGATTCAATGGGTTGTCGCTCAATATAAATTTCCTTTTTTCCTTCAGAATAACTGCTGATTTCTGATAATTTTTGTTTCTGCCATTTCCGCTTCAAAGCCTCTCGAAAATTTTTCTTACAAACCTCCTCTCCTAATGCTTTTGAAAGCTTACGCCATAGCTTTTTGCCATAATCCTTACTCAAAGTATTTGTGGCATAATCACATTCTTCTGCAATTTTCTGGTAAGACTTGTCATCCCAAGAACCTTGAAGAACTGTTTTTTCAACATCACTGAGATATTTTCCTGTCTTTTCAAATAGATACTTGTCTGCAAGTTTTTCTGCTATATCTAAAGTAAATTTAACTTCTGAGTTCATGGATAGTTTAGAAATATAGACTCGTGATTTATCGTACCATAATAAATTTATTTACTATCCAAAATAGATAAATCCATACTTTTCCATACTTTTCCATACTTTATTTGTGAAACTGCATAATTTTTCCGTATTTTATATGTAAATTATTTCCTTACATTTTCCCATTGTTACTCTAATTATTAAATGTAAATATAGGAGACAACAAAGTAATAAAGGAATTTTAACGATGACTACATTTAATAATAATCAAAACTCTACCTCTGCCACAATGGAACAACTCGTAATTCAAGAACGCCTGCGCCAAGCAAAATTAAGCTTTAATATTGCTCTAACCTTAACTGTAATTAGTGCCATTATCAGCGTAACAGGTACGGGGCTTTTACTGTCAGGAAAAACTTCTGAAGGAACAGCCACAACAGCAGGCGGACTTGCTTCACAAATTGTCAGTATCGGTTTACTAAAAATGACTAAAGATACCAATGAAAGACTCGATAAAATAGCAACTGAATTTCAAGACGAAGATTAGAAGAAAGCAAAGATTGGTAGACAAATATTTACCAACTCTACTAGAATTATCTGATACCAAATTTTGATGAAGCTGCATATAACTAGAGCTTATAAAAGTATTGTCTTGCTTAAGTTTATTCTGTGCAACTTCACATTAAATTGGTATATAGCGTTTCTCAAATTGATTAGATACAGTTTTAGATCCCCCCTAACCCCCTTAATAAGGGGGAACTGCTTAAAATAGTTTCAAAGTCGCCCTTAATAAGGTTGGAAACCCCTTAAAATAGGTTTCAAAGTCGCCCTTAATAAGGTTGGAAACCCTTAAAATAGGTTTCAAAGTCCCCCTTTTTAAGGGGGATTTAGGGGGATCGTAAATGTATTTTTATGAGAAATGCTATAAAACATTTCTATATTTAATTATTTCTGAAAAATGAGTCAAAACTATCAAGTCTGGACAAAAGCAGACCTTGCACAAAAATATCTTTCTGGTGTCAGGAGTGCAATTCCTTTAGCTACTGAACAAATTGAAATTATCTTGAGAATTATTCAGGGAACTAGACCTCAAGTAAATAACTTTTTAGATTTAGGTTGTGGCGATGGTATTTTAGGTCAAGCAATTCTCAGTCAATACCCTAATTCTCAAGGAGTATTTTTAGACTTTTCAGAAGCAATGATTGAAGCTGCAAAAAGTAAAGTTGCCGATGATTATCAAGCTAATTTAGAATTTATCAATCAAGATTATGGTTTACCAGAATGGGTAAATAAAATTCAGGGAAAAGCACCATTTGATGTAGTTGTCTCAGGATTTTCTATTCATCATCAACCAGACATCAGAAAACAAGAAATATATCAAGAAATTTACCAATTATTAAAACCAGGAGGATTATTTTTGAACTTGGAACACGTTGCCCCGCCATCTAAATTAATTGAGCAGTTATTTGATGAATTATTTGTTGATTCTCTCTATGCTTTTCATCAAAATCAAGGCAACAAAAATCAATCTAGGGAAGAAATTAATCAGCAGTATTATAGTCGCCCAGATAAAGAAGCAAATATTCTTGCTCCTGTAGAAACTCAATGTGACTGGTTAAGAAAAATAGGTTTTATTCATGTTGATTGTTTTATGAAATTGTTTGAAATAGCTTTATTTGGTGGTATTAAACCAGAAGTTTAAATAGAAGGAAGAGGGAAGAAGGAAGAAGGAAGAAGGAAGAGGGAAAAATATTGCTTTGTCTGAGTTTTAAGCTGTTAGATATCTCCGATAATAAAAAATCAAATTAATTCTCCTACTATATACATTAACAGGACTTAGGCAAAACCACCACATATAGTAGGGGCGAACAGCCGTTCGCCCCTACAGATGGTGTATAATTTCCTTTTTTGCGTAAGTCCTGATTAATTTTTTCCGCCTACTCTCTACTCTCTACTCCCTCTTTTCTAGAGATATCTATTGATTGAACTGGGGACAAATTACCTGATGATATCAGCTATTATTACCTCAGCTCCAATTACAAAGAAAGAGGATGTATTTTGGTTTCTTTCCTACTCACAGCTTTTCCAACTTCAGGTCTCCCCTACTCCCCTGCTCCCCTACTCCCCTGCTCCCCTACTCCCCTACTCCCCTACTCTCCTACTCCCTACCCCTGACCAGTTAAAGCATCTGCAAATGGATCGGGCAAAGCTTCTTGTATTTCCATGTCTTCATTTTCTTCAACAGATAAATCATCACTATTTAGATTTTTTTTAAAATATTTTGGTTATTTTTGCGCCGACTAAAATCTTGTAATCTTACCAACTCCTGTTGATAAACAGAAATAATTTTTGCCAGAGACTCTGCCACTTCATTCCAACTTTCATCATCTACAATTTTTTCAGCAATACCTTGAAATAAATCTCCACTTTGGTTTTTTTGAACATACTCCCTCAATAATTTCCCAGATTTTTGTAAAGCAGCCTGATAAGCTTCTCCATCAGACCACCAAAGTCCGGGTTGATTCAATAACCAAGTCAAAATATATTCCTGAGCGTGTTGCTCTTTTACCCAATTAGCAAGATACTTTAATTCATCCATAAATTACCTCTTGAATCATACCAATTATCAATACCAATACTATGTTTAATTTAGACTTTCAAATAAATATTTTATCACGCTTGGTATAAGACTGAATGTAAGCATTCAGCTAGCTGTTACCGAATAATTAAGGTTTAAAGCCTCTCCTTATAAAGGAGAAACAAGCGGTCGAGGGATGGCGAAGTCTCCTCGCTGTCCGACCATCGACCAAGAGAGAAAAAATTTTCCTTTTATTCAATCCTCTGCCTTTTAGGGAGAGGTAATTATCAATTATCCATTATCAATTATCAATTATTGAACTAGCCTCCTGCGGAGGAACTGCGTTAACAGCAATAAGACCTTGTACTTAAGGACAGGGTTGAAATTAATACAGACTTTGGAGCTGACTTTTGTAGTAAGATTTTTCGTTTCTCAATTAAATATTGCTTTTATCACTTACTAAAAGCAATAGCTGATAGCTGATAGCTGATAGCTGACCGCTGTTTGCGCAGCATGACCTAGGAAATGCTTACGAATGAATTGATTTATACAGAATTATTAATCTGTATTATAAATCTACAAAAATCAAAAATAGAATCAATTCTTATCCATAAATTATCAATTACTTCTCCCTGTTCCCTGTTCCCTCTTTTCTGTTGCCTCTTTTCTGGAGAGGTCTATTAAATACGCTTTTTTTGTATCAACCTATACTTGAAATCTTAAAAAACCTTTACTAGAAAAAGTCAAAAAAAACACCTGTAATCTAAAGATTGTACTGAAAACAGTACTTAAAATTTAGTAGAGAAACTCAGGGAAGTCAAAATATTATGGGACAGCAAAAATTTGGTGTTATAGGTCTAGCCGTAATGGGAGAAAACTTAGCTCTCAACGTAGAACGCAATGGATTTCCCATCTCCGTATACAATCGCAGTAGTGATAAAACCGAGAAATTTATGGCAGAGCGGGCACAAGGTAAAGATGTCTATGCTGCCTACACTCTAGAAGATTTTGTCCAATCTCTAGAAAGACCCCGCAGAATCTTAGTTATGGTAAAAGCGGGAGGACCAGTTGATAAAGTCATCGAACAACTAAAACCTCTCCTAGACAAAGATGATATGATTATCGATGGTGGTAACTCCCTCTACGAAGATACAGAACGTCGCACTAGAGATTTAGAATCCACCGGATTAGGTTTCATGGGGATGGGAGTTAGTGGTGGTGAAGAAGGAGCCTTATGGGGACCTAGTTTAATGCCAGGGGGTACAGAGGCTTCCTACAAAGAGTTAGAAGCAATCTTAACTAAAATAGCAGCTCAAGTTGATGATGGTCCTTGTGTCACCTACATCGGTCCTGGTGGTGCTGGTCACTATGTAAAAATGGTACACAACGGTATTGAGTACGGCGATATGCAGTTAATTGCTGAAGCTTATGACTTACTCAAAAATGCTGTTGGTATTAGTAATGAACAACTCCATGAAATTTTTGCTGAATGGAATAAAACTCCTGAGTTGGAATCCTTCCTAATTGAAATTACCGCCGACATCTTCACTAAGAAAGATATTGAGACTAGCAATCATCTAGTTGATATGATTGTTGATTCTGCCGGACAAAAAGGTACAGGTAGATGGACGGTAATTAATGCTTTAGAGTTGGGTGTTGCTGTTCCAACCATTACCGCTGCTGTTAATGCTCGGATTATGTCTGGTATTAAGGATGAGCGCGTAGCTGCTTCTAAAGAATTGACAGGTCCGACTGGTAAGTATGAAGGCGATGCCAAAGTTATGATCGACAAGGTTCGCGATGCTTTGTATTGTTCTAAGATTTGTTCTTATGCTCAGGGTATGGCGTTGTTAGCTGCTGCATCCAAGGAGTTTAATTACAATCTGAATTTGGGTGAGTCGGCGCGAATTTGGAAGGGTGGTTGTATTATTCGAGCTGGCTTCTTGAATAAGATTAAGAAGGCTTTTGATGAAAATCCTGGTTTGCCTAATTTATTGCTAGCACCAGAATTTAAGCAGACTATTCTCGATCGCCAAGATGCTTGGAGGGAAGTTGTTGCTACTGCTGGTAAGTTAGGCTTGCCTGTACCTGCATTTAGTGCTTCTCTGGATTATTTTGATAGTTATCGTCGAGCAACTTTACCTCAAAACTTGACTCAAGCTCAACGGGATTATTTCGGCGCTCACACTTATGAGCGTATTGATAAAGCTCGTGGTGAGTTCTTCCATACTGAGTGGCCTACTAAGTAATTCTTTCTATCTGTTTAAAAATTAGGCGATCGCTCTTTATGCTAAATCAAATAGGAGCGATCGCTTTTAGCTATCCTTGTTTCCTAGAGTTTTGCATCTTGGTTGATTACTCCAGATATCGTTAACAAGAATAGAGCTAATTCTGAAGTCGAATTACTTTGAGATTTGCTAATGATAATTATTGAGGATTATTCTTGAGATATTTAGAAGTTAGGTAGATTACGCTCTCTATTACCTAATAACAAAATTACTAACAAGACTTTAAAAAACAACAAATTTTATCTCATTTTATGCTGACATTTGTTGCTGACTATTTGCTGGAATCATGTTTCTCGGAAAGACTTTCTAGAGATTCTAAAACTAATGGTAGTTCAGCTAAAAAATTTGTCACTATTGCTTCATCTTGATCAACTCTATGATTGCTGACAGTAATTTCTTTCTGTGATATTTGATAACTCATAAGTTGCTGATTTAAGTTTTCAGTTAATGTTAATTTCTTAGTATTTGATGTTATTACAACCATGGATTTCTCCTCAATTAATATAATTGAAGGAAGGCTTGCATATAAAAATTACTCTTCCCTTCTACTTCTATCATTACTACTTTTGGTTCTTATATGAAAAAAATGTAAAACTGTTTTACAATTATTAGGGATCGATAATAAATAATAATTTCACTTAATCAAAAAATATTTCATTTTGTCCTTTTTAAAAAACCTTAATTTATATCTAAATATTAGTTAAGTACTGGAGAGTACAAAGTTCTTCTAAAGAATGATTAGCTTTCAAGACTAAAAGTATTACTGGAAAAGGCTTACAGCACCTACAAATCTGAATAGAAAGTTTCTAACCTTTAGATAGCTGAAAGCCTTAGCTAGCAATAGTTATTCCTAGAACTTTGCACTGTCTAGTTAAGTATTGAAGCACCTTTTAGTCAAAAACTTAATCAGAGAAGAGACAGCAAATTAGAACTTACTTGGAATCAGGGTGCAAAAATCGGTAGTGCGTCAAGGAAGTGTGGGGAGGGTGGGGACCCACCCTAGCCCCTCCCCGACCGTGGAGGGGAATGTGGGGAGAGCTAAGAAAGAAAGTAGGAGGAATAATTGTTGGGTGTATATTTATTGTGCTTGTCTTGATGCCGTCCTAACTTTTTGGTCCAACAAGCTTAACAACTCGCACCCCCTTCGCAACAAAAATACGCTCAACCTTATATATATCAGTGCTGACTGATTACCAACCGCCTGCCCTACTTACTTATCCCACACTTTGGTAATGCACAACCCAAAAATCGCACTCTAAAAAACTTAACTAGCTATCAGCTTTTCCTAACAGACTGCTCCCCAAACAGATACCTAATTATATGCGCAAATTTTTAGGCTGATAGCTGTTTGCGTAGCATCCCGTAGGGAAGCGCTAATAGCTGATAGCTAGTCAAATCTCCCGCAAGAGGAACAAAAAAGCCCTGATTTTAGTTGAGAGGCTTAAAGCTAATAAAAAAGGGCTACTTCAAAAACCTTTATGGTTAGTTTTTATGGGTAAATATAAACTAGATTTACTCCCCCTAGAATTACTGTGGAAAAAATATTTAAGGCGCTTCGCTGTTGACCATTGGTATAGATTTATCAAGCAAAGATTACATTGGACATTACCTGCACTCAGTACACCTCATCAATGTGAAAGATGGAGTGAGAAACATGCCATTACTAACTTGGCAATTATGGCTGTCTAGAGATATAGTTGAAGAACATCATCTTCCTTGGCACAAGCCTCAGAAAAATTTAAGTCCAGGGAGGGTTGCACAATCAATGTTCGGACTTTTAGTCGAGATTGGAACTCCTGCTAAAACTCCCAAACCCCGTGGAAAATCTACTGGTTGGAAAACAGGTAAAATCAGAAGCAAAAGAACCCGTTATCCTGTAGTAAAAAAACGAAAAAGTCCCACAAAAAAAGCCAAAAATCTGAAAACTTAGACTCAATTTTTGGTTAATTTACCTTCTTTTTTCACCCAAAACAATCTTGGGAAATTTTGTCGTAGTCTAAACTCCAGACTCAAGCTACTGATGCACATAGTTTTTCAAGTTGATAGCAGCATTTCCTAGGTCATGCTCCGCAAACAAATCTCTATCAGTTTCAAAACCGCATTCACTACATTTGCGCTCCGCAAAGCTGCGCTAACATAAGTTCTCAAGTTTAACGGCATTTTCTGTTGATGCCCACAGTTTGAACATATTTGAGAACTTGGATAATATCTATCCGCTATGACTAATTCACTGCCGTACCATTCACATTTGTATGTAAGCTGGCGCTTAAATTCATAAAATCCACAGTCTGCTATGGCACTTGCTAGTTTATGGTGTCTTGGTGCGCGTTCCGCAAGCGAGCTGGCGTCGTCGCGGGGTCGCACCGCTTTTTCAACATTCCACTTACATTGTCATACCTCAATTACTATGGTGCTGTGATTTTTAGCTAACCACGAAGTGAGTTTATGTAGTGCATCTGCTCTGATATCAGCTACTGCTTGGTGCGCGTTCCGCAAGCGAGCTGACGTCGTCGCGGGGTCGCATCCGCTTTTTTGTGAAGTTTTGCTAATTTTTTTACTGCTTTGCGTCTGTTTTTAGAACCAATAACTTTTTTGCTGACTGCACGTTGATGACGAACTAAGTGTTTTTTGGCTTGCCTGTAGGCTTTGACGTTTCCGCTGTCGCGGACATGAAAAGCAAATTTGCTGCCATCAGAACAGGTTGCTAATGTATTTATGCCTATGTCTACACCTATAGTTTCTCCTACTTTTTCTGTTGGATCTTGTTCAAAATTGTACTTGAAACTGATGTAGCAACTATCTGCTCGTTTGGATATGGTAACGTTTTTTACTGGTACAGAGGGTAAGATTTCATAAGTTTTTACTATTCCTATTCTGGGTAATTGTATGTTGTTTCCTTGGAAAATCTTAATACTTCCTTCTAAGTAAAAGCTGTCTTTTCTACCTTTTTTCTTAAATTTTGGGAATCCACGACTCGGGATTGTTAGAAAGTTTTTAAATGCCCTCTCTAAATCCCTTAAGGCTTGTTGTGGGACCCGATCGACACCTCATAATACCAGGGATTAATTGATTTGACTTCAGCTACTAAACACTTATGCAGGGTGATGGCGCTTGGGCGTTTTTTAGTTTCTTCGTACTCAGTAATGCAAGTTGCTAATCCCCAGTTATAAGCATGACGTGCAACTCCTGCGTGTTTGGCAAGTATTGTTTTTTGTTGATTGTTAAGTTTTAACTTGGTCTTGATTGATTTCATTGGAACTGGTAAACCATGAAAAAAAGCATTTAATAACTTAGAAGAATTTAAGATACCATAGCAGATAATCAGCAGGTTTTCAAGATTTATTAAGATTTTTCCAACTTTGTCTAATTATTCGGCTTCAGTAGTTAGCCCTTGATGCCTGTTAACGGGGGATTCAAACCCCCATTATACAAGCAACTAGAAGCTGACTGCTATATAGCTGAGTGCTGAGTGCTACCTCAATATTGAGGTACAGAAGAATCTATTTCCTGACTCCAGGCAGTAATTCCACCTTTAAGATTAGTACCCTCAATACCAGCCTCCTTCAGAATACCTAACGCCTTTGCCGATCGCCCACCCATCTTACAATGAGCGATTAAACGATGACCATTCATTAATTCCTTAACCTTTGTCACACCATCACCCTGCTCAATATCTGGCAACGGTACTAACACAGACCCAGGAATCTGAGCAATCTCATATTCGTGGGGGTTCCGCACGTCAACTAAGACAAAATCATCTGCCCCACTATCCAATAATTGCTTCAAGTCTTGAACCGTCATTTCTGGAATTGCCATCTTACTTTCTGTCTCCTGTGCTTTAGCTTGAGGAATGCCACAAAACTGTTCGTAATCAATCAACTTTTCAATAACTGGCCGTACTGGATTAGGACGCAGTTTCAATTCCCGGAAAGTCATATCCAAGGAATTATAAAGTAACAATCTACCACTGAGAGTTGTACCTTGACCCAAAACAATTTTGATAGTTTCTGTCGCTTGGATAACCCCAATCATTCCCGGCAAAATTCCTAAAACACCACCCTCTGCACAGGAAGGTACCATTCCTGGAGGCGGTGGCTCTGGGTAGAGGTCGCGGTAGTTAGGTCCACCTTCATAATTAAAGACAGTTGCCTGACCTTCAAAACGGAAAATTGAACCGTAGACATTAGGTTTATCTAGAAGAACACAAGCATCATTAACCAGGTAGCGGGTCGGGAAATTATCAGTACCATCGACTACTACATCATAGGATTTGAGAATGTCGAGGGCATTTTCTGAACTTAGCCTCGTCTCGTAAAGGTCAACTTTACAGTGAGGGTTTATTTCGTGAATCCGATTTTTAGCAGATTCGATTTTTGGCTTACCCACCCAAGAGGTTCCGTGAATAACCTGTCGTTGCAGGTTGGAATGATCGACAATATCAAAATCTACAATTCCAATATTTCCAATTCCTGCTGCTGCTAGATATAACAATAGTGGGGAACCAAGACCGCCAGTACCAATACATAGAACACTGGCTGCCTTAAGACGTTTCTGACCATCTAATCCTACTTCCGGTAAAATTAAATGGCGGGAATAACGTTGATACTCTTCTGTATTTAACTGGACTTGTTCCAGATTCGGATTTAACATGGCAATTTCGGCCTAGATATTTTTCTAGTAGATAGTATTGTTTGACAAGTATGGTTAATATTTTGCCAAAATTATCTAAATTAAACCTGCAATACATCAAGTTGCCTATCTTTTAATTATTTCTTCTGATTGAAATTGATGGTTGTGGTCAAGAGACCAACAGAGAAAGTCAATAGTTTTGCCTTTTTGGACAGATAGAATGATATAGGAATATTCTGGCCAGGCGTAGGTACGGTCAAATTCTGAAGGGATGGCTGAATGGTCTGGGTGAGAATGATAAATGCCGATGATGGAGAGGTGGCGTTCTCTTCCATATTTCATTGCTTTCAGCATTAGTTCTGGGGGCATTGCATATCTTCGTTCTTCTGTAAAATCTTTTTGTTCTGGCCAATATTCATCTGCTTCTGTTTGCCAGGAATTTTCAGCAGGCCAGACTTCGATGACTGTTTTTGTCTGTTGGTTTTGCTTACCTAATATTAGACCGCAACATTCATTTGGGTAAGCTGTTTCTGCATGGGTGGAAATAGTTTGGAAGTGCGAAGGGGGGAATATTAAGGGCATTTGTTTTGAAAAGTAGGCAATAGTAAAGTAAGAAGAAAAAAAGGGTTGACTAACTATTGATAATTTGCTCACATAAGCTCCTATATGTTAATATAGAATTATGGGTTATGTTCCACTTAGGAAAGCCGTAGAAATACTTAGCTTGCATCCTAACACCGACACGCAAATATGCAGATGAAGGCAAAATCGAAATTATCAAAAACGAAGCCGGGCAAAGATTGTATAACACACAATCTTACATCAGGGGTGCAACCAGAGCTTCCCTTATTTGCTACTGCCGAGTCTCATCAGCAAAACAAAAAGATGACCTCAATAGACAAGTTGAGTTCATGCAAAACCAGTACCCAGAAGCAGAAGTTATCAAAGACATCGGCAGTGGACTCAACTTCAAACGAAAAGGTCTTAGAGCCATACTGGACAAACTTTTGCAAGGAGATCAGCTCACAATTATTGTTACCTGTAGGGACAGACTTACCAGATTTGGATTCGAGCTTATACAGTACTTGGTCGAACAAAACGGTGGAAAAATCGTGGTTCAAGGGCAAAATATCTACTGTCCAGAATCAGAAATGGTCGCCGATGTTCTCTCCATCATCCACATATTCTCCTGTAGAGTCCACGGACTTAGAAAGTACAAGCAAAAAATCAAAGAAGATTCGGATTTACCTAAATAGTGAACAAAGGCAACTACTCAGACAATGGATAGGTGTGGCTAGGTTTACCTATAACCGAACCGTTGAATATCTAATGCAACCTGATACCAAAGCTAATTGGAAAGCAATCAAAGGTGGTATCTTGAATGATTTACCTGAGTGGTCTAAACCTGTTCCTTACCAGATAAAATCCATTGCCATTCGTGATGCTTGTATAGCAGTTAGAGAAGCAAAGGTTAAGTATTCTAAGACAGGACAGGTTCAGCAGGTTAAATTCAAATCTCGTAAAAATCCTATTCAGTCTTGTTACATACCTAAGTCGGCAGTGTCATCTAAAGGTATTTACCACACTAAACTAGGTCAAATTAGATTTAGCGAACCAATTCCAGAAGCTTTTGGGGATGGTAGAATAGTTGTGCAACGAGGACAATATTACCTTTGTTTGTCAGTGGATTTACCAAAGTACAATCTGGAGAATCAAGGACGAGTTGTAGCATTAGACCCCGGAGTTAGAAACTTTTTAACCCTATTTTCAGAAAATAGTTTTGGTTGGATAGGTTCTGGTGATATTGGCAAAATCCAGAGACTTTGCTATCACTTAGATGATTTGATTTCAAGGCTAACTAAAGCTAAGTCTAAAACCAAGCAACGGATGAAAAAAGCAGCTAATCGAATGAGATTGAAAATTAGGAATCTCCCAACGGAGCTGCATCACAAAGTTGCTTTATTTTTAGTGCCTCTTTCAGAGGAGCTTCGCTTTCAAAATTTTGATGTGATTTTACTCCCAACTTTTGAAGTTTCTCAGATGACAATCAAATCAAGTAGAAAACTTAGAAGTAAGTCAGTTAGGCAAATGCTGAATTGGGCGCATTACAGGTTTGAACTTTTCTTGAAACATAAAGCTGCTGAATATCACAAAATCGTCTTAGATGTAAGTGAAGCTTATACTAGCAAAACCGTTAGCTGGACTGGTGAAATGCTGAATAATTTAGGTGGTAAAAAAGTTGTTACTGGTAACGATGGTTTTCGCCTCGATCGCGACTTAAAGGTCCCGCGTGGAATTTTGATCAAAAGCGTGGTAGAAAAATTTTCTACCGCATTGGGAGATACCCCCTCAGCAGGTTGATCTTGCTGTGCATTGTTAACAATTGTTAGCAAAATAGTATCGGATGAAATATCAATTTATTATCTTTTGAGGCAAAATATTCAGCTATTACGGCAAAATTACCACCGCGTTCAAGTTCTGCTTTTAATGTACTCGCAGTTATGCGACCTACAGTTATATGTAATTCTAAAGTTAATTCACTTCCTTCAAATGCTTCAGGCTCTAAAACAATACGGTCATTTTCACCCTTTTCATATATTTTCTGACAAGGTTTAAGTTTAACAATTGAGCAGAAAAGCCTACAACGTTTTTCCAGAAGAATCTCTTCAAGAGTCTTAATTTCATTTACCCTACAGAATTCGATCAATATTCTTGTGTATATCTGGTCAATTAATACTCTTTTTTGCCATTCAAGGGTGGTTGCTGGTATCGAACTAATTTGTTGATTAATAATTCTCGAACCTTGTTATTGTAAAATTGTTAGTATCTTTCGGTGATGCACAAAACCTGGGTCTACAATTAACTTTTCCCTTGACATCTAATCTCTTCCTATATAAATCAATACTGGAAAATCAAAAATTATTTACCAAATTAAATCCTCTATGGTTTGATGATAAATGATTATCCCAGTTTCTCCTTTATCTGCTCCGGAATAGTATAGCAATTGTCTTAAGTTCAGATTTTGGGTAATTATAAAATTTTCTACTAAAATTACTATTATAAGTCAATACTAAAAAATCAAAAAATTATTGCCAAATTAAATCCTTTGTGGTTTGATGGTTAATTGTTATCCCGTTTATTTTTAATATGTTCCGAAACAGTTTATGAAAGATACAAATACTGAACCAGATAAAGTTGGTACAACAGAAGCAGCATTTCTTTTAAATATTTCTACTGCTAGACTCAGGTTACTTTTGAGGCAAGGTCGTCTCAAAGGAGCCAGAAAAGTCAAACGGTTTTGGGTAATTCCTTTAAATACTCGAGGAATGCCAGAAATTACTCCAGGTCGTCGAGGTCCTCAAGGAACTTGGAATAAAGGATTTCGTACAGGCAATACTTTTATCCATGTGCTGCGCAAAGAAATCGACTATAACCGAGACCACGGTACATCTCTTCCAGCTATTTCTGTTAAACAAGGAGGCAAAAACCATCGCTGCCACGAAGTAGAAATTCTGGGAAATTGCAAAATAGTCTATCGTCCTCATAAACCTAACAGAAGTCAAGCAGGTGGTGCTCGCCTGTGGATTGAGGTTGAGCCTGATGTTGAAATTATTCGCAAATATTTCCCAGATGTAGAAGTGGAGGAAGACAAACCTCAAGGCTTTGGTTAGTTTTGACTGTGGTTTTTTAACTTAACTGGATTTTTATCGATATATATATAGTGTTCGGTGTTGGCTTCTTTGATTTTTAGGCTGACATTACAGATTGTTATGGAAATAATTCTGATATTTGTGACAGTACCAACCTTTCTCAAAATTATTTTTTGAGAGTAGGTGAGCGATCGCCTCTATTTAGGGCTTGCTGATTAAATTTAAAAAACTGACACAGTAAGGATTTAAGGCTTTTTAATCATAAATTGTGCCCTGTTTTCAGCTAAAATACACCAAAAATGGGCATTGTTGAAGTTAGGGATGAATCTTTGCACAAAAGGCAACCCATCTTTATACTCCTCTTTTTCTAAAACGATAATTCCAATGGGCATTCTATGTAATATCAAATCCGTTTAGTTCGGTATAAAAAAATGTTCCATCTTCAACCATTACCAATATTTCTTGTCTTGTTCTCCCCATCTCCCCATCTCCCCATCTCCCCACACTCCCCACACTCCCCACACCACTTCATCCCGCAAATAAGCAACGCCCAAAAATGACGTATCTATACTACAGGGGTCATGTACAGAAAAGTAGGCCAATATTACCACTATTATTTTCTCCTGAATTCTGTTTGCGGAGCATGACAAACGGAAATTCAGCAATTCTAACTCCTAATTTTTTTTAATACTGCATTTTGAAGTGCGGAATGTAGAATTGAACTCTTGAATTTGCAAATTTCAGATAAACCTGCAACGGCTCACACACATACGGCGATCGCTATTTCTTCATCTTCCAATTTTTAGTTAGCTCCCCCCCTTCGTCAGGCAGGGCTGTTTCATTCTTGGTTAAGGCAGAAGGGGAGCAGGGGAGAATTTTCCACCCTTTACCCTAGAAATTACCCAAATTTATCGTACTTATAATTTTGGTGATTCCATAGATTTTTCAGAAATTCCGTTGATCAGACCAACATTGTTTGGGAACTTTTCCCACCCTCCATCCCTGAAAATCCCCCGTTTTTCGTACTTATCACCCATAATATGGGTCGCGCAACCCCGCCCGGAATTGGCGCAATATTTTTGGAGAGTTGCTCAAATCCCCTATTTCCCCTCCACGGTCGGGGGAGGGGCTAGGGGTGGGTTAACTTCTGACTTCTGAGTTGTGAGTTCTGACTTCTTTAAATTCCCAAATTCCGGATATTGTGTCCCCAACTTCCTTTAATCGATTATTTACAGGACTTACGCAGCACCGCTACATCTTGTGTATAAATTGGTCATTATTCCTGATGTAACCACTATAATTAGTGCCGTTGCGTAAGTCCTGATTTATTTTACTTTGAAACAGCCCTGCTCTTGGTCAGGGAGGAAACTCAATCCTGGAAGAACTATCAACTCAAACGTTGATAAACTGTCGCCAAACCATCCACATCCCCAACATTACCAGGAAATAAAACAACAGGTAACTCAGGAAATTGAGAATGCTCTGTAGGAGTCCGCACCATCGAACAACCAGCTAATACCTGACCCAATAACCTAGCAGTAGTTAAAGCCAAACCTTTACTCAGAGTATCATTAGAAGTAATCCCACCTTTACTTATCAAAAATCCAATATCCTCCGGCAAACCCCGAACAATATCCATCAATAACTCGGAAACTGCTACACCAAACTCCAAACGCACTTGCACATTTTCAAAAGTCAACTCCTCACGACTGGTATAAACCACAGGTGTTTTCCCTTCTGCATGAACAGTATGAACTTTTTCGAGTATATTTTTGAGTAAAGTTGCTCTGTTCTCCCCAGAGTCCTCAACTAAATGAGACACATTTACTTCTACACCCACTACATCAGACTCTTGTAATAACCATTCCAACTGTTGGGTAGATTTCTTAACATGAGAACCCACAATAATTACACCTGGTTTCCCACTCCTGACATATTGCCTCATCTCCTCAGCAGCTATAGGTTGATTTCCCAAAGCAGCTAAAGAAGTTAAAATACTCGCAGCACTCCGCAATAGAAACTTTTTACCTTGACTAGCTGCTGCCAACAAATCATTAGCAAACTTGTCTAAGTCGGCTTGAGTTTCACCATCGACAACTCCACATTGATTGCCAGTCATTTTCATCAAACGTTCTAAACTATCAGAGCGAATATCATCAAGTGTAAATTTTTCTACAGTTTCAGCTTTGATTTTACCTTTGGTTTTTTCTTCCACATAATCAGGTAAATAACTATAGGTGTAGCCAAATACCGAATCTTTAGCAAATTCTGTTTCATGAACTGGCGTTTCTACACCATTAACTATTAAATAGTGGATGCTGTTGCGGGTGACTCTTCCACCTTCAAAAAATGCTGGAACTAGGAAATGAGCATCAAATGGACCAAGTTCGGCTGCTATGACATCTGTTTCTATGGGATAATGACCCCGTAGAGTAGAGTCAGAACGACTAACGACTAAAAAATCTTGGATATTTAATTGAGCGATCGCTTCGGTCAAGTTATGTGTAACTTCTCGTGTCACATTAGCTGCTTGCTCTGGAGTCAGGGCACGAGTATTGGAGAGAATAAAAAATATGGGAGATTCATCAAGTAATCCTAATTTGAGGGTTTCTATATCCCATTTAGTAAGAAGTAGACAACTATGAACAGTTTGGGAACCCGTGGGGTCATCATCTAGGACAATAATTTTTGGTTGGCTGGTAGTCATGTTTTTTTGCTCATTATCTATATAAGTCTATACCGAGATTCTCAAAAAAGTTTTTCTCAGTTTTCAGATACATCAAGCCCGGTAATTCCCGGTAAAAGTCGGGAAAACCGTTCATAGCAATGTGACAGCAGAACCATCGACATTGGCGGTATCGCGCTAACGCGCCGCAACGCTTACGCAATGCTTTGAGAAATATCCCCAAAGCGCCGTTCCAATCTCTCGGCATTGAGTGACCGCAGTGCGGACATTTAAAATGCTTTGAGCCCCCTAAGTTTTGATGAACATGGCCACCCGATCGTACAAGTTTTAGATGTATATTCCTCAGTTACATCTATTACGGTTGCGCCTCGTTTTAAACCATGAAACTTCAGAGTTTGTTTGAAACGTGATTTGTGCCCAATTTAACATTTGGCGAACTGACGCACGAGTTAAGTTTGCGTTTCTTTTTCCTGATTTGGCAACCATTTGGGATGACTCAAAAGTAGGGAGAAAGATGACACGATACTCAGTTGTTAACCATTTTGCTACTTTTTTATGGACTTCATCTATGAGGTTTCTTATCCTAATAAACAACCTATTAATTTTCTTACTTACTCGCTGTCTTTCGTATTTATTTTGACGACCTTTTAATGCGGTCTTACCAGAGATTAGTTTGTCAATATGCTGTCCCAACCTAAAGATTCTAGTAATATCGCGATTGCCTATATCAATAAACTTTTCTCCATCAAATCCCGTTAAAAAACTGCGCACACCAGGGTCTAATGCAATGATGGATAGACTGCTAGATTTTTCTGATTTAAACTCTACTGGAAATAGAGCAAACCAGCGTTTTTTGTCATAAATTAATTGAGTTTCTGCATTCCAAGATTGTTCTCTCACACAAACTTTATATGTCCCATCTTTTTGCTTTTGCTGGTATTCAACATTAATACTCGGAATTAACTCTGATGCGAATAACTTTAATCCTTTTGTTACTGATGGTAACCAAGTACCTTTTTTAAAGTCTTCGACCCTAAATTTAATTGATTGTATTCGGTCTCTAATCGAACGGAATTTTCCGCAACTTGGCTGTTTTGTCCCACTTTTACGACTAGCTTTAAATGCAGTATTAGCATCATAAATTGCGTTGACTTTAAGATGGTATGGTGATTCTTTTATCCAATCTGGTAAACTTTCATTGTTCAATACAACTTTGCGCAAATCATACTTTGAAATCAACCCATGTTTACGCATTTTAGCTATGGCTTGATTAAAGCAATATCTACTTGCTGCTAACCACTTTTTCCAAATTTGATTGAGATGTTTTTCTGGGTAAACTCTGATACGCAGAGATTTGAGATGAATACTTTCAAAGTCCATACAATCTAGCTCGAGAAACAGTGGAGGATTGAAAGGATGTCTTCAACCATTTCTCGGTTCGGGAGATTCTTCAACTCTGCTCGTGAACCAGGATTTGGCCAGAGTGTAGGGTGCAGAACCACTGGCGCAAATCGAAGCCAAATCAAAGGAGCCTGTCTTTATATGTGACCACAATACGTTTGGACATTTCCTGACATGACCCGCTCCAATATGGTAAGCATTTTTTTCCGTTTGTAATTAAGTCCTCCTCCAACTTCTTTGACAAGCTCTCCATCAGGATATTGGGATTGGAGATATTCACATTGACGCTGCAAATCTTCCTTTTGCTTTGTTGAGGAGACTCTGGCATAGAGGATGATAACCCTATCCCCGGTAGTCCCAGTTGTATATGTGGTGATGTCATATCTTCTCTGTCCCCCTGCTGTTCTGATTGCTGTAATTTTTCCTTGCTCTTCCCAGTACCGCAAGGTTCTGTCACAGACTCCCAAGATTCGGGTTGCTTCCCCTGGCGTTACATAATTTTTAGTCATTTCCTTTCCTTTCTGTTTTCATTTTCTATTCTAACAGTATTTGCCACAGTATTTGCCGGAAATTGCCAGGGATTTTAAAATATAGTCACGCACCACTATATCTATAGATATGTTTTTATTGTATTAACCAATACTATTTTGCTAAAAATTGTTAACAATACACAGTAGAACGTTCTACTGAGGGGGATATCTCCCAATTTGGTAGAACATTTTTCTACCAAACTTTTGAGCCTACATTCCACGCGCCTCGTTACATAGCGGTCAAGGCGAAAACCATCATTACCAGTAATATCATGTCCGCTTGAATACTTATATTGTAGCGGAAGAAAGGCAGAGGGGAGAAGGTAGAAGAGTTTCTTACCATTGTGACTAAATTCTATACACAAACGATGCTACCGAACATGATATAATTAGGACTTACGCATGACCTCTACTTATTGTAGGGGGTTACAGCAGTTTTCATATGAATAAACCAGAATGTTCAAACCAACCCATGGCATCATCTTCAGTAATTTGAGCGATACGGCTGACGCCACGCTCCGCGAACGCGCTTACTAATAACTCGATCCAATTTTTCTGAAGTTCGAGGCTGATAAGAACGGAGGAAATTTTTAAATTTTGACTCTTCAAATTCGGGCTTGTGACAAATCTGGAGAGTAGGCTGGTAAGAATATTAATTCGGCTCCTGCCCTTGTTAATTAATTCTTCAATTATTAGCCCTCCCGTGAATACTTAAATTATCCATCAATACAATTGCTTAAGCGCCATAATTGAGGTACTAAAATTTGCTCTACATATGTTTCAAATACATTTTTATTTGTACTACCAATTACCGCCATTGATGCTATTAAACCATCCAAGCTTAAGGCTCCTAAGACACTTTGTGTTTTACCTTTATTTCTAGGAGCATTGCTGACTACTCTCT
>NZ_BLZO01000137.1 GCF_014132355.1 Okeania sp. KiyG1
GGACAGAAGGCAGAAGGCAGGAGGCAAAGAAAGGTTAAAAGGTAAAAGGTTTTTTTATCACTGATTATCCGGACATGATATTAGTGCTAATATTAATATCAAAAGCTCAATAGACTTACGAAATTAGGAAAACAATAATGAGCAAAATTTCTGAAATTACCATAGAAGAATTACTAGAACTTTACGCTGCCGGGAAGCGGGATTTTACTAGATACACAATCAAACACACAGACCAATATTTCGAGAACGGAATCGACTTAAGGGGAGTAAAATTTAGAGGAGATAGCTTGGAAGCCATATTTTTCTCCCTAGAAAACAGTAACTTGAGTGGAGCCGATCTTAGAGGTATTAACTTTCGCAAAGCTAATCTGGACTGCTGTAATTTAAGTGGAGCTTTACTCAACAAAGCTTCTTTATGGTGTGCTGGCCTAAATAGAGCCAACCTAAGTGGGGCTAACCTAAGTGGAGCTAGTCTAAGTGGGACTACTTTTGTGACAGCTAATTTGAAGGGAGCTAATTTGAGCAAGACTAAGCTTTATGAAACCTCTTTCAATTGTGCCGACCTCAGCGGTGTAAATTTTAGCAATGCCAAGATTCACCGCCCGATTTACTTTGATAAAGCTAATTTAACTCAAGTTGACTTCACAAAAGTTACCTTAGATATTGCTTGGGATGAAATTAGTTTTAAAGAAGCCTATTTCGAAAATACAATTATGCCAGATGGCAGCATCCGCAACAGTTAATCTCAATCTCAATAACCTTTAAGTAAACCCCCTAACTTTTAAAGAAAGTGGTGAGACAATTACTGCTCTCGTTAGTGCTAATATTGATATCAAAAGCTCAATAGACTTACGAAATTAGGAAAACAATAATGAGTAAAATTTCTGAAATTACCATAGAAGAATTACTAGAACTTTACGCTGCCGGACAGCGGGATTTTAGTAGATTTATCATCAAAGACACAGACCTAGAATTTGAGAATGGAATTGACTTAAGGGGAGTAAAATTTAGGGGAGATAGCTTGTCCCGCCTTATCTATGTCCTACAAAACAGTAACTTGAGTAAAGCCGATCTTAGAGGCATTGATTTAGGCGAGCGTCTTCTTGATGGAGCTAATTTAAGTGGCGCTCTACTTAACAAAGCTGACTTATGGTGTGCGGGTCTTGATAGAGCGAACCTAAGTGGAGCAAACCTAAGTGGGGCTAGCTTAACTAGCGCTACCTTTTGGAGGGCTAATTTAATGGGAGCTAACCTGAGTAAAACTAGGCTGTATGAAACTCGTTTTGATCGTGCAGACCTCAGCGGTGTAAATTTTAGCAATGCCAAAATTAAGGGTCCAGTTTGGTTCAATAAAGCCAATTTAACTCAAGTTGACTTCACAAAAGTTATCTTAGATATTAGTTGGGATGAAATTAGTTTTAAAGAAGCTTATTTTGAAAATACAATCATGCCAGATGGTACTGTCCGCAACAGTTAATCTCGCTCTCAATAACTTTAAGTAAATCCCCTAACTTTTTGAGAAAGTGCTGAGACAACTATTGAAATCATTCATGTTAACAAACTTACGAAATTAGGAAAACAATAATGAGTAAAATTTATGAAATTACTATAGAAGAATTACTAGAACTTTACGCTGCCGGACAGCGGGATTTTAGTAGATTTATCATCAAATACACAGGCCAGTATTTCGATAACGGAATCGACTTAAGGGGAGTCAAATTCAGGGGAGATAGCTTGGAAGACCTCATCTATGCTCTACAAAATAGTGACTTGAGTGGAGCCGATCTCAGAGGTATTAATTTAAGAGAGCGTCTTCTCGATGGAGCTAATTTAAGTGGCGCTCTACTTAACAAAGCTGACTTATGGCGTACTGGTCTAAATAGAGCTAATCTGAGTGGAGCCAACCTAAGTGGTGCTGATTTGCAAGAAGCTACCTTTGTAACAGCTAATTTGAAGGAAGCTAATTTGAGCAAGACTACGCTTTATGAAACTTCCTTCTATTGTGCCGATCTCAGTGGTGTAAATTTTAGCAAAGCCAAGATTAATGGTCCAGTTTGGTTCAATGAAGCTAATTTAACTCAAGTTGACTTCACAAAAATTATCTTAGATATTAGTTGGGATAACATTGACTTTAGAGAAGCCTATTTTGAAAATACAATTATGCCAGATGGTACCATCCGCAACAGTTAATCTCCCTCTCAATAAACTTAAGTAAACCCCCTAACTTTTCTGGAAAAGTTAGGAGATTTATAAATTTTTAACCAGTCAATTTATCCATCATTTACGATGTTTTTTTTTAGTTCAACCAAAACAGACAATCAGTCAACAGGTTTCTATTGTTTACCATGTTTTTTGAGATTTTCCTTGATCTCGGGGTCTGTAATATTAGAAAGGAAATCATAGGAAAAAGTCTCCCCAGATTTTTTTTAAGTCATTATTAAGTATCAGTTCCAGTTTTTCAATACTCATTCGGAAATCAGTCCAACTCTTTGCTTTACCTGTTGCTGGTACTTTGCCGTAGTCAATGTTGTGAGTCTCGAAAGTATTGTTAGGAATGTGTACGGCATAAGCATAGTCAGGATATTCTGATGTTGAACCTTTGTTAAATCCCATAATAACTTTCCAAAATCTGTCAGGAACTTGGATTTTTTCGACTTCTTTTTCAGGAGTTGTTTCTTTTGAGTTTGTTGCAGCTTCAAATTCTTTGAAAATATTCCAATTTTTTTCGTCACCACCAGTTCCTTTTACTCCAGAAATGACATGAATTTGATGCTGAAATTGTTCAGTATCAGTCCGTAATTGTGCTTCTAGTTGGCTCCACATTCCTCGGTTTAGTTTTTGATCTTGGGGAAAAATATTCGTTGTCAAGAAAGTAGCATATAAATCTTTTGCGCTTCGACTTCTATCCTTGGAAGCACTTAAATGCCCTCTTTCTGGCAAGAAAAATGCTTTTCTTTTCTTGACAAAATGCTCGTAGTCTTTTTCTGAGTAATGTTTCTGAACCTGGGTTCTAAAATTGTAATCATCCTGCTTGACTTTATACCAACCCGTACCATCTAAGTCTGGATCTTCTGCAAATCCTCTAGGTCTTTTAATACCTTTTGTTCCAGTACTTTCTTCAGTACTTTTTACTGATAGCCACGAACCATCAAACACAGAACTTACCCAATTAGGAGTATTGCGAGTTTTATTGAACGAAATCGTGTATTGTGGCTTTTCAATCAAGTAATTGTTCTTATAACCCTCTGGAGTAGAATTTCTGGCATCAGTAGGATTGCCAAACCTTAAACTGTTACTTTGAAACAAGACATTATCTAGGTAGACTATTGGTTCCTTCTTACCAGTAGACTGCAACTTTAGATCGATAGTTGCTGTTTTGCCTCTCAAATTGTCTGGAACTGGAATAAAGAAAGATTCAAATCCTTTTTTTCCATAATCAATTTTGTATTTATCCTCTTGATAAGAAGATGGAATATCGTTAACTTTACTGTTGCTTGCGTTTTGTAAGAGGATTGTTTCTGTGTGAGAAGCGCTACCGTCTAGGGGATTGATACTCACAAGAAGTTCTCCACGCAAGTCTTTCTTATTAACTCCTGGTGCATGAACATCTAAGCGCAATACACCCCAATCAGGTATAACAGATGACTTGTGTGTAATACTTTGGTCTCGTTCTAACTTCAAGGTGTAGTTGAGTTGAGTACCTTCAAAACCTATTTTATTTCGCTGTTTGTCAAAAGTTTTAATTTCACGCCAATCTACTAAGTTATTGGTAGTAGGTGAAGAAGATGAATTAGTGTAAGACCACCCTGCAAGAGGTTTGTCACTATCGACTGTACCCGGAGCAACAACATCAAAATTTCCATTAAACAAAGTCGGCACCGCAAAGTCACCCCGCAAAGAGTTACCAACATCCCCACCAGTATAAGTATTGTCATCAGAAACAGAACGCCGATTTTTCTTCAAATAATCCTGAAACTCCTTAAAGTCCCCAAAGTCACCCCGACTCTTCTTCACACCATTAACAAAATACGATCGCAAATCCTTACCCCCACCATTAACCGAATAAAACCAACCCGTGCCAATACCTTCCCACGGCGCATTCTCATCACCATGAGGGAAATTAGCATTAACATGACCGGGCACAAACCAACTCTTATCCGAACCCAAATTCTCAGCCAACAAATCCCCAAACCGTCGGAAAACCTGCTGCTTGACCTGTGGAATCTGACTCTCATTCAAATTAGCAGTACCCCCATACCAAGACACCGCAGCATGATGAGGATTATCTGACGCCTTAGCAGAGTCAAACCCTGCCCACTTTTCCAACTCTTGATTGTTATCAGCTTCAGTCAAAAGCTTACCCCGAATCACTTTCTCATCCCCTTCAGGAGCTTGTTGCTGATAATAATTATCCGCATAAGTCACATTATCCCAAATCACAATCTCAGGGTCGAGCATTCGAGCATAAGCCTCAAAGTCACCACTAACAGTTTCAGGATTATACTCAAAAGGATCGACCGTAGTAAAATGCAAATCCCGATTTTCAGCGTTCCTACCACCTGCATTAGGGAAATAAGTACCCAAACGTTGGACAATCTCAGTATTCACCACCGCACCTTGACCGAAACCAACAAAATGCAACGGCGAATTAAACACCGCCCCCTGAGAGCGAATCAAATCCCCATTCTCATCATACAAACTATCACCACCAACAGTACCACCATACTTAAAATCTAAATCCACCAAAGAGGTAAACAAACCATCAGCAGCAGCTTCAGCCACACCAGCACTTCGGAAACTACCATTATCCGTACCCAGTCCATTCATCCAATCAGCCAACAACACCAATGGTTTACCCTCAACAGGAGAAACAGGAGAAGCAGTCCACCCATTAATCGAATCATTATAAGTTACAGAATTCCACTTTCCAGATGTTGGAGAGTAGCGCATTACCGCAGCACCAGCATCCTCCATTTGTTCTGCCATCGCATCTACCGTCTGCTGAGTAAAAGACTTAGACTCCGGTGACATCACACCCTGCGTCAACACCGTCACGCTACTAAATTGGTTGCTGCCATCCTTAATTTCCGGCAAATTAGTCTCAAAATCACCAGTCACAGTTAATCCACTACCCGGTGCATTTTTGACCTCATCCTTCCACTCGACCTCCACTGCCCAATGATAAGTTTGACCCCCTGTTAACATCCGTTCGTCAGGCAGAGTAAATTGTTGAAAAGTATTAGAAGCATTGGGAATATCTTGGTTGTTCTGCACCCACTTCCATCCACCATTCTCCCACTTAGCAGTCAAAATACGTTGGGGATTCAAATCCGTCTCAGGCTTATCTTTAAGCTCGTCCCAATCATCGCCAGGCAACAATCCCTGACCTTTAGGAAACACGCTCATATACAACTTGACAGACTTAATATCTTCTTCTTTTGCAGGCGCGAGCAAGCAAGAATCACAATCATCACCCTCTGACGACTTGCTCCCTGGGCGGAAAATATTCCACTTCAAAGTCGGCGTTAAATCATCTCCATCCGGCTCCTCCAGAGATATCAACGTCCCCTTAGACGCCATCTCAACCCCCCAAGGCAAAGTACCCGTAGAAATCGGACCCCGCTCGCTACCATCCGGCACCTTCCACTCAATCTCCCGCGTAAACGGATTCGTACTCACCACCTGCAAATCCGCAGCCACACTCACATTCGGATTCACAACATCAATCGCCTGAGTCTCCAACTGAGTCTGCTTAGTCGGGTCATTAATAGTCGAAATCATCTCCCTGACATCAAAAGCAAAAGTACTCTCTATCCCCGGATAAGCAGCAAACAAAAATCGATTGTCACTAGACAAAGCCAAATCGCTAGTATTTCCAAACGGAATCCTTTGCGTTCCTGCCACCAACTGCGGATTATCCCCCAAAGCATCCTTAATAATTCCTACATTACTCTTACCATCAAAACTCCCGAAGTTCAAGGTAAAATTCCGCATATTGAAACCAGCCACAAAAGCATAATCAGTACCAGTCACCTCATCATAAATCACCTCTACATCCACCGCTTCATTCACATCAAAACTATCAAATGGCCCCAAACTCATCGGAGCATAAGTGGTCGTGGCCTCAAAATTCAGAGGGTCATTATTCACAATAGTCAACACCCCATAACCCTTGGGTTCGTCAGAGCGATTAGTAAAAGCCATCTTCAACTCATCCGAAGTAGCCGTAATTCCCTCAGTTCCACGACCACCATCAATGGCTCCAATCTGCTGATGCCACTTGCGCACATTATCGCTACCACCTACAGGACGGTCTTCTGGGTCAATATTTACCACCAAAATCTGACCCACATTAGATGTTCCTCCATCTGGAGTCGTAGCAAATAATCGCTTGCCATCACTACTAATTGCCAATTTCTTCAACCCACTGGGTGCATCTCCAACATCAATAGTTTCAACGTGCTGATTATAATCAGGGGAATTGGGGTTGATATCGATTACATAAATCTGACCCTTGTTACCATCACCTACATAAGCATAATTATCTAGGGGGTCAATAATCAGAGGGCGCGGACTAGAATCATCAGGCAAAGCAATGGGATTTACTCCTTCCACATCGGGTTGAGTATCCAACTGTCGAAATCCTTGCAAGTCTAACACTGCTAGAGCGCTACCTCCTTCCAAAGTTACATAAGCTCTGGATGCTTCACTTGTGGCTGCCGTATAACGAGGGCGACTTCCTACTGGAATGCTGGCTAACAATAAGTCTTGACTTGATGATTCGTTTGATGCAATTACTTCTAGAGGGTTGCGAGCATTAATCAGATTGACTCGGTTGCTAAATGTCATGGTTGTCATGGCTAATTCTACCCGCTCTTCTACTGGTAACTGTATCGTTTCAGTTTCAACAATTGTTTCGGTGCCAATTATGGAGGTGATGGTTTTTTCTACGGAAACAGATGCTTCTCCATAGGGAACATAGTCGCTTACTACTGCAATTTTTCCTTCTGCTAGATTACTCAATTCTGGTAAAATTGTACCTGGATAAGCTTTGTCTCCTAAATGGAAGTTCACTTCTAACTCATCAAGATTATTGCCGAAATTCTCTCCTTCTAGGAAGATAACTCTTCCAGCTACTTGATTTGACCCATCATCTGACGGTGGTGGTACTTTTACTTCTACTTTTGTTAA
>NZ_BLZO01000138.1 GCF_014132355.1 Okeania sp. KiyG1
TCCCTCTAGTAATTGTTTTAGTAATTGTACCATCTGTGGTTGCTATATTATTAAGAATTGTACTTCATTTTGACTTAGTAAATCAAGGAAATAAAGTAAGAAGACTAATTAATCAGCAGTCAGTAAATAAGCCAAGATTTATCGAATATTTAGAGGACAGATTTACAGATGCGAGTAGTAAACTAGAGCAAGTTAATACAGGAGCATTAATAGACCAAGTTTATAGTAGACAAAGGTTATTTGGATTAATATCTTACGAACAAATAGAATATTTATGTCGAATTTTACCTAATCTTCTTGTGTCTTTTGGATTATTAGGTACTTTTGTCGGCATTACCATTAACTTGACTTCTTTAAGTCAAACAGTTAGTGATACTAATGCTACCGATGTTAGTAGTTTGCTCCGGGAATTACAAGTACCATTACAAGGCATGGGAATTGCCTTTACTAGCAGCTTAGTAGCAATATTATTTAGTGCAGTAGTTACATCAGTTAATTTTATTTTTAATACTAGCCTTGCCAAAACTAGATTAATTAGTTTACTAGAAGATTATTTAGATAATATTTACTTACAAACAATAGAAGGTCAAACTCAGCTTGATAAAGTAGTAAAAGCAGTTGCTTATTCTTTTGAAGGATTTTTAACCAGATTTGGTCAAACAGTCAGAGTAGGAGTAGAGTCAGCTCTACAAGATAAAATTCAAGAAATTCATAATGCCAATACTACTACCAGTAAATTAGCAGAACAGACCTTTGTGCGATTAGGAGAAGCTGCTGCTACAGTGGCAAAAAGTTCTAAAGATTTTCAGATAGCAGGGGATAAATTTCTAGAAGTAGCACAGACATTCGAACATAGTCAATTCCCGCAAAAGTTAGCTAATTCAACAGCAGAATTAGCTAATATTCAGAGTAATTTTTCTCAATCAACCTCGACTCTAGCTACTGCTGTTCAAGCAATAGAAATAGTAGTCATTGAACTACAGGGATATAGTAAGAGACTAGCAAAGTTTGGAGAACAAATTGCCAGTAATAATCAAACTTCATTAAGACTATTAGAATCTCATCAAAGTAATCAAAAATCTTTAGCTGAGATGATTCGACAACTCCAAGAAGCATCACAAGGTTTTCAGTTAGCAGTGGGAAGTCTGGATACTTTACAAAGAAGAGTAGTATCCAAAGCAGATAATTTAGATGAAGTACAAATTCAACTCAAAACTCTAGCAAATGCCTTGAATAATTCCACAGATGGTATTAGTCAGAGCATTAAATCTTTAGGAGACCAAATAGGGAAAGGCATGAGTAATCAAGCCAATCTAAATAATTCCCATTTAAGCGTCATCGCCACAAATTTACAAGAATATATCAGTCAAATGAAAGAAACTAAAAATGAAATTTATCGACTGACACATATTATAGATAGATTAGCAAATAAGTAGACACCATTTCAGTTATCAGTTATCAGTTATCAGTTATCAGTTAGCCTCATAAGGTCAGAACTAAAAAAATGTACTTTTTCACATATTTTTTCTCCCTAAAAACCCTAACCAGGACTCACGCATGACTTGTATATTTTGTCAAGTTTTATATTAAGTAAAGATGTGGGTAATGGATAGCTTAAAAGGGAAGCTTTAGACCGAATTTTTCGGTAATGGATAGAATTATGGAATCCGGTTATACAATATGTATTTATAATTCTATAATTACTTCAATATTCAATCTTCCCTACTCCCCCACTCCCCTATTCCCCTACTGCCTTACTCCCCTACTCCCCTACTCCCCCACTCCCTTACTCCTCTACTCCCTTACTCCCTCACTCCCCTACTCCCCTACTCCCCTACTCCCCTACTCCCTACTCCAGGTCTCCCTCTTTTTAAGGAATTAAAATAATTATGCGTCATCGTTCACGACTTGTTGAAGATAATCGCGACCTAGAAATTTGGCCAGCATTTACAGACTTAATGTCTAACTCTTTTATGATATTAAGTTTATTATTGCTATTAGCTATTATTAAATCTCTGTTTATAGAGACAATTTCTGATGCCAACGAAAATCGGGCCCTACAACTGCAACAAGAAATTACTAATTTACAAAATCAAATTCAACAAAAGACTGGTGAAGTAACAGGATTACAAGGACAAATTGGTAACTTACAAAACCAAGTAACAAAATTACAAGGATTAGTAACTACCTCTGAAAATGAACTAGAGCAAAAGTCAAATAGAGTCACACAACTAGAAACAGAAATTGAAAAATTGAAGTCTCCACCTGTAATAGTAATTAGAGATTCTCAGTCTCGAAGATTTGAATCAGGAAGTGCAGAAATATCGGGAGATTTAAAAAGTTTTATTGAGGGAGATTTAATCAAACAAATAGAGGATTTTGCTAAGGAATATAAAGGTTATGTTGTTGAAGTAATAGGTCATACTGATGGTCAGGTAAATCAGAGAAGTGGAAGTAATTTAGATACTCAGTTAGAACAAGTTGCTAAGGGTAATGAATCTGTTAATAGTCTGACACCAGGTTCCAATGCAGATTTAGGTTTGATGCGTGCTTTATCTGTTGTACAAGAACTTCAAAAAAATCCTCGTTTGAAAGAATTGGGGTTAAAATTTCGGGCCTATTCTGCTGCACAATTATATAATCCTGGTGGAGATTTTGCCGGGGTAAATCGTAATCCAAATCAGAGTCGGCGTCGAATAGAAGTTAGATTTACTCCTAGTGCGGTTGAGAGGTAGCTTCTTCTCAAAACACTTTTCTACATTTTCTTAAGCTGGGGAGATAGGGAGTCGGGGAGTCGGGGATGGGGAAACCTAGAGTGGAAAAAGAAAAAACTTTGACATCTGTTTGATGCTAAAGCCCAAAAATATAGACTATCCTAGAGCGTGTCATCAATTAAATCTGAAAGAGCTATATGGCAAGAGTTTTAGGCTTTTGGCCTTAAAAGTTACCAGACGCTAAAAACCTTGACTGACAGAGCTTTGAACCTCTAATTGATGACAGACCCTAGATAAATATCGACAAAATGTCTAGGATATGAAACAATCGCGAATTTGCAGAAAAATTAGCAGTCAGTGCCAAAACCATAGCAAATATTGTTGCAATGGAGGTCCTCAAGCTTGATGAAATACCCTATAAATTTTTTGGTGGGTAATATCAAATTTGCTATTCTTCGGTATAAAATCTTTTGAAGCTAGGAGTATAAAATCTTTATCTTTTGAAGCTAGGAGTCAGGAGTCAGGAGCGAGGAGTTAGGTAGGGAAGCTATCTATAGGAAAAAAACAGCTATAAAGATTTGGAAATGGTGAAGGTGGGGAAGGTTTTTATACCTAATTAAATTGATTTGATATGATATTCAGCTTTTTTTGGTTTTTTTCTTGAGCGACGAACCAGCAAAACCAACTACTAATAACCCAATTAATACAGAAGGTTCAGGTACATCTACATTTGATTGAGATTTAGGTACATCTACATTTGATTGAGATTTAGGTACATCTACATTTGATTGAGATTTAAGTACATCTACAGTTGATTGAGGTTTAAATACATCTACAGTTGATTGAGGTTTAAATACATCTACATTTGATTGAGGTTTAGATACATCTACATTTGATTGAGGTTTAGATACATCTACAGTTGATTGAGATTTAGGAACATATACAGTTGATTGAGATTTAGGAACATATACAGTTGATTGAGATTTAGGAACATCTGCAGTTGATTTAGAATTAAGAACATTTGTAGGCATATCTGAAAAAGTTTTTGCCTGGATAAATACAGCAGAATCGTAAAAAGCATCACCAGCATCAGCGATCGCTAATCTAATACGATGACTTCCAGGACTAAGTCCTAATGCTTGTGCAGTAAATACATGAGTAAAACCATCATATTCTAGATCGAAAAATGGTCCACCCTCACTCAGGTCATTGTTATTGAAAAGTTCAGGGTTACTAGCATCAGTTCCTAGTGGTTTACCTCCATTAACTGTATTGATAGCAACTGGAGTAGATGTACCAGGAATTAGAGCAATATTTTCTCCATTTAAGAAGAAACCGAAGACATCATTGAACTCAGTGTTTGTCCATTCTACATATTCTTCAGAGGCAAATACATAATTGAAGTAAAGGTCTCCTCCTTCACTTTCAAAGTCAAATTCCAGAATTGTTGCATCAAAAGTTGTTTGCTCTTGAGGAATCAACCCATCCAAATCTGAATCTCCAGGCAATTTATTGTCAGTAGTTTTCTGATCTGAATCATTAGGACCTTCAGCATCTGTAGCTGTACCTGTAGTTAGAATAATACCGCTATCGATGCCAATACCAGATGATAATCCGTTGGTGAAAATTCCTGAAGCACCTGCTGTACCTGTGTAGTTTATAGAAGCTGGTGTAATGGTAATCCCACTGCCTAGAATTTCATTAACTAAATCATTGCCATTACTGGTAGGAGTTATGGAAATTGCCTGAGCTGCTGTGATACCACTGAGAGCAGTAAAAGCTGTTCCAACAAAGGTTGTTGAAAGTTTTTTGATAAATTGTGAAATAGTCATAGCTAGATTGACCCTGAAAAAGTAAGATGTTGACATTACATAGTTGAGTTATTTGTTTATTCCTCAACATATTCTTAGTATCAGTAAATTTTCGGATTTTTAGTGTGATCCCGATCTTGAAAAGATAGTGATATTTACTTAGTAATATGATATTCGGCTGAATTCTTATAATATCTGGAAAGACAAGTAATGGGTAATTGGGAATGCGCTAAAATAATAAAATTTATCAAATAGTGATGAATAAAGAACTGTATCTAGCTACTAACTCCTGACTCCCGGCTTCTTATTCATATACTCCAAAAGTAGTAGATAAGTATCCAATGCAACAGCACAATTTTTGTAAGCTACGACAAATTACTTACGACAAATTACTTACGACAAATTACTTACGACTAATGACTTAGCCTTCTTCAATAATCACAGAAAAGTCGATCGCTGTTTATGATATTAGGATTAGTTTGCAAATAACCATATACCTGTTGACAAATTTCTAACAACAAATCATCCAGATTGAAATTCCATAAAATAATCTTGCTATCGGCAGCAGCAGAAGCTAAAATTTCGCCATCAGGACTAAAACCCAAACTCAAAACATTAGCCTGATGAGTATTAAAACTTTTGAGCGCAGTATAGAACCCCTGATTGGATCGAGAAAGGTTGCCATGGCAGGCAAGCATATAGTTGAAAAACCTAGTCCTGTAATTCCTTTTAGAAAAGCTGCAAAGAAAAATGATAAAAATATGGAAACCATTGTCTGGAGATTCATTTGTCATATCATATCAAATCCGTTTAATTCGGCACGTAAAAAATGTTCCATCTTCAACGATTACCAAATATTTCTCCATATTCCCCTCCTCGGAGGGGTTAGGGTGGGTTCCCATCCCCCCATCCCCCATCCCCCCATCTCCCCATCTAATTACACCGATGCTACCGGATTTGATATCAAGTGCAGATAATTAGTTATAGCGCTATGCACAAGTCAGAAGTCAGCAAAATTAATGTCAAGTTAGATTTCACAGATAAATCGATCGCTCTGACTGACATTAGAATTAGTTTGCAAATAATCATATACCTGTTGACAAGCTTCTATCAACAAATTATCCAGATTCAAATTCCATAAAATAATCTTGCCATCGGAACCAGCAGAAGCTAACATCTGACCGTCCGGACTAAAACTCACACTTAAAACATTAGCCTGATGAGTATTCAAACTTTTGAGCAAAGTACCTTCAAAATGCCAAACCCTCAATATCCCATCTGTACTACCAGAAACCAATATCTGACCATCTGGACTGAAGTCAATGCTATTGACCTGTCCTGTATGTATGAAAGTATGTAGAGGTTTTCCATTTGTTAGCCAAATTTTGACAGTACCATCACTACTAGCAGTAGCTATTCTCTGCTGATCGGGGCTAAACTTAATGTCTCGAATTTCCGAACCGTGACCTTCTAGAGTCAATAGCAATTTTCCTTCATCGCTGAGAATTTTTACTGTGTTGTTATTAGCAATAGCTCTAATTTTGCCATCCGAACTCAAAGCTGACAATTTTGGCAGCTTTCCCTTTTGAGTGCCCAATAATTTACCGTTTTTGGTTTGCCAAATTTTGATACTTCGATCGCTACTCGCCGAATAAAGCTTTTTGCCGTCTTTGCTAAACTCAATTTTGTAGATTGGAGAATTATGCGCTATTAATGGCTTCAACCTATTGCCAAAGTTCCATAAAATCACTGCTTCGTCAGCACCAGTTGAGGCGAGGATGTTTTCAGTAGGGCTGAAACTGACACCATAAACGGGAGCATTGTGCCCCTTAAAAACTCCTAGCAGCTTACCATCTAGACTCCAAAGTTTCACAGTATTGTCATAACCAGCAGAGGCAATAGTTCGATCGTCAGGACTGAAACTGATACTCTGAATTAGACCATTATCTCCTTCTATTATATTGAGTAGTTCAAATTTTTTGTTTTGACGACTCCACAGAGCCATCGCTTTACCACTTGTAGATACTAATAGTTGCCCATCTGAACTGAAATCAAGACTTTTAACTGAAGCGTTATTGTTTTTTAGTGTTTGAAGTAACTCGCCAGTTTCTAGATGCCAAAGTTTGATAGTTTTGTCAGTTCCACCAGAAGCCAATAATTGACCATCAGGACTAAAACTGACACTTTCAACCCAACCACGATGTCCGTCTAGAGTTTGTAGTCTTTGACCATCTTCACTCCACAAAATTACGCTACCGTCTGCACTTGCTGATGCTAATCTTTTACCATCTGGGCTAAAACTGATATCTCTGACTTTGTGTTGATGTCCGACCAGAGTTTGTAGTAATTTCCCCTCAAGACTCCACAGTTTAATTGTTCGATCATGGCTAGCAGAAGCAAGTAATGGTTTATCAGGATGGAAGCTAATACTACGAACTTCGGCATCATGGTCTGTAAATGTTTGCAATAATTTTCCTTGAGTATTCCATAGTCTGACTGTGTTATCGTCACTAGCAGAAGCAATGAGTGTACCAGTAGGGTTGAAAGTGACGCTAATTACTGTGCTTTCATGTCCATGAAGACGGTTACGCTCTTTTGATAAGTAAATTCCTTGATGCAAAGCCATTATTACTCGCATTCTAGTATCTGCACCAACACCCCATGATTTTTGGAGTTTTTTTCCTGCTTTTATTTCTACTATTAAAGCATCTAAAGCACGGTCTGATTCAAATAGTGTTTCTGAGGAAATACTGAGTAAGTCTAGTTTAATTTTTCTCTCGCTAATTAGGGATTTAATTAAAAATATACCTGTTAAAATAACAAGAATAGCCATAGCAATACTACTAAAAAAGCTATTCTTAGTCGTTGACGTAAAACTTTATTTATTTCTAACTGGGAGCGTTGTTTTTCTTCTTTAAGTTCATTTTCTTGGCTAGCAGTTAAGAATTTATAGTCTTTATTACTTAAACTTTTATTTGTTGCCCATAGTTGAGCATCTTGTAATGCTTGACCTCTTAATAATCGAGATTTATCTTGATAATTAGAAGTCAACCAAGCTGTTATTGCTTCGGAATAGGGGCGTAATTTTTCTAGCTCTTGTTCTATCCATTCTAAGTTAAATACTTCTTGATAGATGCGATTATAAACTCTTAATTTATTACCTCGTTTTACTACTAATCCTGATAAGCATAATTGGGTTTGTTCAACACTGGAATCAGTATCAATTTCTCCCTTATTTAAAATTTGTTGATAAAGTCCTAATAATCTATTAGCTGTTTGTTCATCCTTCAGGAGGCGATCGCTAATTGTTCTTAAATGTTGTGGTTCATCAATTGATTGCCAATTTTCAATTATTTTTTGTCTGACTAAATTTTCTACAAAAGCAGTCTCAGAATAATTTATGTTTTTTTCTACTATCTTATTCCCAGATGTTACAGTGTTTTTTGTGTCTGTATTTAATCCTCCATCGTTATTTTCAACTAATTCTATATCTTTTCTTTCTAGTGAAGATTGAGGTGAATATAACTGAATCAACCGACAAACTTTTTGAGTTAAAAATGGCTGTCCTCCTGTCCAATCCAAAACTGCTGACATTACTGCCTCAGAATCATTAATTTTTCCTGTTAAGCCTAAAGTTAATGGTTGAATTTCATTTATTTGAAAACCTGTTAGTTCAATTGCTCGACCAATATTAAAAGGAGTACGTTGTTTATCCCTAATTAAATCTGAAGGGGTGGCAACTCCCATCATTACAAATGTTATTCGTTCATATTGTGGTTGATTTGCTCGTCTATTATTGAAATTTCTAATAACAGCAAAAAAATCGTCAGCACTAAAAGGTAAATTTAATATACTATCAACTTCATCAACAAAAATTACTATTTTTTGAGAAACTTTTTCAAGAGGAAATCATTGATAAAATTGTCAATTTTTTGACTGGAGATAAAAATATATCTTGAGTATTCCACCAACTGTCGATATCAAAAATATCGTCTAAATTTAAACTACTAACAATACTATCAATTATTCCAGCATACCATTGTTCATTAGTAATTTCAAAAGTACCAATCCCTGTCAAATCTACACTAGCACAAAGAATATCTTCTGCTTGTAATCTTTGAATTGTTCTAACTCTCAAACTTGATTTACCCATTTGTCGGGAGTTTAGTACAAAACAAAACTCACCTGCTTTAATTGCTTGATAAAGCTCTTCGTCAGCTTTTCGTTTAACATAACTAGGAGCATCATTGGGTAAACAGCCACCTAAATGATATTGGTAATTATTCATAAAAAATTAGGGGATAGCTACTTTTTCTTATTTTTTGTCATATTTTTTTACGGAAAAATTCAGGTATAATACCAATTTTATAAATTTTGCTACAAATAATTTTCTAGGTTTTAGGTGGTAGGTGGTAGGTGTTAGGTAATAGGTACTAGGTTTTAAGTTTTAGGTGAATTATTAGTTATTTACTAGCCAGTTTATTTGTAACATTATTTTTTAGTAAGCATTCAGCGGTCAGCAATCAGCAATCAGCTATTGCTTTTAGTTTACTATAAAAGCCTTATTAATTGTCTAACTACAAAAGTTGGCTCCCTTACTCTTAAAGTCTATATTAATTTAAACACTGTCTTTTAGAAGAGAGTTTTGTTGCTGATAGCTGACAGCTAATAGCTGAATGCTTACATTTTTTAAATTTGGTATAAAGCCTCTCCATTCATGGAGAAAAAAGAAAAAAAATCGGGTGCATCTCAATGCGTGAATAAAGCCAAAATTTTATTGCTTTAGGGAACAGGGAATAGGGAACAGGGAATAGGGAATATATAGGAAAAAGTATTTTTGCAAATATGAGATGCACCAAAAAAATCTTTGATCCAATCCTCTTTTTATAAGAAGATTTCAATAATTGATAATTGATAATTGATAATTACCTCTCCCTAAAACGGATAGGATTGAATAAAAGGAAAATTAATTCATTGTTTCTCCTTTAAAGGAGAGGCTTTAAACCTTAATTATTCGGTAATTCTAAATTCTTAATTCTAAATTGTTGAATAAAACTCTGTCTATAACCCTATAATATTAATAGACATCTCCAGAAAAGAGGGAGTAGGGAGTAGGGGGGAAAATTGAGAATTTATGTGGGATAATTGATTTTATTTTTATTCTTGGAGATGTCTAATCGAAACCAATTAATTAATACCAAATTCAAGAAAGATTGTTACAGTAAAATCCGGGCGTCAAAGGATTGAAAAATTGGCACTTGTTCTCTCTCATAACTAACACCTAACACCTAACACCTAGAAATCAACCACTGTAGCAATATTTCATGAAAATGGTATAACTGATAATCATCTCACAAAAGTTGAATCGAAAATGTCTACAAACCTCTGGACTCGTCGTCATATTTTATCTCTAGCAGAATTTACACCCGCTGAATACAATATTGTACTACAAACAGCAGCCAGTTTTCAAGAAGTTTTAGGCCGCCGGATGAAGAAAGTACCTGCATTACAAGGTCTAGTAGTAGCAAACTTATTCTTTGAACCCTCCACACGCACCCGCAATAGTTTTGAACTAGCTGCTAAACGTTTGTCTGCGGATACTCTAAATTTTGCCCCTGGTACCTCTTCTCTGAGTAAAGGAGAAACTATCCTAGATACAGCAATGACCTATCTAGCAATGGGTACAGATATGATGGTCATTCGACATCGTGATGCAGGAGTTCCCGCAGCGATCGCTTCGGCAATGGATCGCAATGGTTCTGGAGTGCGAATTCTGAATGCTGGAGATGGTCAACATGAACATCCTTCTCAAGCTTTACTTGACCTATTTACTATCTGTATGTTGTTAGATTCAACTCAACCTAGAATAGAACTTTTAGAGGGAAAAAAAATTGCTATTGTCGGAGATATCCTCCACTCTAGAGTAGCACGATCTAATATTTGGAGTTTGACAGCTTCTGGTGCCGAAGTACATTTAGCTGGAACACCTACTTTACTACCTAAATATTTCACCGAATTTGGCAAAAATAGACCGAGTAAATTATTTGTACATTGGGATATTAAACCAGCTCTAGAAAAAGCTGATTTTGTAATGACCCTACGTCTCCAAAAAGAAAGGATGAGCGAATCTTTATTACCTAGTTTACGGGAATATCATCAATTATTTGGTATTACACGCGATCGCCTCAAACTTTGTCAACCAGGAGTCAAATTATTACATCCTGGACCTGTTAACCGAGGAGTAGAAATTAGTTCTGACTTAATGGATGACCCCCAGTTAAGTTTAATTTCTCAACAAGTCACCAGTGGTATTGCTGTAAGAATGGCTTTACTATATCTTTTAGGTGGAAGCAAAACAGAATCTTGAATATAACAATTATCACATCGGTGAGTTACAAAATTATAGGTTTTATATCATGTATCTTGAAATACCCACAATAAAAATTTGGCGTTGCTGAATACTGGGATGATTTCGGCGCTCCACGGGGACACGGGGACACGGGGACACGGGGACACGGGGACACGGGGACACGGGGACACGGGGATTATGGTTTATGCTCTGGTGACAAAATCATCCCGCAATTATACAATGCCCTAAATTTTAGGGAATAGGGAATAGGGAACAGGGAATAGGGAACAAGGAACAGGGAGAAATTTATCAGAGAAAACATTTTTATCCTTGGCTAATTAATGAAACTTGATATTAGATAATAATAAATAATAACATTTTAAAAAAGAATGTTACGAATAATAAGTGCTATTACAATACTTTATATGAAATGTCTATTTGACGAAAAAGATAATTTACTAGATAAAAAATAGTATTAAATTTATTTATTCTGAATTTTGACTCCTGACTTATAAGAAATACCCTAGCTATTTATAGCAAACATTTATAAATATAGCTTCAGAATCAAAATAATAAATAATTTTTTTACTCTTGAATTATTCTCTAAAAATATGGAAATTTTGCTAGGATTAATATAGTTATTAAATTACTGGAAACCAATTATTACTGATAATATGAATTCTAGTTTAAAAGTACCCTTATCTACCAAACTCAAACCAGAACAAAATCATTTTGCTATTACCATAGCTCCTTTATGTATTGCTGAAATCTACACTTTAGCCGATAATCCTGCTAATGGTGCTGTAGTAGTAATGAGTGGAATGGTTCGCAATCAAACAGACGGTAAATCTGTAGTGGCCTTAGAATATCAAGCATATCAACCTATGGCCATCAAAGTTTTTGAGCAAATTTCCAGAGAAATTCGTACTCAATGGCCAGAAGTTGAGACTGTAGTCATTCATCATCGAGTGGGACGTTTAAAAATTGGTGAAATCAGCGTGTTAGTGGCCATTGGTTGTCCACACCGTTCAGAAGCTTTTGAAGCTTGCCGTTATGGCATTGATACTTTGAAACATACAGCTCCTATATGGAAAAAAGAACATTGGGCCGATGGGTCGAGTAGTTGGGTCAGTATTGGAGCTTGTGAAGAGCAATAGATACAATTAATAATTAATAATTAATAATTAATAATTAATAATTACCTCTCCTTGAATTAATAATTAACAATTACCTCTCCTTGAAAACGGATAGGATTGACTAATCATGAAAATTTTTGCTTGTTTCTCCTTTAAAGGAGAGGATTTTTACCTTAATTATTCGGTAAAGCCAAGAATGGGAACTCTAGAAAAAATTTCTCGTCTTTAGATAGGAATCAAAGCTAAATAACAAAATTATTGAGCCAGTTCCCCTGATGAATCAATATATATTTGTACCCTGGTCTAAGGTTGAACAAACCCTTTCGCAAGTGGAATTGCCACCTGAAAAACTCTCTAATTACGATCTAGTATTGCGTTGTCAACAAGGACATCGCCCAGACCGTGCTATTTTTGCAGAACTTCTAAATCGATACCAACTCCATGTAGACAAAATTTTGTATCATTTAGCCCCTGAATGGCAAGACCGCTCAGATTTGGCTCAAGAGGTTTGGATTCGTGTATACCGTAACATTAAAAGATTACAAGAACCAGTAAAGTTTAAGAGTTGGCTGAGTCGTATCACAACTAACCTGTTTTATGATGAGTTACGGAAACGAAAACGAGTTACCCCTCCTCTATCGTTAGACGCTCCTCTGGCCTTAGATGATGGTATTATAGATTGGGAGATTGCTACAAAAACTCCAGGGCCAGAAGAAGAATTGAGTACACAAGAATTTTATGATTATCTGAGGGATGCAATCTCTCAACTACCAGAAGTCTTTAGGGTGACAATTGTATTGAGAGAAATAGAAGGTTTATCTTATGAAGAAATTGCAGAAATTACAGGAGTTTCTCTAGGCACTGTCAAATCAAGAATTGCTAGAGCTAGGCAAAGATTACAATTACAACTCCAAAAATATCTAGATATTTGAACTATCTACATAGAATAAGTAATTGAATTTTCAGTAAAAACTTGGTCAAGATAAATCTCTAAATATTAATCAAATTGAATCTACTAGAACGAAAATAATTCAATTAACTTTTCTGAGAAAACATCAAGGTTTTCTGTGGTGTGAATATGAATAAAAATGTTAATTCAAAAACGATCGACAATCAATTTCAGGGTGGAAAAAAAATGATGAAACAAGAAAGGTTTGAATTAGTAAGTGCATATTTAGATGGTGAAGTAACTCCATCACAACGTAGAGAAGTAGAAGTTCTACTTGCTACAGATCCAGTTGCTAAACATCTCTATCAAAGACTACTAAAACTACATTCTGAATTTCAAAGAATGCCAGTACCTCCAAAAGTACAACCTGTGGAGATAACGGTAGATCGAGTCTTCGCTCGAATCGATCAAAGATCGAAACGAAATTTTGTTTTAGGTGGTAGTGCTATTGCTGGTCTATGTATAGCATTGATATCGGGAATAATCTCAAATAGTCGGACTAATATTGTGCAGCTAGCTGAAAATTATAACTCTGAAACTGTACAAATTGCTTTAAATGAGCCTGTAATAGAAATAGTAAATCCTAATAATGTGATGCTAACTATAAACGATCCAGTAGTTCAAATTCCTCAACCTCCACTTGCACCAGTGAAAAGTCAATAACCAACAATAAGATTGAAAAATTAAAGTAGTTGGCAAATTATATTCCTTTAATACTTGGAATTGGAAAGGTTTATCAAAATAATTGGGTCTTTAACCCCGCTTTTTAAGGCCAAATATTTTTGGAGGGTTACTCAAAATCCCCGTAACAAAAATAACTTCTGAATTTTGAATTCTGAATTTTGAATTAGTCAATGGTTTGTCCAAAATCCACTAGGCAATAATTTACCACCAAATAACTGAACCTTTTCTGGTAACATTAAGTAGCTCCAGACAGTACATAAATATTCTCCATTAAGTCCAAAAGTATCAATTTTTTGTCTCTGGTACTCGTTTTCTTCTTGAGAGCGTTCAGGATGATAATCTTCTAGTAGGTCCAAATCTAACAAAACCTCTGGATTTCTGAATGATAAGACAAATCCATGGACATTCATATCTCCTCTAGTCATAGCTGGATAGCCAAAAGGCAGTTCATACAAAAGGCCATTCGTGGTTGCCGGAAAAGCATCCACAAGATATTCAGCACAATAGGATTTGTAGTTTGCTTCTCCTGGTTTAAGAGTACCGTAGACAAATACTTGAAGATATTTCACTTTGACTTGACATCCTCACACTACGAGAGATGGGCCTAACTTATTTGTTTTCGCTTAAATTTTAACCCACATTCCGCACGACAAAATGTAGTATACAAAGAGGGTAAAACTTGAGTAAGTATTTAGACTTATAGTATGGGTAAGAAGCGATGTAGCTGCCGCACTTGCTCCGCCAACGCAAATCAATAGAATGTTATAAGTTGCCAGAACTCACCAATATACCAATTCAAAAATTGCCAAAGTTCCTCTATCACGCTAAGCGTGATAGCTGCCGCACTTGCTCCCTCCGCCAACGCGTTTGCGCAGCATTCGGTAGGAAAGCGGAACGGAGTTCTATCGCACTAATTGCCAAGGGGTTTATTCTACTACTATTCAATCATTGATGATTTTGGCCTTCTACCTCTTTTCATCTCAAGTTTCTCAACTGAGTAGATAGTATCTTTGACAACTAGGAGGAAAAAACTTCAATAATTCGCGCACGCTCATAAGTGAGATTAGATATACTCTTAACTCCAGAATTAATCAATAAATGAATCGACTGAAAACACTGAAATATCCAATGGTTTTGTTGGTCTATTAGTAGGGCGACCTAGTTGATTTTTTACAGTAGATTTAGTTCGGTTTAAAGTTTGAGGTAATTGACGCTGGCAATCACGTGTAAACCAATAAACATCAACCCATAATTAGTCCCAAAGCTTCGATTCGACGGGGAGATTTAAGGAAGACACTATCAGTTAAAAATAGAGGGTATGCCCAGAAACCTGAAACCTCTTTCAACTGATTGTTGTCCTTGATATTTAGACAACATTTCTTAATCAAGTTAATTCGATCTTATCCAGGACATTTGTTGCTAATATAAATCGACCTGCTCGTTTCTTTTCTAGTTGGATTTTTGACTCTCTTAAGCCCACTTGAACTTGGAGTTGATCAGGAAAATCCGTATCAGATTTTGACTCTACGAATTGAACGTTAATTTCTGTCAATTCGTGGTCTAAAAACCTTTTTAATAGCTTTCTTGTTGCTGTTTCTGCATCTGATACACAAGCAAATTTTTCAGATTTTAAAGAGCCCAGTTTTTTGTCAACTTCAGCTCGTTCTTTCTGGATTTTTTTCTCTAGACTTTTCAAATCCGATTCTCGGCGCTGTTGAGTTTCAACTACTAACCATCTTTGTTGAATCCCTCCCTAGGTTTTTGAGAGTTCTTGATAGCTATATCCTTTAAGCTCACTGGGATTCAAATCCGCACTATCTACTTCTTCAACTAGCTTCTGCGCTGCTTTTATACGAACCGAAACTCGGCTTAACCATCTAATATTTGTTAGTAACTGTAGATTTTCTTGGGTAGATCAAGCACTATCTGCCACCATGAAACTATCAAATTTTAACTGATTTTTAAACTCTTTCATGGCTTGCACAAATTGTTTTTGGCTGCTATTCATTTCCCGACCCAATTCTCATCCACAATGGCACATCTCCATCGTTTGTACAAATTAAATCGCTCATAAATTGTTTTAAGACTGTCAATTATCTTATGAATATCCATAAGTGATGCGCGATAGTTTTTGGCTCTAAATCTTCTTCATATTCATCTTCATCTGTGTGTTCATCTCCATGAACATGAAACGAAGTAGAATCTAGGTGGACTGTATTTGTTTCTAATTGATAAATTTTCACTGCTTCGCTCCACCACAGACATAAAAATCTCATTTAATCCTCTGCGATACATTTGGTCTAATACCAGACCTAATTTATCATCATTAAAATACTCTGTTTTCACAGCTTTTCCAATTAAGTGTTCTATTGCTTTTCCATCAAAAAATTGACTAAATAAATATAGTGGAGATGAAACCTTACCTAACCCATTTAAGAGCATTCCTTTGACTACTTGACCCCCTGTTATTTTTTCTGGTAGCTCAACTCCAGCGTAATTGATTAATTTTCTCTTCTATACCAATCTCATCAATAATTCCTGCTACTAAACCTAGATGGTCTACATTAGTCACTTCTATTGACATTTTCTCCTCTTTTTTTGCTCTTTACCTGAGGTCTATAATTACACTTTGAGGTTTTTTTTGAGATGTCTCAATACTTACTCAAGTTTTACCCTCTTTGTATACTACATTTTGTCCTGCGGAATGTGGGTTCAATTCCGTAACGGTTAAAACCCGAGGTAATTATCAATTATCCATTATAAATTATCAATTAATGAACTGTTCCCTATTCCCTAGGGCGTAGGCTATAATTTTCAAGTTTTCCCCATTTGTGGTTGCCAGTAGTACAATATAACGGTTGTTTTAGTTTTATTATAGAGTGTGATTGAACGTTACACCTTGCCCGAAATGGGTGAACTTTGGACTGAGAATGCCAAGCTAAAAACTTGGTTAGAAGTAGAAATAGCTGTCTGTGAAGCTCAGGCAGAACTTGGTTATGTACCTACTGAGGCTGTAGAAGAAATCAAGGCCAAGGCTAATTTTGACCCAAAACGGGTTCTGGAAATTGAGGCAGAAGTCCGCCATGATGTGATTGCTTTCTTGACAAATGTGAATGAATATGTTGGTGATGTTGGGCGGTATATTCACTTAGGGTTGACAAGTTCCGATGTTTTGGATACTGCATTAGCATTGCAGATGGTTGCGAGTCTAGATTTATTGTTGTCATGTGTTGAAGAGTTGGGACAAGCAATTCGCTATCAGGCACAACAGCATCGGGAAACTGTGATGGTGGGTCGTTCCCACGGTATTCATGCGGAACCTATGACTTTTGGTTTTAAGTTGGCAGGATGGTTGGCAGAGGTTTGTCGGAACCGCCAGAGATTGGTAAAAATGCGGGATAATATTGCTGTGGGTAAGATTTCTGGAGCAGTGGGAACTTATGCAAATATTGACCCACGAGTTGAGGCGATCGCTTGCCAAAAACTGGGACTTCAACCGGATACTGCATCTACTCAAGTAATTTCACGCGATCGCCATGCTGAGTATGTGCAAATTTTAGCGTTGCTGACTGCTTCTATAGAACGTTTTGCTGTGGAAATTCGTAACCTTCAGCGTACTGATGTTTTAGAGGTTGAGGAATATTTTTCTAAGGGTCAAAAAGGATCGAGTGCAATGCCTCACAAACGTAACCCCATTCGTTCGGAGAGGTTAACGGGAATGGCGAGAATTGTGCGGGGTCATGCTGTTGCTGCTTTGGAAAATGTTGCTCTCTGGCACGAACGGGATATTTCTCATAGTTCTGTTGAAAGAGTGATTTTGCCTGATGCTTGCATTTTAACTCATTTTATGATCAAAGAAACTACTAATTTAGTCAAAAATTTGTTAGTTTATCCAGAAAACATGAAGCGAAATATGAATGTTTATGGAGGGGTGATTTTTAGTCAGCGAGTGCTTTTGGCTTTAGTAGAAAAGGGGATGATTCGAGAGGATGCTTATCAAATTGTTCAGTCTTGCGCTCATCAAGCTTGGAATCAACCTAATGGTAATTTTCAGGATTTAATTTGCAAGAATGAAGAAATTAAAAGTAGGTTATCTGAGGCAGAAATTGCAGCTTGTTTTGACCCGAAACATCATTTAAAACATTTGGATGATGTGTATCAAAGATTAGGTATTTGAAGTTTGATTTTGAGTATGTAGAGATTTTTTCTCCGTTGATAGTAACTTTCAAATGTTGAGCGATCGAGATAAAATACTTGGTGATTTTTGCCATTTAGGTTGAATTATTGAAGCTATAAATTACTTATTTATTCATGCCAAATTATAGCGTTAAATTTGGTTGATTTTTTTGAAACTGAATTAATCAGTAATTTCAATTAAGGATGTTGGTAGCTCCTAAACAGAAGTTTCTATAAGAAAAAATCTCAATTTATAGTTCCGCTAACTGCACCCAATTAAAGTAATATCGGGTTGAGCGGAACTATGAGTTTGGCAATATTTAGTAAAAATTAATCGCGCGCTAACCACCAAATAAATGCACCAACAGCAACTGGTGCTGCTACTACTGCAACTATTGGAGCGATCGCTACTGATGCTGCTCCTGTTGTTGTTGCTACAGTTATACCAACACCCCCAGTTGTGGTAGCTATACCAGTGGCAGTTGCTCCGGTAACAGTTGCTAATGTACTGCCTGTAGTAGCTGCTCCACCGATAGTAGCTAATGCACCGATAGTAGCTAATGCACCGCCTGCTAAAGTTGTTGCTACGATAGAATTGCTCATAAAAAAAATGACTCCTTTTTAAGTAAAATTGATGAGGCTTAATCAAGCATTTTTTTGCCTCTCAATTAATACTTTAGTGGCTGAATTGATAATATAAATTATTCCTGACTAACGGTCATTATTAACAACAATGATAAAATGATGACTATCATCAAAAAAATCGTTTTGAAGTAAATTCGATGAATCAAACTGCAAGTAATTATAAATTTATTCAAGATTTAATTAATTATAACTTTTATGCTGAAGCTCAAGCTAGTTGGAATGTTAATAATTTAATTTATGACTTAGAAAAATTAGAGAACAATACCCGCCAATAGGAGAAGGTTTAACCAAATTTCACAAGCAGTATTTATTAATGGTATTAGTAGGGAAACAACTTCCGGATATGGTGGCTGAACTGGAAGATATTTCATCAGTTGATTCTCTCAGGACTAAACTAAGTAATGATAAAAGAAAAAAAGGTATTCATTTTTGCTTACAAAAATTGCTGAAACAAGAAATTGGTAATCCTCAAGATATCATTTTTCATTTATTTAATTCTCAATATAGAAAGCAACCTCAACCTCCTAATTTTGAAAAAGAAAGAAGTTTATTAATTAGAATACCCGATGATGTTTCAGCAAAACAATTGTTAGAAATTGAGAACAAAGTGAGGGCGATAACAGGATGTCCTTATCTTAGGGTAGTGGAAATTAAAATGGGTAGTATAATTTTGCATTTAAAAGGTTCTCAATCTGCTTGCGAGCAAATAGAATCTTTGCACCAACAAGGTTTACTTTCAGATAGATTAGGTGTTCCTATTATAGATGTAGAAATCATGCCTAGTCAGGTTAATTTAACTCAATGGTTTGAGTATATTTTGACATCTGGATGGCAAGGAGCAAATGAATTATTAACTCCTTCACAATTAGCATTAGTTAGAAGTGCAGAAATTAAAGCTGGAAAGTTAATTGATTTACGAGCAAATATGTTAAGTCATGCTGTAGTTTTATTGGTCAATTTAAGACGAGAAGATGATGATCTTCCTGAAGTAGAAATAACTTTACGGGTTTATCCCACTAGGGATAATGTTTATCTTCCTCCTAATTTGAAATTGATTGTTTTAAGTGAAAATGAAGTTTTTCAAGAAGTTACTGCTAGAAGTGAAGATAGGATTATTCAATGTAAATTTGCAGGAGAAGTAGGGGAAGAATTTACGGTAAAATTAGTGTTAGATGAAGCCGTAATTACGGAGGATTTTGTTATTTAATTAAATTAGATTTATTTTAAAGTTATGCCAGCTAAAGACTTTTTCATCATGCTGTTACATCAGCTTTAATCAAAGATGGTTGGAAAATTACGGACGATCCTCTATTTATTAAGCCTAGCACTAAAATATCTTTATACATTGATATAGGTGGCGAACGAGCTATTGGTGCAGAAAAAGATGGTCAAATAATAGCAGTAGAAATTAAAAGTTTTTTGTCAATGTCACCCTTGGCAGAATTTCATACTGCTCTTGGTCAATTTCTTAGTAAGCATTTCCTCCGGAATGCTGCGCAAACAGCCGTCAGCTATTAGCTATCAGCTATCCCGATGCAACAGCTACAAGGTACTGATAACTGATAACTGATAACTGAAATGACTCTTTTATTAAACTTTCTGTAAGTACCTATCAAGTTAAATTATTAATTTTCGATCCTTTAGAAGAGGTAATTGTTTTATGGAGCGATTAAATTATTCAGAAATTGTCACACAAATACTTAAAGAACACTATCAATATCATACTCAAGATTCACAATATGAAACACAACTGATTTTGGATTCGGAAAGAAATCATTACCTCTTAATTTCTTTGCGTTGGCAAAATGAACAACGGGATTATGGTTGTTCTATTCATGTTGATATTAAAGATGGAAAAATTTGGATTCAACAAGATTTTACTGAGCAAGGAATTGCTCAACAATTATTAGATTTAGGTGTGCCAAAATCGGATATTGTTTTGGCTTTTCGTTCGCCTTTTGTGCGGCAATTTTCTGATTTTTCTGTAAACTAGAAATTTTGACTTTATAGCAATGAGCGCTGGTATATTTACAAATTGCAGGAAAGGCCAAATAGCTAAAAGTCTTATATGATCAGCAATTTATTCCCCCTGTTGCCTGTTGCCTGTTGCCTGTTGCCTGCGCACAGCGCTATAAGTGCTTATGCAAAATTAATTGTATATTCTGTGCCAAAGTTTTTCGTATGGATTTTCTACTGCACTAAAAAACTCATATAACTCTCATAAGCTTCTAGTAAGCATTTCCTTGCTTACAGCTTCTATTTCTCACCATTTAAGTGCTTATGCAAAATTAATTACCTGTTCTGTTGATTCCCTATTTAAAATCCAGAAGTTGCGATCGCTTTCTTCTATGACCAAAATTAAAAACAGTTTCCCGCAAGAACGCAAAAGTATAAGTAAAAAAATATAATCAACTATTATTATTTTTTCTGCTTATAAAAAAATCTCTGATTTCGGCTAATTGTTACAAAATATTTCACGTACTTGCGTTATTTCAGCGATTTGGTATCATATGGATACATAGTTTATTGTGCCAATTTTGTATTTAAAAATAAGAAATTTTCCCTAGAAAAAGCTACAACCTTCTATTTTTCGTCAATATAGGATGCAAAAATTTATACCCTTTCTACGGATGAATAAATCTCAAAAAACTAATTTTGAACAGGTGTCGGTGCTTAAGAAATTATAACTATTGACAAATTTGTTCTGATAGTATCCAAAAATTGAAGGGTAGAGGCAGGCAGAAATTTTTGATTTGCTTGTAGCACTATAATTCAAGCTGACCAATACGAAAAATTTAATTTGAAGGGATTCACCTGAAATCCTAATTATTAAAATATACAATTACAGCGCTTTCCGTTGTTATGAGGTACGGTAGCAGCACTTAGCAAACCAGTTTTTTAAATGTTGAGGATTCATTAACTTACCAAAAAATTGGGTTTAAAGCCTCACCCTTCTATGGCGACTTTTTAGTTGATTTGATTTCAATAAATATGTTATCATACTGTTAGTTCAGATAGGAATTATGAAAGCTAGATTTAAGTATCGTATCTATCCAACACCGGGACAAAAATACCGAGAGCGCAAAGCTATTTGGTTGTGTGCGTGTGGTTTGGAATGATAGCCTAGCTTGTTGTCAAGAAAAGTATAGATCGGGAGAAAAGAAACCCAATAATTCTCAACTACAAAAAAAGTTTATCACGCAATCTAAAAAGACTGAAGACAGAGAATGGTTATCAGAAGTTTCTGCTATACCATTGCAGCAATCATTGAATGATTTAAACCGTAGGGGCAAACGGCCGTTTGCCCCTACAAACTTTTTTAAATCGACTAAAGGTCAGAGAAAAGGTAGACCAATTAAACCTCCTAAATTTAAAAGTAGAAAGTCAAAGCAAACTGCTAGGTTTACACTCGTGAGGATTTAAAGTTGGTCAACATAAAGTTTATTTGGCTAAGATAGGAAAGCTGAAAATAGTTTGGTCAAGAGAGTTACCTGCTCCTCCATCATCAGTAACAGTAATCAAAGACGTAGGGGCGAACGGCCGTTCGCCCCTACATAGATATTTCTTGAGTTTTGTAGTAGAAATACAACCAGAAATCTTACCTCAAACTGATAATTCAGTAGGTATAGATTTAGGCATATCTACCTTTGCTACATTTAGTGATGGTACAAAGGTTGATGCTCCTAAACCACTTAAGAAACGAATTAAGAAGTTAAGAAAGTTAAGTAAGTCATTATCTCATAAAACCAAAGGGTCTAAAAGGTATGAAAAAGCAAGACTAAGAGTTGCTAAGTTTTCCTACGGAATGCTGCGCAAACATGCCAAACTGAAAGATACGCTTGACAGATTTTCTACATAAATTATCTACTAAAATAATTCGTGAAAACCAAACAGTTGTTTTAGAAGTATAACAACGTTTCTGGAATGGTTAAAAACCGTAAATTATCCAGAGCCATATCAGATTTAGGTTGGAGACAATTCCGGACATTCTTAGAAGGAAAAGCAGAAAAATATGGTCGCGATTTTAGAGTAATTAGTCGCCCTTGAACCTACTTCTCAAATTTGCTCAAATTGTGGCTTTAAAGGTGGCAAGCTAGACCTTAAGGTGCGAGAATGGGAGTGTCTCAACTGCGGTGCAAAACATGATAGAGATGAGAATGCAGCGATAAATATATTAGTTGCGGGCGGGCAGTCCGAGACATTAAACGGACGTGGAGGTAAGCGTAAGACTAGCGTCAAGGTAGCAGCAGCCAGTGTTAGCGGCAGCTATGCGAAGCAAAACGTCAACCCGCCGAGGAGTTACGGCTCGGTAGGAATCCCCATGCCTTTAGGCCGGGGAGGATGTCAAAGTGCTTTCTACTGTTATGAGGTACAGCCATCGGGCTATGCAGGCAAGATGCCTGCGCCACAAGAGGCAAGATGCATGCGCCACAAGATTTTCAGCATTTACCTTGTACATCATTTTGATAAATTTAGGAGCAGTTATGGGAAAGTTAGTTACTCTCAATATTGATGGCGGGTTTCACGAGGGTTTTTCGGTGCGGGGTGAAATTTGGCAAGATGTAGATTCGATAAAAAATGAACCTAATTTAGCGATCGCTAGTAAGTCAGCACATTTACCTCCACATTTAGAAATCTTAGAGCAGTATCGTCATTGGCAAAGTTTATATACAAATTTAGATGTCTTTTTTCTAATCGTTTAAAATCTAAAGCAGGTTTTACTAATATTTCTGATAATGATAAAAATGGAGCTTTTGCAGGTTGTAAAAAGGCAGCTACTTTATTATCCAAAACTTTCAATACTTGGTTTGGTTCCTCCGATTTTCAACCGATAGAAATTTTGCTTCGGAATTATTTAGATAAATCGGAAAGTACGAGAATTTTATTGACAACTGAAAATTATGGTTTACGACGTTTGCCTTGGCATGAATGGAATTTTTTAAAGGATTTTCCGAAGGCTGAAATTGCTCTAGCTACTCCTAATTTTCAACGAGTTGATACGACTAAAAATTTAGACAAAAAGATAAGATAAAAATTTTAGTTATTTTGGGAGATGATGCGGGGACTGATGCTGATGAAAAGGTGATTCGGGAATTAATTCCTGATGCAGAAATTTGTTGGTTAATAGAACCTCAACGTACAGAATTAGATGAACCTTTATGGCAACAATCTTGGGATATTTTATTTTTTGCTGGTCATGGCAAGACGAAAGATAATGGGAGTATTGGTACGATTCAAATTAATGCTCAAGATGTTTTGACTATTTCTGAAATAAAAAATCATCTTCTACAAGCTGTTAAGTCTGGTTTAAAGTTGGCAATTTTTAATGCTTGTGATGGTTTAGGTTTGGCTTATCAATTGGCAGAAGGTGAGGATTTACATTTACCGCAAATTATTGTGATGCGGGAAAATTTGCCTGTAGTTATTGCTCCAAAGTTTCTCCAATATTTTCTAGAAAATTATACTCAAGGTTTATCTTTATATAGTTCTTTGCGGGAGAGTCGCCAGAGGTTACAAATATTAGAAAAGGATTTTCCCTGTGTCAGTTGGTTGCCTGTTTTATGTCAAAATCCTGCGGAAATTCCTCCCCGTTGGTGGGAGTTGGGAGGAAAAATTCAGATATCTCCCTATAAAGGATTGAGTGCTTTTACTGAAAATGATACAGAAATATTTTTTGGCAGGAAAGTGTTGACTAATTCTTTATTGGAAAAGGTGGCAAGGCAAAATTTGGTAGCTATTATTGGTGCTTCGGGTAGTGGGAAATCTTCCTTGGTTGCTGCTGGTTTAATTCCTCAATGGTTGGCTCAAGCTACGGAAATTTTACCCCATTTTGTCGTGAAAATTCGTCCTGGTTTTCCTCAATGGAGTTTACTCCTAATGGCAAAGAAATTTTAATAGGAGATAGTTCTGGTGTAGTGCATTTTTGGAACTTAGAAACTTGGGAAAAAATTAGAGAATTTAAAGCCAATACTAATCAAATTACTAAAATAGCTGTTAGTCCTGATGGAAAGCAAATATTAACTTTAGGAGTTGATATTAATTCAGATAAAACTCCTGGCCTTGCAGCAAAGCTTTGGGATTTATCAGGTAAACCAATTGCAGATATTGATTTTTTCCAAAACACTATAGGTTTTCTTGGTGATGTTAGTTTTAGCCCCAATGGTAAAGAAATTGCTATAGTAATCACAAAAAACCAGGGTACATTCAAATTTTATGATTCTAGCTCTGGAAAGCTCATCCCTCGAAGTACAACAAACAGTCTTTCAGGCTTTAACTTCAGTTACAGTCCTGATAGTAAAACAATTGCTTTTAATGGGTTATCGGGCATTAAATTGCTAAATTACAAAGCTAAATCAGATTTTATAGAATTGCCTGCTGACTATGAAAAGGAAATCAACCAAATGAAACAAAAAGGTTTTATTGATTTGCAGTATAGCGCAGATGGTAAAAAATTATTGTAATCAATAAAGATTATGGTAAGAATTATGTAGATATTTGGGATTGGCAAGAAAAAGAAAAAAGAAGAATTAATGTTGGTAATCGTAATTTTGCCAGCATAACTCCTGATGGAAAATTTATAATTATTGTTACTAGAAAAAGCATTCAAAAATTTGATTTAGAAGGTAATTTAATTCCTGAACTAAAAGCAAGTATTGGTCCAGAGGAAAAAGTTTTGCACTCTTGGTCTGCTGGCACATACATTGGTCATAGATACTATAACTCAAGTTTAGATGGCAGCACAATAGCTACAATTGGATTTTTTACTATGGGGCAACCCCCCCTGCGCTTCTGGGATTTATCAACCCAGCAAGTCAAGCAGTTTAAAAACAATTTTGGTTATTTGCGCCAAGTATTAGTTAGTCCAAACGGCAAATATATTTTGACTATTTCAACAGATTTAGTAACTAAACTTTGGGATACCTCTGGTAATTTGCTCTATCCGCTAGATGTTGATGCAAAACACTCCTCAAATCAAGAGGAAGTTTCAATGCTAGCTATTGTACCAGGTTCAATAAAGAAAACCATTTCGGGTAGTTATGAAGTACACATACTTGATGTTTTCCAAAATTCTACAGCAATGAAAGCAGGTTTGAGAAGTGGTGACGTAATTGAGGCAATAGATGGTCAAGAAATTCCTAACAATTTAAGTGACGTATTTAAATTGCTCATGGGAGAACCTGGTACTCCTGTAAAAATTAACTTTATGAGTTCTGAGCGTGGTTTTGAAAGGCAGGAAAAACAATTCTTAGAGAAAAATTTGTTTATGATATAACCAATTTATCGCTTTTTGCTGCAGAAGGGATAAAATTTAGCCCTGATAGTCAATATTTGGCAATGTGGAAAGGGAGCAATTTATCCTTAAGAAACATAAAAACTAACAAACTGGTTGAAATCAATAATCCAGAGGAGATTATCACTGTTGATTTCAGTCCTGATAGTAAACTTTTAGCAGTAACTAATACAGATAATTCAATCAGAATTTGGGATTTTTCTGGAAATTTAGTTAATGAAATTAAGCTGCTACAAGTTCCTTCTAGGATAGCTTTTAGTCCTGATAGTCAGCAAATTGCAGTTTTAGACCCCAATGAATTCACCATCTGGACTCTTGACGGAAAACAAATTGCTAAACATACAATTCCCGAAGAAAATCAAGGTAAAATAGTCTTTTCCCCCGATGGTAAATATATAGCAACTGGTCAAAGCAAAGTATTTATTTGGCAGAATAAAAACTTAAACGAACTATTAGCAACAGGATGCGATTGGTTGCAAGAATATTTAACTACTCGCCCCCAAGAAAAAGAGAAATTAAAAGTGTGTCAAGAAGAAGTCAAATAGTTAGAAAATTCATAGTATGATAATTAATCATTCAAACTTGCCCAAAAAATAAATGGAACCCCTATCCAATAACTGGGCAGATATTCAGCCCGATAAAATATACCAAACAACTAACGATCAGTTAGTATCTTTTAGCAAAGAGCAAATACAACTGGGGATAAAATATGACCAAAATAACAAACATTTAAAAGCTATTGAAAAAGGAATAGTTCCCCCTCGCGGTAATATTGGACTTGTTGCTTCCGAAATAGAAGGTTTTGACCTAAAATCAAAAGTATTAGGAAAAGGAGGCGATCGCCGATTTCACGGAATAATTATAGATGAAGTTTTACACTTTCCTGGTTTTGTAACAGAACATTAATTATCAATTAACTATGACTCAAATAGAATTAAAAAATCACCCCGTTTGGCAAGATTTAACAGAAGTAATAGAAAATTTAGATGCTAACTCTTTAGTGAGAGAACATCTAGAATTATGCGATTATAAAATCTGCGGTTATTGGGATGAAGAAGATAAATATTATGAAGAAATTATCTTGCCTCGTTCCCTATCTGCTGAGTTAGTTAGTAACTCAATTGGTGTTACCAATAAAAACGTTGGATTAAATTAAAATTTTTCTCAAAGCTAATGATATAGCTGCACAAAATCTGGGAGAACTAACTATAATTTATGATGAAAATCTACAATTTTTAGATGAAAATTGGCAGATAAATATTGACTCTATTTTGGCTTATCAACTATGATATAGAACTTAGCTTTGATAATATAATCAAGACAAATTCATAATAAATCTCAAAATGACATCTCCATCTAATCAACAAAAAGCGATCGCCATAACCGAACGAGGATTAACAATAACAGGAACTCGCATAACCATCTACGACATCATGGACTATTTAACAGCACAGTACCCACCTCAGTTTATCCGCAGTATGCTAAGTCTCACCGACGAACAACTTCAGGCAGCTTTATCTTACATCGAAGCTCACCGTCCAGAAGTTGAAGCAGAATATCAAACGGTACTCCAAGAAGCAGAAGCACTCCAAAAATATTGGGAAGCACAAAATAGCACCCTATTTGCTCGCATTGCTACCACACCACCAAAACCAGGAACAGAAGCTATCCGTGCCAAACTGCAAAGAGCTAAAGCTCAACTGGGATCGCAAGTATGAACTTTTTGATAGATTATAATCTCAATGGGCCTGCTCTAATTCTACTAGGTAGTCTGACTGCTAGCGGTTGGTTAGATTTGATTGACGTTCGTTTTGTCAATTTTTCCGAAGTAGAATTACCAATGAATAGTAGCGATCGCCAAGTTTGGAGGTTTGCACAAGCTAATCAAATGATTTTGCTAACCGCTAACCGCAGTATGAAAGGTAAAGATTCTTTGGAGCAAGTCATCCGTGAAGAAAATACCCCTACTTCTTTTCCTGTATTAACCATCGCTAATGTCGATAGACTCCTAGCTGACTCAAATTATCGAGAACGTTGTGTCAACCGCTTAGTAGAAATTGCGATAGATATTGAATATTACCAAGGTACAATGCGAATTTTTATCCCTTGAAATTTCTTGGAGCAAATATAATATAATTTATGCAAACTTCTTAGCCCGCAAATCAACTTTAACAAAAATAATAACTCAAAATGGTAACTACCTATCGTTTAAAAGCTAGTGAACTCGATCAGAGCTTTTTAGAAAGATTAAAAGCTACTTATGGAGATCAAGAAATAGAAATCAGTGTTTCTAACTTAACAACACAACTAGAAGCAATGGCAAACGATCCATCTATTCAAGCTGAAATTCAGCAAATAGAACAGGAATTTAAAATCACTGAAATGGATGGTTTAACTGATTTATGACCATTCAAAGAGGCGAGATTTATTTTGTTAATCTTAATCCGGTTCAAGGCAGAGAACAAGCAGGACAAAGACCTGTGTTAATTTTATCAATTGATTCTCTTAACCAACTACCCTTAGTTATTACTGTAATTGTAGGAACAAAAGGTGAAAATATCACCCGTGACTTTCCCACTAATGTGCGTGTTTCTTCTTCTGAAAGTGGATTGCCAATGGAGACTGTTTTTTTATGTTTTCAAATCCGTTCTTTAGATAAAAATCGTTTTCCTGATTCTCCAGCGGGACGAATTTCTGAAACTAAAATGGCAGAAATTGAGGCATCAATTCGTTATTGTTTAGGGTTATAGAATATTCTCATTGAGAATATTAATTCTAGTTCATTGTTTTCGAGAAGAAGATTCTATTATTAGAATTATTTCTGCTATAAAAGCTACTCAAAACGAATTGGTGCTAAAATAATACAATTCTATAATCACAATAAACTATGAACCAAACAATTAATGTCAGTGGTTTAAAACCAGAACAAAATATTTCAACTTATTGAGATACATCCACGCGGGCAAGATGCCCGCACTGGGAACATTTAATTGTTAATATCTGTACTTCTTATGCGAGAAATCTTCTGTAATATTGACTCTATTTTTATTGCTACTTAAGTCGAGCGATCGCCTTTTTTCCAGAGGATAAAATTAGGTAGCTATTTCCAAATAACCTCGATGTTGAGGATGTATAAAATTCAAACTAATATTCTCCTGATAAATTCCCATCTCTACTAATTTTTCTACTATTGATTCTTCCGTATCATTACATTGAATAATAATACTATCCTCAACAATATCAATATGTACAACACATTGATGAATAGGCTTATATTTATACCATCCCACCCACAAAACCAAATAACGCATTCTTTCATCATCAAAAATTAGCTCAATTTACGAATCTTCATCCTTGAGATATTCATATTCACAGAGAAGTTTTTTGACACATTGCTTATAAAAATCTATGGTATTATCCATTGTAAATCTGACTCTGAAAAAGAGAAAATAATTAGTTTCAAACAAATTATAATATAATTGACCATTATATTATTGAAAAAACAAATGAAAGCCATTGAAGTAACAGGAACTATTGATGAAAACGGACAATTATTCCTCGACCAACCTATTGAAAATTTACCTCCAGGAAAAGTGCGAGTTATCCTACTTTTTCCCGAAGTAGCAGAAGAAGATGAACCCGATCCTGACGATACTCCCGTTGAAGAAATAAAAGCTAGTCTCAGAAGAGCATTGCAACAAGCAAAATCTGGACAAACTAAACCAATTTCTGAAATGTGGGAAGGAATAGACGTTGAATAATACCCTTTAATATCAAATAAAAAACAGGATAAATATATGCCACAAATCACCCTAAATATCCCCGATGAATTAATTTCACGTATCCATTATTTTGAAGAACAATTACCCCAAATTTTAGAGCTAGGAATGCGGGAATTAAATGCTAGTTCAACGGAATGCTTACATAAAATATTATGAAAACTTCTTACCTACTACTACTTTTACAAAGATCGATAGTTCTCATTTTAGCAGCACTTATATTTGCAATATCTATCAATTTTCCGCAAGTCAAAGTAGGTATTACTCAAGCAATATTGAATCATAACATAGCTGAATCTAAAATACCTGAATGGGCAAGATTAGTAGATATAAAAACTCTTAATTCTGAGATTATTTTAGATATTCGCTACGCCACTACAAATAATTTCCTCAACCAAAAATTATACCCTGTAGCAAAATGTGCTTTAAGAAAAGAAGTAGCAGAAAAATTATCACAAGTTCAGGCAGATTTAAAAACAATAGGATTAGGTTTAAAAGTTTATGATTGCTATCGACCTCTATCAGTTACAAAAAAGATGTGGGAAGTTTTGCCAGATTCTCGTTATGTTGCTAATCCTGAGAAAGGTTCTCGACATAATCGTGGTGCTGCAGTTGATGTGACTTTAGTTGATTTAAACACTGGTAAAGAGTTAGAAATGCCTACAGAATTTGATGATTTTTCTGAAAAAGCTTGGCGCAATTATTTAGGTAATAAATTAGAAGTTCAGAGAAATAGCGAACTATTAGTAGAGAAAATGAACAAGTATGGCTTTGAAGCTTTAATAACAGAATGGTGGCATTTTGATGCAATAGGATGGCAAAAATTTGCTATTTTGGATGTACCCTTAGATCGAATTACTGAATTTCAAAAAATATAAATTATGGATGTCATTTCAGTTATCAGTCATCAGTTAGCCTCCTGTCGGAGGAGCTACGCTAACAGTTATCAGTACTTCTGCAATAAGGAGGCTTGATATAAGGACTATCCTATTTTTTTATCCCCTTAAAAGGGGAGGCTTTATACCAAAATTTTTCGGTAAAAAAGTTACTAACTCAGGACTAAAGTATTAAACCCCCTATTGTGGATAAATTCTGTTAAAGATAAGTATTATATTATGAAAAAATCCGGAGTTTGACTTTGAAGTTGAGAAAGTTTATGATAGAGAACAATTAATTTGTCAGTAATTACAAATAAAAACATTAAATAGTTGTCACTAATTGTAAGCATTTCCTGCGGACTGCTGCGCAAACAGCTATTAGCTGTCAGCTCTCAGCTATCATGATGGGGTTTTAATGAATATAGACTGTTTCAGCCAGATTTTATAGTTAAGTATAAATTCTGCCTCAATTAGTAAAGCTTTTATCTAAAACTAAAAGCAATAGCTGATTGCTGATTGCTGATTGCTGACGGCTGAATGCTTACCACTAATTCCGATTTTAATCAATTTTTATGGAGAACAATATGAAAAGTATACTACTAGAACCAACTTATATTTTTAATGATGAAAATCCACTAACTCAAACAATTAACTTGACTGATAACTATGAAAAAATCCCCAGTCAGATTACTGAAAATCAAGATTTCCCAGAACAGTTCAGTCGTCACGGATATCCAAAACAATTACAAGATAACCTCGAACCTTGGGAAATAGTTCGGTTAATTAAACAAACTAGAATTGAGATTGCTGAATATGCAGAATCAACTATTATTGGTTCAGACAATAAATACGATAAAATTAAAGCCGAACTAGGGATGAATATTATTATTCCCAAAGGCAAAATTGAACAACTCAGATTAGAAGTTTCTTTAATAGGAGGTAATGATTCTGAACCAATAATAGCTGTAGATGGATTACCATCTGATTTATTTGATGAAAAATATCTAGTCCAAGGCAAAGTTACAGTAGCAGTTGATAAATTACTAAAATTTATTCCTGTAACTGTTAATGTTTTAAATATGTTACCTGCTGATATTGAACTAGAACCTTGGGAATTTAATGTGGGACGTATGAGAGATGTCACAATTGATTTTTCCGGTGGATTAACTTCTCAACCAGCTTGGTTTTTTCAAGGTAATGGGATTAAAAATGATGTGAGAGTAGCTCTGACAATTAAAAAACCCAAAAACTTACATAAAGTTACTGCAGATGTACGAGCAGCTTGGATATATAAACCAGGTTTATTTCGTTCAGAAAAAGTTGGTAGTGATGTGAAAAATATCCTGATTTATGAAAAGTATTAAATCAGTTTTATACAGTAATAAATATGCTCTATTATGTTGAGGTATATTTATCATCAAAAAATGCTTAAAAGCTCTTTGATTTATCTAGGGGTTTGTATTCTTTTATATATTATTTTTTATTTTTAATTAGGGCTTGCACTCATAAAGCTAAAAGTCAGAATAGCTAAGGTAATTGAGCTTTTTATATTCAATTTATCTCCTAAGTTATTGGCTCTTATTGGCATCAATTTACTGAAATTTTCTGCTGAAATTCAACAAAATTTCTTCACATAAAATTGCCAAAACCATTGCCTGTTCTCCACAAACCGACCCGTCCCCGCGTCTGGTGCGTCCCCGTGTCCTACGTCCACCAACCAATTTTTCAGCAGACCCTAATTAGGGTTTGCTTATGGAAAGTCTTTTTGCTGGGATAGGGACCCACCCCTAACCCCTCCCAGGAGGGGAAAAAGGGACCCACCCCTAATATAGAATCCGGTTGAATAGTTATTGTATAGTTGGGAGTAGGGGACCCACCCCTACTGCTCCCAGGAGGGGAAGAGGGGAGTGGGGAGTGTGGGAGTAGGGGAGATTAAAGGTTTAAAGTAATTTAAGAAATTATCAACATATACTATATAACCGGATTCTATATAACCCCTCCCAGGAGCGGAAAAAGGCAGTAGGCAGTAGTTAGGACGTAGAATAAATGGGAATTACAAAGTCAGTGGCCCAAAGAGTTGAAAATTAGCCAATTTCCGCCGTCATACTAATAACTGTTTCCACAGTTTTACCCGGTTCAGCAATTAATAAACTTTCCCCAGTATTCATAGCATTACGAGGTGCAGTCCAAGGTTCTAAACAATAAAAATCTTTACCTTTCACAGTCCAAAAAACCAGAGTAGAGTAATTACTATCGTAGTTAATAGTTAACTTTAAATTACGACTTTTATCAGTAACTACTGCGGACTGCTTCGACAAATTTACAAAAGCCCAATCAATTTCTTCGGCATTAAAATCAAACTCTCCAGAAAAAGTATTAACAGTTGGTTCACCCTTAAGTTTATATTCATTTGAAGGTAAATCAAATTCTAATTGACTCTTATCATTCACAGCAAAATAAGGATGAATTCCTGTAGCAAATGGCATAGGTTTCTGAGATAAATTCGTGTGAGAATATCGCATCTCTAGAGTATTACCCCGCAATATATAGGTATAATTCAACTCAAAATTAAATGGATATACTGCCCGAGTTTCATCACTGCTGCGGAGAGTCACAGTAATACTTGCGCCATTCTCGGTAGACTGTTGTGTAACTTCCCAAGGAAGGGTACGAGCAAAACCATGTTGCTTGATTTTGTAGCTTTCTCCATCTAACGTATAGGTATCGTCAACCACGTTGCCACAAATAGGGAACAATAGAGGAATGCCACCGCGCACCGAAAGAGTGGGGTCAGCAAAACGTTCCTTATCCATATAAAATATTTTTGGTCTTGAGTACGCCAGTCAGTAATAATGCCACCTCGTTCGGGAACAACTACGACTAAAGACTGAGTGGTCTCATCAGAAAGGATATAGGGTTGATTTTGATTTTGTCCAACATTAGCAGGCATAGATAATTCACCTAAAACAACTGCTATTAAGGTCTCACAGAATAGTCTGAAAAACTATTCATTTTGGACATAATGTGGAATTTAAAGTCAAAAGTCAAAAGTCAAAAGTTAAAAGTTAAAAGTGATATTCTATATCAAATACGCTTAATTCGGTATCAAAAAATGTTCCATCTTCTCATCTCCCCATTCACTAAAGTCAAAAGTCAAAAGTCAAAAGTTAAAAGTGATATTTTATATCAAATCCGCTTAATTCCGTATCAAAAAATATTCCATCTCCCCATCTCCCCATCTCCCTATCTCCCCATCTCCCTATCTCCCCATCTCCCCATCTCCCTATCTCCCCATCTCCCTATCTCCCCATCTCCCCATCTCCCCATCTCCCTATCTCCCCATCTCCCTATCTTCCCATCTCCTCACCGATAAACTGGTAAAGTAAACTTAAAACAACTACCATGATTAGGGTTAGACTCTACCCAAATTTTGCCGTAGTGGGATAAAATAATCCTCTGACATAGAGCTAGACCAATACCATAACCTTCTTTTGACTCATCACGCTTGAGCCTAAAACTATCTTCAAAAATACGGCCGTGATTTTCTTTAGGAATGCCAGGGCCACTATCACAAATTGTTACTTGAATCTTTTGAGTAGTGCGATCGAGAATTAAAACCTGTATTTTTCCTTGTTTAGGAGTATACTTAATGGCATTATCCAGCAAATTAACTATTACCTGACGTATTCTTTCTCGGTCGGCATAAACTAACGGTAAATCACTAGGAATATCCTTTTTCAACTGCAAATCTTTTGACTTAAGTCGGTCTCGAAAACTAATTATCACCTCGCTACACAATGCCCCCAAATCTAATTTTTCAGGCTGAATTTGTAACCGCGTACTTTTGCCTCTTGGCCTCTCCAGAATATCTATAATCATTTTGTCGATCGTGCGAACTTGGTAACGTGCCTGCTTAATTAGCCTTTCCACAAGAGTTGGAGACCTTCTGGGAACCTCACTATTAGCCGTTTTTTGAGTTGATTCTAAAGTCTCTAAAGCCAAAGAAACTGCTGTCAGAGGGTTGCGTAAGTCGTGAGCCAACATTGCCACAATACGGTCTTTAAATCTTAGTTGAGCTTGAAGTTGTTCTTTCTCCTGTTTGAGACGAAAAATCTCATCTGACATTTGCATTAATTCCGCAGCACAGTCGATGGAACTAACAGATAATTTTTGATTAACAACCTGTTTAGACTGAGGCTGAGAGTTATGAGTGTGCCAATATTCGGCGATAGAACGTTGCCAGCGTGGCCACCAATATTCCAATTTGGCAATTAAATCTGTACCAGTTAGGGTTTGTCTCGGTTCAGGATAAATTTTGAGTAGGGCAGGAGTAGCAATTAACTTGAAATGCTCTGCCATATAGGGTTGTTCTTCTACGTCAATGACTTGAAATTCAAAGGGATAATCATAATCTTTTTTAAATTGTTGAGAGACTTACGAATGGCTTGAATTTGCTGTTGAGAGCCAGGACGTTTATTGATAAACAATAAAATCTGTAAACATCCCTGCTCATTATTATTATTAGATTTTTCTGAAGACACCTGTACAAAATCTCTAGGTAAGTGGGATAGGCTATTAGCATCTCTTTTGCAAATAGAATAATTTACCATTTAGTAGTAATCCATATTGAATATTCCCGCCTACCTAGATACTTGGCCCGATAGTGTAAGCGGGGCGGGGTTTACCACTTACGATTAAAAAACAAAATGTTGAATTTTATATTTTTCTATTAATGGCCTATAAAATAAAATTTGTTTCTGAGATAATTTAATATCTATTTCATATTGTGACACTAATACTTTAAATTCGCCTTCTAGAGTGTATCGAGATTATCTAATGCTTACTTGACATAATTGATACTTTATAGTATGTAAACACAGATAAATCTTACCAGTGGTTATAATGACTCAAACGAGGGATAATTTTCTGGTAAGTGGTATACTGCAAGCTTCAATTTTATGGTAGTTAGAGGTTTGCTAAGGATACTCTGATGACTTTGTGCCTCATTTATAGCGCTGTGCGCAGGCAACAGCTCCGGAAAGCAACAGCTCCGGAAGGGGGAATAAAAACTGATAATATAAGACTTTTAGCTATTGGACAGTTCTTGTAATTTGTAAATATGCCAGCGCACATTGCTATAATCTAAAATTTTTTTTATAGCGCTACGCATTAATGTGTTTGACATTTCTAAACCCTGTTAGCGGAGCATTTGAGCACCGAAAACCCTTTAACAATTTACTATTCCCCATTCCCTATTCCCTATTCCCTAGCACGTAGTGCTATAAAATTTAATTTTGAAATATTACTATAAAGTGGATGAAGTTGGTTAGCTGGCAAAAAAATCAGTCCCTCAGAATGGTGCTTGTGGTGGCGATCGCCTTCTTTGTTCTCTGTCTATTATTTAATCTGCATCGCTATTATAGTTTTTACGCTTCCTACGACCAGGGTATATTTAACCAAGTCTTTTGGAATAATATACACGGTCGTTTTTTCAAAGTTCTCTCTCTTCTGCTCTTTCCACAAATGTAGTTCACCAAGGCCAAATACCAGAAGTATACTATCACCGCTTAGGCCAACATTTTACTCCAGCTCTATTGCTGTGGTTGCCAATATATGCTCTATTTCCATATCCCATTACCCTAACAGTTTTACAAGTCACATTAGTTACTGGTGCTGGTTTAGTTTTATACATTTTAGCTAGGCACTATCTCCAGCCACCCTTATCAGCCATAATTACTATTAGCTTCTATTGTGCTAATGCAGTAATTGGCCCTACTCTCGCAAATTTCCATGATATTTGTCAGATACCTATATTTGTATTTAGCTTACTATTGGCAATGGAAAAACGCCGATGGTCTTTATTTTGGATTTTAGCAATATTAATTTTAGCAGTGAGAGAAGATGCGGGAGTAGTTTTATTTGGAGTAGGATTCTATCTAATTTTGAGTAAGCGCTACCCCAAAATAGGTTTAGCTATTTGTACTCTCAGTTTTGTTTATATGGTGGCTTTAACAAATCTGATTATGCCTATATTTTCCGAAGATATTTCCCAGAGATTTATGATGGAAAGATTCGGTCAATATGCGGAAGGAGAAGAAGCTTCTACTCTAGAAATAATTTGGGGTATGATTAGCAACCCTTGGCGTTTAATTGGAGAAATTTTTACCCCATTTTTTGGCACCATCAAATATTTATTAGGTCAATGGTTGCCTTTAGCATTTGTGCCTGCTGTTGCTCCCGCTTCTTGGATGATCGCGGGGTTTCCTTTGTTAAAATTATTTTCTGCTCAAGGTTTGTCTGTACTGTCAATTACTATTCGCTACGCAATGACAGTAGTACCTGGATTATTTTATGGTGCAATTTTATGGTGGGGAAAGAGAGAATCAGAAGTTGAAAACTCACCACTGCCATCACTAAAGTTTCAGCGTTTCTGGGTAATTTGTCTTTGCTTATCTCTATTTTTTACCTTCACTTCTAATCCTAATCGTACCTTCTATTTTTTAGTACCAGACTCAGTACAACCTTGGGTTTATGTACCTGCACATCAACAATGGCAACACGTTAGTCAAATGCGACCGTTGTTAGGGAAAATTCCTGATGATGCTAGTGTGGCAGCAACAACTTATATTATTCCTCACTTATCAGGTCGTCGAGCAATATTGCGGTTTCCCAGAATGCAATTTAGAAATGATGCTAGAGAAGTTGAAAAAGTAGAATATATTATTGTTGACTTGTGGCGGTTGAATAGATATCGAGTAGCATTTAAGAGCGATCGGCAACGACTGGAAAAAATTGTACCTCGAATTGAGGATCTTTATAATTCTGGTGAATATGGAATTACTGGTTTTGCAGATGGTGTAGTTTTGATGGAAAAAGGAGTAGTTTCTAATCCTGATGCGCTTGATGGATGGGAAAAATTCCGTCGAGAAATTGCTCAATTTTCTGATAAGTGAAATTGTAGGAGCGGGTTTATTTGATTTTGTTTAATTCCCATTAATTTAACGTGGAACTCGCCCCCTACCTCATCTAATTTTCTTGTCAAATTTGTTGATTTGATTTATTAAATATAGCAATCAGGAATCAGTTGTGAGAATTGAAGTATTCCTTAAAAGTACAGAATATAGGAATTATTACATTCATATGATACGTTTTTTCTTCTTTTCTGTTGCCTGTTGCCTTTCGGAGCTGTTGCCTAAAAGTTTCCAATATCTCACAACTCAAATCATATTGCTATAAGTGATTGCAGTCTTTTTGTTAAGATATTGTAATAACAAGATAATACACAGAGAGATTGGTTATGATTATTGTAAGTTCCTGTTGGTATATGTGGGACAATAGGTCTACTTCCTCCAACTAAACACTTCCTCTATTGTCACGATTTTATTTACTGCTTGGTAAAAAAGGTTAATTGTGATTATAAAACGCGATATACATCTTCATAAATTTCAAATCAGATGGGGAGAACCTTTATTAGAAAAATTTGCTGCTCCTCCGGAAGATGTCTTAGGAGAATTGTCTCATTTTGAAATGGGAATTAGGAGTTTTTGTTACGGGTGCGATCGCCCCATCTCCATCGAAATAGGCAAAGAAGAAATCAAAGTCTTCTTAGACCCCGATATCTCTATGCTCCTGGAAGAAGATTTACCGAAAAATTGGGTTTAAAGCCTCGCCCATAAGCGGGCGACTTTTTATTACGGGTTGATTTTATTTCAATCGATACGTTATCATGTTGTTAGTTCAAGAGTCAAATTATGAAAGCTAGATTTAAGTATCGTATCTATCCAACACCGGGACAAAAATATCAATTAGCCAAGCTATTTGGTTGTGTCCGTGTGGTTTGGAATGATAGTCTAGCTTCCTGCCAAGAAAAGTACAAATCAGGAGAGAAGAAGCCTGTTAACTCACAACTACAAAAACAGTTTATTACTAAGGCTAAAAAAAATGAAGATAGAGAGTGGTTATCAGAGGTTTCTGCTATACCATTGCAGCAATCTTTAAATGATTTAAACCAGGCTTATCAAAACTTTTTCAAATCAACTAAAGGTCAGAGAAAAGGTAAACCTGTTAAACCTCCTAAATTTAAGAGTAGAAAATCAAAACAGACTGCTAGGTTTACAAAAGGTGGGTTTAAAGTTGGTCAACATAAAGTTTATTTAGCGAAAATTGGAAAGCTGAAAATAGTCTGGTCAAGAGAATTGCCTACTGCTCCATCATCAGTAACAGTAATCAAAGATTGTAGGCGAACGCGAATCGCCCCTACTAGATATTTCTTGAGTTTTGTAGTAGAAATACAACCAGAAATCTTACCTAAAACTGATAATTCAGTAGGTATAGATTTAGGTATTAAAACCTTTGCTACATTGAGTGACGGTACAAAGATTGATGCACCAAAACCACTCAAAAAACGAATTAAGAAATTAAGAAAGTT
>NZ_BLZO01000139.1 GCF_014132355.1 Okeania sp. KiyG1
AACTTTCTTAATTTCTTAATTCGTTTTTTGAGTGGTTTTGGTGCATCAATCTTTGTACCGTCACTCAATGTAGCAAAGGTTTTAATACCTAAATCTATACCTACTGAATTATCAGTTTTAGGTAAGATTTCTGGTTGTATTTCTACTACAAAACTCAAGAAATATCTAGTAGGGCGATTCGCGTTCGCCTACAATCTTTGATTACTGTTACTGATGATGGAGCAGTAGGCAATTCTCTTGACCAGACTATTTTCAGCTTTCCAATTTTGGCTAAATAAACTTTATGTTGACCAACTTTAAACCCACCTTTTGTAAACCTAGCAGTCTGTTTTGATTTTCTACTCTTAAATTTAGGAGGTTTAACAGGTTTACCTTTTCTCTGACCTTTAGTTGATTTGAAAAAGTTTTGATAAGCCTGGTTTAAATCATTTAAAGATTGCTGCAATGGTATAGCAGAAACCTCTGATAACCACTCTCTATCTTCATTTTTTTTAGCCTTAGTAATAAACTGTTTTTGTAGTTGTGAGTTAACAGGCTTCTTCTCTCCTGATTTGTACTTTTCTTGGCAGGAAGCTAGACTATCATTCCAAACCACACGGACACAACCAAATAGCTTGGCTAATTGGTATTTTGTCCCGGTGTTGGATAGATACGATACTTAAATCTAGCTTTCATAATTTGACTCTTGAACTAACAACATGATAACGTATCGATTGAAATAAAATCAACCCGTAATAAAAAGTCGCCCGCTTATGGGCGAGGCTTTAAACCCAATTTTTCGGTAAATCTTCTTCCAGGAGCATAGAGATATCGGGGTCTAAGAAGACTTTGATTTCTTCTTTGCCTATTTCGATGGAGATGGGGCGATCGCACCCGTAACAAAAACTCCTAATTCCCATTTCAAAATGAGACAATTCTCCTAAGACATCTTCCGGAGGAGCAGCAAATTTTTCTAATAAAGGTTCTCCCCATCTGATTTGAAATTTATGAAGATGTATATCGCGTTTTATAATCACAATTAACCTTTTTTACCAAGCAGTAAATAAAATCGTGACAATAGAGGAAGTGTTTAGTTGGAGGAAGTAGACCTATTGTCCCACATATACCAACAGGAACTTACAATAATCATAACCAATCTCTCTGTGTATTATCTTGTTATTACAATATCTTAACAAAAAGACTGCAATCACTTATAGCAATATGATTTGAGTTGTGAGATATTGGAAACTTTTAGGCAACAGCTCCGAAAGGCAACAGGCAACAGAAAAGAAGAAAAAACGTATCATATGAATGTAATAATTCCTATATTCTGTACTTTTAAGGAATACTTCAATTCTCACAACTGATTCCTGATTGCTATATTTAATAAATCAAATCAACAAATTTGACAAGAAAATTAGATGAGGTAGGGGGCGAGTTCCACGTTAAATTAATGGGAATTAAACAAAATCAAATAAACCCGCTCCTACAATTTCACTTATCAGAAAATTGAGCAATTTCTCGACGGAATTTTTCCCATCCATCAAGCGCATCAGGATTAGAAACTACTCCTTTTTCCATCAAAACTACACCATCTGCAAAACCAGTAATTCCATATTCACCAGAATTATAAAGATCCTCAATTCGAGGTACAATTTTTTCCAGTCGTTGCCGATCGCTCTTAAATGCTACTCGATATCTATTCAACCGCCACAAGTCAACAATAATATATTCTACTTTTTCAACTTCTCTAGCATCATTTCTAAATTGCATTCTGGGAAACCGCAATATTGCTCGACGACCTGATAAGTGAGGAATAATATAAGTTGTTGCTGCCACACTAGCATCATCAGGAATTTTCCCTAACAACGGTCGCATTTGACTAACGTGTTGCCATTGTTGATGTGCAGGTACATAAACCCAAGGTTGTACTGAGTCTGGTACTAAAAAATAGAAGGTACGATTAGGATTAGAAGTGAAGGTAAAAAATAGAGATAAGCAAAGACAAATTACCCAGAAACGCTGAAACTTTAGTGATGGCAGTGGTGAGTTTTCAACTTCTGATTCTCTCTTTCCCCACCATAAAATTGCACCATAAAATAATCCAGGTACTACTGTCATTGCGTAGCGAATAGTAATTGACAGTACAGACAAACCTTGAGCAGAAAATAATTTTAACAAAGGAAACCCCGCGATCATCCAAGAAGCGGGAGCAACAGCAGGCACAAATGCTAAAGGCAACCATTGACCTAATAAATATTTGATGGTGCCAAAAAATGGGGTAAAAATTTCTCCAATTAAACGCCAAGGGTTGCTAATCATACCCCAAATTATTTCTAGAGTAGAAGCTTCTTCTCCTTCCGCATATTGACCGAATCTTTCCATCATAAATCTCTGGGAAATATCTTCGGAAAATATAGGCATAATCAGATTTGTTAAAGCCACCATATAAACAAAACTGAGAGTACAAATAGCTAAACCTATTTTGGGGTAGCGCTTACTCAAAATTAGATAGAATCCTACTCCAAATAAAACTACTCCCGCATCTTCTCTCACTGCTAAAATTAATATTGCTAAAATCCAAAATAAAGACCATCGGCGTTTTTCCATTGCCAATAGTAAGCTAAATACAAATATAGGTATCTGACAAATATCATGGAAATTTGCGAGAGTAGGGCCAATTACTGCATTAGCACAATAGAAGCTAATAGTAATTATGGCTGATAAGGGTGGCTGGAGATAGTGCCTAGCTAAAATGTATAAAACTAAACCAGCACCAGTAACTAATGTGACTTGTAAAACTGTTAGGGTAATGGGATATGGAAATAGAGCATATATTGGCAACCACAGCAATAGAGCTGGAGTAAAATGTTGGCCTAAGCGGTGATAGTATACTTCTGGTATTTGGCCTTGGTGAACTACATTTGTGGAAAGAGCAGAAGAGAGAGAACTTTGAAAAAAACGACCGTGTATATTATTCCAAAAGACTTGGTTAAATATACCCTGGTCGTAGGAAGCGTAAAAACTATAATAGCGATGCAGATTAAATAATAGACAGAGAACAAAGAAGGCGATCGCCACCACAAGCACCATTCTGAGGGACTGATTTTTTTGCCAGCTAACCAACTTCATCCACTTTATAGTAATATTTCAAAATTAAAATTTTATAGCACTACGTGCTAGGGAATAGGGAATAGGGAATGGGGAATAGTAAATTGTTAAAGGGTTTTCGGTGCTCAAATGCTCCGCTAACAGGGTTTAGAAATGTCAAACACATTAATGCGTAGCGCTATAAAAAAAATTTTAGATTATAGCAATGTGCGCTGGCATATTTACAAATTACAAGAACTGTCCAATAGCTAAAAGTCTTATATTATCAGTTTTTTATTCCCCCTTCCGGAGCTGTTGCTTTCCGGAGCTGTTGCCTGCGCACAGCGCTATAAATGAGGCACAAAGTCATCAGAGTATCCTTAGCAAACCTCTAACTACCATAAAATTGAAGCTTGCAGTATACCACTTACCAGAAAATTATCCCTCGTTTGAGTCATTATAACCACTGGTAAGATTTATCTGTGTTTACATACTATAAAGTATCAATTATGTCAAGTAAGCATTAGATAATCTCGATACACTCTAGAAGGCGAATTTAAAGTATTAGTGTCACAATATGAAATAGATATTAAATTATCTCAGAAACAAATTTTATTTTATAGGCCATTAATAGAAAAATATAAAATTCAACATTTTGTTTTTTAATCGTAAGTGGTAAACCCCGCCCCGCTTACACTATCGGGCCAAGTATCTAGGTAGGCGGGAATATTCAATATGGATTACTACTAAATGGTAAATTATTCTATTTGCAAAAGAGATGCTAATAGCCTATCCCACTTACCTAGAGATTTTGTACAGGTGTCTTCAGAAAAATCTAATAATAATAATGAGCAGGGATGTTTACAGATTTTATTGTTTATCAATAAACGTCCTGGCTCTCAACAGCAAATTCAAGCCATTCGTAAGTCTCTCAACAATTTAAAAAAGATTATGATTATCCCTTTGAATTTCAAGTCATTGACGTAGAAGAACAACCCTATATGGCAGAGCATTTCAAGTTAATTGCTACTCCTGCCCTACTCAAAATTTATCCTGAACCGAGACAAACCCTAACTGGTACAGATTTAATTGCCAAATTGGAATATTGGTGGCCACGCTGGCAACGTTCTATCGCCGAATATTGGCACACTCATAACTCTCAGCCTCAGTCTAAACAGGTTGTTAATCAAAAATTATCTGTTAGTTCCATCGACTGTGCTGCGGAATTAATGCAAATGTCAGATGAGATTTTTCGTCTCAAACAGGAGAAAGAACAACTTCAAGCTCAACTAAGATTTAAAGACCGTATTGTGGCAATGTTGGCTCACGACTTACGCAACCCTCTGACAGCAGTTTCTTTGGCTTTAGAGACTTTAGAATCAACTCAAAAAACGGCTAATAGTGAGGTTCCCAGAAGGTCTCCAACTCTTGTGGAAAGGCTAATTAAGCAGGCACGTTACCAAGTTCGCACGATCGACAAAATGATTATAGATATTCTGGAGAGGCCAAGAGGCAAAAGTACGCGGTTACAAATTCAGCCTGAAAAATTAGATTTGGGGGCATTGTGTAGCGAGGTGATAATTAGTTTTCGAGACCGACTTAAGTCAAAAGATTTGCAGTTGAAAAAGGATATTCCTAGTGATTTACCGTTAGTTTATGCCGACCGAGAAAGAATACGTCAGGTAATAGTTAATTTGCTGGATAATGCCATTAAGTATACTCCTAAACAAGGAAAAATACAGGTTTTAATTCTCGATCGCACTACTCAAAAGATTCAAGTAACAATTTGTGATAGTGGCCCTGGCATTCCTAAAGAAAATCACGGCCGTATTTTTGAAGATAGTTTTAGGCTCAAGCGTGATGAGTCAAAAGAAGGTTATGGTATTGGTCTAGCTCTATGTCAGAGGATTATTTTATCCCACTACGGCAAAATTTGGGTAGAGTCTAACCCTAATCATGGTAGTTGTTTTAAGTTTACTTTACCAGTTTATCGGTGAGGAGATGGGAAGATAGGGAGATGGGGAGATAGGGAGATGGGGAGATGGGGAGATGGGGAGATAGGGAGATGGGGAGATAGGGAGATGGGGAGATGGGGAGATAGGGAGATGGGGAGATAGGGAGATGGGGAGATGGGGAGATGGAATATTTTTTGATACGGAATTAAGCGGATTTGATATAAAATATCACTTTTAACTTTTGACTTTTGACTTTTGACTTTAGTGAATGGGGAGATGAGAAGATGGAACATTTTTTGATACCGAATTAAGCGTATTTGATATAGAATATCACTTTTAACTTTTAACTTTTGACTTTTGACTTTTGACTTTAAATTCCACATTATGTCCAAAATGAATAGTTTTTCAGACTATTCTGTGAGACCTTAATAGCAGTTGTTTTAGGTGAATTATCTATGCCTGCTAATGTTGGACAAAATCAAAATCAACCCTATATCCTTTCTGATGAGACCACTCAGTCTTTAGTCGTAGTTGTTCCCGAACGAGGTGGCATTATTACTGACTGGCGTACTCAAGACCAAAAAATATTTTATATGGATAAGGAACGTTTTGCTGACCCCACTCTTTCGGTGCGCGGTGGCATTCCTCTATTGTTCCCTATTTGTGGCAACGTGGTTGACGATACCTATACGTTAGATGGAGAAAGCTACAAAATCAAGCAACATGGTTTTGCTCGTACCCTTCCTTGGGAAGTTACACAACAGTCTACCGAGAATGGCGCAAGTATTACTGTGACTCTCCGCAGCAGTGATGAAACTCGGGCAGTATATCCATTTAATTTTGAGTTGAATTATACCTATATATTGCGGGGTAATACTCTAGAGATGCGATATTCTCACACGAATTTATCTCAGAAACCTATGCCATTTGCTACAGGAATTCATCCTTATTTTGCTGTGAATGATAAGAGTCAATTAGAATTTGATTTACCTTCAAATGAATATAAACTTAAGGGTGAACCAACTGTTAATACTTTTTCTGGAGAGTTTGATTTTAATGCCGAAGAAATTGATTGGGCTTTTGTAAATTTGTCGAAGCAGTCCGCAGTAGTTACTGATAAAAGTCGTAATTTAAAGTTAACTATTAACTACGATAGTAATTACTCTACTCTGGTTTTTTGGACTGTGAAAGGTAAAGATTTTTATTGTTTAGAACCTTGGACTGCACCTCGTAATGCTATGAATACTGGGGAAAGTTTATTAATTGCTGAACCGGGTAAAACTGTGGAAACAGTTATTAGTATGACGGCGGAAATTGGCTAATTTTCAACTCTTTGGGCCACTGACTTTGTAATTCCCATTTATTCTACGTCCTAACTACTGCCTACTGCCTTTTTCCGCTCCTGGGAGGGGTTATATAGAATCCGGTTATATAGTATATGTTGATAATTTCTTAAATTACTTTAAACCTTTAATCTCCCCTACTCCCACACTCCCCCACTCCCCTCTTCCCCTCCTGGGAGCAGTAGGGGTGGGTCCCCTACTCCCAACTATACAATAACTATTCAACCGGATTCTATATTAGGGGTGGGTCCCTTTTTCCCCTCCTGGGAGGGGTTAGGGGTGGGTCCCTATCCCAGCAAAAAGACTTTCCATAAGCAAACCCTAATTAGGGTCTGCTGAAAAAATTGGTTGGTGGACGTAGGACACGGGGACGCACCAGACGCGGGGACGGGTCGGTTTGTGGAGAACAGGCAATGGTTTTGGCAATTTTATGTGAAGAAATTTTGTTGAATTTCAGCAGAAAATTTCAGTAAATTGATGCCAATAAGAGCCAATAACTTAGGAGATAAATTGAATATAAAAAGCTCAATTACCTTAGCTATTCTGACTTTTAGCTTTATGAGTGCAAGCCCTAATTAAAAATAAAAAATAATATATAAAAGAATACAAACCCCTAGATAAATCAAAGAGCTTTTAAGCATTTTTTGATGATAAATATACCTCAACATAATAGAGCATATTTATTACTGTATAAAACTGATTTAATACTTTTCATAAATCAGGATATTTTTCACATCACTACCAACTTTTTCTGAACGAAATAAACCTGGTTTATATATCCAAGCTGCTCGTACATCTGCAGTAACTTTATGTAAGTTTTTGGGTTTTTTAATTGTCAGAGCTACTCTCACATCATTTTTAATCCCATTACCTTGAAAAAACCAAGCTGGTTGAGAAGTTAATCCACCGGAAAAATCAATTGTGACATCTCTCATACGTCCCACATTAAATTCCCAAGGTTCTAGTTCAATATCAGCAGGTAACATATTTAAAACATTAACAGTTACAGGAATAAATTTTAGTAATTTATCAACTGCTACTGTAACTTTGCCTTGGACTAGATATTTTTCATCAAATAAATCAGATGGTAATCCATCTACAGCTATTATTGGTTCAGAATCATTACCTCCTATTAAAGAAACTTCTAATCTGAGTTGTTCAATTTTGCCTTTGGGAATAATAATATTCATCCCTAGTTCGGCTTTAATTTTATCGTATTTATTGTCTGAACCAATAATAGTTGATTCTGCATATTCAGCAATCTCAATTCTAGTTTGTTTAATTAACCGAACTATTTCCCAAGGTTCGAGGTTATCTTGTAATTGTTTTGGATATCCGTGACGACTGAACTGTTCTGGGAAATCTTGATTTTCAGTAATCTGACTGGGGATTTTTTCATAGTTATCAGTCAAGTTAATTGTTTGAGTTAGTGGATTTTCATCATTAAAAATATAAGTTGGTTCTAGTAGTATACTTTTCATATTGTTCTCCATAAAAATTGATTAAAATCGGAATTAGTGGTAAGCATTCAGCCGTCAGCAATCAGCAATCAGCAATCAGCTATTGCTTTTAGTTTTAGATAAAAGCTTTACTAATTGAGGCAGAATTTATACTTAACTATAAAATCTGGCTGAAACAGTCTATATTCATTAAAACCCCATCATGATAGCTGAGAGCTGACAGCTAATAGCTGTTTGCGCAGCAGTCCGCAGGAAATGCTTACAATTAGTGACAACTATTTAATGTTTTTATTTGTAATTACTGACAAATTAATTGTTCTCTATCATAAACTTTCTCAACTTCAAAGTCAAACTCCGGATTTTTTCATAATATAATACTTATCTTTAACAGAATTTATCCACAATAGGGGGTTTAATACTTTAGTCCTGAGTTAGTAACTTTTTTACCGAAAAATTTTGGTATAAAGCCTCCCCTTTTAAGGGGATAAAAAAATAGGATAGTCCTTATATCAAGCCTCCTTATTGCAGAAGTACTGATAACTGTTAGCGTAGCTCCTCCGACAGGAGGCTAACTGATGACTGATAACTGAAATGACATCCATAATTTATATTTTTTGAAATTCAGTAATTCGATCTAAGGGTACATCCAAAATAGCAAATTTTTGCCATCCTATTGCATCAAAATGCCACCATTCTGTTATTAAAGCTTCAAAGCCATACTTGTTCATTTTCTCTACTAATAGTTCGCTATTTCTCTGAACTTCTAATTTATTACCTAAATAATTGCGCCAAGCTTTTTCAGAAAAATCATCAAATTCTGTAGGCATTTCTAACTCTTTACCAGTGTTTAAATCAACTAAAGTCACATCAACTGCAGCACCACGATTATGTCGAGAACCTTTCTCAGGATTAGCAACATAACGAGAATCTGGCAAAACTTCCCACATCTTTTTTGTAACTGATAGAGGTCGATAGCAATCATAAACTTTTAAACCTAATCCTATTGTTTTTAAATCTGCCTGAACTTGTGATAATTTTTCTGCTACTTCTTTTCTTAAAGCACATTTTGCTACAGGGTATAATTTTTGGTTGAGGAAATTATTTGTAGTGGCGTAGCGAATATCTAAAATAATCTCAGAATTAAGAGTTTTTATATCTACTAATCTTGCCCATTCAGGTATTTTAGATTCAGCTATGTTATGATTCAATATTGCTTGAGTAATACCTACTTTGACTTGCGGAAAATTGATAGATATTGCAAATATAAGTGCTGCTAAAATGAGAACTATCGATCTTTGTAAAAGTAGTAGTAGGTAAGAAGTTTTCATAATATTTTATGTAAGCATTCCGTTGAACTAGCATTTAATTCCCGCATTCCTAGCTCTAAAATTTGGGGTAATTGTTCTTCAAAATAATGGATACGTGAAATTAATTCATCGGGGATATTTAGGGTGATTTGTGGCATATATTTATCCTGTTTTTTATTTGATATTAAAGGGTATTATTCAACGTCTATTCCTTCCCACATTTCAGAAATTGGTTTAGTTTGTCCAGATTTTGCTTGTTGCAATGCTCTTCTGAGACTAGCTTTTATTTCTTCAACGGGAGTATCGTCAGGATCGGGTTCATCTTCTTCTGCTACTTCGGGAAAAAGTAGGATAACTCGCACTTTTCCTGGAGGTAAATTTTCAATAGGTTGGTCGAGGAATAATTGTCCGTTTTCATCAATAGTTCCTGTTACTTCAATGGCTTTCATTTGTTTTTTCAATAATATAATGGTCAATTATATTATAATTTGTTTGAAACTAATTATTTTCTCTTTTTCAGAGTCAGATTTACAATGGATAATACCATAGATTTTTATAAGCAATGTGTCAAAAAACTTCTCTGTGAATATGAATATCTCAAGGATGAAGATTCGTAAATTGAGCTAATTTTTGATGATGAAAGAATGCGTTATTTGGTTTTGTGGGTGGGATGGTATAAATATAAGCCTATTCATCAATGTGTTGTACATATTGATATTGTTGAGGATAGTATTATTATTCAATGTAATGATACGGAAGAATCAATAGTAGAAAAATTAGTAGAGATGGGAATTTATCAGGAGAATATTAGTTTGAATTTTATACATCCTCAACATCGAGGTTATTTGGAAATAGCTACCTAATTTTATCCTCTGGAAAAAAGGCGATCGCTCGACTTAAGTAGCAATAAAAATAGAGTCAATATTACAGAAGATTTCTCGCATAAGAAGTACAGATATTAACAATTAAATGTTCCCAGTGCGGGCATCTTGCCCGCGTGGATGTATCTCAATAAGTTGAAATATTTTGTTCTGGTTTTAAACCACTGACATTAATTGTTTGGTTCATAGTTTATTGTGATTATAGAATTGTATTATTTTAGCACCAATTCGTTTTGAGTAGCTTTTATAGCAGAAATAATTCTAATAATAGAATCTTCTTCTCGAAAACAATGAACTAGAATTAATATTCTCAATGAGAATATTCTATAACCCTAAACAATAACGAATTGATGCCTCAATTTCTGCCATTTTAGTTTCAGAAATTCGTCCCGCTGGAGAATCAGGAAAACGATTTTTATCTAAAGAACGGATTTGAAAACATAAAAAAACAGTCTCCATTGGCAATCCACTTTCAGAAGAAGAAACACGCACATTAGTGGGAAAGTCACGGGTGATATTTTCACCTTTTGTTCCTACAATTACAGTAATAACTAAGGGTAGTTGGTTAAGAGAATCAATTGATAAAATTAACACAGGTCTTTGTCCTGCTTGTTCTCTGCCTTGAACCGGATTAAGATTAACAAAATAAATCTCGCCTCTTTGAATGGTCATAAATCAGTTAAACCATCCATTTCAGTGATTTTAAATTCCTGTTCTATTTGCTGAATTTCAGCTTGAATAGATGGATCGTTTGCCATTGCTTCTAGTTGTGTTGTTAAGTTAGAAACACTGATTTCTATTTCTTGATCTCCATAAGTAGCTTTTAATCTTTCTAAAAAGCTCTGATCGAGTTCACTAGCTTTTAAACGATAGGTAGTTACCATTTTGAGTTATTATTTTTGTTAAAGTTGATTTGCGGGCTAAGAAGTTTGCATAAATTATATTATATTTGCTCCAAGAAATTTCAAGGGATAAAAATTCGCATTGTACCTTGGTAATATTCAATATCTATCGCAATTTCTACTAAGCGGTTGACACAACGTTCTCGATAATTTGAGTCAGCTAGGAGTCTATCGACATTAGCGATGGTTAATACAGGAAAAGAAGTAGGGGTATTTTCTTCACGGATGACTTGCTCCAAAGAATCTTTACCTTTCATACTGCGGTTAGCGGTTAGCAAAATCATTTGATTAGCTTGTGCAAACCTCCAAACTTGGCGATCGCTACTATTCATTGGTAATTCTACTTCGGAAAAATTGACAAAACGAACGTCAATCAAATCTAACCAACCGCTAGCAGTCAGACTACCTAGTAGAATTAGAGCAGGCCCATTGAGATTATAATCTATCAAAAAGTTCATACTTGCGATCCCAGTTGAGCTTTAGCTCTTTGCAGTTTGGCACGGATAGCTTCTGTTCCTGGTTTTGGTGGTGTGGTAGCAATGCGAGCAAATAGGGTGCTATTTTGTGCTTCCCAATATTTTTGGAGTGCTTCTGCTTCTTGGAGTACCGTTTGATATTCTGCTTCAACTTCTGGACGGTGAGCTTCGATGTAAGATAAAGCTGCCTGAAGTTGTTCGTCGGTGAGACTTAGCATACTGCGGATAAACTGAGGTGGGTACTGTGCTGTTAAATAGTCCATGATGTCGTAGATGGTTATGCGAGTTCCTGTTATTGTTAATCCTCGTTCGGTTATGGCGATCGCTTTTTGTTGATTAGATGGAGATGTCATTTTGAGATTTATTATGAATTTGTCTTGATTATATTATCAAAGCTAAGTTCTATATCATAGTTGATAAGCCAAAATAGAGTCAATATTTATCTGCCAATTTTCATCTAAAAATTGTAGATTTTCATCATAAATTATAGTTAGTTCTCCCAGATTTTGTGCAGCTATATCATTAGCTTTGAGAAAAATTTTAATTTAATCCAACGTTTTTATTGGTAACACCAATTGAGTTACTAACTAACTCAGCAGATAGGGAACGAGGCAAGATAATTTCTTCATAATATTTATCTTCTTCATCCCAATAACCGCAGATTTTATAATCGCATAATTCTAGATGTTCTCTCACTAAAGAGTTAGCATCTAAATTTTCTATTACTTCTGTTAAATCTTGCCAAACGGGGTGATTTTTTAATTCTATTTGAGTCATAGTTAATTGATAATTAATGTTCTGTTACAAAACCAGGAAAGTGTAAAACTTCATCTATAATTATTCCGTGAAATCGGCGATCGCCTCCTTTTCCTAATACTTTTGATTTTAGGTCAAAACCTTCTATTTCGGAAGCAACAAGTCCAATATTACCGCGAGGGGGAACTATTCCTTTTTCAATAGCTTTTAAATGTTTGTTATTTTGGTCATATTTTATCCCCAGTTGTATTTGCTCTTTGCTAAAAGATACTAACTGATCGTTAGTTGTTTGGTATATTTTATCGGGCTGAATATCTGCCCAGTTATTGGATAGGGGTTCCATTTATTTTTTGGGCAAGTTTGAATGATTAATTATCATACTATGAATTTTCTAACTATTTGACTTCTTCTTGACACACTTTTAATTTCTCTTTTTCTTGGGGGCGAGTAGTTAAATATTCTTGCAACCAATCGCATCCTGTTGCTAATAGTTCGTTTAAGTTTTTATTCTGCCAAATAAATACTTTGCTTTGACCAGTTGCTATATATTTACCATCGGGGGAAAAGACTATTTTACCTTGATTTTCTTCGGGAATTGTATGTTTAGCAATTTGTTTTCCGTCAAGAGTCCAGATGGTGAATTCATTGGGGTCTAAAACTGCAATTTGCTGACTATCAGGACTAAAAGCTATCCTAGAAGGAACTTGTAGCAGCTTAATTTCATTAACTAAATTTCCAGAAAAATCCCAAATTCTGATTGAATTATCTGTATTAGTTACTGCTAAAAGTTTACTATCAGGACTGAAATCAACAGTGATAATCTCCTCTGGATTATTGATTTCAACCAGTTTGTTAGTTTTTATGTTTCTTAAGGATAAATTGCTCCCTTTCCACATTGCCAAATATTGACTATCAGGGCTAAATTTTATCCCTTCTGCAGCAAAAAGCGATAAATTGGTTATATCATAAACAAATTTTCTCTAAGAATTGTTTTTCCTGCCTTTCAAAACCACGCTCAGAACTCATAAAGTTAATTTTTACAGGAGTACCAGGTTCTCCCATGAGCAATTTAAATACGTCACTTAAATTGTTAGGAATTTCTTGACCATCTATTGCCTCAATTACGTCACCACTTCTCAAACCTGCTTTCATTGCTGTAGAATTTTGGAAAACATCAAGTATGTGTACTTCATAACTACCCGAAATGGTTTTCTTTATTGAACCTGGTACAATAGCTAGCATTGAAACTTCCTCTTGATTTGAGGAGTGTTTTGCATCAACATCTAGCGGATAGAGCAAATTACCAGAGGTATCCCAAAGTTTAGTTACTAAATCTGTTGAAATAGTCAAAATATATTTGCCGTTTGGACTAACTAATACTTGGCGCAAATAACCAAAATTGTTTTTAAACTGCTTGACTTGCTGGGTTGATAAATCCCAGAAGCGCAGGGGGGGTTGCCCCATAGTAAAAAATCCAATTGTAGCTATTGTGCTGCCATCTAAACTTGAGTTATAGTATCTATGACCAATGTATGTGCCAGCAGACCAAGAGTGCAAAACTTTTTCCTCTGGACCAATACTTGCTTTTAGTTCAGGAATTAAATTACCTTCTAAATCAAATTTTTGAATGCTTTTTCTAGTAACAATAATTATAAATTTTCCATCAGGAGTTATGCTGGCAAAATTACGATTACCAACATTAATTCTTCTTTTTTCTTTTTCTTGCCAATCCCAAATATCTACATAATTCTTACCATAATCTTTATTGATTACAATAATTTTTTACCATCTGCGCTATACTGCAAATCAATAAAACCTTTTTGTTTCATTTGGTTGATTTCCTTTTCATAGTCAGCAGGCAATTCTATAAAATCTGATTTAGCTTTGTAATTTAGCAATTTAATGCCCGATAACCCATTAAAAGCAATTGTTTTACTATCAGGACTGTAACTGAAGTTAAAGCCTGAAAGACTGTTTGTTGTACTTCGAGGGATGAGCTTTCCAGAGCTAGAATCATAAAATTTGAATGTACCCTGGTTTTTTGTGATTACTATAGCAATTTCTTTACCATTGGGGCTAAAACTAACATCACCAAGAAAACCTATAGTGTTTTGGAAAAAATCAATATCTGCAATTGGTTTACCTGATAAATCCCAAAGCTTTGCTGCAAGGCCAGGAGTTTTATCTGAATTAATATCAACTCCTAAAGTTAATATTTGCTTTCCATCAGGACTAACAGCTATTTTAGTAATTTGATTAGTATTGGCTTTAAATTCTCTAATTTTTTCCCAAGTTTCTAAGTTCCAAAAATGCACTACACCAGAACTATCTCCTATTAAAATTTCTTTGCCATTAGGAGTAAACTCCATTGAGGAAAACCAGGACGAATTTTCACGACAAAATGGGGTAAAATTTCCGTAGCTTGAGCCAACCATTGAGGAATTAAACCAGCAGCAACCAAGGAAGATTTCCCACTACCCGAAGCACCAATAATAGCTACCAAATTTTGCCTTGCCACCTTTTCCAATAAAGAATTAGTCAACACTTTCCTGCCAAAAAATATTTCTGTATCATTTTCAGTAAAAGCACTCAATCCTTTATAGGGAGATATCTGAATTTTTCCTCCCAACTCCCACCAACGGGGAGGAATTTCCGCAGGATTTTGACATAAAACAGGCAACCAACTGACACAGGGAAAATCCTTTTCTAATATTTGTAACCTCTGGCGACTCTCCCGCAAAGAACTATATAAAGATAAACCTTGAGTATAATTTTCTAGAAAATATTGGAGAAACTTTGGAGCAATAACTACAGGCAAATTTTCCCGCATCACAATAATTTGCGGTAAATGTAAATCCTCACCTTCTGCCAATTGATAAGCCAAACCTAAACCATCACAAGCATTAAAAATTGCCAACTTTAAACCAGACTTAACAGCTTGTAGAAGATGATTTTTTATTTCAGAAATAGTCAAAACATCTTGAGCATTAATTTGAATCGTACCAATACTCCCATTATCTTTCGTCTTGCCATGACCAGCAAAAAATAAAATATCCCAAGATTGTTGCCATAAAGGTTCATCTAATTCTGTACGTTGAGGTTCTATTAACCAACAAATTTCTGCATCAGGAATTAATTCCCGAATCACCTTTTCATCAGCATCAGTCCCCGCATCATCTCCCAAAATAACTAAAATTTTTATCTTATCTTTTTGTCTAAATTTTTAGTCGTATCAACTCGTTGAAAATTAGGAGTAGCTAGAGCAATTTCAGCCTTCGGAAAATCCTTTAAAAATTCCATTCATGCCAAGGCAAACGTCGTAAACCATAATTTTCAGTTGTCAATAAAATTCTCGTACTTTCCGATTTATCTAAATAATTCCGAAGCAAAATTTCTATCGGTTGAAAATCGGAGGAACCAAACCAAGTATTGAAAGTTTTGGATAATAAAGTAGCTGCCTTTTTACAACCTGCAAAAGCTCCATTTTTATCATTATCAGAAATATTAGTAAAACCTGCTTTAGATTTTAAACGATTAGAAAAAAGACATCTAAATTTGTATATAAACTTTGCCAATGACGATACTGCTCTAAGATTTCTAAATGTGGAGGTAAATGTGCTGACTTACTAGCGATCGCTAAATTAGGTTCATTTTTTATCGAATCTACATCTTGCCAAATTTCACCCCGCACCGAAAAACCCTCGTGAAACCCGCCATCAATATTGAGAGTAACTAACTTTCCCATAACTGCTCCTAAATTTATCAAAATGATGTACAAGGTAAATGCTGAAAATCTTGTGGCGCATGCATCTTGCCTCTTGTGGCGCAGGCATCTTGCCTGCATAGCCCGATGGCTGTACCTCATAACAGTAGAAAGCACTTTGACATCCTCCCCGGCCTAAAGGCATGGGGATTCCTACCGAGCCGTAACTCCTCGGCGGGTTGACGTTTTGCTTCGCATAGCTGCCGCTAACACTGGCTGCTGCTACCTTGACGCTAGTCTTACGCTTACCTCCACGTCCGTTTAATGTCTCGGACTGCCCGCCCGCAACTAATATATTTATCGCTGCATTCTCATCTCTATCATGTTTTGCACCGCAGTTGAGACACTCCCATTCTCGCACCTTAAGGTCTAGCTTGCCACCTTTAAAGCCACAATTTGAGCAAATTTGAGAAGTAGGTTCAAGGGCGACTAATTACTCTAAAATCGCGACCATATTTTTCTGCTTTTCCTTCTAAGAATGTCCGGAATTGTCTCCAACCTAAATCTGATATGGCTCTGGATAATTTACGGTTTTTAACCATTCCAGAAACGTTGTTATACTTCTAAAACAACTGTTTGGTTTTCACGAATTATTTTAGTAGATAATTTATGTAGAAAATCTGTCAAGCGTATCTTTCAGTTTGGCATGTTTGCGCAGCATTCCGTAGGAAAACTTAGCAACTCTTAGTCTTGCTTTTTCATACCTTTTAGACCCTTTGGTTTTATGAGATAATGACTTACTTAACTTTCTTAACTTCTTAATTCGTTTCTTAAGTGGTTTAGGAGCATCAACCTTTGTACCATCACTAAATGTAGCAAAGGTAGATATGCCTAAATCTATACCTACTGAATTATCAGTTTGAGGTAAGATTTCTGGTTGTATTTCTACTACAAAACTCAAGAAATATCTATGTAGGGGCGAACGGCCGTTCGCCCCTACGTCTTTGATTACTGTTACTGATGATGGAGGAGCAGGTAACTCTCTTGACCAAACTATTTTCAGCTTTCCTATCTTAGCCAAATAAACTTTATGTTGACCAACTTTAAATCCTCACGAGTGTAAACCTAGCAGTTTGCTTTGACTTTCTACTTTTAAATTTAGGAGGTTTAATTGGTCTACCTTTTCTCTGACCTTTAGTCGATTTAAAAAGTTTGTAGGGGCAAACGGCCGTTTGCCCCTACGGTTTAAATCATTCAATGATTGCTGCAATGGTATAGCAGAAACTTCTGATAACCATTCTCTGTCTTCAGTCTTTTTAGATTGCGTGATAAACTTTTTTTGTAGTTGAGAATTATTGGGTTTCTTTTCTCCCGATCTATACTTTTCTTGACAACAAGCTAGGCTATCATTCCAAACCACACGCACACAACCAAATAGCTTTGCGCTCTCGGTATTTTTGTCCCGGTGTTGGATAGATACGATACTTAAATCTAGCTTTCATAATTCCTATCTGAACTAACAGTATGATAACATATTTATTGAAATCAAATCAACTAAAAAGTCGCCATAGAAGGGTGAGGCTTTAAACCCAATTTTTTGGTAAGTTAATGAATCCTCAACATTTAAAAAACTGGTTTGCTAAGTGCTGCTACCGTACCTCATAACAACGGAAAGCGCTGTAATTGTATATTTTAATAATTAGGATTTCAGGTGAATCCCTTCAAATTAAATTTTTCGTATTGGTCAGCTTGAATTATAGTGCTACAAGCAAATCAAAAATTTCTGCCTGCCTCTACCCTTCAATTTTTGGATACTATCAGAACAAATTTGTCAATAGTTATAATTTCTTAAGCACCGACACCTGTTCAAAATTAGTTTTTTGAGATTTATTCATCCGTAGAAAGGGTATAAATTTTTGCATCCTATATTGACGAAAAATAGAAGGTTGTAGCTTTTTCTAGGGAAAATTTCTTATTTTTAAATACAAAATTGGCACAATAAACTATGTATCCATATGATACCAAATCGCTGAAATAACGCAAGTACGTGAAATATTTTGTAACAATTAGCCGAAATCAGAGATTTTTTTATAAGCAGAAAAAATAATAATAGTTGATTATATTTTTTTACTTATACTTTTGCGTTCTTGCGGGAAACTGTTTTTTAATTTTGGTCATAGAAGAAAGCGATCGCAACTTCTGGATTTTAAATAGGGAATCAACAGAACAGGTAATTAATTTTGCATAAGCACTTAAATGGTGAGAAATAGAAGCTGTAAGCAAGGAAATGCTTACTAGAAGCTTATGAGAGTTATATGAGTTTTTTAGTGCAGTAGAAAATCCATACGAAAAACTTTGGCACAGAATATACAATTAATTTTGCATAAGCACTTATAGCGCTGTGCGCAGGCAACAGGCAACAGGCAACAGGCAACAGGGGGAATAAATTGCTGATCATATAAGACTTTTAGCTATTTGGCCTTTCCTGCAATTTGTAAATATACCAGCGCTCATTGCTATAAAGTCAAAATTTCTAGTTTACAGAAAAATCAGAAAATTGCCGCACAAAAGGCGAACGAAAAGCCAAAACAATATCCGATTTTGGCACACCTAAATCTAATAATTGTTGAGCAATTCCTTGCTCAGTAAAATCTTGTTGAATCCAAATTTTTCCATCTTTAATATCAACATGAATAGAACAACCATAATCCCGTTGTTCATTTTGCCAACGCAAAGAAATTAAGAGGTAATGATTTCTTTCCGAATCCAAAATCAGTTGTGTTTCATATTGTGAATCTTGAGTATGATATTGATAGTGTTCTTTAAGTATTTGTGTGACAATTTCTGAATAATTTAATCGCTCCATAAAACAATTACCTCTTCTAAAGGATCGAAAATTAATAATTTAACTTGATAGGTACTTACAGAAAGTTTAATAAAAGAGTCATTTCAGTTATCAGTTATCAGTTATCAGTACCTTGTAGCTGTTGCATCGGGATAGCTGATAGCTAATAGCTGACGGCTGTTTGCGCAGCATTCCGGAGGAAATGCTTACTAAGAAATTGACCAAGAGCAGTATGAAATTCTGCCAAGGGTGACATTGACAAAAAACTTTTAATTTCTACTGCTATTATTTGACCATCTTTTTCTGCACCAATAGCTCGTTCGCCACCTATATCAATGTATAAAGATATTTTAGTGCTAGGCTTAATAAATAGAGGATCGTCCGTAATTTTCCAACCATCTTTGATTAAAGCTGATGTAACAGCATGATGAAAAAGTCTTTAGCTGGCATAACTTTAAAATAAATCTAATTTAATTAAATAACAAAATCCTCCGTAATTACGGCTTCATCTAACACTAATTTTACCGTAAATTCTTCCCCTACTTCTCCTGCAAATTTACATTGAATAATCCTATCTTCACTTCTAGCAGTAACTTCTTGAAAAACTTCATTTTCACTTAAAACAATCAATTTCAAATTAGGAGGAAGATAAACATTATCCCTAGTGGGATAAACCCGTAAAGTTATTTCTACTTCAGGAAGATCATCATCTTCTCGTCTTAAATTGACCAATAAAACTACAGCATGACTTAACATATTTGCTCGTAAATCAATTAACTTTCCAGCTTTAATTTCTGCACTTCTAACTAATGCTAATTGTGAAGGAGTTAATAATTCATTTGCTCCTTGCCATCCAGATGTCAAAATATACTCAAACCATTGAGTTAAATTAACCTGACTAGGCATGATTTCTACATCTATAATAGGAACACCTAATCTATCTGAAAGTAAACCTTGTTGGTGCAAAGATTCTATTTGCTCGCAAGCAGATTGAGAACCTTTTAAATGCAAAATTATACTACCCATTTTAATTTCCACTACCCTAAGATAAGGACATCCTGTTATCGCCCTCACTTTGTTCTCAATTTCTAACAATTGTTTTGCTGAAACATCATCGGGTATTCTAATTAATAAACTTCTTTCTTTTTCAAAATTAGGAGGTTGAGGTTGCTTTCTATATTGAGAATTAAATAAATGAAAAATGATATCTTGAGGATTACCAATTTCTTGTTTCAGCAATTTTTGTAAGCAAAAATGAATACCTTTTTTTCTTTTATCATTACTTAGTTTAGTCCTGAGAGAATCAACTGATGAAATATCTTCCAGTTCAGCCACCATATCCGGAAGTTGTTTCCCTACTAATACCATTAATAAATACTGCTTGTGAAATTTGGTTAAACCTTCTCCTATTGGCGGGTATTGTTCTCTAATTTTTCTAAGTCATAAATTAAATTATTAACATTCCAACTAGCTTGAGCTTCAGCATAAAAGTTATAATTAATTAAATCTTGAATAAATTTATAATTACTTGCAGTTTGATTCATCGAATTTACTTCAAAACGATTTTTTTGATGATAGTCATCATTTTATCATTGTTGTTAATAATGACCGTTAGTCAGGAATAATTTATATTATCAATTCAGCCACTAAAGTATTAATTGAGAGGCAAAAAAATGCTTGATTAAGCCTCATCAATTTTACTTAAAAAGGAGTCATTTTTTTTATGAGCAATTCTATCGTAGCAACAACTTTAGCAGGCGGTGCATTAGCTACTATCGGTGCATTAGCTACTATCGGTGGAGCAGCTACTACAGGCAGTACATTAGCAACTGTTACCGGAGCAACTGCCACTGGTATAGCTACCACAACTGGGGGTGTTGGTATAACTGTAGCAACAACAACAGGAGCAGCATCAGTAGCGATCGCTCCAATAGTTGCAGTAGTAGCAGCACCAGTTGCTGTTGGTGCATTTATTTGGTGGTTAGCGCGCGATTAATTTTTACTAAATATTGCCAAACTCATAGTTCCGCTCAACCCGATATTACTTTAATTGGGTGCAGTTAGCGGAACTATAAATTGAGATTTTTCTTATAGAAACTTCTGTTTAGGAGCTACCAACATCCTTAATTGAAATTACTGATTAATTCAGTTTCAAAAAAATCAACCAAATTTAACGCTATAATTTGGCATGAATAAATAAGTAATTTATAGCTTCAATAATTCAACCTAAATGGCAAAAATCACCAAGTATTTTATCTCGATCGCTCAACATTTGAAAGTTACTATCAACGGAGAAAAAATCTCTACATACTCAAAATCAAACTTCAAATACCTAATCTTTGATACACATCATCCAAATGTTTTAAATGATGTTTCGGGTCAAAACAAGCTGCAATTTCTGCCTCAGATAACCTACTTTTAATTTCTTCATTCTTGCAAATTAAATCCTGAAAATTACCATTAGGTTGATTCCAAGCTTGATGAGCGCAAGACTGAACAATTTGATAAGCATCCTCTCGAATCATCCCCTTTTCTACTAAAGCCAAAAGCACTCGCTGACTAAAAATCACCCCTCCATAAACATTCATATTTCGCTTCATGTTTTCTGGATAAACTAACAAATTTTTGACTAAATTAGTAGTTTCTTTGATCATAAAATGAGTTAAAATGCAAGCATCAGGCAAAATCACTCTTTCAACAGAACTATGAGAAATATCCCGTTCGTGCCAGAGAGCAACATTTTCCAAAGCAGCAACAGCATGACCCCGCACAATTCTCGCCATTCCCGTTAACCTCTCCGAACGAATGGGGTTACGTTTGTGAGGCATTGCACTCGATCCTTTTTGACCCTTAGAAAAATATTCCTCAACCTCTAAAACATCAGTACGCTGAAGGTTACGAATTTCCACAGCAAAACGTTCTATAGAAGCAGTCAGCAACGCTAAAATTTGCACATACTCAGCATGGCGATCGCGTGAAATTACTTGAGTAGATGCAGTATCCGGTTGAAGTCCCAGTTTTTGGCAAGCGATCGCCTCAACTCGTGGGTCAATATTTGCATAAGTTCCCACTGCTCCAGAAATCTTACCCACAGCAATATTATCCCGCATTTTTACCAATCTCTGGCGGTTCCGACAAACCTCTGCCAACCATCCTGCCAACTTAAAACCAAAAGTCATAGGTTCCGCATGAATACCGTGGGAACGACCCACCATCACAGTTTCCCGATGCTGTTGTGCCTGATAGCGAATTGCTTGTCCCAACTCTTCAACACATGACAACAATAAATCTAGACTCGCAACCATCTGCAATGCTAATGCAGTATCCAAAACATCGGAACTTGTCAACCCTAAGTGAATATACCGCCCAACATCACCAACATATTCATTCACATTTGTCAAGAAAGCAATCACATCATGGCGGACTTCTGCCTCAATTTCCAGAACCCGTTTTGGGTCAAAATTAGCCTTGGCCTTGATTTCTTCTACAGCCTCAGTAGGTACATAACCAAGTTCTGCCTGAGCTTCACAGACAGCTATTTCTACTTCTAACCAAGTTTTTAGCTTGGCATTCTCAGTCCAAAGTTCACCCATTTCGGGCAAGGTGTAACGTTCAATCACACTCTATAATAAAACTAAAACAACCGTTATATTGTACTACTGGCAACCACAAATGGGGAAAACTTGAAAATTATAGCCTACGCCCTAGGGAATAGGGAACAGTTCATTAATTGATAATTTATAATGGATAATTGATAATTACCTCGGGTTTTAACCGTTACGGAATTGAACCCACATTCCGCAGGACAAAATGTAGTATACAAAGAGGGTAAAACTTGAGTAAGTATTGAGACATCTCAAAAAAAACCTCAAAGTGTAATTATAGACCTCAGGTAAAGAGCAAAAAAAGAGGAGAAAATGTCAATAGAAGTGACTAATGTAGACCATCTAGGTTTAGTAGCAGGAATTATTGATGAGATTGGTATAGAAGAGAAAATTAATCAATTACGCTGGAGTTGAGCTACCAGAAAAAATAACAGGGGGTCAAGTAGTCAAAGGAATGCTCTTAAATGGGTTAGGTAAGGTTTCATCTCCACTATATTTATTTAGTCAATTTTTTGATGGAAAAGCAATAGAACACTTAATTGGAAAAGCTGTGAAAACAGAGTATTTTAATGATGATAAATTAGGTCTGGTATTAGACCAAATGTATCGCAGAGGATTAAATGAGATTTTTATGTCTGTGGTGGAGCGAAGCAGTGAAAATTTATCAATTAGAAACAAATACAGTCCACCTAGATTCTACTTCGTTTCATGTTCATGGAGATGAACACACAGATGAAGATGAATATGAAGAAGATTTAGAGCCAAAAACTATCGCGCATCACTTATGGATATTCATAAGATAATTGACAGTCTTAAAACAATTTATGAGCGATTTAATTTGTACAAACGATGGAGATGTGCCATTGTGGATGAGAATTGGGTCGGGAAATGAATAGCAGCCAAAAACAATTTGTGCAAGCCATGAAAGAGTTTAAAAATCAGTTAAAATTTGATAGTTTCATGGTGGCAGATAGTGCTTGATCTACCCAAGAAAATCTACAGTTACTAACAAATATTAGATGGTTAAGCCGAGTTTCGGTTCGTATAAAAGCAGCGCAGAAGCTAGTTGAAGAAGTAGATAGTGCGGATTTGAATCCCAGTGAGCTTAAAGGATATAGCTATCAAGAACTCTCAAAAACCTAGGGAGGGATTCAACAAAGATGGTTAGTAGTTGAAACTCAACAGCGCCGAGAATCGGATTTGAAAAGTCTAGAGAAAAAAATCCAGAAAGAACGAGCTGAAGTTGACAAAAAACTGGGCTCTTTAAAATCTGAAAAATTTGCTTGTGTATCAGATGCAGAAACAGCAACAAGAAAGCTATTAAAAAAGGTTTTAGACCACGAATTGACAGAAATTAACGTTCAATTCGTAGAGTCAAAATCTGATACGGATTTTCCTGATCAACTCCAAGTTCAAGTGGGCTTAAGAGAGTCAAAAATCCAACTAGAAAAGAAACGAGCAGGTCGATTTATATTAGCAACAAATGTCCTGGATAAGATCGAATTAACTTGATTAAGAAATGTTGTCTAAATATCAAGGACAACAATCAGTTGAAAGAGGTTTCAGGTTTCTGGGCATACCCTCTATTTTTAACTGATAGTGTCTTCCTTAAATCTCCCCGTCGAATCGAAGCTTTGGGACTAATTATGGGTTGATGTTTATTGGTTTACACGTGATTGCCAGCGTCAATTACCTCAAACTTTAAACCGAACTAAATCTACTGTAAAAAATCAACTAGGTCGCCCTACTAATAGACCAACAAAACCATTGGATATTTCAGTGTTTTCAGTCGATTCATTTATTGATTAATTCTGGAGTTAAGAGTATATCTAATCTCACTTATGAGCGTGCGCGAATTATTGAAGTTTTTTCCTCCTAGTTGTCAAAGATACTATCTACTCAGTTGAGAAACTTGAGATGAAAAGAGGTAGAAGGCCAAAATCATCAATGATTGAATAGTAGTAGAATAAACCCCTTGGCAATTAGTGCGATAGAACTCCGTTCCGCTTTCCTACCGAATGCTGCGCAAACGCGTTGGCGGAGGGAGCAAGTGCGGCAGCTATCACGCTTAGCGTGATAGAGGAACTTTGGCAATTTTTGAATTGGTATATTGGTGAGTTCTGGCAACTTATAACATTCTATTGATTTGCGTTGGCGGAGCAAGTGCGGCAGCTACATCGCTTCTTACCCATACTATAAGTCTAAATACTTACTCAAGTTTTACCCTCTTTGTATACTACATTTTGTCGTGCGGAATGTGGGATTGAATATCAGGAAATATTATTTCTTTTCTTGGTCGATGGTCGGACAGCGAGGAGACCTCGCCATCCCTCGACCGCTTTTTCTCCTTAAAAGGGGAGGCTTCAAGGCGCGAATTATTTAATTATTAATTATTAATTATTAATTATTAATTATTCGGTAATAGCAAACTTTCAATAATTGATAATTGATAATGGATAATTGATAATTACCTCTCCCTAAAAGGAAGAGGATTGAATAAAAGGAAAATTTTTCTTGTTTCCCCTTGAAAGGGAGGCTTTAAACCTAAATTATTTAATTATTTAATTATTTAATTCTTAATTCTTCGGTAAAAGGATGTTAGGATTGAAAAATGTCCGCGCCCAATTCTTGTAGTGCTATAACGTATGTGAATGTTTTTAACCAACGATCTAGATTTATCGCTCAAGAAGGTACTCCCCCATAGGGGTGAAGCGACATAAGAGGAATAGAATACTCTTCTACTTGCGCGATCGCTTAATTCGATCTAATTTATACCAATTACCATGTATTAATGCTTAACTTAGGTAGCACTTCAATTATTAACAGGATTTACGCACAGACACTAAATCCAGTGAGGGCGAATGCCATTCGCCCCTACAGATGGTGCTTTCAAGGTGAATTTGCGTAAGTCCTGTTATTAAGTAATTAACACAGACAGAATCACCTCTTTGATAATTAGCACCCTAGGAGCGCATTAATTATTCTTATGTTTACTTCTCGCTCTCGGACGTTCCATGCAACGTCCCTAGCGCTCCCCCACTCCTGTACGGGCGAACGGCCGTTCGCCCCTACTCCCCTACTCCCCCACTCCCTACTCCCCTACTCCCCTACTCCCCACTCCCCTACTCCCCTACTCCCCACTTCCCCACATTCAATCAATCAAAATATCTTCCTGAGATTCTTGAGAATCATGTAACCAGTTTAAATCTGGCATTTCATCAAGAGCTTGCTTAATAGACTCCTCCCATAACTTTCGTACTTTAGCTAAATAAGGATCGCCCAGACGCATTTGTAGACGATGCCGAATTTGAAAACTATCCTTTTCATACATCACCAAATTAATCGGAGGTCCCACAGAAAGATTAGATTTCATTGTCGAATCTAGAGAAACTAAAGCACATTTAGCAGCAGCTTCTAAAGAAGTAGAGAAACTCAAAGCACGATCTAAAATTGGTTTGCCATACTTAGTCTCACCTATCTGTAAAAAAGGTGTTTCTTTTGTAGCAGAAATACAATTCCCTTGAGAATAAATCAAAAATAATTCCGGGTCTTGTCCTTTAATTTGACCCCCCAGTAAAATGCTGCATCCCGTGTCAATTCGATCCTTTTGTAGCCAAGAGCGGTCTTTTTCTTGAATCTCTCGAATTTTACCTCCAATGTAGCGAGCAATTTCGTAAAGGGTAGGAATAGTATGAAGATTAGTATCCTCAGATATCTTGAAGTCTTTTTTTAGTTCAGTTATTACTCCTTGAGTAATTGACAAATTTCCAGAAGTGCTGATGAGGATAACCCGCTCTCCAGTTAGAGAAAAATCAAATAGCTTCAGGTAAGTGGAAATATAGTCTACTCCCGCATTAGTACGAGAGTCAGAGGCCATTACAATACCAGATTCAGTAATAATACCAAGGCAATAAGTCATATATTAAGTAACTCAACCGTTTCGCGGAAGCCAACAAAATTCAAAAGTTAAAAGTCAAAAGTTAAAAGTTAAATAAATATACTGTATCAAAATAATTGGGTCTAAAACCCCGCCGGGAAATGGCGAAATGTTTTTGGAGCAAATCCCCGTTACAAAAACAACTTCTGACTTCTGACTTCTGACTTCTGACTTCGTTAAAGACTCTTCTTTGTTTTTGACTTTGTTAAGTATTTTTGCAAAATTTTTCTGATTTTGTTGTGCAGGATGCAATTTTTTTAAGGATTTATGAGTAACCTCTTATAGTTAATCAACTTATTTAAGTAATTAAACTCATTCATCCGAAAAATCTAGCTTTGGGTATAGTCATAATGCCTAGTATAATGTTAACATTCTTAACATAGTATTGAGTAGTGTAAAGGCCATAATAATTATCTCAAGAGATAGGAAACGAAAAAGCTCTACTTTAGGCCAATTTGGTCTGGATTCTGTACTAAAGTACTTAAACTTTAGCTAAACCCTCGAGAAGCCTGCGCGCGAAATTTTCAATTTGGTGTGAGATGAATCGGCGGTAAGCGTAAAATCTGATTGCCTAGCTAGGCGCGTAGTTTTTCGATCTACAAAAAGGGCGACATCCCGTCCTTAGAGCTTCGCTCTTGTCCGATGCAATAGCAGGACTGCGAAGCGAGAGAGCTTATACTATACCGCAATGGTTAGTGTGGGAGTATGTCACTTAAGCCATAATCTCAATTCTCAAAAAATAGTAAAACTTTTTTATTGTCCACAAATTCTGACACATTAGGGTCAAAAGATAAAATTTAATTTGCTTTTTTGACCATATCTAAAATCTCAGAAATCTCAAACCTATAACTTAGGATTTCTGTAGGCCAAATCAACCAGTAAATGGCCATAAAACAAATTTATTAAAAAATCCAAGGAAAGCGTAATACCCGCCCGTTTTTCTTGCTAACTGAAATCAGGGTGATTCAAACCCTACCAGTGGAGATATCTAGCGGGAGAAAAGTTATGAAGATGAAAACCTCAGATACCGATTCTGTACGCACTTACCTCAGAGAAATTGGTCGTGTACCTCTATTAACACATGAAGAAGAAATTCTTTATGGAAAACAAGTCCAACGCTTGACAGCTTTGCAAGAAGTAAATCAGACTCTCGCTGAAAGTTTAGGCCATAAACCAACAATAGCAGAATGGGCTGAGGCAACGAACTTATCTAGCCGTGAGTTGCAGCGAATTATTCGTGAAGGTGAAAGAGCCAAACGAAAAATGGTAGAGGCAAATCTACGACTGGTAGTGTCTGTTGCTAAAAAGTATATCAAACGAAATGTAGATTTGTTGGACTTAATTCAGGAAGGCACTATCGGTATGCAGAGAGGGGTAGAAAAGTTTGACCCTACCAAGGGTTATAGATTTTCTACTTATGCTTATTGGTGGATTCGCCAGGCCATAACTAGGGCCATAGCAGAAAAAGGTCGTACAATTCGTTTGCCGATCCACATTACAGAAAAGCTGAATAAGATAAAAAAAGCCCAACGCCAACTAACTCAAGAGTTAGGACGTTCTGCTACTACCCATGAACTAGCAGAAGAACTAGGTTTCACTCCAAAACAAATTCGTGAATGTTTGGAACGCGCTCGCTTACCTCTTTCACTGGATTTACGAGTAGGGGACAATCAAGATACGGAGTTAGGAGACTTACTTGAAGATACAGGAGCTTCTCCAGAAGATTATGCTCTTCAATCTTCCATGCGTACCGATCTAGAATCAATTATGACTGACCTGACTCCTCAACAAAAGCAAGTTTTGGCCTTAAGATTTGGCTTAGAGGATGGGCAAAGTATGACTCTATCAAAAATTGGCGATCGCCTGAATATTAGTCGTGAGAGAGTAAGACAAATAGAGAGAGAAGCTCTGAGTAAACTGCGTAAAAGAAAACAAGATATGAATGATTATTTAGCTAGTTAACTTTTCTGGCGGTAAGTCCCCCTGCTGTAATATTTGAATCAGCGCCGTATGAGAGGGCCAAAACACGGAATACTAATAGACACAGGGGGAGGACATCACCTCTGTATAACCTGTAACTCCTCTACAGGTCGAAGAATCCCGCGTTGTCGTTCAACGGCAGCGTTGGGACCGTATAAAATACTTTTAACCCTATAAATAATATATAATGAAAGGTAGAGGAAAGAAAATACTTTTTCTCTGCTTGAGAGTTTTCAGCTACTCAATTTTCTAAATCAATTTATTGCTCATATCATTTCCGTTGGTATCGTTTTTGTAAAAACTGGGGAAATATATACATTTATTCTTATTCTTTCTTTTAAATCTTCTTCCTTACCTGAACTCTATCGCACCGCTCCTGGCGGACTTGAGTTCGATGGACATTGAAGGTGTCAAAATGTATAATAAAAAATTGCATTTTTATAGAGCTTAGAAAAATAACATTCAAATTTTTCCCAACCAATATAGCAGTCGAAGAAAAGGGCGCGAACAGCTCAAGAATCTAGAACTTAGACCAGGTAAGATTTTTCCTTCTGCCCTTTGCCTTCTGTATTCTGCATTCTGCTATACCTGAAGTAATAAGTTCGGTTATACCTACTTTGATGTGACAATTATGCTGCTACATTGGTTTATAGGATGTAAAGATATTAACAACCGCAATATATTATGTGGTTAATTGACTTAACCACACTTGACTTGTCGATATAAACAAAGTTTCTGAAACGGAGTTAGTAAAGTGACCAATAGAAGAAATCAAACGCGAGAGTTTTTTGAAGAAAGTTCAGAAGGAAATAATTTACTCTGGGAATATGTCCAATCTATGAGTCCAGACACAGTTTCTCAATTATCAAAACCAAATTCTCAAGAAGTTTTTCAAGTGATGGAAAGAAACATTGTGGGACTTTTAGGTAATCTACCCTCAGAACAATTTAATGTGAGTATAACAACCAGTAGAGAAAATTTAGGCAAGTTATTAGCTTCAGCAATGATCAGTGGTTATTTTCTCAGAAATGCCGAACAGAGAATGACATTTGAAAAATCTTTGCCAGGAAATCAAATCAGCAATAATGAAGGTTAATTAATTAAGTTTTGATCGTCCTCTTGGTTAATTAACCAGGGGATTTTTGTTTGAAATAGATAAAGATTGAAATATGATATTGCCTCATAAGTTAATTGGTGTTGCTATCATCTGGAATGAAGCAGGACAAATTTTAATTGATAAACGAAAACCTGGGGGTACATTTGGCGGTTTATGGGAATTTCCAGGTGGCAAAAAAGAAGCAGGTGAAACAATAGAAAATTGTATTAAAAGAGAAATTTTAGAAGAGTTAGGAATTGATATTGCAGTAGAAGAACATTTAATTACAATAGAACATACTTATTCTGAAATTAAAGTAACACTTCATGTCTATCATTGTCGCTATTTGCAGGGAACACCACAAACGATAGAATGTGATGAGTTTAAATGGGTAACTTTAGATAATATCGATCAATTTACATTTCCCCAAGCAAATCATCAGATTATTACTGCTCTGAAAAAAAATCCACATTAATTGATATATTCTCCGACCTATTTTGACCAGAAAAATGGGTTTCAAGCCTCGCCCTTCTAGGGCGACTTTTTAGTTGATTTTTGTCTATAAATATGTTATGATATTATTAGTTTGAACGTCAAGTTATGAAAGCTAGATTTAAGTACCGTATATATCCAACCCCGGGACAAAAATACCGATTAGCCAAGCTATTTGGCTGTGTCCGTGTGGCGAGTGAATGATAGTCTAGCTTACTCCCAACAGAAGTATAAATCAGGAGAAAAGAAATCTGACTTATCAGAACTACAAAAGCTTTTTATTACTCAAGCTAAAAAGACTGAATGCAGAGAATGGTTGTCAGAGGTTTCTAATATACCATTGCAGCAATCTTTGAATGATTTAAACCGTAGGGGCAAACGGCCGTTTGCCCCTACAAACTTTTTTAAATCAACTCAAGGCAAGAGAAAAGGTAAACCTGTTAAACCTCCTAAATTTAAAAGTAGAAAGTCAAAGCAAACTGCGAGGTTTACAAAGGGAGGATTTAAAGTTGGTCAACACAAAATTTATTTAGCCAAGATTGGAAAGCTGAAAATTGTATGGCCTGTGAGAATTACCTACTGCTCCATCATCAGTAACAGTAATTAAAGACGTAGGGGCGAACGGCCGTTCGCCCCTACATAGATATTTCTTGAGTTTTGTAGTAGAAATACAACCAGAAGTATTACCTAAAACTGATAATTCAGTAGGTATAGATTTAGGTATTAAAACCTTTGCTACATTTAGTGACGGTACAAAGGTTGATGCTCCTAAACCACTTAAGAAACGAATTAAGAAGTATCAAAAGTTAAGTAAGTCATTATCTCATAAAACTAAAGGCTCTAAAAGGTATGAAAAAGCCAGGATTAGAGTAGCTAAATTCCATGGCAAACTGAAAGATACAAGAACTGATTTTCTACATAAATTATCTACTAAAATAATTCGTGAAAACCAAACAGTTGTTTTAGAAGATTTAAACGTTTCTGGAATGGTGAAAAACCGTAAATTATCCAGAGCAATTTCTGATTTAGGTTGGAGACAATTCCGGACATTCTTAGAAGGAAAAGCAGAAAAATATGGTCGTGATTTTAGAGTAATTAGTCGTTGGGAACCGACCTCTCAAATTTGCTCAAATTGTGGCTTTAAAGGTGGAAAATTAGACCTTCAGGTGCGAGAGTGGGAGTGTCTCAACTGTGGTGCAAAACATGATAGAGACGAGAATGCAGCAATAAATATATTAGTCGCGGGCGGGCAGTCCGAGACAAAAAAGCGCACCGAACCCGAGCCGCCGAAAGGCGCAAGGGAACGCGGAGCAAGAAACGGACGTGGAGGCAAGCGTAAGACTACCGCCAAGGTAGTAGCAGTCAATGTTAGCGGAGCTATGCGTCAGCAAAGTGTCAACCCACCGAGGAGCTTAGGCTCGGTAGGAATCCCCGTGCCTTTAGGCCGGGGAGGATGTCAATGTCGCCGACATATTTACGGTAATTAGGGTTTGCGCTCATGAGGGTAGGAGACAGGAGATAGGAGGAACGGGGAATTATAGAGGAGGCAATCGGAAAAATTGTCCCTTGATTTGTCTGCCATAATCCTCCCAAAATACTAGCTTTTTGCAGCTCAAGCCACTGAAAACAGGCGCACTTTTTTTAGATAAAAAAATGCTACAACCAATATCAGTCAATGCTTTGAGATTTAATCAGCAAGCCCTAATTACAGTACTTTTTAGGAGCGTGGGGTACAGTTTTAAGATTAATATTTTTTCCCTACTCCCTACTCTTTACGGATGTTGCGTGCAACCTCCCTACTCCCTAAAGTCCTAAAATTTTGTACCTCATCAACTCCAAAACTGCTGTAATATCATGTCCGCAGGACTTACGCATGCTTCACCTGGAAACGCCATATGTAGGGGCGTTAACGATAGTTATGCGAAGCAAATGGCATTTGCGCTCCGCAAAGCTCCGCTTTATATGTTGCGGAGCAAAACGCCCTCACTAGATTTAGCCTCCGTGCGTAAGTTCTGGTCCGGTTGAATAGTTATCAATAAACGACACAGGAGTCAGGAGGGAAGAAAGAAGAAGAAAGAGAAAGTTTTTTTTATCACTAATTATCCGGACATGATATAAATTAGACATCTCCGGAAAAGAGGGAGTAGGGAGTAGGGAGTAGGGAGTAGGGGAAATAATTGATGATTTATCTACGATAATTGATTTTATTTTTTATTATTGGAGATGTCTATTAAATATTTGACATCCTCCCGACGTTGCGCTTACGCGACAACACGGGACTCCCGCTCCATCACTAATACCTTGAGGTGCGTAAGTCCTAAAAAACCTAAAACTCAAACAAAGCTAGATTTTGCCTCCTTCCTCCTTCCTCTTTCCTTTTTCCTTCTTCCTCCTTCCTTCTTCCTTCTTCCTTCTAATGATATGAAACCAGAAAAAATTGCTCCAGGATTAATAACTGCCTTAGAAAACTATCAACAACAGGGTGAAAAAGGTCTCAACCTACATCTGAGGTCATTAGGTATTATTAATCATCCCAAAACCTCTAAACCACCCTTAGCATCAGTATTTATCCGCTGTGAAGAAAACGCTAACCTCAATCATCTCAGCGAGTATGGAATACAAATTAAACAGTCTAAAGGAAAAATTCGCACAGCTTTTGTTCCCTTAGAAAATATCGGGCGTTTATCCGAAGAATCAGCGATCGCTCGTATTACTCCCTCTCGTTACCTAAAACCATTATTAGACGAAGCAAAAAACACTATTGGTTTACCAGATTTTCAGCTCAAAACTGGGTTAACAGGCAAAGGAGTAATTATTGGCATCATCGACAGTGGCATCGATACTACCCACCCCGCCTTTACTGGTAGAATTTTGCGGATATGGGACCATACCCTCTCTAATGATGGTAACTCGGAATATCCCGAAGGTTTAGAACTCACTGGCAACCTACCCAAAGGAATATTAGCAATGTCTCGCGACCAAACTGGTCACGGCACTCATATAGCTGGCATTGCCGCAGGTAATGACCATGCCTTTACAGGAGTTGCCCCTGCAGCAGACTTAGTAATAGTCAAAGCAGGTTTAAATACATATATTGCCGATGCGATCGACTATATATTTCGGGTAGCAGATGAACTTCAGCGACCTGCAGTAGTTAATCTCAGTTTAGGAGACCACTACAATGCCCATGACGGTAGCGATCCGTTATCTAATTTCATCGATCAAGAATCAGGTCCAGGGAAAATTGTTTGTTGTGCTGCGGGTAACGAAGGTAACGCTGATATTCATGCAGAAACTATTGTGCAACAAAATCAACAAGTCTGTATCCGTTTCCTTATACCTGCCTCCATTTGCTCCAGTCCCTTAAAATGGCGTGCAGAACTAAATGGTTGGTACGCCAGCAGCGATAATATTGAAGTTGCGGTTCAATCACCAGAAGGTAGTCGCACGCATTTTCAGAATATCAGCGACAATGGTTACTCTCAGAAAATACACCATATATCAGGGGCACAAGTACAGATTATTATGTACGGTCCAGAAAATACAGACAACGGCGAATATTGGTTCAATATTGAGATTACTCACGACCCTAATTCTGTATCGATCGCCACTGGAAATACTGGTACTTGGCGACTTTTGTTAAATGGTGTTGCTGTCAAGAATGGAAAAGTTAATGTTTGGAGTGGGGAGAGCAAAAAAGGATTTGATGTTGTATTTACAGGGTCTGGAGTGCAAGATTTAATGAAAATAGGTTCTCCAGGAGCAGCAGCTAGGGCAATAACAGTGGGTTCTTACACGGCGCGACTATCCTGGCAAGATGTGGAGAAAAATTGGCAAAAGGTAGGACTAGATTTGAATACAGTTTCAGAATTTAGTAGTCCAGGTCCTTTGCGTAATGGTATGATGAAGCCAGATGTAGTTGCACCGGGAGCGATGATAGTTTCTGCTTTGTCTTCTGCTTCTACTTGTTTGTCTATGATGCAAGTTGACCAGTTTCATAAAGTAATGGCAGGTACGAGTATGGCAACGCCTTTTATTACTGGGTTGATAGCATTGTTGTTGGAGAGAGAGCCGCAGTTAACTCCTGAAGAAATTAAGCAACGTTTGCATTCAAGTAGTTTTATTCCTGAACAACCTATGGGCAGTTTCGATCCAAAATGGGGTTTTGGTTTGATTAATGCTGAGAAATTATTGGCGTTGGTGAATTAGACATCTCCAGAAAAGAGGTAATAGGGAATAGGGAATAGGGGGTTGTGCGTCAAGAAAGTGTGGGAAGTGTGGGAAGTGTGGGGAGGGTGGGGACCCACCCTAACCCTCCCAGGAGGGGAATGTGGGGAGGGTGGGGGGAGACGTCCGAAAGTAGGAGGAATAATTCTACCTGTATCTTTTCCTAACTTTTGGTCCAAGAAGCTTAAATATTTGCACCCCCTTCGCGACCCAAATGCGCTCAACGTTTATATATCAGTTATATATCAGTGCTTTTAGATTAGATTCGCCAGCCATACTTACTTATCCCACACATTATGCGCTCTGCACAACCGAATAGGGAATAGGAAGAAAGAATTGATAATTTATGTACGATAGTTGAAGGAAGATGGAAGATTTTTTGGTAGTCATGCTCGCGTAATGGTATGCAAGGAAGAAGGGATGTCTGGCACGGGAGCAAGATGCTCCCACTATTATCGTAACAAAAATAATGACAATACACCACTTTTTTATACCGAATGAATTAAGTGGATTTGATATTACACTCAGATTTGAAAAAAAGAATGTTATGAATTATTAAGGGCGATCAAAAGAATTTACCGAAAAATTGTGGGTATGCGCCTCCCCTTTTAAGGGGATAATAAGCGGTCGTTTGCGGAGCAGTCCGTTAGGATGGGATGGCGAGGAAACCTGCGCCATATCCAATCGACCAAGAGAAGAAAATTTTTCATTATTAGTCAATCCTCTTCTTTTCAAGGAGAGGTAATTATTCATTATTCATTATTCATTGTTGAAAGAATATGTCCCTTTGACTAAGCGGTGCGACCCCGCGACGATGCCAGTCCCACATGGTAGCGCACCAAGAGAAGAAAAAGATAAATTACAACCTAAAAAATGGGATTAAAGCTATTCATTATGACTACTGACTCCTGATTAATGTAATATTGTGACAAACGTCACAAAAACTTACATATTTGCTTCACTAGATCGATGCCAAAAAATCACTTTTGGTTGTACTATTAATCACTACCACATCAAAAAAAAGAGTGGATGATTGAAATGTACAGTTCAAGGTGGATCTCATGCTTCAAATTAACTTACTTCCCGGTGCAATCAACGAAATTATGGCTTCTGCTGCCAAAAGTGGTTTACTCACAAAATTAGACTGCTATGGCCTCATGGCTGCAGTATTGGACGATTCTCTAAGCTCAGAAGAGCGCTCTACTGTTAAGCGACTTTCGTATTTTGTTGTTAGAGGATGGGTGCGAGTAGAATAGAGTTGCTTATCAATACTTTACTTTGTCTAATGTTAAACCTCAAAAATTTCATAATTTTAATCAGGAAATTCTGATACTCAATCCTACATAAAGTTAACTTTGAAGAGGATTAGTTACACTAAATCTAGCTCCCTATGCTACGAGCATCTTGAATTACGAGGGTAAAACCAGAGGGCTAGTAACTGTTAGCTATAATCTGGTATTATCTATAATAATCTCTGCTGGATATATTTTAAATCTAGCTATGGCGGTCAGTAAGAGCTACGCTTCGCTAACGCGAACGACCGTTACAGCTTGCGGACTGGACAGGTGCCGACGTTACCGAGTGGGAAGCAGGAATAGAACAGATAATCTTAATGTTTCTATAGATTATCGTAGGTTTCTAAGAACGGCAATTTACAACATCCGTATATTTGACGTTGAATTTTGCTAACCTAATTACTGAGGGTTAAAAGCATTTATTTAAGTCTATTTAATATAAAACATCTCAATTTAGTCTAGGTTTTTAACTCATTTTGAGCTCCCTATTTTTACCGAATAATTAAGGTTTAAAGCCTCTCCTTTAAAGGAGAAACAAGAAAAAATTTTCCCTACCGTGTCAACCCTCTTCTTTTCAAGGAGAGGTTATTATTAATAATTAATAATTAATTATTAATTATTAATTGTTTAACCTACATATCTAAGTTTTAATTCTTCTTGAAAGTAATTGTTCTTCTAAAGCTGCAATTCTATTATAGGCCGCAGTCAATTGAGCTGTTAGTCGTTGAATTTGAATCTCTGATGTTAATTCTCCATCCATATTTTGACTACCTTGATTCATATAGTCATCATCTACTAGCACGTCTTTGTGTTCTAATTCTAGATCGAAATCGTTATATTTTTGTTTTAGCTCATTTAGCTGTATCAGATCGGAAGTATTTTCTGTAGATTTATGTTTATTTAAATCTTGTTTAATGATAAAGTTTGATACCTGATCGTTCAGTTTTTCAAGAATTGTGTGTATTGCTTCAATTTTTTTACTCAAAGCCATTATTTCTTCTTGCAATAGTTCCATATATTTCTTCACTACCAGAAAATTAAGTTTACATTGTTCAATTTTAATAAATATTAAGTATAATTGGTTATTATTTCCAATTTCTTAATTTTATAATAAGAATTAATTTATTAAAAAAGATTAAATTTTAATACCTTTAAAGAGATGTTAAGGTCAAAAGTCAAAAATAACTCTCTATAGGTATACTATGAATGAGTTGTGTAAAGTTTGTTGTAAATAACTTTACTTTATTTGACAGTGATTTTTTCAGAAGTTTGAGATGCATAAGGGAAACTACACCCGATAAATAAATTTAAGCGCTTTTAAGTATTTTTTTATTTGTAAAAATTCAAAATCTATAGCAGTACCTTCTTTTGTTAGGACAATAAATTTGAGTCAAAAGGGAGTAGGGAATAATAAATAGGGTTTGCGCTCAAAAGTCTTTTTTAAGGAGTAGGAGAGCGGGGAGTAGGGGAGTAGGGAAGTAGGGGAGTAGGGAAGTAGGAGAGCGGGGAGTAGGGGAGTAGGAAGTAGGGAGTAGGGGAGTAGGGGAGTAGGGGAGTAGGGGAGTAGGGGAGTAGGGGAGAATTTTTTTGCCCAACTCTCGCCCAAAATACGCTCTTTCTTTGAGCATGAAGAGCTGAAAACCAGGTACAATTTCTATATCTAAAAAGTCTAAAACCTTTACCTGTAAATACTTTGAGATTTATTCAGCAAATCCTAAATAGAGGAAGGAATGTCCGCGTCCTTTGATTCGACTGCTATAACTATATGCTGTGCGATCGCTATATTCCTCATATTCCTCAAAATTTCTAACTTTTGACTTTTAGCTATTAAGGTATAATAAAAGTTATACATAAATATAGTCTTATGTAGTCAAGTGATGTCAAATATCTTCGTTGATTTGTACAAGCATAGCTACTAAATATTTGACAACATTTAATCACTCTTGACCATCTGTATTAATGGTATAATGAAATTGGCACGCTTAGTTTCAGACTAAACAATCAAAAAAATTCCGAATCGATCAAATCTTAATAGAATTTTAACTCCTGGATCTATGAAATTAGTTGAGAGACATATTATTCAGAAAAATCATCGGTTTTATCCTGAAATTGACCGACTGTGTTTTTTGTCGAAAAATCTCTATAACTATGCCAATTATTTAGTTCGTCAATCTTTCATATTTGAAAATAATTATCGTCACTATTACGACCTGCAAAAAACACTCTCTACTCAATCAGATTATCAAGCAATACCAGCTAAAGTCTCTCAACAAATCTTGATTATTTTAGATAGAAACTGGAAAAGTTTTTTAGCCGCGAACGAAGTTTATCTAAAGAACCCATCAAAGTTGAAATCTCGTCCTCGTCTTCCTGGATATAAAAATAAAGTAACGGGAAGAAATATTGTAGTTTATACCATACAAGCCATCAGCAAGAAGCAACTTAAACAAAGAATTATTAATCCGAGTAAAACAGAGATTTATCTAAAAACATTAGTACCTACTTCACAAATTAAACAAGTTCGTCTCGTCCCCAGACTTAACCATTATGTAATAGAGGTGATTTATGAGAAATGCGAAAAACAATACGAGCTAGAGAAAAATTGTTGTGGCAGTATTGATATAGGATTAAACAACTTAGCTACATTAACTTTTAATCAAGCCGGAATCAAACCGCTCTTGATCAATGGCAGACCGTTAAAATCTATCAATCAATACTATAATAAAATCAAAAGCTTCCTACAATCTCAACTCCAGGAAAATCAATCAAGTAAGAGACTGAAAAAGCTTTGTAATAAAAGAGAATTTAAAATCAACGATTATCTACATA
>NZ_BLZO01000140.1 GCF_014132355.1 Okeania sp. KiyG1
GGCTGAAACAAACTAATGCACGTACTTCATGCCTTATAGGAATTGCTATATATATAATTTTGCTTACCTAGTTAGGGCTTGCTGATTAATTCTAAAAGTATTGACAGATATTGGTTTTAGCGTTTTAGAGTTGAAAAAAGTACCAGCTTTTCGGTGGCAAAAGCTGCATAAAGCTAGTATTTTGGGACGATTATGGCAGAAAAATTGAGAGACAAAACGCCCGCTCCTACCTCCTCTACATTCCCCATTCCTCCTGTCTTCCCCTCCCTCCACGGTCGGGGTTAGGGTGGGTTGGGAGGGTTTAGGGGTGGGTTGTCTCCTGTCTTCCCCTCCCTCCACGGTCGGGGTTAGGGGTGGGTTGGGAGGGTTAGGGGTGGGTTGTCTCCTACCCCAGCAAAAAGACTTTATGAGCGCAAACCCTAATTATAGTATAATAACTTAAAATATTAATGAAAAATTACTAACAATGAAAGAAAAATTACTCAACTGGTTAGATACATTTTTAGTGGCAGATGTATTTCTAGTAATAATTGCTTTTGCTTGGTTCGCGATCGCTGTAATTGGTCGTTATTCTGGAGTTGCTTTAGGTCTCGATCTTTGGCATAAATTATGGGAACCAGTATTTACTCCAGCTATCGGAATTTTGATGGGAGGCGCAATTCTTAGTGGCATAATTAAACAAATTACCAAACGTTTAAATTCTAATTAATATTCAATTTGATTCATTACTATTGAAGAAGGAAAAAGGAAGAAGTGGATGGGGACTCAAACCCCAACCAATTGTCAACACCGTGTAGACGGCGGGGTATTAAACCCAAAAGAAAAAGATAAAAAAATTATCCTTGTTATTTTTGGTAAATTTATTTCATCTTTTGCGTTCCTTATTTTTGATTATTATTTTTATGAAAGATTCAATTGAACAAGAAAATTTTAACCCCTGGAATTACAAACCTTGGTGGTGTCAACCTTGGTCGATATTGTTGACAGGAATAACTATTATTAGTGGTAGTTGGTTAGTGTTTAGAATTGTTTGGTTAACAGTTATTATCTCTATTCCAATATTGACTTGGATGGGATTTTTCCTGGTAATTTGGCCGAAATTAATGGCAGAATCAAGAATGGGATAAAAGATGTTAATTAAACAAGTCTAAAATTGTATCAAAAATTTAGATTCAATTATATATGTTCAGTAACGGAGCTTTAATCAAGAGTGGTTTGGGGTGGGAATTTGCCAGTGAAGAAATTTTAGAAGATTTTCTTTATGAACACTTAGACATTTTACTAGGTTTGAAGGTTTTAGACAGACAATATATTGTTAATAGTCAAAGGTGCGATATTTTGGCTGTTGATAATCAGGAAAAATTAGTGGTGTTGGAGTTAAAAAATGTTGAGGATAGGGGAATTGTTCAACAGTTGACTCGTTATTATGATGCTTTGTTAGATGAGAAACCTTTTAGTGACAAAGTTGATTATCGGCAACCTGTGAGATTAGTAGCAATTACTCCTAGTTTTCATCGGGATAATTTTACAGACCGAAAATATCACACTCTTGATTTTCAATTTTTGGAGTTTTCTGTTATTCAAGATGGGGATAACTTTTATTTTTGTTTGAAAGATATTGATAATGGGGAGATTTCAAAGGCAATTATTCCTTATCAGGAGCTAGAAAATGATTTAGATTTACCTACCCCACCCACAGCACTTTTGAAAGTTGTAAATAATTTGGATGCTCAACAGCAGGAAGAGGTATCTAGGATTAGAAAAAAAATTCTGGGTTTTGACAGTAGGATGCAGGAATTTTCTTCTGCTGGGAGTATTAAGTATGGAATTGGTACTGGGAAAAGTAGTAAATTTTGTGCTGAATTTTTCCTGGATAAAGGCGAATTAATAATATTTCTCTGGATACCATATAAAGGAGGTGAAAGTTCGAGAATTGGCAGAGCTAGAATTTGGACAGATTGGCAAGATCAAGCTTTGATTGAAGGTTATGTATCCAGTGGAGTAGGAACAGAAATTAATCGGCACAAAAGGAGTATGCAAAAACTAATAGAAGCGATTGAAAAAGGAGGAGATTGGTCTCGAAGGTGGAAGTATGGTTGGTCTGAAATAACAGTTGGTGGGTATTCTTGTTATTTACCAATTAAAGAAAGTATGGTATACAAATATGTTAAAGAAGTTAATAAAATTATTAAGTATCCCAAAAATATAAAACCTCTGACCAAGGAAGATATGGAGCTATTTAAACATTATAAAAACTATGGGAAGCAAGAATAGGAGAAGAATTAAAAACAGAAGTTTTAGATTGTTATAAATCTCTAGACTCATTAGTTGATTTAGCATTAGAAAAATGGCGATCGAGACTTTAAATAGAATTCATATAAAATTCTATTTATCTTTTTCTTTATGGGTTTAATATCCCACCGTCTACACGCTTTCTACAATATGGTGAGGATTTGTAGAAGCGGAGGGGATACTTAAAAGTTGCCCTATCCACTCCTTGATTCTTCCTTATTCAATATTTGCTATCAAATCTCTGTAATACCAAGCGTGAAAAAATAATGTTACAAATAATAAGCAGTATTAAAATAATTTTTAGGAAACATCTATTGGAAAAAAAGATAAATTACTACATAAAAAATGGTATTAAATCTATTCCCATACGACTCCTGACTCCTGTCTCCTGACTCTTAAGCAGTAACCTAAATATTTATAGCAAAGATTTATTAAACTTGTATAACACTACTCAAAAATTAAATTATTGACAAAAAATTAGGTTTCAAGCCTTCCTCCTTGAAGGGGATAAAAAAGAAAATTCTGCATCTTCAAAATTTCCCTATTGCAGGATGTACTGATAACTGTTAGCGTAGCTCCTCCGACAGGAGGCTAACTGATAACTGATAACTGAATTGGCTGACCATTAATAAATTTGATACAATGTACCTAAAACTTAGCTAATATACATAAAAATGAATCAGCCAATATTATCAATTGTAGTACCCACAAGAGAAGGTCTTCCCGAATATTGGATAGAAACCCTTTTAAAAATAAATGGAGATGTGGAATTAATTTTATCCCATCCTCCAGGAATGAAAAAACTGCCAATTAGCGACCCTCGAATGCAACAAATCAATAGCTCATTTCGGGGAGAAATAATTCAAAGAATGACTGGGTTAGTAAATGCTTCAGGGAAATATATTTTAACAGTAAATTGTGACGAAATTCTCCATCCAGATATTGCAGAAATTACCAAAAATATTTCACTAAATATCCTGATAGTTGGGTTTTAAGACTTAATAGAAAAGATGTAAAATATGGTGATGAAGCTACTTTAAAATCTCCTTGGGAATCAATATTTAATATTGATGAAATGAATACTTGTGGTGTAAGAACTGGGGACCAAAGCTTACAAAACCAACCAAATTATATGGTAGAAATACCCATAGCTCCTTTGCATAATAAATTCAATCCCTTGTGCCTTTTAGGGAAAAGAAAAGACCATCAAGGATGGCATACAGAAAACTTTGATAAAAAGTATGGAAAAATGAAATAGTACAAGCAACTTTAGCAGATATTAGAGATGCAATGATTTTGTCAGGACCGTTTAAATATTTTCCTTTTTGGTGTTTAGATAGATTATTAGGACTTTCTATTCAAGCAAAGTATTATGAGCAAGGAAAAATTATCGGTCATAAATTGCCTAAACCAGAACAAATTAGAATTGAAGATAATCCTCCTGAATATAAAAGAAGTAAAAGATTTTATGTATTTGCCGAACTTTTATTACTGAAAAATAATCCTCAATATGGCTACCTCTGGAATCTAATTTTAGCTCAATTAACAGAGATTCCTGTGAGGGCAGTTTCTTCTATAAATCGACGTTTTTCAGAGAATAAAATGCAAAAAATTCCTCATGGATAATTGTTCAATAATTAGGGCTTGCTGATTAAATATCAGAGTATTGACTGATATTGGTTTCAGCCTTTTTTGGTCGAAAAAAGTGCAAACTTTTCGGCCTAAAAAGCTCATGCATGCTAGTATTTTGGGATGATTATGGCAGAAAAATCTTGGGACAATTTTTACGACTACCTCCTCTATAATTTCCATTTCTCCTGTCTTCTCCTCCCCTCCACGGTCGGGGTTAGGGGTGGGTTGGGAGGGGAGGGGCGAGGGGTGGGTTGTCTCCTGTCTCCTGTCTCCTACCCCTAGCAAAAGACTTTTTCAGCAAACCCTAATTAGCAATTTAATGATATAAGCATTTCCTGCGGACTGCTGCGCAAACAGCATTCAGCAGTCAGCTAGCCTCCTGTAGGAGGAACAGGGTATAAAACCCCGGTGACTACAAGCTTGTTGGGGTAACTCCCAGAAAAAACTGTGATACCTGGGGATGGATTGGTTCTGTTAGCATAAATCCTTGCGTTTTTCGAGTAATAGCTAGACCTGTTTATTTTCGTCGTGCATTACACTTTGATAATGCGGAAAAAGGCGGTATTCTTGACATCCTCCCCGGCCTAAAGGCACGGGGATTCCTACCGAGCCTTAGCTCCTCGGTGGGTTGACGTCTCACAGGCTGCTGCTACTTTGGCAGTAGTCTGACGCTTGCCTCCACGTCCGTTTAGAGTTTCCGAGTGCCCCCGGCAACTAATAACACTATAGCATATATTCAATTCACTTAACATAAAAATAAAAAGTCGCCCTACAAGGGCGAGGCTTTAAACCCAATTTTTCGGTAAACGCAAAGGTGGAACAATTACTCCTTTTAAACTTCGGTATGGGGATAAAGTTATTGCTGAGAAAGCAGGAAAAACTTACAGCGGATGGATTGGTGGTTTTACTGACGCTAAAACCAAAAATATCAGCGTTTATGACCACAATTGGAAACGAATTGGGCAATTTTCTCCTAATAAAGTCCAACTTATTCGTAGGTCTAATAAACTGTGTGTTGTTTAACTTTCCCGGCGGTTTTAACCGCCGTTTGCCTTGACTCCACCCTTTAAAAGAGGTGGATTCCAGACTCTCGATTACTTCTCTTGAGTAGGGGAGTGGGGAGTGGGGGAGAAGTAAACATAAAAATAATTAATTTAATGCGCTCCTAGCTAATAGTTACAAATTCGCAAGAGGTCTATTCTATGTCCTAACCACTCTAGTTATTGCTATATCAAAAAAATTTTCTTCCTTCTCTCCTAGATAACTAAAGCCTTCTTCCTTCTTCCCTCTTCCTACTTCCTTCTTCAAACAACTCTATTTTGATTAATACATTCCCGATACCAATCAAAACTTGCTTTTGTTAGACGTTGCTGATTCTGATAATCAATATAAACTAAACCAAAGCGACGGTCATAACCATAAGACCACTCAAAATTATCCATAAAACTCCAGACAAAATATCCTTTTAATGGATACCCTTCACTAATAGCACGATGGGCAGCTTTGAAATATTGGCGTAAATACATAATTCTGTCAGTATCTATTACCTTGCCTTGAGCATTAACTTCATCTTGAGCTGCACAACCACTTTCAGTAATAAATAATGGTAAATCTTGTCGCCCCAATGTTTCTCCAATATGACGAATACCCCAATAGAGACTTTCGGGAATAATATTTAACCAAGGCATATACATTTTGGGATAACCAACAGGAAAAGATAAAAACTCATAACTAGGTTGGCGATCGCGATAGTCATAACTCCCATTATCCCTTGCTTGTACATAAGTACCAGAATAGATATTTAACCCAACAGCATCAAGGGGTTGATGAATAATTTCTAAATCTCCAGCTTGAATATCTGGCGCGTCTTTTCCCAAATGCTCTAGTAAAGCAGGACTATATCTACCAGTCAGAGCAGGAAAAATAATCCCACCATTTTGCCCGCAAAGGTGAAATGCTTGTTGAGCAGCTTGAATATTTTCTGGTGTTTCAGAAATGGGAACAGTTACAGAAATATTATCAACTAAAGAAATCAAACAAGGTGTGGGAGAGGCAGCGCGAATAGCTTGAGTAGCTAACCCGTGGGCAAGTAAAGCATGATGAGAAGTTTGCCAGACTTCTTTATTAGTATCAACACGAGTACCTGGAGCGTGAGGAGGGTCAGAATTGACGGCATAACCGAGATGGGTAAAACAAGTAATTTCATTTATAGTCATCCAGTTAGTTATGCGATCGCCTAACCGACTTACCACCGCAGTTACATAATCTGCAAAATCTTTTGCCATTTCCCGACTACGCCAAGACCCGTATAAGTCTTCCAAAGCTTCGGGACTATCCCAATGAAACAGAGTTGCGTGGGGGGTAATATTGTGTTGATGCAAACAGTCTACTAAACGGCGATAAAAATCTATTCCTGCTTCATTGACTGTACCCCGACCATCAGGAATAATGCGTGGCCAAGCAATACTAAAGCGATAATGTTTGACACCCAGTTGTGCCATTAATTGAATATCTGTTTCGTAATGATGATAGTGGTCGCAAGCTATTATACCTGTATCGCCATGTAAGACTTTTCCTGGAGTTTGACTAAAGGTATCCCAGACGCTTGGTTTGCGACCTGCTTCTGTGGTGGCACCTTCTATTTGATAGGAAGCGGTGGCTATTCCCCACATAAAATCGTCTGGAAATTTATAACTATTCATGGCGTTGCTGAAGCGCGTGTGTGATATTAATCTTAATTACTTAGGAGTCAACCCACCCCTAACCCCGACCGTGGAGGGGAAGTCAGAACTCAGGAGTCAGGAGGGAAGAAAGAAGAAGAAAGAGGAATAGAAGGAGAAAGTTTGATATAGCAATAACTAGAGTGGTTAGGACATAGAATAGACCTCTTGCGAATTTGTAACTATTAGCTAGGAGCGCATTAAATTAATTATTTTTATGTTTACTTCTCCCCCACTCCCCCACTCCCCTACTCAAGAGAAGTAATCGAGAGTCTGGAATCCACCTCTTTTTAAAGGGTGGAGTCAAGGCAAACGGCGGTTAAAACCGCCGGGAAAGTTAAACAACACACAGTTTATTAGACCTACGAATAAGTTGGACTTTATTAGGAGAAAATTGCCCAATTCGTTTCCAATTGTGGTCATAAACGCTGATATTTTTGGTTTTAGCGTCAGTAAAACCACCAATCCATCCGCTGTAAGTTTTTCCTGCTTTCTCAGCAATAACTTTATCCCCATACCGAAGTTTAAAAGGAGTAATTGTTCCACCTTTGCGTTTACCGAAAAATTGGGTTTAAAGCCTCGCCCTTGTAGGGCGACTTTTTATTTTTATGTTAAGTGAATTGAATATATGCTATAGTGTTATTAGTTGCCGGGGGGCACTCGGAAACTCTAAACGGACGTGGAGGCAAGCGTCAGACTACTGCCAAAGTAGCAGCAGCCTGTGAGACGTCAACCCACCGAGGAGCTAAGGCTCGGTAGGAATCCCCGTGCCTTTAGGCCGGGGAGGATGTCAAGAATACCGCCTTTTTCCGCATTATCAAAGTGTAATGCACGACGAAAATAAACAGGTCTAGCTATTACTCGAAAAACGCAAGGATTTATGCTAACAGAACCAATCCATCCCCAGGTATCACAGTTTTTTCTGGGAGTTACCCCAACAAGCTTGTAGTCACCGGGGTTTATACCCTGTTCCTCCTACAGGAGGCTAGCTGACTGCTGAATGCTGTTTGCGCAGCAGTCCGCAGGAAATGCTTATATCATTAAATTGCTAATTAGGGCTTGCTGAAAAAGTCTTTTGCTAGGGGTAGGAGACAGGAGACAGGAGACAACCCACCCCTCGCCCCTCCCCTCCCAACCCACCCCTAACCCCGACCGTGGAGGGGAGGAGAAGACAGGAGAAATGGAAATTATAGAGGAGGTAGTCGTAAAAATTGTCCCAAGATTTTTCTGCCATAATCATCCCAAAATACTAGCATGCATGAGCTTTTTAGGCCGAAAAGTTTGCACTTTTTTCGACCAAAAAAGGCTGAAACCAATATCAGTCAATACTCTGATATTTAATCAGCAAGCCCTAATTATTGAACAATTATCCATGAGGAATTTTTTGCATTTTATTCTCTGAAAAACGTCGATTTATAGAAGAAACTGCCCTCACAGGAATCTCTGTTAATTGAGCTAAAATTAGATTCCAGAGGTAGCCATATTGAGGATTATTTTTCAGTAATAAAAGTTCGGCAAATACATAAAATCTTTTACTTCTTTTATATTCAGGAGGATTATCTTCAATTCTAATTTGTTCTGGTTTAGGCAATTTATGACCGATAATTTTTCCTTGCTCATAATACTTTGCTTGAATAGAAAGTCCTAATAATCTATCTAAACACCAAAAAGGAAAATATTTAAACGGTCCTGACAAAATCATTGCATCTCTAATATCTGCTAAAGTTGCTTGTACTATTTCATTTTTCCATACTTTTTTATCAAAGTTTTCTGTATGCCATCCTTGATGGTCTTTTCTTTTCCCTAAAAGGCACAAGGGATTGAATTTATTATGCAAAGGAGCTATGGGTATTTCTACCATATAATTTGGTTGGTTTTGTAAGCTTTGGTCCCCAGTTCTTACACCACAAGTATTCATTTCATCAATATTAAATATTGATTCCCAAGGAGATTTTAAAGTAGCTTCATCACCATATTTTACATCTTTTCTATTAAGTCTTAAAACCCAACTATCAGGATATTTAGTGAAATATTTTTGGTAATTTCTGCAATATCTGGATGGAGAATTTCGTCACAATTTACTGTTAAAATATAT
>NZ_BLZO01000141.1 GCF_014132355.1 Okeania sp. KiyG1
GGTGACTCTAGTTCTACTGGAGCAAAATGTTTTTACGTAGATATTTTTGTTTCAATCCCTAATTAGGGATTAGGGTTCGGAAAGTAATGGGTTTGGGTAAAATATACATGGAAGCTGTTGAGGTTTCAATCCCTAATTAGGGATTAGGGTTCGGAAAGCATATCAAATAAAGCTTATCCAAGCTTATAAAGCTACCCTGTTTCAATCCCTAATTAGGGATTAGGGTTCGGAAAGGAAGACGCTGTGTATGAGTTTAGTTACGAACCGGGTAGTTTCAATCCCTAATTAGGGATTAGGGTTCGGAAAGTATTTATGGAGAAATATCCAATGTCCAAGTCTTTTATTGTTTCAATCCCTAATTAGGGATTAGGGTTCGGAAAACCAGCATATCCAGTGGCAACAACGAGTTTCTATTTATGTTTCAATCCCTAATTAGGGATTAGGGTTCGGAAAGTCCCTGCCTTTTTAGCAGTTGGAGAAGAAATCAGGGTTCTTGTTTCAATCCCTAATTAGGGATTAGGGTTCGGAAAGGCATCAGCGTTCCTGATGATGATGCAGGCTAATGATCCAGGTTTCAATCCCTAATTAGGGATTAGGGTTCGGAAAGTACTCAAAGAATTTTTCAATCCCCTTTAACAGGAAAAGTTTCAATCCCTAATTAGGGATTAGGGTTCGGAAAGTTGGATTAATGTTTTGGTTGAGTATCTAAAACTAGAGGTTTCAATCCCTAATTAGGGATTAGGGTTCGGAAAGTTCATAGCCATATTAAAGGAGGAAACAATGGCTAAAAGTTTCAATCCCTAATTAGGGATTAGGGTTCGGAAAGTTATAAATGTGAACCTTATGATGACCAATACAAAGTGTTTCAATCCCTAATTAGGGATTAGGGTTCGGAAAGCCAGCAAATTGAAACATGCCGGGTATATACAGAAGGTTTCAATCCCTAATTAGGGATTAGGGTTCGGAAAGTGGTACCAAGTATACGACGGTAATGGAAAGTGCAAAAACGTTTCAATCCCTAATTAGGGATTAGGGTTCGGAAAGTCATTAATTTCGCAAAAGATTCCGAATTTCCTGGAGTTTCAATCCCTAATTAGGGATTAGGGTTCGGAAAGAAAGACTGATCGAGCTAAGGCTCTTATATGATATCACAAAAGTTTCAATCCCTAATTAGGGATTAGGGTTCGGAAAGATTTCAAGAAACTTTTCGCTTCCGTTGCTGTTTCTGTGTTTCAATCCCTAATTAGGGATTAGGGTTCGGAAAGTTATACAATCAATAGGAGAAGATTAATGGGTTACTATTTAACGTTTCAATCCCTAATTAGGGATTAGGGTTCGGAAAGCAGAAAGCTCTCCGCCCATTCAAAGGATTAAACCGTGCAGTTTCAATCCCTAATTAGGGATTAGGGTTCGGAAAGTATCTAGTGTGGTTAAACCCCGGCCAAAAGGCATGGTTTGTTTCAATCCCTAATTAGGGATTAGGGTTCGGAAAGAGCTACGATCTAGAACCCAGACAGAGCAAGGGTTTGAGATACTCAAATATACGCACCCCTTTGATTTTATCATCAACAGAGCTAATTTTGCCAAAATGACAAGGCTCAAACCCGCTCCTGGCATGGCATCAACGCAGTTCAACGAGAGAATCAGGGTTTGAGCGATTCTCCGAGGTGCGTATGTGGGGTACCATGCAAAGATGAAAAACCACCCATTAGCCACCCTTAACTACTAAGAAATGACCAAAAATGTATTCCTATTTATTTATCAAGGTTCTCAACTAAAAATATACTAACTTTTTCATTTCATCCCTGTCAAGTGGACTAAAAAATCAATTGTCGCTCATCTTTTTGTCAAATGTCAAGTTTTAGTGGCCAGTAGTGGACTGGGACTGTGGGGAGATAAAGACACCTAGAAATAAAAATAAGAGTGCACAGTTTTAGCTGTGTCAGTCCACTACAGCACTAAAGAATTAAGATTAATACCATACACTAATTCAGCAACGCCAGTATGAAAATTCTTTTAGTTGAAGATGATAAACAAGTTGCCGATGCACTCTCGGAAGCATTACGCGATCGCAATTATGTTGTAGAAACTGCTCAAGATGGAACAGAAGGTTTAGAGCTGGCCAAAACTTTTACTTACGATTTAATTATCCTCGACCTAATTTTACCTAAATTAGATGGAATTACTGTTTGCCAACAGTTACGAAGTTCGGGAAACCGGACGTTAATTTTAATGTTGACAGGTAAAGATACTAGCGATGACCGAGTTTTAGGATTAGATGTAGGGGCGGATGATTATGTTGTTAAACCCTTTGATCTCAAAGAGTTGTTGGCCAGAATTAGAGCATTGTTACGACGCCAAGAAACAACACTACCTCCTATTTTAGAATGGGAACGACTCCGTTTCGACCCTAATCATTATGAAGTCAAGTATAACGAGCAATTATTACAACTTACTCCCAAAGAATATGCTTTGCTAGAATTATTACTCCGCAGCAATAGTCGTATTCTCAGTCGTCGTGCTATTCTTGATAATCTCTGGGAATTTGAAGACCCACCAGAAGAAGAAACCGTTAAAGCTCATGTGCGTGGGTTGCGCTCAAAATTGAAAAATGCGGGGGCACCTGCTAATTTTATTGAAAATATATATGGTGTCGGTTATCGACTTAATCCTAATGTCTAATACCAATAGGAGTCATTTCAGTTATCAGTTATCAGTTATCAGTTATCAGTTATCAGTTATCAGTTATCAGTACCTCTAGTTAAAGTAAAGTGAATTGAAATATTGAACTTGATTTTTTCTTGGTCTCATGGATATGGCGCAGGTTTCCTCGCCATCCCACCCTACGGGAAGCTACGCTTTTTCCTAGGTCATGCTCCGCAAACATGTCGCGGAGCGTTAACGTAGTTATGCGCCAGCAAAACGACCGCTTTGTCAAAGGGACATCTCCTTCAAAGTTTTTTAATCACACTTATTATTCGTAACATTCTTTTTCAAAATGATATAATATAAAATCCGGTTATACAGTTATCGCACTTTCTACTTCCATGCAATACAGACATAAAATGCCGGAATATCCCCAGATAATTCCAACTTTCATCCTTTCTTCCTACTGACAAAAAAATAAGGTCTCAAGCCTCCCCTTTCAAACTATCCCTGATAAGGAACTCCTGAAAACCTGTAGATGGGGGGATGGGGAGATGGGGAGATGGGGAAAAAAGCCTCTAATTAAATACGTTTACTCTCCCGGAATACCCATTGAATGGCTAACACATAACTTCTATCTAATGTCTACGTTTTATGTTAAGAAAGATGTCTATAAAGCATAGCCTTTCAAGGGTATGAAAAAAAATCAAGTTCAATATTTCAATTCACTTTACTTTAACTAGAGGTACTGATAACTGATAACTGATAACTGATAACTGAAATGACTCCTCTCATTATGCAATAACTAATTATCCGGATACCTATATAAAATGTCTAATTTTAAACAGTTAAGAACAGTGCGATGGCATCTGATGCGCTTCTATTTGGGGATAATGGTAGCAACTTTAGGCGTATCATTTTTAGTCGTGGAACGTTGGGTAACTTACGACCTCAACCAACAATTTAATGACTACTTACTCCAATTAGCAGAAGCCGCATCTCAAACCTTAGAAATTGTCAAACATGAATCTAATGAACACGAAGAAGGAGAATATGACGAAGACCAACTACCAGAAGAACATTATCAAAGTTATTATCCAAAAACTTATCCAAAACTTGCCGACCTAATGGCAGGATATGACCGCCACGGAACTCTTGCTGTTCCCAAACACCGTCTACTTTATTATGCTCAAGGAGTAGAATGGTTCGATGAAAAGCAAAAATTGATAATTCGAGAAGGCGATCTGGATGTCACCTGGTCTCTATCAGATAATTTACAGCGTTCCGGTAATATTCTAGAACGAAATAAAATTCGTAGTTTGGTTCTGCCAGTATTTTATACCCCCCCTAGAAGCGAGACTGAAAGACTATCAGGTTATATCCGCGCCAGTCATATTACTGGAGTGTTGGATGTTCAGCTAGAAAGACTACGATGGGGATTAATAATTGGTGGCGTAGTTGCAGTCAGCTTAACTGCATGGGGTGCAATTTGGTTAACCAACAAATCCTTACAACCCATTGGTGAAAGTTTTGAGAGACTCAAACAATTTACCGCTGATGCGTCCCACGAATTAAGGAGTCCACTCACGGCAATTAAAAGTTCCATTTCTGTATTACAAAGTCATCCCGAACGTATCGATCCAGTAGATAAAAATAAAGTAGATGCCATTGCCGATGCTAGCTATCGCATGACACATTTGGTAGAAGATTTATTGTTATTAGCACGTCTAGATGGTTCGGTTGCCTTGATGAGTCTGGAAAAAATACCCCTTCCCTTAGATGAAATTCTGGAAGACACTATCGAATTTGCTCGTAGTGAAGCAGAAAAAAAAGATATTGACCTTAATTCAAACCTTGATTCAGATATCTGGGTTTTGGGAGATGGACAGCAACTACAACGGGTATTTTCTAATTTAATTGAGAATGCCGTGCAATATACGCCTAAAGAGGGGAAAGTCACAGTTTCTTTGTTCGCCGATAATGAAACAGCAATTATTGCAGTAGAAGATACAGGAATTGGTATTGCTCCAGAAGAGTTACCCCACATATTTGAACGTTTGTGGCGGAGCGAAAGCGCCAGAATTGAACGACGAGAAGGAACAGGGTTAGGCATGGCGATCGCTCAAACCTTAATTCAGGTTCATGGAGGCAAAATTGATGTAACCAGTAAAGTTGGTGTAGGGAGTTGTTTTTGGGTAAAACTTCCAATTTCTTTACATACTTAAGTGCAGCAGCAGCACTTGTGAGTGCAGCTTTCAGTTGTTTTGCATTAATGGTTAACCAGCATTTTTGTAGTTTATTTAAAGTTTGGGAAACAAAGGTTTGGAGTTTGGGTGATTGGATACCTGGCAGTCACAACCGTTCTTAGAAACCTATGATAATCTATAGAAATCTGTGATTATCTGTTCTATTCCTGCTTCAACCTGGCAACGTCGGCGTTATCCAGTCCACAGGCTGTCACGGTCGAACTGACCGCCATAGCTAAATTTAACGCTGCATTCAAGTCTCGATCGCAGCTAAAACTGCAGTGTTCGCAATTAAAAACACGCTCTGATAAAAACAGAGATTCTTTAACAATTCCACAGTTAGAACAAGTTTTAGAACTGGGAAACCATCTATCAACAACGGTTAGTTGGGAACCATATAGCTCACACTTGTACTCTAACTGTCTACGAAACTCATAAAAACCCATGTCAGCAACAGCCTTAGCCAGCTTGTGATTTGACATCATTCCTGATACATTTAAGTCTTCTATTACTATTTGACTGTGGTTTTTAGCCAAATAAGTAGTTAGTTTATGCAGTGTATCTTTCCTGATGTTAGCTATTCTGTTATGTAACTGAGCTATTTTTAGCTGTGCTTTTTTCCAGTTATTGGAAAACTTGGTTTTATGCCTGTTGAGGTATTGCAGTCGTGATAGTTTAGATTCTAACTTTTTGTAAGATTTGGCACCAACAAAAACCTCTCCAGTAGATAAGGTAGCTAGAGATTTTACCCCTAAATCTACACCAACTACGTCTACTGATTTCTCAGTATTTATGGAAGCTGAGTCTATCTTAAAACTGACAAACCATCTATCAGATGCCTTAGTTATAGTTACAGATTTAGGAGTAACATTATCTGGCAAGATTTCAAAGGTTTTAACCCAACCAATTCGAGGTAACTTTATACGATTAAAACCTACTGATATGGAACCATCTAAAGTGAAACTATCATCTTTACCTTTTTTCTTGAATTTAGGTCTACCAGAAATTTTGTTAAAGCAACGCTTCCAAGCATTTGATAAATACCTCAAAGCATATTGAGGTGCTGTTTTAGAGACTTCATAATACCAATAGTTATTCGGTTTAACCATTGCCACCAAAAGTTTATGCAGGTCAATTGCGGTAGGAAATTTCAGTTTACTATCAGGATTATTTGAATTGTGATCGAGAATGTTCTTAGTCAACCATAGTCCCCAATTATAAGCATGACGGGCTACACCAGCGTGTTTAGCCAGTAAGGTTTTTTGCCGATTATTAGGGTTTAACTCAGTTTTGAATCCTAGTAGCATAAAATCAAAAATAGATTATTACAGATAATACCAGATAATCATAGATTATGTCAAGCTGTTAATTACCCCGACCCCTTATAGGGTGAAATTGGTAGTTACTCAGGGAAAGAAACAATAATGTTAATCGCTTGGTTATTTAGCTGGTTCCTCCTTAGTCAACTTTGGAAACATGAACAGGTTCAGTTTTCAACTATCTTTTTCTTCCTGTTTACATTTCTCGTTGCTGCCACAGTAATGAATTGGCATCCTCTGTTTCCATATCTGCCATTAATGCCTAAATAGGGAGATGGGGAGATGGGGAGATGGGGAGATGGGGAGATGGGGAGATGGGGGGATGGGGAGATGGGGAGATGGGGAGATGGGGAGATGGGGAGATGGGGAGATGGGGAGATGGGGAGATGGGGAGATGGGGAGATGGGGAGATGGGGAGATGGGGAGATGGGGAGATGGGGAGATGGGGAGATGGGGACCCACCCCTAACCCTCCCTGGAGGGGAATGTCGAGAAAGATTTGGCAATGAAGCTCAGATGGAACATTTTTTTATACAGAACTCGAGCGGATTTGATTTCAAAGATTACTTTTGACTTTTGAATTTTGACTTTTGAATTGAATGATTTTTTGGAGGTACAATACAATGTTACAAGCTAGTGAATACAAACAAAAAGTTCTGACTGTACGACAAAGGCAAAAGTTGCACAAATATGTCTCAATTTGTGTCGGGTTATTACTTTTGATGTTAGCAACATTTCCGATAGCATACCTGCGAGTCAGTGGCAGTGGTAAATATAATGCTGGTGCATTTAATTCTTTAACTCTTGAAGAAAACGAAAGACCTGAATTAAAAGGCGATCGCTAACAATTCAGGTGTTGGTGAAGCGCGTGTATGATATTAATCTTAATTAGGGTTTGCTGAAAAAGTCTTTTAGTAGGGGGAGGAGACAGGAGACAGGAGACAACCCACCCCTAACCCCGACCGTGGAGGGGAGGGGAAGACAGGAGACAACCCACCCCTAACCCCTCCCAGGAGGGGAGAAATTGGAATGAGCGAGGAGGTAGGAGTAAGAATTGTAAGAATGATTTTTCTGCCCAAGTATGCGCCTAAAATACGCTCCTTATTCCCTCTTTTTTTGGGATATCTATTACAGCACTTTTGAGGAAGCGTGAGATACAGTTTTAAGATCGGGACTTACGCACGAGGTACAAAAAAGTAGCGTTTGAGATTGCTTTCCGTTCCGGAATGCTGCGCAAACCCTATCGGTCGCAATGATGGAAATCTTTCTACTGCGTAAGTCCTAAAGATTAATCTTTTTTCCCTACTCCCTACTCCCTACTCCCTACTCCCTCTTTTCGCAAAATATCTATTTTAATTGTGAATAACGATGATTATCAATTTTGTCAAATGTACCACTGTACACAAAGTTTTTGACCATATCTGCGTTAAAGAAATCGTGAGGAAAACCGAGTTCAATTTGACTTACTTGATCAAGTTGCTGAATTTGCTCTGCTGATAATTCCACATCCACACATTGAAGATTATCTTGAATATGAGAAACTTTTCTAGCTCCAATTATGGGAATTACACCCTTATGTAATAACCAACTTAAAGCAACTTGTGACGAACTTTTTCCTATTTCTTCTGCAACCTTATCTACTTCTTTAGCAATACTCAAATTGCGACCGCTCTGATTCACAAAATCTTTCATCATTTCATTGTCTAGTCTGCGCTCTTCTTCTACTGTATTAGCTTTAGTATATTTCCCAGTCAACCAACCACTAGCTAGAGGCGACCACGCAGTTACTCCAATATCCAAAGTATGAGCCATCGGCAAAAGTTCTCTTTCTGGAGTGCGTTGAATCAGACTATACTCAATTTGTAAACCGATAAATTGTGTCCAACCCCGTAATTCAGCCAAGGTATTGCATTGAGAAACAACCCAAGCAGGAGTATCAGAAATACCAATATACAAGACTTTTCCTGCTCTAACCAAATCGTCAAATGCCCGCATTACTTCTTCCGGTGGGGTCATAAAATCCCAAGCGTGCAACCATAAAACATCGATATAGTCAGTATTAAGACGTTTGAGACTACCTTCTACCGACTGCACCATATTTTTGCGTTGGTTCCCGCCACCATTAGGATTATTATCGCCCAAACCATTGGTATATTTAGTAGCTAAAACAACAGCTTCTCTTTCCGAGGCAATAAACTCACCGAGAAATTTCTCACTTGTACCGTTAGTGTAAACATTGGCAGTATCAATAAAATTACCACCTGCTTCACGGAAGACTTGATAAATTCTTTGGCTTTCTTCTTTAGAAGAACCCCAACCCCAGTCTTCGCCAAAGGTCATTGTGCCTAAACAGAGTTCGGATACTCTGAGTCCACTTTTTCCTAATAATTTGTATTGCATCTTGTTATGTACTCCGAAATAGTTAAGTGAGTGAAATTAGTGAATCAAACAATCAGGACTTACGCATACTTCACCTCGAAAACGCTATATGTAGGGGCGAATGGCATTCGCCCTCACTCAATTTAGTGTCTGTGCATAAGTCCTGACAATATCTATGATAGCTTAAAGAAGCCATTTGGTATCTTTGTGGTGCGTAAAAATTTTTGAGCTACTTGTCGGTCTATAGGTAGAGGCAATACAAGAAAAAGCGGATGCGACCCCGCGCTCTTCGGATTCGGCGAAGTTAGTCAGGGATTACTTTTGAGATCATGTCCGAAGGCAATCGTTTGTGTAAACCCCAAGGGTAAATATCTACAGGAAATTTAAGTTTTTTTCTTGCTCTTAAATCTTTCTGCTTCTTCCCTTTTCCTTCTTCCTTACCTTAGCTATACAATCTGGACATGATATGACTTCTGTACGGGCGCAATTCGGAGCTTTGCGGAACGCAAATGCCATTCGCCCCTACTGACTTCTGTACGTCGCCAATCCGAAGGCTCCCCTATGCGCGTAGTGCTATATACCTGCTTATCCTCTGAGCAAGAAATCATCCTCACTAATAGATGGGGTATTCGTGAGATTAGCAAATTCACCACCACTGCCAAATTCTGCTTCTGTACCATTTGCATTGTAGAATAATTTACCGTTGTTGCTGTTATAAACAATAACTCCTGCTGAGATTTCAGCATCAGCATCACTGGTAACTATAGCAAATTCAATATTAACGCTGAAACCTACTCCTGAGTTACTGGTAATTTCAGTAAAAGTGCTTTTGTCTAGGAGAATAATATCTTTTTCCGGCACAAAGTCGGTGATGGTATCTACTCCTACATCCTCTGGAGTAAATTCTTGATTGGTATTGAAAATAAAGCGGTCAATACTAGCACCACCAGTTAGAGTATCGTTACCAACACCACCATTGAAGCGATCGCGACCAATACCACCAACGAGAGAGTCATTACCATTACCACCAAAGAGGCGATCGCTACCTTGACGACCTTGGAGGGTATCGTTTCCGTCTTTTCCATAGAGGAAGTCGCTACCTCGACTACCAATAATTCGGTCATCACCACCACGACCATCTATAGTGTCATTACCTGCCAAACCTGTAATGGTGTTGTTTTCATTTGTACCATTCAGGCGTTCGCTTTCACGAGTGCCAGTAATTTTTGGTGAATTTTGTAATTCTACTGCACCAATATCAACCCCCTCTCCTACAAATCTCGGTTCACCTCGTTGGTCGTTAGTAAGTGCGTTGGGATTACTTCCTGCATCAATAGCGGGACTATTGGGTAGGGGTAAATGGGTTAAGGTAGGGCCACCATTGTCAGCTAGCTCTCCAAGTAGAGGGTCGGTAATTCCTGTTTGGTCGTTGTCACCGTTGAAGTTATCAATGGCGTTACCTGTACCAATGAGATTGTTGCCACCACTGATAAATATATTGTTACTTCCTGTAGCATCAAAGTCAGTATTGAAGTTACCAGAGACAATGGTAGAAGTAAGGGTTGTGGAGGGTACAAAGTCAGGCCCATCAAAACCTCGGCTTAAAATGGCACTTCTTTCAAAAGGATCTTCATTGCGAGTAATGGTACTGTTGCTGATACTTGCTGTGCCTGCGTTGTAAATGCCATGACCAAGGTTGCTACTAATAGTGCTGTTGTTGATAGTGACTGTACCACGGTTCCCCATGCCACCACCTTGAAACAATGCTGAGTTGCCACTAATAGTGCTGTTGTTGATAGTGACTGCACCTGAGTTAGAAATGCCACCATCAGCTTGTGCATCGTTGTCGCTAATAGTGCTATTGTTGATAGTGGCTATACCCCTGTTATTGATGCCACCACCAATAAAGAATGCTGAGTTGCCACTAATAGTGCTATTGTTGATAGTGGCTATACCTGAGTTAAAAATGCCAGCACCCAACTCTGCTATACTATTGCCACTAATAGTGCTGTTGTTGATACTCGCTGTACCAAAGTTCCCTATACCACCACCACTGTTACCGCTAATAGTGCTGTCATTGATACTGATTATACCACGGTTCTCAAGATTACTGCCTACTTCAATAATAATATTACTACCAATAGTGCTATGGCTAATACTAGCTGTACCTGATGAGTAGATACCTCCACCACCATTGTATGCATAATTGCCAATAATACTGCTATGGCTAATACTAACTGTACCTGAACTTAAGATACCTCCACCCATACCTGAATCACGAAACCGAAGAAACCCACCAGTGACTTCTGCATTCTCCAACTCTAGGGCAGCACCTTCCAAAACATGGAACACCCTGTCATTGATTCCTGTTTCACCCCCAGCATCAATAACAGCTTGTTCTCCTCCTTGTGAAATAACTGTTATTTCTCCACCACCAGCAAGAATATCTAAATCTCCGGTAGCAGCAGCATCTTCATCACTCCCTGAGATAGTCAGATTATATGTTGCTCCTGCCGTTAATTGAATAGTATCATCTTCCGGTGTACTATTCGCCTCAATAATTGCTTCCCGCAGAGAAGTAACTCCATCACTATTATCCACTACATCATTAGTAGTATCTACCACAATATTTGCCAACACCCCAGCGTAACTTGCCCTAACTTCTGGGGTAAATGCTAACGCTGACTTGAGTTGACCAAATATTACTTCTAAATTCCAGTTACCACCTCTGTTAACATTTCCAGTCAGTGTTTCCGATGCAGCAATATTTGCTCCTGTGAGTTGATGCAGTTGTCGGACAAATTCTTTACCTTCCTTACCACTTGCCACCTGACAACCATAAATCAATATTTCCCCATCAGCATACAAACATTTGCCCCACTGTTGAATACTCTCACTATATTGATGAATATTGTTTAAATTCAGGATACTGTTTCCCAGGTACAAAGTACCTTTTGCGCCATGAGAAATAATATGAATTGTTTCTAGTTGATGGTATTTACTTAAGTTTTCAGCTATTTTGTCTATACCATTTTGATTAGGTTGTAGGATAACTACTTTTGTCTGAGGGTCAACATTTGCAATTAAATGATGGTAATTTTCTACCTTGGGGTCGATGAATAAGAGTTTGGTTTGATTCATAATCTAGGAGGGTTGTAGAGGAAAACTTTACAATTATACCATATCTAGGGGTTAACGGCCGTTAACCCCTAATACATATGGCGGTTATGTGTAAGTCCTGATTAATATTATTGCCCCCCTAAACCTAAAATATACCTTTTATCCTCCTAGCACTGAATCAAAACCCGATCGCCTCTCATCGTTACCGGATACTGTTGCAAGGTCATTTCTGGAGCAGTTAAACATTCTCCGGTTGCTAAGTTATATTTAAAGTTATGAAATGGGCAAGTGAGAATACCTTCTATTACTTCTCCTTCATCTAAAGGTTTAGCTAAATGACTACAACTATTACGATAGGCAATGACATCATTACCCACACGAGTCAAAATTAATTTCAACCCGTCCACATCAACAGCTAAAATACCAGCTTTCGGTATCTGGTCAATATTTGCTAAAGCAACCCAACCTGTTTCCTCTTGTGCAACAAACGGACTCGCAATAGTATTGCTTGCTTTTCCACTAACTGGAGTATTGACCGAAACCACTTTTTTGATTTCCGGACAGTGGGTTTTAATTGCCTGCTCGACTCCCTCTTTCATGGTCAAGGTTGAAGCAGGACAATTACTGCAATTTCCCACTAATTTTACTTCCACGGTATCCGGTAGTTTTATGGCGACTAATTCCACATTGCCGTTATGGCTTTGCAAACCGGGACGCACTTCATCTAATGCCTGCTGAATCCTAATTTCTAGAGAAGGCGTAGGTGGTTTAATCAATTCGTGATAGCGCAGTAGACTATAAACTACTTCATCTTGCACTGCCTGACGCAATGCTGGCATAGACTCCTGTTTTACACTACGAATTAATCGGGTTAAGGCTTCTTTATGTAATGCTTCTATGGCATTTTTCAACCCTTCAACCACTACCTTTTGATTTTCATCCCAATGAGCGATCGCTTGCTCAAAGTGAGTAATATCAGATACTAGAGATTCTAAACTCACAGACTCTTGTAAGGGAAGTTTGGCTTGAGTCACTTCAGTTATCAGTTATCAGTTATCAGTTATCAGTTAGCCTCCTGTTGGAGGAACTGCGTTAACAGTACCTCCTGTAATAGGGAGGCTTGAAAATATGGAATTCTCTTTTCTCTTGGTCCATTGGATATGCTCAGGAGACTAGCTCTTGACAGAGCCGCTCCGAAGATCGCCATTCCACCCTCCGGGAAGCTCCGAATATCGACCGCTGTCTTGGTCGATTGGATATGGCGACGGGACCCGTTCTTGCAGACCCGCTCCGAAGATCGCCATTCCACCCTTCGGGAAGCTTTGCTAACGACCGCTTTTTATTCCCTTAAAAGGGGAAGCTATTGACCTGATTTTTTGGTCATTTTTATTCTTTTCTTCCTATCTTCCTATTGCAACTTCACATCTTTCAGCAAAAATGGCATAGAGATTCCAGTTACAAGACTAGAAATAATAATTGGCAGCAATAGTGTTGTGCCCATTTTTGCCATTGCTATTAGTAATAAAGCACCAAAAGAAGTAGCTATAGTTACTTGTTTGAAAAAATAAAATGGATTTCGTAATAGTTTTCCTTTGAATAATAATTTGGTGCTAAACCAACCTACTTCTAGCATAATTGTTTCTCCTTTTTTCTACTTTTAGTTACTTTAGGGTTAACAAATAGATTCATTACATGGTTTGGAACTTGTAACAAATACTCAAACATTGATATTTAAAGCACTTTCCGTTGCCCGTGAGGTACACCCCGAAGATGGCTAGATTGCCTCACTACAATATTTTCATCATTTACCCTGTACCTCATTGGCCCGAAATATGCTGTATTATCGGTGGTGGTGCATTGTAATGGTGGTCTATTGTAATTATTTTGGTCAAGGACAAAGCAGTGGGAGCATCTTGCTCCCTTGCTCGTATCTTGATTTCATGAAGCACCATTGTTCATCCCCATCTACGATTACGCGAGCAGGACTACCTTCTTGTCAAACCTGTCGTTGCCAACCCTAAAATCTTTGAAAATATTGACAAATATGATGCACCAGATTTAATATTAGGGATCAATCTGCGAGCAATCTTGCTCCTAAACAAATTTTAAAATTGCCAACCCAACAATAACTGCCGGAATTACACCAGCAGGGCCAAACAACCCACCAATCATGGCAGCCAGACTATAACCTAAATCTTTTCTTGCTAACCATATTCCACCAATAGCACCAGCGATAATCGAAATTCCGCTAGCAAGTCCTAGCCAAAATATGGCTGTTAGTAGAGTAATTTCTCCAGTAACTAGGTCACTGATAAAAATTTGAAAGCTTGGTATGGCTTCCAAGTCTGTAATCACATTACTGACAACGGTAATTACGTCGCTCATTTTGTTTATTCTCCTTTTTATTTAGTAACTGCTGACTTAACTAGCTATCAGCTATCAGCTAGCCTCTTGCAGAGGAACTGCGTTAACAGCTTTTAGCTAAAATCGGCGGGTTCGGTGTCCCCCACGCTTATTTGAAAACATTAGTGGTGTGTGTGTTCTGGGGGTAGGACACCCCATCATAAGCCTTGAGAACTGATGGCTGACCGCTGACCGCTGACTGCTATTTCAACATCAAAAACTGATAGTTCGTTTTCTACTGCTGCTAATGCTTCGGAAACTATTGTTGCTCTTTCTACTTCGCTATACTGACAAAAAATTGCTTGAGCTTCTTCATAGAGCATTTTTGCCTGAAGTAGATTTTGCTGATTTCCTGCTTCTGGGTGTTTCGGATTATCAGGTAAGTTATATAGCACGTTGGCTTTATTAGAGATAGTAGCTGCATACTCTAATGGTGTATCTTTTGCTGTACGGACTTTCAAGGCTTCATTATATGCTGTTAATGCCCGCAAATTATTGTCTATCGGATGCAGACTGGGGAGGTATTGTAAGGCATTGGCCAAGTTATTGTGCAACATCGCATATTCGTTGGGATGTTCGATGAGGTTAACTGCCTTTAATGCTTCCTCAAATGATTGTACTGCCATTGCTTGTCGCATACCTTCTCTTTCTGGAGATAGGGTCATCGAGAGATAGGCGATCGCGATATTATTCTGTAATATGGCATATTCTTGCGGATGTTTATCTGCGGTAAATATTAGTAACCCCCGTTGATATGTTTCTATTACCTGTTTTGTTGTTGCTAAGTTAAAATTAACCAATGCTTGTAATACCAAGCCTAAATTCATTTCCGCTTCTGCAACTTCTTCAGGTATTCCTTGTTCTTGTAATATTTCTAGGGCAGTTTCATAAGCTTCTCTTGCTTCGAGCAATAGATCGGGTCCTTCTCCTGGCATAGCTCTTAAGGCTGTTGCCATTCCTACCAATGCTCTTGCTTGCAGCAGAGGATAATCGTTGCTGGATAATTCTATAGCTTGTTGATATAGGCTAATAGCATCATCTAGTTGTTTAGGGTCTTTTGGTTTTTGTTGCAACCCATTTGCCATTTCTATCAGCATCTGAATTTTTTCTGCAACATTTGCTGATTCAGATTCAATGGCATTCAGTGCTGCTCTAACGGAGGTATCACTAATAGTTTGAAGCACAGTTTTTAATAAATTAGTATTTTTAACAAAAATATGTTGTTTTTGTTATAATTATCCAAGTCTAACTTTAAAGTTATTTTTATTTTATCAATATTCTTAATTCCCCTCTTATTGTTTATACTCTTTTTATATTTTTGCCGAATTTGAGTAATATTATCGATCGCATATTATACTAAATCAGGCGATCGACAGAACCAATATTTATGAAGGTAAAGAAATAAGGCAGAGGGCAGCTATGCTTAAGGATTAGAGAAAAAGCAGAGTAGATTAATTTTTTGATGAAAACGACACTATTATTATCATTTACCATTAAAAAAACTGTTATCTTGGCTACTTATTTAGATGAAAATAAAATTGGTATTAATAACCGTAGGTTGGGTTGATATCATGTCCGGTAGCATCGGTATTGTATAGAGAAGGTAAGTAAGAAGGAAGAAGGAAGAAGCTTTAAGAGAAGGAAAAACGGCGTTGGTAAAGCGCGTGTATGATATTAATCCTAACTCTTTAGGAGTCAGGAGGGAAGAATGAAGTTGAAACCCCGAGTAGAAGGAGAAAGTTTTTTGGTCGCGTAAAGGTCACGGAGTTCTATCGCACTCTTATCTGGACATGGTATCATACCTCAAATTACCAACGCCGGAAAAACCTTATATAGCGCTAGATATTTCCCCGACTTTATACACAAACGATACCAACGGACATGATATGAGCAACGATCTTCGGAGGTTATATAGAATCCGGTTATATAGTATATGTTTATAACTATACTTCAATCTCCCCTACTCCCCTACTCTCCTACTACCCTACTCCCCCCAACTATATAATAAGTGTTCAACCGGATTTGATATTATCCGTAGGATAAGCTGCACTAACACTTCGTTCTACCTAACCTACATTTTTAGGTGATTCACGCCACTATCAATAGCTAACTCCTGACTCCCGATCTTAATACAGATGTTCTATTGAATACGAATTTAAAAATTCATGCTATTCAAATCCTGGCGTTGCTGATTCTGGGTATGATGCAAGCCCCCCTAACCCCCCAATTTTGGGGGGAATAAAACTCTAAAAGTCCCCCTTTAATCCCCCTCCCGTCCCCCTTGGAAATCCCCTCCCGTCCCCCTTAGAAATCCCCCTCCCGTCCCCCTTAGAAAAGGGGAAGCCAGAGGATGCTTCGCCCTTGAACGATGGGAAGCCAGAGGATGCTGCGCTTTTTGTTGAATGGGGGATTTAGGTGGCTTGACCAGAACCAAACAATCGCGCATTCATACTTCAATTCAGCAACGCCAAAATCCTTTCTTTACTTCTAACTTCTAACTACTAAATTCTAAATTCTGAATTCTAAATTCTGAATTCTCCCAATCAACCCAAACAAGCCGCTAAATCTTCATCCGGAGTAGCGATCGCCTGTAAATTATACTTTTGGCTTAACAACTGGAACACATTGGGCGAAATAAATGCGGGTAAAGTTGGCCCCAACCGAATATCCTGAATTCCCAAATATAACAAAGTCAACAATACAGCTACTGCCTTCTGTTCATACCAAGACAAAATCATCGACAAAGGCAACTCGTTAACACCCACGTCAAACGCTTTTGCCAAACCTACAGCAATTTGAATTGCCGAATAAGCATCATTACATTGACCAACATCCATCAACCTAGGAATTTCCCCAATAGTACCCATTTCTCGATCAAAAAAGCGGAATTTACCACAAGCAAGGGTCAAAACCACACAATCTTCTGGTACCTTTTCCACAAACTCCGTATAATAATTGCGGTCAGGTTTTGCTCCATCGCAACCACCGACTAAAAAGAAATGACGAATTTTTCCTTGTTTCACCGCCTCTACTACAGTATCAGCAACATTCAACACTGTATTCCGAGCAAAACCAACCATTACCTGTTTTGGTTCTCCATCTTCAGCAAACCCAGGCATCGACAACGCCTTTTGAATTACAGAAGTAAAATCAGAGATACCATCTGTTGTCGCATCCAAATGAGTCATGCCGGGATATCCCACCGGACCAATACTAAACAACTTATCCTCATAATTTTCATGGGGAGGCATCAAACAATTAGTTGTCACGATAACTGGACCAGGGAACTTAGCAAAATCCTTAGTTTGATTCTGCCAAGCAGTGCCATAGTGACCGTAGAAATGAGAATATTGTTGCTTCAAAAGTGGATAACCGTGAGCAGGTAAAAGTTCTCCATGAGTGTAGACGGTAATGCCAGTATTCGCAGTTTGTTTTAAGATTTCTGCGAGTTGTCTAATATCGTGACCAGAAACTAAAATTGCTTTTCCTTTCCGGGGGTTCAACGGTACGGTGGTGGGAACAGGATGACCGTAGGTTTTGGTATGACCTGCATCTAAAAGTTCCATTGTTTTGAGATTAATTTCTCCCACTTTCAATGCTAGGTTTACCCAGTCATCAAGGGTAAGGTCTGGGTTATCCAGGGCAACTAATGCTTCGGCGATGAAGTCATAAATTTTTTCATCTTCTTCTCCCAACTCCTGAGCGTGGAAATTGTAAGAGGCAACACCTTTGATGCCGTAAATAACGGTGAGTTTGAGGGAGAATATATCGACGTTATTGCCAGACTCAGTAAGAAATTTCAGGGAAGCATTTTCGCCTTGGAGAGATAAGCTTTCAGTATAGTCTGGTTGGTAGTTAGCTAAAGCAGACCATTGAATAGATGTATTAGTTTGTTGGATTTTTGTTTTCAGGTTTTCCCGGTGAGCGATCGCCTGTTTGATATATTCAGCAAAGCTTTTTTTGTTAAAGTTAACATTTGTCATTGTGGCAAATATTGACTCACAGATGAAAACGTCTATTTCTCCAGTGGGAATATTTAATTCTTTTGCTCGGAGTCTGACTTCTGCCAACCCACGCAAGCAGTAAACCAATAAATCTTGTATGGCGTTGAGTTCTGGACTTTTGCCACAAGCTCCCCACTGATGACATCCTTGCCCACTGGCGGTTTGTTCACATTGTTCGCAAAACATAGACATAATTTTTTCTCCCGTTTGGTGTTCTCTCTTCAGTCTTTTTAGTCTGAGTTATAAATAATTTTTGTAGTTCAGAATTGGTTGATTTATTTTCTCCTGATTTGTATTTTATTTGACAACAAGTTTGACTATCGTTCAAGACAACACGGACACAACCAAATAGCTTTGCACTCTCGGTATTTTTGTCCTTGTGTTGGATAGATTCGCTATTTATACCTAATTTTCATTATTTTGGTTTAAAACTAACAATATTATAACATATTTATAGGTATCAAATAAAATGAAAAATCGCCCTTGTAGAGCGATACTTTAGAGCAAATTTTTCGGTAGTTAGCTATAAATTATGATATTTATTCAGAGGATTTATCTACAAAAATTGCTTGAAGATGAATATTTAATTTATGGATATATCTATTTGTATTTATTCACAAATTTAAACTTAACTATAAAATATTTTATGTTTCATTAGACATATCCGAAAAAGAATATTTAGGATGAGTATATTACTCAGTTCATCTTTCTGTTTAGCAACGCCAAACCATTAATATATTTACTTAATTAAGTAAGAAACTGCTGTATATAAAAAATCAAGCTCGTATCAATGTTTATTAATAGAAAAAATCAGAGTAAATAACCGATTTAAACTATTAATATCCCCAAGATATCGAACTTGATTTAGTATTTTATATAGCATTTATCATAAAGATTAAGTACATTTACGATCCCCCTAAATCCCCCTTAAAAAGGGGGACTTTGAAAGCTCCCCCCTTTTCAAGCGGTTCCCCCCTTATTAAGGGTAGGGGGGATCTAAAACTGTACCTCATAAAGCGGTTCCCCCCCTTATTAAGGGGGGTTAGGGGGGATCTAAAACTGTACCTCATAAATTAGAGAAATGCTATATTCAAACTTTTGCTGTTTGAGACATTTGTGAATTACGCTCAAAGCTAATCATATTAGCAATAGATTCTGGTAATTCCTGCAAATCATCTGTATCTTGAGAACCACTTAGAGGAGAGACAAAAGTATAACAAGGGTCACATTCACCCGTATCATAAACCTGAAGAATCCAATAATCAGGATATCCTTCTATTCCTACTTCAACAATATACCAATTAGGATCTCCTTTCGTATTTCTAATAGTAAACCACTCATGTTCTGCCTGGGGAATTTCCCAATCATTCCCCAAGAAATCAATGGCTAATTTTTCTGCTTCTGTTTGAGAAAACATAACATTAACTATCTACTTATTGTGCAGGTGTTGTAGCAGCTTCAGGGTCAGGATACAATCCTAATTGTTTAGCTAATTCACGAGCAAGATGGAATAAAAACTTAGCACCATCTTGATTACCATGATGAATTTGTGCTTGGCCAACTTGCATTAAAACTGACACAAAACCAGCATCAACTAATTCAATATTTTCATCTAAAACATCAGGCTCTTTTCCATTAGGACATTGTACTAATTTATCAATTAATTCATAATATTGTTCTGTTCTTTGTTCGTCCATAATAATTTCCTTGTGTTAAAGTAGCGGTCAGCAATTAGCCATCAGCCATCAGCTTTTTCTTTTGCTTTACTTGACTTTCAGAAAAACTGATAGATGGCTAAATTTAAGGAAGAAGAAATAAGCTAAAAAGACAAACTTTCCACTCCTAATTCTCAATTTCCAGTAATTGATAACTAAGTAAATAAGAACAATATTTGTATATTTACTACTCAGTTATATTTCCTGTTCTCTGTTCCCTCATGCCAAAATTTTAAATTAATTTTGCACAGATACTTAATCAATTAAAGTTGATATAAGTTCTTGAAAAACCTTCTCAGCAGAACGCTGAACTACAGAAGAAAGTTCTAGACCAAAATCCAAATTTTCAGCTTCTATTAAATAGACAATTACATCTTCAGGAAAATCCTCCCGAAAGATTTTTCGACCCACTGCTAGAGCATTATCCCAACGAAAATCATGCAAACTATAACTAGGTTCTGGCAATGCTTCCAACTCCGAACTAGGCACTTTAAATATTGCACCTGGTTCAGAACCCGTCGCACTAGCATCCAGAATAATTAATTGCTGAGTTCCCCGTGCCTGAAACATCACTTCCATTCCCGCAGTACCGCAGTCATAAACCCGGACATTTGGATGAGGATGTTCAGTCAAATATTGCTGCAAGCGTTGAGCAATAATTACTCCTACCCCATCATCACTACGGTTCAGATTACCGCAACCAATAATTGTTAACATTATTTATTTGTTAAGTGGGGTATTAGATTTACTGAAAAGTAGATTTTATCTAGTTTATTAACTTTACGTCCTCAACACTAACCCATTTTTTCAACCGTTTTTGTAACCTAGTAACATATATTTGAAGTCAGAATTGGTAGGGGCGAATGGCCATTCGCCCGTACAGAAGTCAAAAGTTAAGTTATTGCTGTGACTGAAGCAGGAGAATTTGAGAATATTCGCGATCGCTCTGTCTACTGATATTTTGAATAAAGGAAAATAGCATTAAATTGTTAAAAAGATAATAATTATAAGAAAAGCTTTAGATTCAGCAGTAGGGTGTGTGAGCGGAACAAAGTGGAGTATCACGCACCATTTTTCCCATTAGACATCTCCAAAAATCAAAAATCAAATCAATTATCCCACTCTGATTCATCAATTCTTTCTCCCTGGTCCCTGCTCCCTCTTTTGGAAGAGATATCTAATAGGGGTAGGGGTGCGTTACGCTGTCGCTAACGGCACCCTACTCACTCTTTAATATAGTAGGGTGTGTGAGCGGAACGAAGTGGAGTATCACGCACCATTTTTCCATTAGACATCTCCAAAAATCAAAAATCAAATCAATTATTCCACTCTGATTCATCAATTCTTTCTCCACTCACTCTTTAACATAGTAGGGTGTGTGAGCGGAACGAAGTGGAGTATCACGCACCATTTTTCCCATTAGACATCTCCAAAAATCAAAAATCAAATCAATTATCCCACTCTGATTCATCAATTCTTTCTCCCTGGTCCCTACTTCACTCTTTTCTGGAGATGTCTATTCAACCGGACATAATATTACTTCTTCCTTCTTCCTTCTTCCTTCTTCCTTCTTCCTTCTTTTTCACTTTGAGAAATTGGTTTAGAAGTTAAAACCAAGTGTAAACGAGCATGAATCAAACTTAACTCTGCCAAACCTAAATCTAGACTGCCATCCAAAACTACTCCAGTATTCAAAATCCGGTCTAATAATTCCAATATAGAAGGATTTTCAGAATTTTCTCCTGGATAATACTCTCCCGACTTGGGCAATAAAGTACCAATTTCACCCAAATCCAAATTCAAATCTTCGGGGTCAATATCAAATACCTCGCACAGTTTAATCACCTGTTCTTCCAACTGTCGCAGACTCTCAGCAGCACGGTCTAATTCTTCATCACTCAACATTTCTGCATCCATTCGCCGAATTACTTGAGCTTCCATTAATTGCCGTACCAACTCAATAACTGTTAACAACAATGGAGCTAACCCTGCTTCAGAATTACTCTGAGATTTGCCAATAGGAATTATTGAAGGTTCTTCTGGAGATGGTTCTGGAGACATAAGAAATAAAGTGTGGGGAGTAATTTCAGTTATCAGTTATCAGTTATCAGTTATCAATATCTCTGGCGGAAGCAAGAAGCTTGAAATCTGACAATATTCCCTTTTTTATCCCCTTAAAAGGGGAGGCTTTAGAGCCAAATTTTTCGGTAAATTTTTTCCCCTTGCTAACCAAGAAAATGAGCGTCATTTCAGTTATCAGTTATCAGTACCTCAATGGAATAGGGAGACAAGAAAATAGTGAATTTTCTTTTTTTTTAATCCCCTTGAAAGGGGAGACTATTGACCTAATTTTCTGGTCAGGAATTACTTCTAAATTCTGAATTCTAAATTCTAAATTCTAAATTCTAAAACGTTGCAAAGCTTGCCATTTAGCAAACCGCCATTGTTGAAGTTCTGTGTGAGACATAACTTCAGTTCTAGCAACCCGCATTCTAGCTCTTTCAACTGCTCGATTATTTCGGCCATGGAGACCGCGACAAGACAAACAACCACGAACAGCTTTACTGCCAAGAATATGTTTGCTAGTTTTGATTTTTATTGCTGTATCTAATCCCATGTTTTACCACTATTGTCATCGTTATTTGGAGACGGACTATTGGTATGATATTCATTATGATATTCATATTGATCGCTCCTAAGTGTTTTTATTTCTGACTCTAGAGAAGCAACTCTGTCAAGAAGTTTTTGATTTGCCTCCATCAGAGAATTGCTTTGACTGCTGAGGTAGGGGTCACTTTCCCACCAATTAATCCCTATTTCTCTAGCTTTATCCACAGAAGAAATTAACAGCCGAATTTTAATACTGAGAAGTTCTGTCGAACCTACAGAAACAGAAATATCTCCAGCAATGACTATTCCCTTATCCAGAACTCTTTCCAGTATATCTGCTAAACTAGACCCATTAGTTGCTGTGACTAATTTACTGTTAGTATTGGTACTCATAAAATACTTTTTGTAACCTAAACATTAGAGGTCGAAACTTTTTTAGTGGGGAAAATTTCCTTTAGAACTTCCTCCAGTCTCTGCATAGCTTCCCCCCTCGGTAAACTAGCTCGCGATATTAATATATCAGTACAAATATCCTGAAAATTAGGGTTTTGACCATTTACAGGAACATCATGTTCTTGACAAACCTTAGCAATAATTAGACAGGAACGCAAGCCACCTAATTTTTCTTCCCCTATTCTTGTTCGAAAACTACGCACTAGATTAACTATAGTTTCGGCTTTTTTCGGGTCGATACCTGTTTGACGTATGACTATTTCTTGTTCGGTTAGAGCATCAGGTTCTCCCATATTAATTGTCACCACTCGGTCTAACAAAGCATCTTGAGTAGCATGAACTCCACAATATTCTTCCGAGTTGGAAGTTAAAATTACTCTAAACTTGGGATTAACTTGAATATATTCCGAGCGGTCTTGGTTGGGTGGCAAAACCAACATTTTCTCTTCTAAAACTGAGAGTAAAATATTGTTTACCTCTGGACGGGAGCGATTGAATTCGTCATAAACTAGAGTAAAACCTTCTTTACAAGCTAAGGTTAATCTAGAGTCAACCCAATTATGTTTCAGTTCATCCTCAACTTTTAATACAGTATGGATATAATTATCCACAACTTTTTTCCTAGTATATCCTGACTGATTACCTACTAAGTCTGAGGATTTAAATTCATCGTCCCCAAACATTAAAACAATGGGTTGGCGACGTAGATGGGCAAGGTGTAATGCCAGAGTAGTTTTGCCGACTCCAGCGGGACCGCGCAAATGAACTGAGTAGCCAGATTTTAAATAACGCAAAGCACGTTGAGCTACACGTTCGACACCAGGGGTGCTGACAAATTGTTGGGGTGAGACATTAAGTACAGTAGTCATTTTCAGTTATCAGTTATCAGTTATCAGTTATCAGTTACAGCGTTGCTGAATTGAAGTATGAATGGGCAATTGTTTGGTTCTAGTCAAGCCCCCGCGCATCCCCCGTTCAACAAAAAGCGCAGCAACATCTGGCTTCCCCCTTTTCAAGGGGGACGGGAGGGATCAAGGAGGACTTTTAGAGTTTTATTCCCCCCACGCATTGGGGGGCTAGGGGGGCTTGCATCATACCCAGAATCAGCAACGCCTCAGTTACAGCATATTTCGGGCAAATGATGTACAGGGTAAACGGTGAAAACCTTGTAGTGCGGGCATCTTGCCCGCGATAGGTGTACCTCATAACAAAGGGAAGCGCTGTATAAATTATTAATTATTAATTATTAATTATTAATTATTTTAATACCCTAAAGTAATTGTTTTGAATTTTGATTTTGGTGGTTCTGGTGTCCTAGTTTGAGATTTTTCTAGTTTCTTACTTGTTAATTTATTCATGGTGGGTTTATGGGATTTAATTAGTTTCCGAGATTGAGTTTTTAGCTCTTTATTTGTTTCTTCATCCCGAACAGTAAGACGTTCTTTTATTTGATTATATCGCCTCACGGAAGTTAAAAGTCAAAAGTCAAAAGTTAGATTTTGTCAGGATAGGTCATTATTAAGTCAAAAGTCAAAAGTTAAGATTCTGTCAGGATAGGTCATTATTAATTATTAATTATTAATTATTAATTATTTTAATAGCCTAAAGTAATTGTTTTGAATTTTGATTTTGGTGGTTCTGGTGTCCTAGTTTGAGATTTTTCTAGTTTCTTACTTGTTAATTTATTCATGCTGGGTTTATTAGATTTAATTGGTTGCTGAGATTGACTTTTTAGCTCTTTATTTGTTTCTCCATCCAGAACAGCAAGACGTTCTTTTATTTGATTACATCGTCTTTCTAAATTTTGTAGCTCTTTTTGTAAACGTTCTTTTTCCACAACATTTTTATATACTGTTAAATATGTAGTTGCTTCCGAACGTTGGCGAGGCATACTGCTAAGTTTTGGTGTGATTTTTCCACGTTTGGCTGAACGGTGCATAGTTAATGAATTAGTTATAGTAGGGAACAGGGAACAGGGAATAGGGAACAGTTGGAAAAACATTTCCTAGTCTAAGATTCATCATCATTCTATATCTTAACCAATTCCTTCTTAGCTATAGTATTTGCCAGATTTTTCTGAGCTAATAGCTGATAGATGATGGCTAAATCAAAATAAATAATTAGCTGCTCCTTTTATTTGTTCGATAGGTTCAATTGAACGAGGTAACATTGGCATACAAACAATTTTTGCCCCCGGAAATTTATCCCTAGGAACAATGCTATTAGAGGTAAAACAATTTAAAACTACATAATTTTGTGCTATCTCCTTTTCTACAAGAGATTTATAAAGACGTTCCGCTTCCGCAATAACTCCAGTCTGGGGACGCATGACCCCAATAAATTCTGTTTTTTGTGAATCTTTCAGAATTTTTTGGGCATTAACCACCCGTTTTCGTAAAGTTCTTAAACGCCCCATAAATTCAGTTCGACCAATAATATCTTGATATTTTATCCATAGTTTAAAAATCCAACTTAACCAGTCTTGCATGGCACTAGGCATTTCTAAAAAACGTAATAAATGACCAGTGGGAGCAGTATCTAAAATAATTAAATCTTCTTTGTCTGACTCCAACAATTCAATTACTGTTAATAAGGATAATATTTCATCAATACCAGGTAAAGCTTGTTCGACAATTTGACGCCATCCCTTGGGAGCAAATGCCATTTTAAAAGAGGCTGAATTATCGGGTTTTTCCCCACTCATCATTTCTGCTAATTCCCACAAATAATCTTCCCGAAATTTTTCAAGAACTCGATCTGATTCTACTTCTTGTCCTTTGAAGTTAGGATGAATTATAGATGGTTCATGGCTTAGAGTTAGACCAAAAGCATCTCCCAAAGAATGGGCAGGATCGATAGAAACTGTTCTAATTTGACAGTCAGGATGCCGTTGTGCCATTTCCCAACCAATAGCAGCAGCTATAGTAGTTTTCCCTACGCCTCCCTTCCCCCCAATAATTAATAAACGTCTACCCTCTTGGATAAAGTCAGTAAAACCAGGAGGAATTGTTTCCGGCCATTTGATATCTATTGTCTCATAAGTTGAGGGTGTTAGACTTTCTGCTGGAGAAATTTGGTCGATTAGATTTTCTAGGGCAGTTATACCTAAAGGTTCAGATTTTTGTTGGGGTATTAAATATACCGATTTTTCTCCTGCCAGTTCCATAAACTGACTAACTAACTTTCCTTGTTCCAGGTAGCGATCGCCATTACTATCTTTATCTATAATAATTTGATTCACAAAAATACCACCGTAAGGAATTTTCAAATTTTCCAAAGAATCTAAAAATCTCCTGGTCTCCTGAAAACTCATAGGTTCGGGTAGTGCCATAACTAAACAAGCGGTCTTAGGTGACTCTTGTAATAAATGACGACCTGCTGCTAATTCGTCTTTAAGATTTTGTAATGTTTCGTCGGCTCGATCTGGTGTGTACTTACCGGCAAAACTTTCTTTAATAAAGCGATATTTCTGTTGAAAAAGTTCTAGGGACTTGAGTAAGGTATCCAAAAAATCCATTAGTCGGAATAAGTTGAGAGTATGACCGCTGGGAGCCATATCTACAACTACTCGATTGACTACTTTTTCGTTACAGAGACGTTGTATTTCCAGTAAACCCATTAATTCGTCTAATCCTGGCCAATCTAAATCCCAGACTGGGGTGAGGTCTTCCCCTTCAACAAAGCTACCTCGTTCTACCAGTAGTTCTAGGATATCACCATAACGTTGTTTAAATTCTTCGAGCAGGAAATTAGCATCTAAAGCTCTGACTGAAAGATTGGGTAAACCTTCTAAAGGTGTTGGTGTATCTGTGACTTGTATTTGCAGGACATCTCCTAAAGAGTGGGCAGGGTCAGTGGAAATTAAGAGGGTTTTTTCATCAGGGAATTTTTTCGCCCACTGACAAGCAAAAGCACAAGAGGTTGTGGTTTTTCCTACGCCTCCTTTGCCACTAAACATTGCTAAGTTTAGGTTATCAAAAAGTTCCATCAGTTTTTTATAAATTAATAGGAAATTCATTTATCAGTTATTCAGTATCAGAATTTTGTAGGTTGGGTAGAACGAAGTGTTAGCGGAGCTTATCGGTTAGGATAAACCCAACATATATTTTATTTTTATAGATGCAGATTTTTGTTGGGTTGCGAGATACGCTTAACCGAACCTACTAGGTTACTACTTTCAAACTAAGACTATCAAATTCTGGGAGTTGATGATCCATTGCCACACCAATAAGAACCCATTCTTGATAATACTTCCAATAATTCCTGACGGCATAGCTGTGGCAATAAGTAAATGGTCGCTAGCATGGTCGTAACTTACTGGTGACATTTCTATTCTGAATTTTCCTTGTTGACATCCTCCCGACGCTGCTCTTAGGAGACAGCGCGGGATTCCCTGGCATCACTGTTAGGGGCTTTCTGTTTCTTCGCACCCGCCTTCCGAGATTTACTCTCAGATGGTCTTACAGTCGCTCCACAGACTGACACTGCGAGTCCCGCAGCCAAAATATTGATCGAAGCGTTTATGTCGCGGTCATGGTGAGTAGCACATTCAGGACAATCCCACTCTCTAATATTTAGAGGTAACTTCTCCACTATATGACCACAATTAGAGCAACGCTTAGAACTAGGGAAATACCTGTCAATCTTAATTAATTGACGACCATACCACTCTGCTTTGTATTCTAATTGCCTGACTAATTCTCCCCAGTTGGCATCACTGATAGCTCTAGCTAACTTATGATTCTTGACCATATTTTTTACTGCTAAATCTTCAACTACTATTGTTTGGTTTTCTCTAATTAATTGAGTAGGCGCGCTTATGAGTATAGTCAAGCCTTGAATCTTTAATTTTTGCGTGTATCCTAGCTGCTTTCAGTCTGGCCTTTTGATAGTTATTAGATCCCTTGGTTTTTCTAGATAGAGACTTCCCCGCTAACCTAAGTTTTTTGTGTAATTTGTTTAGATTCTTAGGGTTAGCAAATGTTTCTCCATCACTGGTAGTAACTAAACTGGTAATTCCTAAATCAATACCAACTTCTTTAGTTACTGGGTTCAGCTTTAAATCTCTAGGGTCATTGACTCTCAGAGACACTGACCATCTGCCGGAGGGGTCAAGTTTTACGGTAATTGTACTTGGTACACAGCTTTGGGGTATTTGCCTACTCCACTTGATAGGTAATGGTTCAGCACACTTAGCCAAATATACTTGACCATCTTTCCACTTAAATGCAGACTTTGTAAATTCAGCACTACCACCATTACGCTTTTTCTTAAAGTTGGGATATTTGGCACGTCCACTAAAGAAGTTGGTAAAAGCTGTTTGTAGATGTCTTAAGCCTTGCTGTAATGGAACACTGCTGACTTCTGTAAGAAAATCTAAATCTTCCTGCTTTTTCCAGTTGGTAAGCATGGTTGAAGTTTGCTTATACCCTACTCGCTCTTTGTTTTCATACCAAGCTTGAGTCCTCACTGCCAAGGCTTTGTTGTAGATCAGTCGAACACAGCCTAAAGTCCTCCTCAACAGGTTTTCCTGTTCTGGAGTAGGATAGAACCTAAACTTGTAAGCTTTTTCAACCATTTACTGCTTGCTAATTCTAGGTTTAGATTCTAACATATTCTTTGTGAAACCGCAAAATTGATTGGCATTCATCCCGACGCTCCCGATCTGCGGAGAGCGCGGGTATAAATGCCAACATTTAGATAAAAAACTGAGGGCTAAAATAACTATTCTTCAAGTTGTTGTTCTTCCGCCGCCTGAATTGCTAATAAAAGTTCCTCTTCTTGAGCTTCAAAATCTTCTTCTGAAACCTCTCCCATATCAAAAGCAAGTTGAAGAGCTAGAAGTTTTTTACTCAGATTTTCCCGATCATCTACTTCTGTATCTACTTGTTCTTGAATTTTTTTCCCTAACCAAACTATTCCTCCCAATGGACCAGTAATAGGCAGAGTTAATAAACGGATAACCATAATGATGAAGTCCTAAAATTAGTTGTCGAAGCAAAAATTGTCCCTATAGAAGTCAAAAATCAAAAGTCAAAAGTAATATTTATTGAATAGATAGAAAACTTTGACATTTTAACGTATTATTTGACATTATATATATGAAACTATTTTTTACCTTACTCGAAGAAATACTTAGATCAGTTAGTAAAAATGGCTTCACAACCAGAAAAATAGACAATTTATCTGAATGTTGGCATTTATACCCGCACCATAATCTCTGATTTGGTGTCGGCATAAATGCCAACCAATACTATAGTAATACTTTAGTGTGAGTAATAGGTAAAAATATTGAAAGCAAGATACAAATATCGCATCTATCCAAATCATATACAAGTAACTAAATTAAATCAACTATTTGGTTGTTGTCGATATGTTTGGAATCAATCATTAGCACATTGTAATCAACTGTATGCTAATATTAGTAATAAACCAAGTTATGTTGATTTAACTAAACAATTTATAACTCAAGCTAAAGGAGAATTATTTTGGTTGAAGGAAGTTGCGTCCACTCAACTACAACAATCATTTAAAGATTTAGACCAGGCGTCACCCTATCTCACCCTCTCCGTGTCCTCAAGAACCCGTGTCAAATCTTAAAAACTTACCCTTGTAAGACTCCCCTACTCACTACTCCCTACTTCTTAAATTAATTATGAAATCTGGTTTCTATGTTTATGGTATATTTCTACCACCTGGTCCGCAAAACTTAAGTTTACAAGGATTGGATAAAGAAGCTGTAAATATTCAAATTGTTGATGAATTTGCAGTGCTTTACTCCATGGCAAAACAAGAACGTTATCTGGCAAGTCGCCGCAATTTACTTACCCATGAAAAAGTGCTTGAGTCAGCTATGGAGGCAGGCTATAGAAATGTATTACCTATGCGATTTGGTTTAGTAGTTTCTGACTGGGAAAAATTTTCTCAACAGTTGACTAACCCTTTTGAACAGGTAATGAAACAACTTTTTACTAAGTTAGAAAATAATCGAGAAGTAGGAATAAAAATATATTGGGAACCAGATGCAGAAATTCAACAATTACTTGTAGAAAATCCAGACCTCAAAGCTCAACGAGACAAGTTAGCTGGAAAAAATTTAAGTATGGATGAGGTGATTCAGATTGGGCAAGCTATTGAACAAGAAATGAATAGTCGTAAACAAGATATTGTTGAAATTTTCCAAACAACTCTGAATCAAATGGCAATTGAAGTAGTAGAAAATGACCTGCAAACAGAAAAAATGATTTATAATGCAGCTTATCTAATACCCTGGGAAAAAGAATCTGAGTTTGGTGAAAAAGTAGAAGCTATTGATAGTAAATTTGAGGGAAGATTTAAAATTCGCTACAATAGTTTTACTGCTCCTTTTAATTTTGCTCGAATTGAACAATGAAAAGCATTTAGCCGTCAGCTATCAGCTATCAGCTTTTTTCAAATGAAGGAGGTAATAACCTTTGAGAAATTGATCGAGAATTAAAATAAATTTCAGATTTCAAGCCTTCTACTAAATGAGGAGATACTGATAATTGATATAGCAATTCCCGCAGTTATAAAGTACATTTACGCTCCCCCGCGCATCCCCCTTTCTAAGGGGGACTTTGAAGGCTCACCCCTTTTTAAGCTTTTCCCTCTTTTTAAGCGGTTCCCCCCTTATTAAGGGGGGTTAGGGGGGATCTAAAACTGTACCTCTACTAAATGAGGAGATACTGATAATTGATATAGCAATTCCCGCAGTTATAAAGTACATTTACGCTCCCCCGCGCATCCCCCTTTCTAAGGGGGACTTTGAAGGCTCACCCCTTTTTAAGCGTTTCCCTCTCTTTAAGCGGTTCCCCCCTTATTAAGGGGGGTTAGGGGGGATCTAAAACTGTACCTCATAGATTAAATAACTTTCATAACTGACAATCACTAATTTTAGAGGATATCTGAAAAGTTGTTTGATACTGAATTTTGCCCCCCTAGCAAGCCAACTTTGGGGGGAACAAGAGTCAATTTTCTTGCTCTAGTCCCCCACGCATTGGCAGGGCTAATTCATTGTCGCCAGAGAAAAATATTGAGGAGTACAATGATTGTTGTCAAGTATTGAGTTAAGCTAACTATTCTCAATATTAGGGCTTAGATAGAAATGAACTTATTACAAATATTGGCCCAATTACCAGATTTTCGAGCTGCTAGAGGGAGACGTTATCCATTATGGTTAGTATTACTGTTAGTAATTATGGGTACAATGAGCGGTTGTTTCTCCTATTGTGCCCTAGAAGATTTTGCTCGTCGTCATCATCTGGCATTACAGCAACAACTAGAGCTATCGCCTTTGAGTTTTCCAACTGAAGTCTACATTTCGGCGAATTATGACCAGAATTGATTTTGCTCAATTAGCTCAAGTATTCAATCAATGGGCTCAACACCAAATAACAATTCAAGAGGCCGAATGGTTAGCAGTGGACGGTAAGAGTATTAGGTCTACTGTCAGTGACTGTTATGGTTCTTACCAAGACTTTGTCAATGTTGTTTCTGTGTTCAGTAATTGTCAAGGAGTACCTGTAGCCATAGAACAATTTCACGTGGGAAGAAAGTAGTGAAATTGCTGTTGTCCAAGCCATATTGGCTAGTTTAAACCTTGAAGGAGTAGTTTTTAGTTGCGATGCTTTACATTGTCAAAAAAAAACCGTCAAGTTAATCATTGACAGAGGTAACCATTACACAATAGCAGTCAAGGGTAATCAAAAAAAAACTGTACCAGCAAGTACAACTAACAACTGAACAAACACAACCAAGTAGTGTTGATATATCAGAAGATAGATCTAGAAATCGTGTGGTTTGTAGAACAGTGTCTGTGTTTAATAATCTGTTGGGAATTAGCTCTGAGTGGGAAGGAATTAAGTCTGTGATTAGAGTTGAGCGTCAGGGTACACGAGCAAGTGTTGACTATTATCAAACAGCTTACTACATTAGCAGTCTGAAATTAAGTGCAGCAGAATTTGCAGTAGGAATTCAGGGACATTGGGGAATTGAGAATCGACTACATTGGGTTAAAGATGTAGTGTTTCGAGAGGACACAAGTCTAATTCGGCACTCTCAAGCTGCTGCTAATTTTTCTGTGATTCGTCAGTTGGCGATCGCTATCTGTCGCCTTCATGGTTATTCTTCCCTCACTACTGCGATTCGTACCATTGCTCACGATTTGGAGCAGATTTTTCTGATGATTATAAATCTAGAACTGTAGTCATTGAGAATTGAAATTGGCCCATACACAGAACCTCACTCCCCCCTAGTTTTCGATTTCAATAGTTCTGGTATTGG
>NZ_BLZO01000142.1 GCF_014132355.1 Okeania sp. KiyG1
TAAAAATGGGATTAGTTCTTTGTTGAGTTGGCTTTCATAAGCAAAAGGATATTTTTTCTGCATAATTTTCTAGGAGAAAATCAAAGGGATTTATTGGTTTTAGTTCGGCTATTATGTCAACTTCTATTTTGAGTTTATTTGTTTTTTGAAGAAAGTTTATTTTGCTAATAAAATTACTGTAGAGGTCTTGTTGCCAAGTAATTTGATGTTCTTGAGGTTCAATTTTTAGTGAATAATTTTGAATGGGGGTACGACAATGAGGAGAAGGTCGTAATCCTAATAAATGCGGACCGAGAATAATCGGGCGGTCAAAGTTATAAATAAGTTGATGATTGAGACTGACTTTTATTGACATTATTATTTCTGCTATGAAACAGGAAACAGGTTGATTTTGAAACTGTTTTTATCCTAGAGATAATCTTAATTATAACAATTCATAGAGAAATACTAAAAATCTAAATTAGCTAGTTATAGTTAATAATTTTACTGTTTTTTTGAGGTTTAATAATTCTTGATTTATGACTAGGCTAGCAGTTAACGAAGTCAGAAGTCAGAAGTCAGAAGTTAACCCACCCCCGCCCCTCCCAGGAGGGGAGCCAGGAGGGGAAGTAGGGGATTTGAGCAACTATCCAAAAATATTTCGCCTTAAAAGGCGGGGTTTCACGACCCAATTATTTTGATAATAAATGGCTGCTATTAGAGAAATAAAAGGTAATTTTTAGTTGATTTTGATTGATTTTCATTGTTCTTACTAAAGCTAGAAGTCCGGTAACATTAGCATAAATTAAGATAAAAAATTAATATATCAAAAACTGACTTAGAAGTAATAAAATTTTAGATATTATTTATATTTTTGAGAATATATAATTTTACTACAAATAGGAAAAATTAGTTGACCGGAAGTTATGAGAATTTCTAATTGTCATCGAAATATTTTCTGCAAAATGAGGAAGGCTACCCTCGCAAGAAAAAAAACCATTATTTCCTGTAGATATTCACCCTTGGGTTTACCGAAAAATTGTGGTTTAAAGCCTCCCCTTTTAAGGGGATAATAAGCGGTCGTTTGCGGAGCAGTCCGTTAGGATGGGATGGATGGGTTTCCTAACCATATCCAATCGACCAAGAGAAGAAAAATTTTCATGAATTTGTCAATCCTATCCGTTTCAAGGTGAGGTAATTATACATTATTCATTATTCATTATTAATTGTTGAAACTAACGATATAAACGGACATGATATAATTAACATTATTCTCTACCAAATTTAACATTATGGTGGAGAATTTTTTATTTTGGTATCTTTGTCAACAATTAAGTTTTTTGACCAGGAGTCAGGAGGACCTCCTCATACTAAATCCGGCAATCGAAAGAACCGTTATTATGAAGGTAAGGCAGAAGGGTTAGAGAAGAATTTGAAAAACGGACTTTTACAGCGGTTTTCATTTGGGTAAACCACAGTAGGGGCGATTTCCGTTCCGGAATGCTCCGCAAACGCGCATCGCTCCTACAAAATTTTTGCTTGTGAAGATGTGGTTAATAAATTTGAAAAGCGCTGTAATAACCGGATTTGGTATCAGGAGTCAGAAGATGGAGAGAAGGCATCATGGATATGATATTACCCATGGACTCATCATCTCAAGTATAATTCTGGAAAATATGTAGCAGCAAATATTAAATCCTGTAAAGATTATATTCAAGTTAAAAATAACAGAGTCAAGTAGATGATTAAATCCGATCAATTTGATAAAAATATATTCAAACTAATTCAAGTTATTTTACCTGAATTAATCGGCTTTATAGGAGCGATCGCTATATGGCAACTACTAGCAATGCACTATAGTTCAATCATTCTACCTTCTCCTCTAGAAACTCTAGTCGCTCTGAAAAATTTAGCAACAGCAAATAAATTAACTATGGCCATTTCAACTACTACTTTAAATGCAATTAGTGGTTTCACAATAGCAACATTAAGTGGCTGTTTCCTGGGAATAATATCTGGTATAAAACCTTTGATTAGTCGAGCAGTCAGACCTCTAATTACTGCTTTGCAAGGAGTACCACCTATTGCTTGGATTGTAATTGCATTACTTTGGTTTGGCACTGGTAATTCTACTTCAATATTTACTGTTGCTGTTGCTACTTTACCTATTATCTTTATTGGTGCTGTGGAAGGTGTGAGAAATATCAATTCACAGTTAATCGAAATGGCTTTTACTTTTAAAATTCCCATCAAAAATTTATTATTAGACTTATATTATCCACATTTATTATCAAGTTTATTTCCTTCAATAGCATCTGGATTAGGATTAGCTTGGCGAGTGGCAATAATGTCTGAATTATTATCATCAGAAACAGGTATTGGTGCAGAAATGAATCTAGCTAGAATTAATCTTGATACAGCGGAAGTAATGGCATGGGTGGTTGTAACAGTAGTATTGATTTTGATATCTGAATATTTAGTTATTCGCCCCATCCGCAGATTTTTGGAACCTTGGCATTATGGTGAAAAAAATAAGTAGGGTTTTCAAGAATTTAGAATTTAGAATTTAGAATTTAGAATTTAGCATTACCTCTCCTTGAAAAGAAGAGGATTGGGTTAAAAGGAATGTTTTTCTTTCACTAGCCACAGTTCAGGTGTTCCCTGTTCCCTGTGTCCTCACGCTTTGCAATATTTTATGAAATTGGTATAACTCATACAATTCAAGGGAATGAAGCTGACCGCTGATTGCTGAACTGCTGTTTGTGCAGCATTCCGTCAGGAAAGGCTTTTTAACAATTAAAATCTGAACAGTATCCAACCAGAAATAGCACCTAAAAAATCATCAAAATAATATTTATCTTCCAACGAAAATTTATCAGACAAGCACATATAGCAATTAACCAAGTTTGCCAATTAATAAGTGTCGAGCTAGATAATGTCAGAAAAGCAGATGCCATTAAAGCAATAGAAGTAACATTAATAGCATCAAGTAATTCACAAGTCCACCGAAAATTACGCATTTGTGGAACCAAAGAATTGAGTGCAGCACTAAACAAAAATGCAGGTAATAAAATTGAAATAGTCCCTACTATTGCCCCTGGTAATCCTAATAATAAATAGCCGATAAAAGTGACGCTGGAAATCAAAGGTCCTGGTGTGATTTGTCCGATAGCAATAGCATCCAACAATTGTTGCTGAGTTAACCAATGAAACTGATCTACTAAATCTTGTAGGAAGGCAATTAATACATAACCACTGCCATATAATAAACTGCCTACCTTCAGGCAAAAACTACTAAGTTTCCATAGAGAAATCTCGGATGTTGTCAGGATATCAATCAATAAAAATACTCCCAGGAGTATCAATAAAATTATCAGTGTTTTTGGTAATCGAATTCTAGAATTTTCCGAAGGTATATTTACCGGAGTTTCAGTGGTAAATTCCCGATAAAAATGAAGCCAAAACATACCCAAAAAACCCCCAAGAAGAATAACAATTATGTTATTTAATCCCAAGATTGATGCTGGTATCACAAAGATGACAATTACTGCCAAACTCCAGTGTTTTATTGCTGTTTTGCCCAATTTATAGACAGGCACTAAAATTAAGGATAGAACAACTGGTTTAATCCCATCTAGAAAAGGTGTAACTTCAGGAAGTGAGCCAAATTGATTGTAGAGGATAGCCAAAGCAATTGCAATTAGAGCTGATGGGAAAACTAAACAAAGACCAGCAATAGCAAATCCCCACCATCCACTTTGCAAATAACCAACATGAGTAGCAATTTCCACAGTATTTGGTCCAGGGAGCAGGTTGGTAGCGCCAAAAAAGTCGATAAATTGGTCTTGAGTAAGCCATTTTCGCTTATCAGTAACTTCAGATTTGATCATAGCAATGATGGCTGGCATACCACCAAAACCGATACTACCTACTTTGAGAAAAACACTTGCTAGTTCGAGGAGTCGTTGCAATTTTTCTTTGCTAATCAATGACTTCTATCCTTAACTAATTTTCTAAGTTATATCATGTCCGGTAGCATCGGTATTGTATAGAGAAGGTAAGGAAGAAGGAAGAAGGAAGAAGGAAGAAGCTTTAAGAGAAGGAAAAACCTTATATGGCGCTAGATATTTCCACAACTTTATATACAAACGATACCAACGGACATGATATTATTACTATATAAACATCTCTTAAAATAGTTTAATCCCTATTATAATTATTTTTTAAGGAGCCTTAATTTATAATATATTTGATTTTTTTACTCTAATAATGATAGCAATTATCATATTGCTGATGTTCAAAATTATAGGTTTGATGGAAGAGGGAATATAGCAAAAAAATACAAGTGTACCTCGAAAATTAAAAATGGTATATTCGAGAAAATTAGTATTAAAAATTAGCTCCTAAGTTGACTTTACCTATCCATTTTTTCTTCCCTCTTCCTTCTTCCCTTTTCCTTCTTCCTTCTTCCTTCTTCAATGGTATATTCGAGAAAATTAGTATTAAAAATTAGCTCCTAAGTTGACTGTCCCCATCCATTTTTTCTTCCTTCTTCCTCCCCCCTTTTAAAGGGGGGCAAGGGGGATGCTTTCCTTCTTCAAATATCTCCGCAAACTGAACAATTTGACTGCCTATAAATATCAAATTTCTGAAATGTCATCTGCCGTAAATTACAAATTAATAGTTTTCCTAACAGAGGTTCTCCTAGTCCGGAAATTACTTTAATCGCCTCCGTCGCGGCCATACAAGCAATCGTTCCAGAAACACTTCCAAATACTGGAAACTCTCTTTTCCAAATGTTAGGTTTTTCCGGATACAAACAAGACAAACATGGGGTCTGACCAGGAATAATAGTTGTAATCTGCGCTTCCATTTCATACATGGCGCACTCTACCAGAGGTTTCTTCTGACGAACTATTTCGGAGTTCATGGCAAAACGTTCTTCAAAGAGTGGAGCACAGTCTACAACTAAATCGACTTCTCTCACCAAGCGCTCTACATTGCTTTCAGATATGTTTTCAGGAATAGCTTCAATTTCTACATGAGGGTTTAACTCTTTTAACCGACGTGTTGCTGATTCTACTCGCGATCTACCTATACCATCATAAGTCATCAAAAGCTGTCGGTTTAAGTCAGAAGGTTTAATATTACCTCCATGAGCTAAGACAAGTTTTCCTATTCCCGCAGCTGCTAGTTCTAAAGCTACGACGCTACCAACACCACCAACACGGGAGATTAAAACCGATGCTTGTTTGAGTTTTTCCTGTCCTTGTTCGCCGAAACCAGGTACCCACATCTGCCATTGATAGGTTGCTTTTTCTTCTTCTGTTAATTTTTTCATCTAGTTAATGTATTTATTTGAAAGTTTCCAAGTCAGTTCTAAAATGAAGACAAATAATTAGGGTTTGCGCTCAAAAGTCTTTTTGCTCTTTGTAGTAGTCAGTAGAGGTTATTTCCTAAGGTCATGCTCCGCAAACGTGAATCAACCGTACAGTAGTCAGGAGGAAAGGGGAATTTAGAGGAGGTAGGAGTAAGAGTTGTCCCTCAATTTTTCTGTTCTTGTCTACCTTTTATGCGTGCCTTTTTGAGCATGAAGAGCTGAAACCAGGGCACTTTTTGGGAATCTAAAAAGGGTCAAGCAAATATCAGTCAATGCTTTTAGATTAGATTGGTAAGTCCTAATTAATTTATCAAAATAATTGGGTCGCCCAACCCCACCTTTTAAGGCGAAATATTTTGGGATCGAACCTCCCCGTTACAAAAATAACTTCTGTACGGGCGAATCGCCATTCGCCCCTACTTACTTCTGACTTCATCAGCCGCCTGCTAGTGGGGAAAGTAAACTAATCTCGTCTCCTTCTTTAATTTCTACAGGACTATTCCAAGGAATTTGAGCATCACCAATAACTAAAAGAATAGTTGAGCGTAAATTTCCGCTAGAATCTAGGAGTAAATTTTGCAATGAATCACCGTGATTTTCAACAAGTTTATTAACCAGTTGCTTAACTGAACAAGGAGTTTCTAGTTGGATAGTTTCAGAGTCAATTCCCCCTACAACTTGTTTGATTTGTGCAAAATAATTCACTTTTATTGCCATAGCTATTTTGAGAATGTCTATAGTACATTCATAGAACTTTTTTCAGTGTGATTAGTAGTAATAATTATATATTTATTTGCATAAGTCAAGTAATTTTTTGGAAATATTAAAATAAATGTTAAGAGCTTCTAAATCAACTAAACGACAGGATTAGAAGAACTTTGACAGTTTGTCTTTTGACATAGTTAAACCTATTGTTTATAATATTTAACGCTATTATATTAGGAGTTTAAAAATAATTCATTAGAAAATAAAATCTAGGAATTTAAGAAGCAGGTCTCCAAAATACCACTAAACCAAGAGTTAAAAATTATTCCTATAGTTAGTAATTATGCTAATATGATTGTCTTAGAAAACATTCACCATAAATACAGTAACCTCACGGTACTTAATAATATTAATATTCACCTAAAACCAGGAAAAATATTATGTTTAACAGGACCTTCTGGTTGCGGAAAAACTACTCTTTTACAAATCATAGCAGGCATAATTAAACCAACTTCAGGTAAGATAAAAAATCAATTTGTACAGACAAGTTATGTTTTCCAAGAAGCAAGACTACTTCCCTGGTTTACTACTTTAGAAAATATTGCTTTTGGTTTAAAAGCAAAAAGAATAACGAAAAAACAACGTCAAAAAATAGCGATCGCTCTGGCTCAACAATTAGGTATTAACGAAGCAGCTAACCAATACCCACATCAACTTAGTGGTGGAATGCAGCAGCGAGTTGCTTTGGGGAGAGCATTAGCAGTGGAACCCGATCTACTTTTGCTAGATGAGCCTTTTAGTGCTTTAGATATTGGTAGAAAACGCGATTTCCAGAGGCTATTGTTAAAGTTATTGAGCGAACGTAATATGGCAGCTATTTTAGTTTCCCATGACTTAGCAGAAGCAGTCTTAGTAGCAGACAACTTGATTATTTTATCACCCTCTCCTAGTAACATTGTCTATGAGTGGCAACCCGATAGACCGCCAACAGTAAGAGATGAGGCATACATTTACAAAACACTTTCTCAACTTTTGATGATTCCAGAAGTAGCGACTTGTTTCCGACTATCCACTGGATTATTTGTTGGTTCTAGCAGTTAGTCATTTCAGTTATCAGTTATCAGTTATCAGCTATTGCTTTTAGTTTAGGAGCAAAGCTTTATTAATTGTCTTACTACAAAAGTGACTTCCCTTGCTCTTAAAGTTATTAATTTAAACACTTTTCTGAAGGAGATATTCTTGTTGTTGATAGCTGACTGCTTACGTTAGTCGCCTACTTTTTTTGATTCTAATTTTACCGAATAATTAAGGTTTAAAGCCTCTCCTTTCAAGGAGAAACAAGCGGTCGAGGAATGGCGTTAGCGGAGCGGCTCTGATAAGAGCGGGTCTCCTCGCCATATCCAATCGACCAAGAGAGAAAAATTTTTCCTTTGAGTCAATCCTCTTCTTTTCAAGGAGAAGAAATTATTAATTATTAATTATTAATTATTAATTATTAAGAATGCTTAATCAAAAACGTCGTCAATTTTTACAATTAATATTAGCTACTACTGGTTTAACATTTACTACTAATTTATCTGAGGGAAAAGCAGAAAAAATTATCGCTCAGTCTGAAGAAAAACTGTCAAACTTAGCCATTGGTGGCTCTCCAATTATGATTACAATTCTGCTAGCCTATTTAGCAGAACAAAGTACAATTAAAAACTTAGTAGAAACAGTAGACTTCCGTATTTGGAAGACTCACGACCAACTCCGAGCAGATGCTGTTTCTGGAAAACTACAAGTATCAGCAACTCCTACATCCCTTGCAGCAAATCTATATCAAAGAAAAGTTCCGATAAAATTACTTAATGTACTGGTTTGGGGAGTCTTAAATATTTGGTCCAACCAAAATATCCGCAGTTTTGAAGATTTAAAAAACAAAACATTACTAATAGCTTTCCGGGGCGGTTTACCTGCTCAATTATTCTTTTATTTAGCCAAAGAAAATGGATTAGATCCAGAGAAAGATTTAAAAATTCAATACACCACAGACTTTGCTCAAGCAGTGCAATTATTATTAGCTGGTCGTGGTGATGCAGCTCTTTTATCTGAACCTGCGGGTACTGGTGCTGAACTTCGCGGTCAACAACAAGGATTAGATATAAAACTGGCAATTAATTTACAAGAAGAATGGGGAAAAGTGACAGGTAGAGCGCCTCGTTTTCCCCAAGCAGGAACTTTAGCTTTAACTTCTTTAATTGATAAATATCCCGATATAATTCAGACTATCCAAAATGGATTAGTTGAGGCGGTAAATTGGTCTCAAAAAAATCCTGATGATGCTGCTGCTTTGGGAGCAAAATATCTAGGATTGAAAGCTCCTGTTATTAAAAAATCTCTGGGATATACGCCATTAGAAATGGTGAGTGCTAAGGATGCAAAAGAGGATTTAGAGTTTTGGTATTCTCGTTTATTGGAGCAAAATCCTAAACTTTTTGGTGGAAGTTTGCCCGATGATGAATTTTATTATGGATGATAAATATGACAGAATTTATGTAAGCATTCAGCCGTCAGCTATCAGCTATCAGCTATTGCTTTTAGTTTACTATAAAAGCTTGATTAATTAGGGTATGCTGAAAAAGTCTTTTAGTAGGGGTAGGAGACAGGAGACAGGAGACAGGAGAAATAGGAATTTAGAGGAGGTAGGAGTAAGAATTGTAAGAATGATTTTTCTGCCCAACTATGCGCCTAAAATACTAACTTTTTGAGTGTTTTAGACTGAAAACTAAGCACTTTATTCGATCCTGAAAAGGCTAAATTCTTTATATGTCAATGCTTTTAGGTTTAATCAGTAAGCCCTAATTATCTTACTAGAAAAGTTGGCTCCCTTGCCCTTAAAGTCTATATTAATTTAAACACTGTCCTTAAGAAGAGAGTCTTGTTGCACTCGAACTGACAGCAAGCTAGCTGTTTGTGCAGCATTCCGCAGGAAATATTTACGAATTTATTAATCGCTGAAGGAACTAATTACTTGGCAATAATAGATATAGAGTTTCTCTTATAAATGAGATACATTTCCTAGTTAAAATGAAACTCCCCATTTCCGTCAGAACCGAGATAGAAATTCCTATTAATATGATGTCCGGATAATAAGTGATAAAAAAGTTTTTGTTTGTAGTTTTGCTCTAGCCCCTGAAATATCTATCTTCTTACTCAACTTCTACTACGAGAGCTTCTAACTTATCACTATTTAACTGGACATGATATAACATCTAGTCTAGAGTTCAATTTTTAATAAAATTAATTTTTTAAGGAGTTAAATATGTCAAAAATTTTATTTAATTGTCTTTTATTAATCTTCTGTAACACCGTAATATTTTGTGCTGTAACTCAAGCAAATGAAATTAAATATACACAAATAAATTCTGAAAGAAAAACATTAGAAAAAGAATCATCAAAACCAAATATAACTCCGGTTGCTGAAGATGCAATTATCGTTAAACCAAATCAACTTGAGCAAAATACAGACTCAATGGGTCAAGTTACTTCTGTATCTCAATTATCCGATGTTCAACCCACAGATTGGGCATTTCAAGCATTACAATCATTAGTAGAACGTTACGGTTGTATTGTTGGTTATCCCGATGGTAGTTATCGTGGTAATCGTCCTATGACTCGCTATGAATTTGCCGCAGGTTTAAATGCTTGTTTAGACAGAATTACCGAATTAATTGCTGCCTCTACAGCAGACTTAGTAACTAAAGATGATTTAGCAGTTTTACAACGTTTACAAGAAGATTTTGCTGTCGAACTTGCAGAAATTCAAGGCAGAATAGATGCTCTAGAAGCACGGACTACAGAACTAGAAGCAAATCAGTTTTCTACCACAACTAAACTAGGTGGAGAAATTGTATTTGCTATTAGTAATGTCTTTGGAGAAGAGAAAGCTGGTGGTGGTAGTTTAGAAGATAATACCGTTTTAAATAATCGAGTAAGTTTGAATTTTAATACTAGCTTTACAGGACGAGACTTATTTAGAACTCGTTTAGATGCTCTGGATACTGTTGCCTATGGAGTGCCAATAACTGGAACAAATATGACTCGTTTAGCTTTTCAAAGAAATACTAATAATACTGTTGATATTGGTAAATTGTTTTATCGTTTTCCCGTTGGGAAAAAATTTAGAGTTCATGTTGATGCTATTGGTGGTAGGTTTAATATGAATGTTTCTGATAACTTCAACAGACTTTTTGCAAATAGAATATCAGGGGCAATTTCTAGGTTTGGACGCTTCAATCCTATCTATGCCCAAGGAGCGCGGGGTGCTGGAGTAACAGTTGTTTATAATATTAATAAATCAGTAAGTTTATCTTTAGGATATTTAGCAAGAGACCCGGAAAATCCAACAGAGAGTAATGGATTTTTTAATGGTAGTAATGCAGGTTTAGCACAACTAGATATTCGACCAAGCGATCGCCTCCGTTTTGGCATTACTTATGTACGTTCTTATTATCCAAAAAGGAAGTTATTTGTCTCAGCAGCAACAGGTAGTAGAAGAGCAAATGCGCCTTTTGGTAATTTAGTTCCTACTTCCGCAGATCATTTAGGTATTCAAGGAAGTTGGCGTGCTTTGAATAATTTCACAGTTTCCGGTTGGACTGGATGGAGTTTTGCTGATGCTGAAAAATCTGTTGGTATGGTTAAGGAGGGAGATGAAGCAACTATTTTTAATTGGGCAGTTACTTTCGGATTTACTGACTTAGGTAAACAGGGAAGTTTGCTTGGTTTTGTAATTGGAAATCCACCTAAAGTAACTGATACTGATAATGGTCCAGATGATGATGATACAGCTTGGCATTTAGAGGGTTTTTATCGTTATCAAATTAATGACAATATTTCAATTAATCCGGGAGTTTTGGTAGTTGTTAATCCCGAACATGATGAAGATAATGACACTATTACTGTGGGAATTATTCGGATGATTTTTTTGTTTTAGGAAAAGAAGGAAGAAGGAAGAAGGAAGAAGGAAGAAGAGAGAAGGGAGAAGAGAGAAGGGAGAAGGAAAAGTATTACATTGTCTGAATTTTCAACTTTTGAACTGTCCTAACTAAAGAAGGAAGAAGGAAGGAGGAAGGAGGAAGAAGAGAGAAGGGAGAAGGAAAAGTATTACATTGTCTGAATTTTCAACTTTTGAACTGTCCTAACTAAAGAAGGAAGAAGGAAGAAGGAAGAAAGAAAAGTCTTGCTTTGTCTGAGTTTTAGGGTGCATCTCATATTTGCAAAAATACTTTTTTCTTATCTATTCCCTGTTGCCTGTTGCCTGTTGCCTAAAAGCGATAAATTTTTGGCTTTATTCAAAACTGCTATAATTAAGTATTGAAATTAAAAAATAACAGTCAACATTGTAGGGAAAAATGGCCGTTTGCCTCTACTAAAGGTAGAAATGATGTTACTCGCAAAGTAAACGGATTTGATATTAAGAAGTTAAAACTTAAAATTCTTGATATAGCAATTCCCAAAAAGCGTGAGGTACAAAATTTTATATTTGAGGGAACAGGGAATAAAAAGACAAAAAGGTAACTGTATTTCACTAATTTAAGAAATGCTATACCAAACTATTTCTTTGTTGCTAAATAGACATCTCCAGAAATTAAATATTACTATCTTCCTTCCAGTTAATAAATTTTAACTTCCAAAAGGATACCCACGGACATGATATTACTTATTCCTTCTTCTTTCTTCCTTCTTCCCTCTTCCCTCTTCCTTCTTCCTTCTTAAATAAATCAAAAACTATGACAGATATTCGGACTTCTTTCTTCCTTCTTCCTTCTTCCTTCTTACCTCTTCCTTCTTCCTTCTTCCTTCTTAAATAAATCAAAAACTATGACAGATATTCGGACTTCTTTCTTCCTTCTTCCCTCTTCCTTCTTCCCTCTTCCCTCTTCCTTCTTCCTTCTTCAATAAATCAAAAACTATGACAGATATTCGGAATTTATTAAACCAATTAGCCGCTCAAGAAGCACAGTTAAATAATATTCAATTTCTAGCACCTTGTGTGGGAGGTGGGCGAGTAAAAACAAGAGTAGCAGGAATAGTTTATACCTTTCAAACTCAACCAAAAAAATTTGAAGGTTGGGGAATCTTTCAGCCAATTAATGACAAAACAGCAAAATTTGTAGAAGAACCAAGCTTACCTCAACTAGAGGAATATTTCCAACTTTTAAAACCTCTCAGATTATTCCTTGCCTATCAATTAAAAGGGCAAAAATGGCTAGCATATCCAACTAATGAATCTGATGCTAAACAACGTTTTGGTTTTGCTAAACCAATAGCAGTTCATCTAGTAACAGAAGGAGTTATGTTTGAGTCAATAATTGCTAGATTTGATGGTAGTTCCTGGTGGTTTGAAGATATCGATCGCCGTGCCGATCCTTTTGTTGCGGAACAGTTACGGGAAGCGTTCAAAAATATTACCCCACCCAAAGAAGTCAGGTTTAAGGGGATAACTCCAGAAATGAAAACAGTTTATGACTTAGTAGCGCGACAAAAAGAAGAGTTTATGAAACAAATGCAACAACAAAGGGATGAAAAACAACTGCGTGAAGCGTTAGAAATGGGAGGAGGTGAATTGCAGAATTTTCGCGATCGCTCTACCTATTGGCAAGTAGAATGGGTGACAAGGGATGGGGAACGTCATACTTCCGCTATTGATAAAAATGATTTGACTGTAGTGAGTGCTGGTATTTGTCTGAGTGGGGGCGATCGACATTTTGACTTACAATCTTTAGTGGGTGTTGTTGAGCAAAGATATTAAGTGGAAGGAACTATGTCTATATTTTTTCACGAACAACTTTACCGCAGTCCAGAAATTATGACAAAGCTAAAAAAATTGTCAATAACTATTTGTGGTGCAGGTGCTTTAGGAGCAAATATTACTGAAAATTTAGCTCGTTCTGGGTTTAGTAAATTACGGGTTATAGATTGTGATCGCATTGAAGAGCGTAACCTATCTACTCAACCTTATTATCGTTCTGATGTGGGAGCTTTTAAGGTGAAAATTTTGACCAATAGTCTCTATCGTGCTTTAGGAGTAAAAATTGATGGTCAAGCTCAAAAATTAACTGAAGAAAATGCAGGTAAACTATTAGGAAAAAGTGAGTTAGTGATTGACACTTTTGATAATAGTATTAGTCGGAGTGCTGTGAAAAATTATTGTGCTGATTCTAATATTTCTTGTGTTCATGTAGGGTTAGCTTCTGAATATTCAGAGATAATTTGGAATGAAAATTATCGAGTCCCTTCTCCAGTAAATGATGATATTTGTGATTATCCATTAGCGAGAAATTTAGTAATGTTAACTGTTGCTGTTGCTTGTGAAGTTGTGGTGAACTTTGCAGCGACAAAACAGCAGGATAATTTTACTGTTACTTTAGGAGATTTTGCTGTTAGGTCTATAGATTTTTAGAAAGGGAAAGAAAAAAATAATCTCAATATTTAGTAGAGTGGGTTAGGCAAGAACAATTCTACAAAATTACACAATTTTATAATTATCTGCTGTAACCCACCGAATATAACGAATATATTTAATTTCAAAAATATCTTCTGGTTGATTATTTGATGTTCATCTTTTTAGTATTCCAGAGATAAAATTGGTTATTTCATCAGACATAAAGTTTGGCAATGAAGTTAACTAAACTATTACCATTTGTATGATCTATTTTCCTATTCCTGATTTTGATAATCATCATCTTTTTCCTGACTAGCAATTATGTCCACATACTTAATTTTTTCTAATCCTTGCCTAAAAGATTCATAATCTTCTATGACTCTTGTCATCTCAGTGTCAAGTTGATGAACGGAGCGTAAATTATGAATTATTTTCGTAGCTTCTTCGTTATCAACACTATTATCATCATCTAATAAAACAGCTTCTAATTCCTCAAACAAAATTATTGCCTGCTCGCGTCTTGCTACTGTAGGATAATCTTGGAGGAAAGAGTCTATAAGGCGTTCTTTTTTTTGTGAAATATGCTCTTGAGTTAGTTTCTTTTCAGCTTGTCGCTTCCTTTTATTTAACTCAGAAAATAATATCTTAAAGTTTTTTCAAAATTTGTAACATCTTCCTCTTTAAAAGATTTTTATAACTTTTAAGAGAGTCAACTACATTTCTGGCAAATCCTACTTTGTCAATATGAAAACCCTCCTTAGATAACTCTTTAAAATAAGCTTTAATAGCTTTGAATATAGTTTTGTTATCTGGTATTTTTTCCAAGATAGCTGATTCTGTTATAGACTCAACAACACTATTTTCCACTTGACAAATATCTTTCGCATAATCTTTAGCAGCTTTTACACAGATAGATAAAGGAACAAGATCCTCTATTTCAGTTGGTATTAATCCTTCTGGCAAAGTTAAATCCGAATTTTTTTTTAAATCTCCTATCTGAAGAATAAAACTTTCCTTGAGTAATTCTTTTTTGTTTGCTCCCCCTCTTTTTAGAGCTTTCTTTGCATCATTACCTGCTTCATCACTATCTAACAAAACAATCACTGCTGGTTGTTCCTTATCTCTCCCACGAGCTAGATAAACCATGTAGGGAATATGTGAAGCTGAACCTGTTGGAACAATAGTAATTTGATTCAAATCAAGAGTTTCTATTTCCTTTGATGCTCCTTTCCGAAATAGATGAGTTGAAGCTCCTGCAATTAGAATTTGATCGGCAACTCCTTCAACCATTAAATTGCAGTTTCCAATAAAAGTTGTCTCACCTAAAAAAGCACCAAAAGCAGACCTTAGTGGTTCATAGTGATTTCTTGCTACATCTTTAACTACTCTTGTTCCCTCTTCTTTTTTTCCTTTATCTAAAACTCTAATTCTTTCAGCATGATTTCTATCAATTAAAAATGGAGAATGAGTGACATAGATAACTTGAATAGGCTTTCCTTTATCAGGGTTGGAAAACTTTTCAAATATTTTGAGAAGGTCTTGTTGAGCTTGGCTAGATAGATAAGCATCTGGTTCATCCATCAAGAGAATTTCATCTTTTTCAGGGTGGGGTTTATGAGCACGATATTGAATGTAATAGCTTAAAAAATACTTAAGTCCATTGCTTCTTTCCTCAAAGGAGTATTCAGTACCAGTCCGGTCGCGAATTGTAAATACTAAATCATGTTCTTGTGCTGATACCAGTAAGGAAAAATCCTTATCCTGTGTCCACCATTTTTGTAAATTGAGGCTATCAGATAGATGAGTATTAATTTTGGCTATTATGCTATTAGCGTGACCTTCTTTTCCTTCTGCTAAGGAATCTGCCAGGGTAAGCAATACTTCTGGATCTACATTAGCAATTTTACAGATTAAGTCATAAACAAGATCGTATTCTTTATGGTTTTTTTGAGACCCTTCAGAGTCATCATTTTTTAGACTATTGAAAATCGTAATTAATGATTTAATGTTATTTTGTGCTGCTTCATCTGGCTTAGAAAATGTTGAATTGTTTTCTGGCAGATAAGCATGATATTTTTCCGAAATATTATCAACAATTTTACGAACTTTAGCCCTATCTGGACGTGTTATTAGTTCATATTTTGTACTCTTAATTTCTTGCTTTTTAATTCTCCTTACCAGTTGTTTAATCGGAATACTTCCAGGAACAGCAATCTTTGCTTCTAACTCAAATACATTAGGCAATTGTTTTGAAACTTTTTCTATATTTTCTTGATTGGTAATTTCATATGTTGTGTACTTATCTGTTTCCTGCTGTATATAAACACAAAGATTTTTTCGATCAGTTCGGAAGAGAAAGAAGCGATCAAATTCAGTATTTTTCGGAATTGAACAAACAACGCAAATTTTTTCCCGCTCTTGCGGAGTTAAATTTGAGAACTCAAAGCCAAAATCAGGCAATCTTAGCTCATTTTTTCTAACCGTAAAAAACTGTGAGTAACGACAGAAGTCTTGATATGTAATTCCTTCACCAGAAATTCCCTTTTTAATCGCGCTCAATAAATGAGACTTTCCAGACTCGTTTGCCCCTACTACTGTAGTTACTTTGGAATCAATTGGAATTTGTACATACGGATACCACATCTTATCAATCATTTCCCAAGGTTTTTTTACAACATTTGGATGATGCTTTCTGAGGTAATCATAATTAAAAGACTTGTAAAAACGAATGTATAAAGTTTTGAGAATCATTCAGTAAGTTATAAATTTTAGGCTGTGAACATTAACTATTCTAGTCTAAAATTGAACAATCATACAAACTCCGCACTATAGGTTCAATGTCAGAGTGCGAACTTGATTATCTGGTTATAAAGGTGGGTTTTGGTTTTGCCTAAAATGCAGCTAAGTTAAACATTTACAGGACTTACGCGCGGATATTAATCAAGTAAGGGCGAATGCCATTTCCTAAGGTCATGCTCCGCAAACGCCCCTACATCTGGCGTTTTCAAGGTGAATTTGCGTAACCTTCAGTCTCCTATCAGCAAAAGAAACACCTAAGCTGCAACCGCTTCTTCATAAGGAACAAAAGATTTCTTCTGGGCTCCACAAATAGGACAAGACCAATCTTCAGGAATGTCTTCAAATGCTGTACCAGGAGCAATACCAGAGTCAGGGTCGCCAACAACTGGATCGTAAATCATCGAACACACCCGACAGATCCATTTACGGGTTGCAGCTTCCTTTCCAGCAGCTTTTTGTTTAGGTGCAACACCATTCAAACCTTCGAGAGCTTCCGTATATTGATCCGCGTGGTGATGCTCAATGCTAGTCAATAAACCAAACTTATGAGTTGCTTGACGAAACATGGAAGCGTGTTCTCGAGACTCTTCCTCTTGCTGCTTCATAAAACTGATATAAAACGTCACATAGCCTGACATTCCAATGTTTACTTCCTGCTTCCACCGGAACTGTCGGCAGCACTCCGTCCACAGGCATTAACGGTCAAGCCGACCGCATCTCTTAAATTAATTGAGGCATTCAAGTCTCGGTCTATTGATATACCACATTCTGGGCAGTCATAAGTTCTTAGATTTAATGGCATATCTTGTACATGACCACACCTACTGCAAGTTTTTGATGATGGAAAAAATCTATCAACTACTACTAATTCACTGCCATACCATTGACACTTGTATTCTAGCTGTCTTCTAAATTCATAAAATCCTTGGTCGGCTATTGACTTTGCTAGTTTATGGTTGGCTAACATTCCAGATACATTTAAGTCTTCAATCACAACAGTGCCGTGGTTGTTATAGTCGATGTGGCGTATTACCGCCCGCACCTCTACTTCAAAACCCTGCGTGCGACTTTCACCGCACAAGGCTCCTAGCAGTCTATGGCAACGTATCATGTGAGATACAAAATCCTTTGATTAAGACTAAACTTGGTCAGAGTCCAGTGATTCCTAATCTTCCACTATTGTTTTCAAGGAGTGTCTAATCCTACCGCCTTGGAGCTTCTGCTTCCGGGTCGCTTTGCATTCGACTAACGAGCAAGGCAATTACAGGTTAAAAGCTTCTGCCCTGTACGCATAGTTTCAGCGAGCTTCACTCTAGGTGTCTAAGCATCATCACCTATCCAACTACCGTTTCTCGACTGCCGGGGGCAATTCTGTTCCCCCATCCTACCCGTCAAGTGAGAATTCCGAGCTTCCCTCCTACTAACTAAATAACCTATTTTAGTCAGACTCACTTGCCGTTTTTCCTCGTTCCGAGTTACAGATTATTTTGACGGTTTAGGGCTGTCCAATTCGCCTACACGATTCCCAGGGATGCGTCTAATGCCAAAATATTACGCGGGATTTCCTCGTGTGCGGTCAAGAGATAAGAGGTGGTTCTTGCCGTACTTTGAGGCGCTTTTTCAGGACATTCCGCCCCGGTACCCATGCCGTCTCCCCATTACCCCCAGTGTGCCTACCACTATACGCTCTGGTTGGGGCCTGTTGCCAGCTTCACTCTGCTAGTGGAAAGGTCTAGCTCGGTGTGGCCAGGTCGGGAGTCTGCCTTCCCTTGGCAGGTGGGACTTTCACCCACATCCGTGACTCAGTTATTCATTGAGCTTAATTGCTCTTTGAACCCTGTTCATACCCCTCTAGTTTCTAGAGGCTCCTAACAGGAACGAGTCGCACCTTGGCTAAGTATGTTGTCAATTTATCAAGTGCATCTCTGCGGATATTAGCTACTCGTCTATGCTGTTTGGCTAGCTTAATTACTGCTTTGTACCAATTGCTTGAATGCTTAACTTTTTTACTCAGTTGTCTTTGTAATTTAGCTAATCTGTTTTGCGCTTTCTGTAGGGCTTAACACTCTCGAATACTTCACCATGTGCTTAGTGTTGCTAGTGTCTTAATTCCTAAATCTACACCTACAATTTCTGTAGTTTTTGGTGTTAAAGTTGGAGTAAATTCATTCGTAGGGGCGAACGGCGTTCCTCAACAGATACCAATCACCAGCTTGTCTGCTGATAGTTATTTTTTGAGTTGTTGCTTCAATTGGTTCGTAAGTTTTGACTATACCAATAAAAGGTAATTTGTGACTCCATCCGTTTAATTCTATTGGTTTTCCACAATTATCTATTGTGAATGAATCAGATTTACCTTTCTTCTTAAATCTTGGATATTTACCTAAGCCTTGGAAGAACCTCTTAAATGCTTCACCCAAGTTAATAAAAGCATATTGATAAACTTTAGATGATAAGTTTTTCATCCAAGGATAAAGTGGTTTTGTGTGATTGGTAAAAACCTCTCTGAGTTTACGAGGGCTGGGCTTGTAACCATCAACATAAGCAGCATTCCATAAACTTAAACCCCAGTTATAACACCAGCGTGAATAGCCAGCGTGTTGAGCCATCAGAGTCTTCTGTTTATTATTAAGTTTTAGCTTTGTTCTAATGGATTTCATGTATGCGTATTGGCATCCAGTCTAATGGTATGCTTAAATAGGTATTGTATCGTTATTCTCTGATTAAGTCAATGCTCTCCTTCAATTGCTAATTCTAAACAACGAGAAGCGATCGCTTTTTTCTGCTCTTCGGTCAAAGTAGATGGGTCGTCTACTACTAACTCTGGGTGAAGTAGGCGAAAGTGGGAAAAAGCGTGTTGAGTTTCTTGGTTAGCTGTTTCCCGGAAAAGTTTGGCTAAATCTTCCATGCCCAATTTCTTAGTTACTTCGGCAAAAAGAGATATTTACGGTTAGCCATTGATTCCCCTGCAAAAGCATCAGACAAGTTTTTGGCGGTGTTAGAGTTGGACAAGTCCATGGTGTTCTCCTGAATTCTTTCTTTTACTCTGTTATATCTAAGAATAATTCTGATTTAAGAAAATGTCAAGGATAATATTAAATTAAATTTAACAACCAATATTTGTTGAGATGTGTTATAATCTGAAGCTGGTATGAAATGTATATAATAAGCTTAAGTTAATGAACAGTAACTATACTGCAACAAATATTAAGGAAGAAATGCAATCTAAAGGACTGAGAATTACTCCTCAGCGGTTTGCGGTTTATGCTAATCTTTTATCTCGTTCAGACCATCCCACAGTTGAGGAGATACTGAGTGAAGTCAACCGTGAGTTACCAATTTCTTCCAAGGCAACTATTTATAGCGCCCTAACTGTGTTACGAGAAGTAGGGTTAGTTAAGGAAGTATTGCTAGAAGAGGGAGTAACTCGTTATGACGCTAACGTTAAACCTCATCATCATTTTTGCTGTCAAAAGTGTGGCGCGATCATTGATATCGACTGGGAAACTTTTAGTAATTTACAAATAGATCGTTTACCACCAGGAATTTACCCTGAAAGTTATGAGGTTATTGTTAAGGGTACATGCAGTCGTGAAAGTTGTAATGGAGTATTGTTCAATAATGAATAATGAATAATTAATAATTAATAATTACCGAATAATGAATAATTAATAATTAAATAATTCTGGTTTAAAGCCTCCCCTTTAAGGGGAAAAAAGCGGTTGAGGGATGGTTAGGAAACCCATCCATCCCTCGACCGCTTTTTTATCCTTTACTAAGGAGAGACTTTAAACCTTAATTATTGGGTAATAAATTTGATAGTACGAGCATCTTGCTTGCGAATATTTTAGTATTGCTAAGAAGGAAGAAAGAGTAAGAGAAAAGTTGATGGGGATACTAAAAAGTTGATGACCCTCGATCGCTCCCCAACCAATTCTAGATACCGTGGGTGAGGTTGGGGTATTAAACCCATCAGGGAAAAATAAATTTGATAGTGCGAGCATCTTGCTCGCGAATATTTTAGTATCGCCTGATGGAGCATTTTTAAACTGTAATTTTTATCATCTTCTTTTTGTTAATTACTATTGCCAACTACAGGATTACCCTATGAAAATCAAAAGCTTCAATCATGTTGCAATTATTTGCTCTAATTATGAAAAATCAAAACATTTTTATGTGAATATTTTAGGGTTTGAAATTATTCAAGAAACTTGGAGAAAACCACGCAATTCTTATAAATTAGATTTACTGGTAGGAAGTGGCGATCGCATAGAGTTATTTTCATTTCCCAACCCTCCAAAAAGATTAACTCGTCCAGAAGCTTGTGGTTTGAGACATTTAGCTTTAGAAGTAGATAATATTGATGAATCTGTCGATTATTTGAAGTCTCACAATATAGAAGTAGAAGATATTAGAATTGATGAAATAACTGGCAAACGTTTTACTTTCTTTCCCGATCCAGATGGGTTGCCTCTGGAAATTTATGAAAGTTGAAAAAGGCAATTAACAATTAATAATTAATAATTAATAATTAATAATTACCTCTTCTTTTCAAGGAGAGATAATTATTAATTGTTTAGCAAAAATAAGGTCTAAAGCCTTCCTTTTCAAGGGGAAAAAAGAAATAATATTTCCTTATATTCAATCAAGAGCGGTTTTAACCAGAGGTAATTATCCATTATCAATTAATGAATTCCCCTCCTGGGAGGGTTAGGGGTGGGTTATCTCCCTGTACGGACGTTGCATACAACGTCCCTAGCTACTCAAGAAGGGGTTTGAGTACCTATCCACTTTTCCTTCTTCCTTCTTTCTTCTTCCTTCTTTCTTCTTCCTTCTTCCTTCTTCCTTCAAATAAATGCTAGGATTATTTATAAAACAATTAATTTAGAATTTAATGGAACAAGAAATTTATAAGCAAGCAGTAGTAAAATCTCGTGCTAAAGACTATGAGGCAGCAATTCAATATTTTAGTCGAGTTATAGAAATTAATCCTAATTTTGCTGAAGCTTATTACGGCCGAGGTTTAGCAAAGTTTGATTTAGGAAACAACAAAGAAGCGATCGCTGATTATACTCAAGCTTTGGCAATTAATCCTAATTATATAGATGCTTATTTAGCTCGTGGTATTGCTAAGTTGGCAGTAAAAGATATTTCGGCAACTATTGCAGACGCTAATCAAATAATTACTATTAATAATCACTATGCTCCGGCATATAAACTATTAGGTAATGCTTATCGTCAACAAAATAATCAAGCAGATGCAATAGATAATTTTAAGCGAGGAGCAGAATTATATTTAGAACAGAAAGATGCAGTTAATTGTCGGAAATGTTTGGATAATATTAAACAAATACAATCTGTATCTACTGCTGTTGTAAAAATTGAAAATAATCTCCAAAAAGGAGATAGTAAAACATTTTTAACCAAGATTTTGAGAAAATTTGAAAAAGGCGATCGCCAGGGAGTAATAGCAGATTTAAACTGGGCTTTACAAGTAGATCCAGAAGATTCTCAAGCCTATTGTTGTCGAGGAATTATTCGTCATAAACAAGGGGATAATTTAGGCGCAATATCAGATTTTAATAAAGCTTTGCAATTGAACGACCGAGATGTTTTAGCTTATCAAAATCGAGGGATAATTCGCAGTAAAATGGGAGATTTTAAAGGAGCGATCGCTGACTTTGATGCAGCTTTAAAAATTGAACCGAATAATTCACTTATTTATGTAAGTCGCGGAAATACTTATCGGGATATGGGGGCATATCAAGAAGCAATAAAAGATTATGAACAAGCATTAAAAATCAACCCTAATGAAGCCAAAGCTTTTTATCATCGAGGCATTGTTTATTCTCGTTTAGAAGACATGAAAAAATCCATAGATGATTATCAGAATGCTGCTAAATTATTTGGAGATGCTGAAGATTGGAGTAACTATAAAAAAACCTTAGATAATTTGAAGAAAATTCAGGGAATTGTTCCTAGTCAAAATCAGGATATTAACGAAGATAATCAATATAAACAACTACAACAAAAACTTTTAAAAATGGTTGGTGGGCATTGGGAAATGGCAGAAAGATTAATCGCAAAAGTCCGAGAAAAATATCCTGGAAGAGATAGGATTTGGTATTTGGAAAAAGTTATATCTGATTATCAACAATAGTAAGATAATTAATGACAGTAGATTGCAGGTATAGCATTTCTCATAAAGATGAGGTACATTTACGATCCCCCTAAATCCCCCTTAAAAAGGGGGACTTTGAAACCTCCCCCCTTTTTTAGCGGTTCCCCCCTTAGTAAGGGGGGTTAGGGGGGATCTAAAACTGTATCTCACCAATTTGAGAAACTCTATATATAGCCTTTCTCAGGTTAGCGAGGTACAGTTATCTTTTTTTCTTCATATTTCCCTGTTGCCTGTTGCCTGTTGCCTGTTGCCTACTTCTGCAAAAATTCTATTCTTTTTCCCAGAGGTCTAATGTTAAAGCGAAAATTAGTCTGCGTTACAGGTTTGCCCAGAGCAGGTTCCACCTTAACTTGCCAACTCCTGGCACAACACCCAGAAATCTACTGTAATGGCATGAGTTCGCCTCTGTTGCCGACATTACAAGCTATTAGAGCGCATCTAAGCGATAACAATTTTTTGCTAGCTCAGTTAGATGGGGAATTTGAAACTGTATATGCAAGGTTGCAACGTGCTTGTCGTGCTTTTGCTACAGCATGGTGGGAGGAAACAGACTGTCCGGTAGTAGTAGACAAAAATCGGGGTTGGTTAAGTCAAGTAGAACTAGCTTTGGAATTAGACCCAGAAGTAAAAATGGTGGTGTGTGTCCGGGAGTTGGGACAAATTTTAGCATCCATTGAAACCCAACATCAAAAAACAGTATGGTTAGACTTCCCGGATAACCTAGCTTCTCTGTCTCCCTATGGACGTGCTGATGCTTTACTGGGGAAAAAAGGAGTGGTGGGAGGACCATTACGCTCTTTGCAAGGGATACAAGATATGAACCAGTCTCACCAACAACGAATGTATTTTCTGGTATTCGAGCATTTAATGTTGGAACCAGTACCAACGATGAAAGATTTGTTTGCTTGGTTGGGGGTGGGAAATTATGAATTAGACCCGGAGAATTTGGTAGTACAACCAGGGGAAGCAGATAGTTTCTATCGGTTTAAATATCGTCATCGTACTTATACTAAGGTAAAACCACCAGAACGTCATTGGGTGTCACCACGCATTGAAGCAGAGTTAAGGAGTAACTACCAATGGTATTACGAGTTGTTCTATCCAGGGCTAATTCAGAGTTAACGAGCTGTAGGGGCGAATGGCATTCGCCCTTACTAGATACCACAGTTCTGCATCAATCCTAATAGAATATGTGTCAGTCTACTACTGTAACTATTGGACAATAGATAAATCAAACATCAATATCGGGAAACAGAGCGTTATAACTACAGCAGTTGCTCCGCCTTTTCCTGCGGAATTTTCCCCTTTCCATGTGCGTAGCAAATATGTGTCAGTCTACTACTGTAACTATTGGACAATAGATAAATCAAACATAAATATTGGCAAACAGAGCGTTATAACTGCAGCAGTTGCTCCGCCTTTTCCTGCGGAATTTTCCCCTTTCCATGTGCGTAGCAAATATGTGTCAGTCTACTACTGTAACTATTGGACAATAGATAAATAAAACATCAATATCGGCAAACAGAGCGTTATAACTGCAGCAGTTGCTCCGCCTTTTCCTGCGGAATGCTCCCCTTTCCATGTGCGTAGCAAATATGTGTCAGTCTACTACTGTAACTATTGGACAATAGATAAATAAAACATAAATATCGGGAAACAGAGCGTTATAACTGCAGCAGTTGCTCCGCCTTTTCCTGCGGAATGCTTCGCTTTCCATGTGCATAGCAAAGCGGAACAGATGTTCTATCTCTACTTTCATGGAACAAAACAAATGAAAACTATAAGTAGGGCTTGCTGATTAAATATCAAAGCATTGACTGATATTGGTTTTAGCATTTTTTTGTCTAAAAAAGTACCAGCTTTTCGGTGGATACGAGCTGCATAAAGCTAGTATTTTGGGATGATTATGGCAGAAAAATCAAGGGAAAATTCTTATATCATGTTCCCCTTCCAGGGGAGCTGCGCTAACGGATAATCAGTTATAAATAAAATTTAATAACTGATAGTATCGACAGTACCAAAGAAATACTGAAATTCTCAATACCCCATCTCCAATATTTCCTCTTTTTCTCCTTTCTTCCCTCCTGGGAGGGGCGAGGGGTGGGTTGACTCCTGACTCCTCACAACAGTTATTTATAAGTATTCAACCGTTAGCGTAGCTCCCCCTCCGGGGGAAGATGATATTACTCCTACCTCCTCGCTCATTCCCCCTGTCTCCTGTCTCCTGTCTCCTACCCCCCATAAGACTTTTTCAGCAAACCCTAAGTATGTTGTCACAATTCAAAAACTAGAAAGCAACACCTAAACTCTTACCCATTAACTATTGGCATTATTAATTATCCATTGCTAAAATTTAAGAGCGTAGGGAAATTGCCTTTAACGCCAACAACTTGGTACAACAATTATTAAGGAGAACTAACACAAATGGCTATATTTGAAGTAACTAGACGAACAGATAATGGTAGGGGGAATACTCCCGGAACCCTAAGTAAAGCAATTTTGGATGCCAATAACCGACCAGGGAACGATACTATTGTTATCAAGAACAATGTCAGATTATCTGGCGAAATGATTCAACTAATTGATAGTAATATTACCATTACGGGTGACGATCCGGATACAGCTCAGGAGGAAAGAGCTAGAATTAGTGGTGACAATACCTACCGTCCATTGTTCGTGAGGTCGGGAACGGTGAATATTAATAACTTAAACCTGACTAATGGTACAGCTCAGGGGGGAAATAGTAATCTATCAGGCGGAGGCGCCGGAATGGGTGGTGCCCTGTTTATCTATGATGGTAATGTTTCTGTAGATAATGTTAACTTTAGTAATAACCAGGCAATAGGTGGAAATTCTGATGATGATACTAATAGCAATGTAGGTGTAGGTGGCGGTATGTTTAGTACGAGGTTACCTGAGAATGAAGGAGTTAATGATTCAGGCATAGTATTCAACAGTAGGAGCGCCACTGGTGGCAACGGTGGCTTCCTTGGCAACGGTGGCTACGGCCTTGGTGGCCCGGCTTCAGGTATTGTCAGTGGCTTCACTGGCCGCGGTGGCGAAGGTGGCTTCGGTGGTAGCGGTGGCATTGGCATCGGTGGCCTTGGTGGCTTCGGCTCTACCAACTTCGGCTTCAGTGGCGACGGTGGCAACGGTGGCACTGGCATCGGTGGCAACGGTGGTTTCGGTGGTGGCGGTGGTTACGGTATTGGTGGCTTTGGTGGCGCTGGCGACAGCTTCATTGGCGAAGGTGGCTTTGGTGGCCTTGGCTACGGTGGCGAAGGTGGCTTCGGTGGTGGCGGTGGCGCTGGCTACGGTGGCCCCCCTGGCGCTGGTGCCTTCCTTGGTAGAGGAGGCGTTGGCTCTGGTGGCGATGGTGGCTTCGGTGCTGGCAAAGGTGGCAGCAAGTTTGGCGGGGGTGCTACTCCCGAGGTTTTCTTGGGTGGCGACGGTGGCGACGGAATGGGTGGAGGTGTATTCATCCGTTCCGGCAGCCTTAATATTTCCCAAAGTACCTTTAGCAATAATAGTGCTACTGGTGGCTCTGGTGGAATATTTCCAGGTGGTCTCGATGGTGCAAATGGAGAAGGTCTCGGTGGTGCAATATTTGCTATGGAACTCACTGATGAAAACCCCGATGGTAGCGACCAGGGGATGCCCACTTCTCTCCCTACTGTGACTATTGATGCCTCCACTACATTCTCCTCTAATAATGCTGCTAATGCTGACACAAATGGTTCCGCCCCAGACAGCATTGCATCAGGGGATGACCAAGACAACGATGACCTGTTTGGTAGCACAATCACTCGTAGTAACGCTGTCAACAACGAACCAGTCCGTTTTGATTTTAATAATGATGGAGTAGCAGATATTCTCTGGCGTAATGGAAATAATGGAGCTAACCGGATTTGGTTTATGGATGATGACGGAAGAAGGATATCTCAAGCTAATCCAGGAAATGTAGGTACAGCTTGGGATGTAGCTGGAGTTGACGATTTTAATGATGATGGAGTAGCAGACATTCTCTGGCGCAATGGAAATAATGGAGCTAACCGGATTTGGTTTATGAATGATAACGGAAGAAGGAGCGGTCAACCTGCTAATCCAGGAAATGTAGGTACAGCTTGGGATGTCGCCGGAGTTGACGATTTTAATGATGATGGAGTAGCAGACATTCTCTGGCGCAATGGAAATAATGGAGCTAACCGGATTTGGTTGATGAATGATAACGGAAGAAGGAGCGGTCAACCTGTTAATCCAGGAAGGTTAGGTACAGCTTGGGATGTCGCCGGAGTTGACGATTTTAATGATGATGGAGTAGCAGACATTCTCTGGCGTAATGGAAACAATGGACGTAACCGGATTTGGTTGATGAATGATAACGGAAGAAGGAGCGGTCAACCTGTTAATCCAGGAAATTTAGGTACAGCTTGGGATGTCGCCGGAGTAGGCGATTTTAATGATGATGATGTAGCAGACATTCTCTGGCGCAATGGAAATAATGGAGCGAACCGGATTTGGTTGATGAATGATAACGGAAGAAGGAGCGGTCAACCTGTTAATCCAGGAAATTTAGGTACAGCTTGGGATGTCGCCGGAGTAGGCAATTTTAATAATGATGGAGTAGCAGATATTCTCTGGCGTCGTGGAAATGGAGCGAACCGGATTTGGTTGATGGATGACGACGGCACATTAGACAGTAGCGTTAATCCCGGAAATATAGGTAGTGTTTGGGATGTAGCCGGAATATAATATCAAATCCAGTAGCATCGATACAATTTCAGAATCTAGGAGTTTGGTCTCCAAACTCCGTAGACACCTTGCCTTCAATGTCAACAAATTAATACAACAATAACTCAGGAGGACTAACAAAAATGGCTACATTTGAAGTAACTATACCAACAGATAATGGTTTGGGGAATACTACCGGAACCCTAAGTAAAGCAATTTTGGATGCGAATAACCTACCAGGGGACGATACTATCGTTATCAAGAACAATGTTACATTATCCGGCGAAATGATTCAACTAATTGATAGTAATATTACGATTACGGGGGACGATCCGGATACAGTTGAGGAAGAAACAGCTATAATTAGTGGCGACGATACCTACCGCCCATTGTTTGTTAGGTCGGGAACAGTGAATATTAACAACTTAACCCTGACTAATGGTAAAGCACAGGGTGGAAATAGCGATCAAGGAGGCGGGGGTGCCGGAATGGGTGGTGCCCTGTTTATCTATGATGGTAATGTTTCTGTCGATAGTGTTAACTTTAGTAATAACCAGGCAATAGGTGGAGATTCTGGTGATGCTACTGCTAGCAATGTAGGTGGCGGTATCTTTAGTACTAGGTTATCTTCTAATAATGGTACTGATGATATAGGTGATTACGGCGGTTACGATGGTAACGGTGGCGACGGTGGCTTTCTTGGCGACGGTGGCCAGGGCATCGGTGGCGACAACTTCAGTGGCAACGGTGGTGACGGCAACGGTGGTGATGGTGGCTTTGGTGGCGACGGTGGTGACGGCGACGGTGGCTACAGCTACAGTGGCAACGGTGGCGATGGCTACGGTGGTGACGGTGGCTTTGGTGGCGGCGGTGGCCAGGGCATTGGTGGCGATAGCGATGGCGATGGCTACGGTGGTGATGGTGGCTTTGGTGGCGGTGGTGGCCAGGGCATTGGTGGCGATAGCGATGGCTTCAGCTCTGGTGGCAACCGTGGCTACGGTGGTGGCAACGGTGGCTTCAGCGACAGTCTAGGTAGCAATAGTGGCGATGGTGGTTATGGAATGGGTGGAGCTGTATTTATCCGTTCCGGCAGCCTTAATATTTCCCAAAGTACCTTTAGCAATAATACTGCCACTGGTGGTTCTGGTGTAAGCAATGGAGAAGGTCTCGGCGGTGGAATCTTTGCTATGAAACTCACTGGTACAAACTTCCTTGGTAGCGATCAAGGAATGCCAACTTCTCTCCCTACTGTCACTATTGATGGCAGCACTACATTCGACTCTAATGATGCTGCTGATGCTGGCACAGATGGTTCTGCTCCAGAGATCATTGCATCAGGTGATGACCAGAACAACGATGACTTGTTTGGCATTACGATTACTCGCAGTAACGCTGTCAACAACGAACCAGTCCGTTTTGATTTTAATTCCGATGGAGTAGCAGACATTCTCTGGCGTAATGGAAACAATGGAGGTAACCGGATTTGGTTCATGGATGATGACGGCACACGGAACAGTCAACGTAATATCCAAAGGTTAGGTACAGCTTGGGATGTCGCCGGAGTAGACGATTTTAATGATGATGGAGTAGCAGATATTCTCTGGCGTCATGGAAATAATGGAAATAACCGGATTTGGTTCATGGATGATGACGGCACACGGAACACTCAAGCTAATCCGGGAAGGTTAGGTACAGCTTGGGATGTCGCTGGAGTAGACGATTTTAATGATGATGGAGTAGCAGATATTCTCTGGCGTCATGGAAATAATGGAAATAACCGGATTTGGTTTATGAATGATAACGGAAGAAGGAGCGGTCAACCTGTTAATCCGGGAAGGTTAGGTACAGCTTGGGATGTCGCCGGATTAGACGATTTTAATGATGACGGAGTAGCAGATATTCTCTGGCGTCATGGAAATAATGGAAATAACCGGATTTGGTTTATGAATGATGACGGCACACGGAACACTCAAGCTAATCCGGGAAGGTTAGGTACAGCTTGGGATGTCGCCGGATTAGACGATTTTAATGATGATGGAGTAGCAGACATTCTCTGGCGTAATGGAAATAATGGAGCTAACCGGATTTGGTTTATGAATGATAACGGAAGAAGGAGCGGTCAACCTGTTAATCTGGGAAGGTTAGGTACAGCTTGGGATGTCGCCGGAGTTGCCGATTTTAATGATGATGGAGTAGCAGATATTCTCTGGCGTAATGGAAATAATGGAGCTAACCGGATTTGGTTGATGGATGACGACGGCACATTAGACAGTAGTGTTAATCCCGGAAGTATAGGTAATGCTTGGGATGTAGCCTTCAACAATTAATAATTAACAGGACTTACGCAAAGACACTATATATAGTTTATGGCAAACTGAGCGATAGCTATAATTTTTAAGCGATCGCCAGAGCAACAAAATTATTATAACTTATACCAAGACACTATATATAGTTTATGGCAAACCGAGCGATAGCTATAATTTTTAGAGAGCGATATAGCTGCCGCACTTGCTCCGCCAACGCCGAGAATTTCTCTAGTGATAAAAACTTAAATAGCCGTCATTTTAATTGCAGGATATTTGAGTTCAGATACTAGATATTTAGATAATAATTGATGTTTGAGTTGATAAATAGTTTTTCCCAGAATGTAAGCTAATTTTTTTAAATTATTCCAAACTAACATAGCACAGGCAATATGATTTTTTTGATTTTTTGCCAGGCGACATTGACAAAACTCTATTCCTGTTAATTGCTTAATTTATCTGTGAAATTCTTCGATTTTCCATCAAGGAAAGCGACTCGAATTCTACATCATCTGTCGAAGATTGACTTAAGTCATTAGTGACAATGTATTCTGTTCTATTGGCAGAAATAGTAGCCCAGAATAGTTTGACTTTTTTATCTCTTGGAAAACCTTTAATTTTTATTATTTTACCTGATGTTCTTTCTGATTCATTCCAGCTTAATTTACCAATACTTTTATATTTTTCTGCACCACCAGTATCATCTACTAAACGATTAATTTTTAAGGGGAAATAATAAATTTTTCCTAAGTTATCTATCAGTCCCATTAATCTTTGTGTTGCATACCAACTATCCATTAGTACAGTTTTAAATGCTAATTTATTTTTATTTACCACGTTTAAGATCATTTATTCAACATGATCAAACTCACGTTTTTTTGTCACTTTCTGGATCATAAATACGGTAATCTATTATCCAAAATTGTTAGTTTTGGGGATTAAAATAAATACAATTAACTATTCCTATACCCTGAATTACTTGATGTTCATTACCACTATATTGTTTTCGCACAAGTGCCTCTTTCAGAGGAGCTACGCTTTCAATTTTATTAGCATATTTTTTCTTAATTACTGTATCATCAAAAATCAGGTATGCTTCCGTATTTTGGACAATTTCCTTTTTGACATTTTCCCATAAGTCTTGTGAGTTTAGAGATTCTGTTCTTAAATAACGATTAATCGTATCATGGCTAATGTTTTCTAGGTGATTTGCTAAATTTGTGATGGTATAATTTGTATGATAATTTAGTAAATATTGACAATAATCAATATAGTTAAAATTCATTTTGTTAGCTCAAATTAACAGTAATATTATTCTACAATAATCAGGGTATTTGAGCCAAACTTATTTACAATTAGCCACATATCATAGAGCTAAAATTAATTATACTAGATTATATTTAATATTAGTTATAAGAATGTTTTTGTGCAGGCGATCGCTATAAATTTTTAAGAGTTCGCTCTATTCAGTATACGTTATATATAGTGTCTTGTTATAAGTTATAATAATTTTGTTGCTCTGGCGATCGCTTAAAAATCATAGCTATCACTCAGTTTTCCATACACTATATATAGTGTCTTTGCGTAAGTCCTGATTAATAATTACCTCTCAAAAGAAAACGGAATTGATTGACTAATAATGAAAATTTTTTCTCTCTTGGTCGATTGGATATGGCTCCGAAACCCGCTCTTATCAGAGTTGCTCCGCTTTATATGTTGCGTGCGGAGCAAAACGCCATCCCACCCTACGGGAAGCTCCGCTACGACCGCTGTTTTCCTTTAAAGGAGAGGCATTTTACCTTAATTATATCATGTCCGGATAATTAGTTATAAAAAAAACTTTCCCCTTCCTCTTCTTCCTTCTTCCAACTTCAGTCTTCCCTCCTGACTTCCCCTCCCCTCCTGGGAGGGGTTAGGGTGGGTTGGGAGGGGTTAGGGTGGGTTGACTCCTGACTCCTGACTCCTGACTCCTCCGTCGTTATTTATTTATAACTGTTCAACCGGACATGATATTATTCGGTAATGTAATATAAAGTTCGTATTCATTCTCGATAGACACGGGGACACTCCAGACACGGGGACGCGGGGACACGATAATTGATAATAATAATCATTATTGCTAAGAGAAAGGGGCTGCTATGAGCAGCCCCTTCCCACTCCACTTTTTTTGTAGTAAACTTGAAACTGGTATTGATTTGAGGATATTGAGGCCATTGGGATGTCGATAGAATTAACTGAGGAGCTGAAAGTCTTGTTGTCTGAAACCGCAGCTCAACTTCGTGGTCCTTGTTTGCGTAAATTTATGGCACGAACGGTCTTAGGATTAGGCTTAAGAGTAGGGGAGCGGCTTTTAACGTCCCGCTAATTCTTTTGTAAAGTACCCTACTTGTCCTCTAGTTAATTTGGCAAAATGTCCCAAACTACTCAAGCGCTCTCAAAACCAATATTGGCTGAACCTGGATCGTCTTACACAAACAACCATCCTCAAGAGTCCCAAGAGTGGGTGGAAGTTTTAGTTGATGTTCCTTTCAAAACTTCAACAGATGATGCTGAAGAGGAGGAAAAATTATTTACATATAAAATACCTCCCGAACTGGACATTCAACCAGGAGACATTTTAACAGTACCCTTTGGCAGTCAACAGGTAGGAGCGATCGCTATTCGTAAAACCTCCCAACTACCAGAAGGGTTAACGAGGGAGCGCATAAAAAATGTATCGGACATTATTACTAGAGGTTTTTTCCCTCCCACTTATTGGCAACTTATAGAAAAAGTCGCTAGTTATTATCAAACACCTATTATTAGAGTTATTCGCACAGCTCTACCACCAGGGTTACTCAAACGTAGTCAACGACGCATCCGCATTATAGAAGAAGCAATACCAACAGGTGCAGAAATTTTCCTCAATGCTACCGCTAAAAAAATTCTGGAAGTTCTGCAAAATTCCAAAACCAAAGATTACACCTGGCAATATATCCAACGTCAAGTCAAAGGTGCTAACAGAGGATTAAAAGATTTACTCCAACGAGGTTGGGTAGAAAGTTATCTCGAACCTCCTTCGCCACCAAAACCAAAATTGAGACAAGCTGTAACTTTAGTTGTTCAAAACTTACCCAAAGATTTAACCCCACGTCAACAAGAAGTGATGGAAGTACTACGGCGAAACGGTGGAGAAACATGGTTAACTGAATTACTTAACAGTTGCAAAACCAACTCTTCTGTGGTAAGAAAACTAGAAGAAAAAGGCTGTGTCATCATAGAAGCACAGGAGGTGTTGCGACGAGAACAAGGTAGGGGCAATATCAGAGATGAAATCAAAATGCTGACACCCTATCAAGCAGAAGCACTAACAACTATTACCCAAATACAAGAATTTGCTCAAATATTGTTGCATGGAGTTACGGGGTCTGGGAAAACAGAAGTATACTTACAGGCGATCGCTCCTATTCTCGAAAATGGCAAATCTGCTCTTGTACTCGTTCCCGAAATTGGTCTAACACCCCAACTCACAGATAGATTTCGCGCTCGTTTCGGAAAAAAAGTCTACGTTTACCATAGCGCTCTGTCTCCGGGGGAACGTTACGATACCTGGCGTAATATGACATGGGGTATTCCTCAAGTTATTATTGGCACTCGCTCTGCCATCTTTGCCCCATTACCAAAACTAGGTTTAATAGTATTAGACGAAGAACACGATAACAGTTTCAAACAAGACCGCCCCGCCCCTTGTTATCATGCTTGCACTGTAGCGAAATGGCGAGCAGAGCTGGAAAACTGCCCATTAATATTAGGTTCCGCAACACCCTCTTTAGAAAGTTGGTTGGAAACAAGAGAATACCATCCAGAAAACCTGAGTCAAGCATCTCCTAATCTACCAGAAAATGTAGATGAAACTGTTTCCTCAAAACCTAACACCCAAAACCTAACACCTAAAACCTACTACCTGTCACTACCAGAGCGCGTCCAATCACGACCGATGCCACCCATAGAAATAGTGGATATGCGCCAACAACTACGACAGGGAAACCGCACAATGTTCAGCTATCCTCTACAAGAAGCACTGCAACAACTACAGGAAACAAAACAACAAGGCATTTTATTCATCCACCGTCGCGGTCATAGTACATTTGTGTCTTGTCGTAGTTGCGGTTATGTAATGGAATGTCCCCATTGTGACGTTTCACTTTCCTATCATTACACCCACGAAGGCGGAACTCAACTGTTACGTTGTCATTACTGTAATTACACCCAACTACAACCCCAACGTTGTCCGGAATGTGATTCTCCTTTCTTTAAATTTTTTGGCAGCGGTACTCAAAAGGTAACTCAAGAGTTAACTAGACAGTTTCCAGATTTACGATGTATTAGATATGATAGCGACACTACCCGCACCAAAGATGCACACCGAATATTGTTAACTCAGTTTGCTAATGGAGAAGCAGATTTATTAATTGGTACTCAGATGTTGACCAAGGGTTTAGATTTAGCTCAGGTAACATTAGTAGGAGTTGTTTCTGCTGATGGGTTGCTGCATTTTTCAGATTATCGTGCTAGTGAGCGTGCTTTTCAAACATTGTTGCAAGTAGCAGGACGTGCAGGTCGTGGAGATAACCCAGGGCGAGTAATTATTCAGACTTATACTCCCGAACATCCTGTGATTCAAGCAGTGCAACGTAATGATTATGAATCTTTTGTGGAGACAGAATTACAACAACGAGCAGAGTTACGATATCCTCCCCACGGGCGGTTAATTTTGTTGCGTTTGAGTAGTTATGACCCGACTGAGGTAGCGGTAACTGCTCAAAAGTTAGCAAGTGTGTTGATGGAAAAAGCGGAAGAGGGAAAATATGATTTATTGGGGCCTGCGCCTGCTCCTATTGCCAGAGTAGCTAATCGTTATCGGTGGCAGATTTTATTAAAGTTATTGCCTGGATGTGAGGATGTACCCGATCTGACTAGGTTGAGTAATCTTTGTCCTCCTGGGGTGAGTTTGACTGTGGATGTCGATCCTATGAATTTGTGATCAACTTAGTTCAGTCGGGAAGTTAGGGCAAGACACGGATTTGGCCACGGATGCACGGATGGATGCAGTTCAGTAGTGGCGTGACACAGCTAAGACTGTGCATTAGCTTTTAACTTGAAAATTCTTACTTTTGACTTTTGACTTTTGACTTTTGAATTGAATCTAATGCACCATTTTAGCTGTGTCGGTCCAGTAGGGTGCGTTAGGCGCTTACTACAAAGTATGGTTGAATACTCAAGTGTCACGTTGCACCGTAACGCACCTTTGAGTAGCTTGTGCTATCTAAAATGTTTCGGTGCGTTATATCAAATCCGCCTAATTGCACATAAAAAAATTATCCAATCGTCATAAGTAGGCTCATCTTTGTAATTCTCTCTCCTCCTGACTCCTGTACGGGCGTTAGCGGAGCTTTGCGCAAGCTTTCGGCCGAAAGCTTGCGCATAACTATCGAATGGCGCCCCTACTACCTGACTCCTCCTGACTTAACCATTCTATGGCTGTTTAACCGGATTTGATATTTCGCTTTCCTTCGGAATGCTGCGCAAACGCTAAGACACCCTTACGGTTATTCAGACTCTAAAAAAAGAGCCACTATTTTCCCATAGTACCAATCTAATCTCAGAATATAGCAACTTTTTCTAATTGTCAAGGTGCGATCGCTATTAAATTACCAAAAACTACTGGAGTAATTTTAATTACGGTTATTCAGACTCTAAAAAAAGAGCCACTATTTTCCTATAGTACTAATCTAATCTCAGAATATAGCAACTTTTTCTAGTTGTCAAGTGCGATCGCTATTAAATTACCAAAAATTCCTGGAGTAATTTCAATGTGTGTTATATTACTCCTATAAATAAAAATTATAAATCTTTTTATGAAACAGTAAATTACTTGTAAAGTAGAATCATTCTGGGATGCAGAAGCAAAAGTTTGGGTAGCAACAAGTGCTGATGTTCCTGGATTAGCAACAGAAGCAGATACCATTGAAGCACTCAGTCAGAAACTCCGGCAAATGATTCCATAATTAATGGTTTTGAACAATATAATTTCGTCTGATTATGTTGGGTACATTGAATTTCAACTAACCAGTCATCGAGAAGAACAAATCAAAGTAGCTTCTTAAAATGGTTTCATCACTAACTCCTAGATTAAAAAAAAATCTCACACAAGCAGGTTGCTATTTCGAGCGACAGAGTAAGGGAGACCATGAATTTTGGCATAGCCCAATTACCGAAAAATTGGGGTATGTGCCTCGCCCTTCTAGGGCGACTTTATTAGTTGATTATTTACAAAAGATCATGTTATCATATTGTTAGTTCAAAAGTCGTTTTATGAAAGCGAGATTTAAGTACCGTATATATCCAACATCAGGACAAAAACACCGATTAGCAAGGCTATTTGGTTGTGTTCGTGTTGTCTGGAATGATAGTTTAGCTTGCTGTCAGGAAAAGTATACTTCAGGAGAGAAAAAACCTGTTAACTCACAGCTACAAAAACAGTTTATTACTCAAGCTAAAAAAACTGAAGACAGAGAGTGGTTATCAGAGGTTTCTGCTATACCACTACAGCAATCTTTAAACCATTTAAACCAGGCTTATCAAAATTTTTTTCAATCAACCAAAGGTAAGAGAAAGGGTAAACCTGTTAAACCTCCTAAATTTAAGAGTAGAAAGTCAAGGCAAACAGCTAGGTTTACAAAAGGTGGATTTAAAGTTGGTCAGCATAAAGTTTATTTAGCCAAAATAGGAAAACTGAAAATTGTGTGGTCAAGGGAACTACCTGCTGCTCCATCATCAGTAACAGTAATCAAAGATTCAGCTAACAGATATTTCTTAAGTTTTGTAGTAGAAATACAACCAGAAACTTTAGCAAAAACTGATAATTCAGTAGGTATAGATTTAGGAATTAAAACCTTTGCAACATTGAGTAATGGTCAAAAAATTGATGCACCGAAACCATTAAAGAAAAGGATTAATAAGTATCGAAAGTTGAGCAAGTCTTTATCTAAAAAAACTAAGGGGTCATATAGATACGAAAAAGCGCGGGTTAGAGTTGCTAAATTTCATGCCAAACTAAAAGATACCAGAACAGATTTTCTACATAAATTATCCACCGAAATAATTCGTGAAAACCAAACAATTGTCTTGGAGGATTTGAACGTTTCTGGAATGGTAAAAAACCGCAAATTATCCAGAGCCATATCAGATTTAGGTTGGAGACAGTTCCGGACATTCCTAGAAGGAAAAGCAGAAAAATATGGTCGTGATTTCAGAGTAATTAGTCGTTGGGAACCCACATCTCAAACTTGCTCTAGCTGTGGTTTTAAAGGTGGCAAGTTAGACCTTTCAGTAAGAGTATGGGAGTGTCTCAACTGCGGTGCAAAACACGATAGAGACCAGAATGCAGCAATAAATATATTAGTCGCGGGCGGGCAGCTCGAGACAAAAAACGGACGTGGAGGCAAGCGTAAGACTAGCGTCAAGGTAGCAGCAGCCTATGAAACGTCAACCCGCCGAGGAGCTACGGCCCGGTAGGAATCCCCGTGCCTTTGGGCCGGGGAGGATGTCAACGCACCCGACGGTTCTGCTGACGACAGCTTCGGATTCTCAGTAGCTCTAAGCGATAACACAGCTCTGATAGGTTCCCGGGTTGACGACGACAATGGAACAGACAGTGGTTCAGCTTACCTGTTTACCATTAACGCTCAATCAACACCAGAACCATCATCGCTCTTAGGAATAGCAGGCACTTTCGCGATCACCGCCTTATCCCGAAAGAAGCAGCAGAAAAAATAACCATAAAAATTCCTCATAGCTAATTTATCAAGCAAGGAATTCAGGCTCTAAATCTTTGCTTGATTTTCTTTTGAGAGTTCTACTTACATTTTCATAACTTACGCACGGGCACGCTTATCCATTGAGGGCGTTAGCGGATATTGGCGTTAGCCAATGTCATTCGCCCCTACATAAGGAATTCAGCCTCTAAATCTTTGCTTAATTTTTTTTGAGAGTTCTACTTATATTTTCATGACTTACGGACGGAAACTAAATCCAGTGAGGGCGTTAGCGGAGCTTGGCGTTAGCCAATGCCATTCGCCCCTACATATGGCGTTTTCAAGGTAAATTTGCGTAAGTCCTGAAAATGTTATAAAAACTTGTAGATAACTATAGATGGAAAAAATCCATCAAAAAAGTTTGATATTTTCAGTAAACACTTATACATGAGAACAAACTAAAAATATGGTAGACGTTTTCTTTAATTCTTGGGATGATGGCGGATTAAATAATTCACGCTCTATAGACACAAGCGATCCTACTTATGTAATCGTACATGGTTTCCAAAGTACGGGTGGAAATTCAGGTAATAACTTTACCCCTGAAGGTTGGATGTCAGAAATGGCACAAAATATACGAGATTTGGAGGGCAATGATGCTAACATTTTGTTAGTAGATTGGCAAGATGGCGCTGATACTCTCAATTATTGGGCTGCTGCTGACAGAGTTGATGATGTGGGAGTTGAAGTAGCAGACTATTTGTTGGGTCAAGGTATTAATCCTGCCGATACCACACTTATTGGTCACAGTCTAGGTGCTCATGTGATGGGTGAAGCAGGAGAAGAATTTCGCGAACGTAGTGGGGAAGTCGATCAACTTATTGGTCTCGATCCAGCAGGTCCTGAGTTTGAAGGAGGTTGGTTCTCTAGTGCTAACCCCACAGACGATCGCCTAGATCCAAGTGATGCGGATAGAGTTGTTGCTTTCCATACCAGCAGTACATTGGGATACGACGCTCCATTAGGAGACTTAGATTTATACATTAACTGGGACGATCTATTCCAACCAGGTTCCTTTAGTTTTGTAGGTAATCACGGCTACGCTCACACATTGTATAACGATCTATTAGATGGAGCCGCATTCGCGCAAAACAACGGCACTACTTTCTCACTCGCGACCGTTAATGGTAACACAACAGGTTCAGTATCTGTAGATACTTTCGCTGTATAGAACCTATTAGGGAGTAGTCGTAGGGACGTTGCATGCAACGTCCGTACAGAGTAGTGGACTGTTTCATCTTAAATGTTGCATTAGAAAATGGGGTGATGGGGGATGGGGGATGGGGTGATGGGGGGATGGGGGATGGGGGGATGGGGTGACGAAAAAGCGCTCTGCACTATTTTAGGTGAAACAATCCAGTAGTGGACTGTTTCATCTTAAATGTTGCATTAGAAAATGGGGTGATGGGAACCCACCCCTCGCCCCTCCCCTCCGGTGGAGGGGAATTTGGGGGTGATGGGGGGATGGGGTGACGAAAAAAGCGCTCTGCACTATTTTAGGTGAAACAATCCAGTAGGGGGAAATAATTGATGAATAAGAGTGCAATAATTGATTTGATTTTTGATTGTTGGAGAATAATATCAATTATGTAATTACAGCGGTTTTCATTTGGGTAAACCACAGTAGGGACGTTCCATGGAACGTCCCTACAATATTTTGCTTGTGAAGATGTGGTTCATCAATTTGAAAAGCGCTGTAAATATAAAGATCCTAACTTCTTGGCAAAAAAAAACCAGCATTAGCAAAGATACTAAATGGCTTCTATAGTCTGATGGATAAGGTGATGCTGTTTTCCTAATCAACGCAATAACAACTCAGGACTTACGCACGCATATCAAATCACACACCATCTGTAGGGGCGAATGGCATTGGCTAACGCCAAGCTCCGCTTTATATGTTGCGGAGCAAAACGCCCTCCCTGTATGTAGAGCCTCTGCGTAAGTCATGAACTGTAGCCTTAGCAATGCTTTGCCTGAAAAACTAACAACAAAAAAAATAGTGGTTTGCACATAAATCGATTGCAAGCCACTATATTTTTTTACCAAGAAATTGTGGTCTAAAGCCTCCCCATTCATGGAAAAAGAAGAAAAAAATCTTTTTAGCCAATCCTCATTCTTTATAAAAAGAGGTAATTATTAATTATTAATTATTAATTATTAATTGTTGAACTATATTACTCTTAAGATTCTGCTTGAATTCTCTGTATTGCTTTATCGATTTTTTCTGCATCTTCTCCTTTACCTTGCTCTTTTAATAAGTCTCTAGCTTTAGTGAGAGATACTAATGCTTCAGGTCGTTTATTTTCCAAATACAAAGCTACCCCTAATTGATAATGAAGCACTGCTAAGTCTGGTTTAAGGCGAACAGCATTTTCAAATTGGGAAATTGCTTCTGACAAATTATTTTGATTCGCTAAAAGACTGCCGAGATTAGCATAAGCTTCTGCAAATTCTGAATCTAATTCAATAGCTTTACGAAATGCTGCTTCTGCTGATGTCAGGTCTCCTTCCTTATAGAGTTTTACCCCACGATCGAATTCTGCTTTGGCTTCTCCTTCCAGGGCAATAATTGTTGTGTTAGCTAATTGGGTTTGTTTTGCGGTTGGTTTGAGAGTTGAAGCATAAGCTGAAGTGGTACTGACTAAGCTTAGTATTGTGACTATGGCCAATAAATTGTACTTAGATTTTTTATAAAACATTTTTAAGAATGCTAATAGTAATAGTTACTTTTTTCAGCATACTACTTATTTTTAGATTTGATCCCCTCTTTGTGAAATAAACCTTAAGAAAACTCAACTTGTTTAAATTTCTGCTTAAGGCTCTTGATAAATTGTCTACTCATCAGAAATTTGTTCAAAATGAGCATCTTTACTCTTGACTCTTATCTAGGATTTCTTTAAAGCAGAATCAAATTCTAAACATTTGCTATTTTTATATCTGTGATACAAGGAAAATAATGGCAGTTTTGTCAAATTTTTGTTATATTTTGTAACATGATGCGATAGTCTTACGAATTCTCACAAGTTGTAGAAAATTTATCAAACAGGATTGGGTCGGGCAACCCCGCCTTTTAAGGAGAAATGTTTTGGAGGCTTGCTCAAGTCCCCTACTTCCCCTCGGGGTGGGTTAACTTCTGACTTCTGACTTCTGACTTCTGACTTCGTTAAGGCGATCGCTAAATCAAACAAGGCATATCTGGAGCAATCCAGATAGATTTGTTGTATCTAAATTTACCGAGTTTACTCTGAAGTAGGCTCAGTACATAGTTGTTATTATAAATATGGAGTAAAGCTATGGACCAACCGATGGAAATGCCACTGGAAAAGCAATTTAGCGTTCGGTCTTTTGAGGCTCAGGTACGCCAGATGAGTTTACAACAGGCTCAAGATTGCTTGGTTCAATTATATGAACAGATGTTGATGAGGGAAACTCTTTACCAACAATTTTTAAAGCATAAGTGGGGATTAGAATCTAACCCTGATTTTGATTAAAACGGAAGTTGTCTTAGGGACGACCTCTTTCTCTCACTCAGTTTCAAATTAATGAAATAGAGTCGGGGATCGTGGGGAGTCATTTCAGTTATCAGTACCTCTGGAATAAAGAAGCTACAAAAATACAGAATCTTCTTTTTTATCTTCGTTAAAGGGAGGGTTCAGACCCAAATTTTTCGGTCAACTAATACTGTTTCACTGAACTTAAAAGTAAGATTTTATGAGCTAAGAAGTTTCATTGACAACAACTTTAGGCGATTATTTCATATCAATATATATTTGTGTGACATTATTTAATTGGATTGGTATAAATTTACAAATATTACAAGTATTAACAACATCATTGAGTGACTAGCTAAAAAATTAAGAATACTCAAAGAATACTAAAAAATATTAATAATTGTTTATTAATTAGTCTGGTTGACGCTCTATAGTAGCCTCCATAGCACTACTCAAAGAAAGACCACTTAAAACTCCGCCAGTAGAATAATATCGCTCTGGGTCTAAGCGTAGTAAAGTTTCAAAACCACTACGACGTTGGACATCATTTCCCAGTACCCAATAGCGCTGAATAATTGAATCAATGCCCAGCCAT